>JAAZNF010000062.1 GCA_012798435.1 Myxococcales bacterium | reverse complement strand
GACGATCGCCGACCTCAAGAAGAAACTCGATGCGGCGCAGCGGAAGGCCCGCTCCGACGCCCAGGTGTACCGGGTGACCCGCAGCAAGCTGGACCTGGCCATGGAGAAGATCGCCTGGCTGGAGAAAAAGCTCGCGCCGTCGGCTGCCTCGCCCGCCCCGGAAGAGGCGGCGCCCAAGAGCGCGCCGACCGATCCCGCGAACTGATCCCGCCCGCGCCGACCCCTCACTCGCCGCAACGCATCCAGCGCATGGACGCACCTCCGTGGGCACCTCTGCCGCCGGGCCAGAGCGGCCGGCGCGGTCGAACGCGACGCGGGGTCGCGGCCGGGGGCCAGGCCGGTCCTGACCGGGCGCGAACGGCGAGAACTCACGCCTCCCCGCCGGAGTCGCTCACGGGTGCTTCGGTGGCGGGCTCGTTCTTCGCGGCCTTCTCCTCGAGGATGCGCTGCGCCTCGGCGCGCACCCGCGGGTGCAAGCCCCCGTCACCGGCGATCCGGCGCAAGTCTTTCTTCAAGATGAACCCGATGATCTTCAGGACCAGTTCGGGCGGCGAGTACGGGTTCTGGGCCAGCGCCAGGCGCACCCGGTAGCGCTGCCCGAAACGGCTGCGGTGAACCTCCCACTGGAGGTCCTCCCGGGTCGGTCGGCGGGCGGCCAGGTTCACCACCTCCCGCTCGGTGATCGACGGGTTGCGTAGCAGGTTGACGAGCACCGCGGGATCCGGGTCCTTGAGCAGCCGCTGGAGCCTGAGCGGGTTATGCCCACGGGCCAGGAACTTTCGCTCTCCCAGGGGAAGCCGCAGCAGGTCGGGATCGACGGGGAGATCCTCTCGCGCCACCGGCCCGCGTTGCGCCCGGGCGCTGACGAACAGGTTCACGACGGCCGGAAGCTCGCGCTCACGGGCCAGGCGGTAGGTGTCCGAAAGCAGCTCGTACAGCGGTCCCTTCTCGCCAGCGCTGGCGATGGTCTCGCCGACGGCCTCCAGGGCGCACAGGCAAAGCGGCTGGCGTCGTGGGATCCCCGCCACCACCTCCGCCAGAAAGGCGAGCGATTCCTCAGGGCCCAGGTCGACCAGCCGCTCCGCCAGGACCTCGCGCCGCATGGCCAGCTCCGGGAGGGATCGCAACGTGCGCAAGAGCGACTGGAAGCGGCTGCTCGGGCGGGACATCCACCGTCCTCATGGGCCCGCCGGCGGGGTGGCGGGGCGGGCCGCCGCCGGTGCGGGGCTTTTCGGGCCCTTCTTGGGAGCCGGCGCCGGCTCCGGGGCCGGTGGTGCGGGCTCGGGTACGGGCGGGGGAGCTGGGGGCAACCCCAGGTTGGGATCCGAACTCGAGACAGCCTCCACTCGCAAGAAGGTATCCTTCAAGCTCTCCGGGTGGGCATACAGCACCGCCATGAAGGGGAGCCTCTGAGCGGGGGCCAGCTCCCGTCCCACCACCTCGGGTAGCCGCACACGATAGGCCTGAAACACCGATTCGGGATCCTCCATGGCGACGAGATCCAGCGGCGTGAACACCACCCCGGCGGGTAAAACCGCCTCCGACAGGATCTGCCGGTCGCGCGACATGAGCTGAGTCCTGACCGCCAGATGGCGCGCATTCTCACGAGAGCCGTTCTCCACTTCACCCCAGGTGACCAACAACCGATACCCGTGCCGGTTGGGGAACAGGGTGTGCGACACGCGCACCGCCTGGATTTCCCCCACCGGAGCGTCCTCCGGGGCCTTGCCGGTGAATGCCTCCACGTAAGTCGACCAGCGAGTCAGATCGGGCTTGCCGCCCGAGCGGTAGACGATGAACAGGAACAGGATCACCACGAGCGAGAGCACGGCGAAGGCCACCTTGTAGGCGACGCTGGGCTTGGCCGGGACCTCGATGACCGACGGTTGCATGGGCGGCGGCGCGGTGCGCCCCGTCGGAGTCGCCGCCGGCTCCTTCGGCGTCGGCGCGATGGTGTGAGTGGGCGGCGGCGGGGGCGGCGGCGGTTTGCCGGTGAGCTTGCCGTCGCTATCCAGAGCCAGCTCCATTCCATCGTCCGGGCCGTCCGCGCTGGCCCCTCCGAAGGGATCATGCCCCACGGTGTCCTGGCCGGCCGGTGCGGCTCCAGCCCAGGGACCGGCGTCGAGCGCGGCGAAGGGATCATCGCCCGGCTTCGCAGCCCCCGCGGCCGGTGGCGGTGCCGCCGGTGCCGCGACCGGCGGCGGCGCCCCGGGGAACAGGTCGGCGCCCAGCTCCGCGGCAGCCGGAACTTGCGCCGGTGGCGTCGCCGGCGCCGATCCGGCCGGAGCGGCCTTCGCGGGAAGGCCGGCAAACGGGTCGCCCAGGTCGCCGAAGAGATCCTCCCCGGGCGCGGACGGCGCGGGAGCCGCGGCGCGGGCGGGCGCGGCGGGAGACGCGGGAGGACGACCAAAAACGTCGCCGCCACCGAACGGATCTGGCAAGTCGACCGCCGGCCGAGGCGACGTGCCTGGCCGATCGAGGTCGGCAAAAGGATCATCCATCGCGGCTGCCCCTCCCGCAGGCGCCGGTGGAGGAGCCATGGGCGGCAGATCGCCAAACAGATCCTCCCCGCCTCCCGCGATGGGCGGAGGGGGCGGTGGCGGTCTGGGTGGCACCGGTGGGGACACTGACGGAGATACGGGGGGTGGCTTCGACACCGGAGCCGCGGGCTTGGCAGGTGCGGCTGGCTTGGCGGGCGGTTGCAACGGGGGCGGCGAGGCCGGCCGTGGCGGGACCGTCGGCGGTCGAATGGCGGCCGGCGGCGCCTTCGGCAAGGGTAGACCAGGCGCAGGCCCGCCCTCTACACTGGGGGGCGGCAACAGATCGGAATCCAGGTCGATCTGATCGGCGAGGGAGGCCGCAGGAACCGCTGGCGGCGGCGGCAACGTCGGCGGCTTGACCGGCGGCGGTGGCGGCGGGCCCACCTTGGTCGGCGAGGCGAAGATGTCGTCCGGGACATCCCCGAAGACATCGAACGGAGACAACGGCGGAGGTGGAGGTGAGGCCTTCCCCGCAGCGGGAGGCGCAGCCGCTTTTCCCGCCACGGGCGCTGGCGCGGCCGGGGCCGGCGCCGCGGCCTTGGGTGGTGCCGGAGGGATGGCGGAACGCGCGGCGGCGGGCGGCGGGGGCGGTGCCTGCGCCGCCGAGTCCTTGGTGACGGTGAACACGGTCTTGCACTTGGAGCAGCGGACCTTGACCCCGCCCGGAACGATCTTGTCGTCACCGACCTTGAAGCGGGTGTGGCACTGGTTGCACTCGACGATCACGGCCGCTCTCCCGGTGGATTCCTGCCCGCCGCCATCATCTCGCAAGTCGCCGTCCCGAATCAAGTTCCGCATTCGATAAAACCTTGCATTCACCAGAAAAGGCTCGCCCCCAAGCCGGTTCCGCTACCTGGAGGACTCGCCTTGCGAGCCGCGCATAGCCTTCGCTCGGCTTGCGCTGTCAAGGGCCTTCGGTCCCTGCGGGATTCGCTTCGCTCACCCTTGACAGCAGCCGAGCTTCTGCTGGATCCGCTGATATGAGGAGCATGCAAGCATGCTCCTCTCTTCACCGGATTTCCTGTTGCGCCTCGTTGAGGAACCAACGGAGCCAGCGCGACCAGGCGCGGGAGGAAAGTGATTACTTCTTGACCAGCTCGACGCGCCGGTTCTTGGCGCGGCCTTCCTCGGTCTGGTTCGACTCGACCGGCTTCGTGTCCCCCCAACCCTTGGCAGAGAGGCGGGTCTGAGCGACGCCCTTCTTCACCAGGAACTTCTTGACGCTCTCGGCGCGCTTCTGCGAGAGCACCTGGTTGAACTTGGCCTGGCCCTGGCTATCGGTGTGCCCCTCCACCGAGAGCTTGAGGTTGGGGTTCGTCTTCAGCAGGCTCACGATCTCTAAGAGCAGCGGCTCGGACTCGGGCTTGATGGTGTCCTTGCCGGTGTCGAACAGGATGCCGTAGAGCGCGATGGAGCCGTTCTGGTTGAGGGCCTCGAGCATCTCGCTGGCCGAGACTTCCACCTTCTGCTCCATGCCCTTCTGGTCGAGGATGTCGAGGTCGTAGGCCCCCGTCGTGGCGCGCACCAGCATCCAGCGCTCGGATTTTCCGAGCGGCATGCTCAGGGTGCTCTCGGCGCTCGTGCCATCATCGTACTTGTAGAGGATCTTCCCGCCCTTCTTCTGGAAGGCGTTCTGGAAGTTTCGCGCGATGGCGGTCGCCCCCGGGTCCTTCTGGCCGTCCTTCAGGCGATACTCGATGCGGAAATAGCGCCCCTCCTTGGTCTCTCCCTGATCGTTGTCGAGCGGGAACTCGAAGGTGGTGAAGTCCTTCTCGCTACACGCCGCGATGTAGTAGCCGGGGTAGCGGGGGATGTCGCGGTGATCCTTGCAACCCTCCTCGTCCTCCTGGGCATTGGCGGCGAGCGGGAACGCCAAGAACCACGCCACCCACATCATGCGTTTTTTCACGGCGACCTCCTTTGCGGGAAAGCTCCCTGGTTTACTTGAGCTTGCCAGAGAACTTCACTTCGGTCACGTCCGGCGCGCTCTTTTGAGAGCTCATGTCGGTCAGGCCGGTGCAGGAGAGGGCGCCGCTCACCTCGCGCTCCTTGACCTCCAGCGCCGCCCACACGCACTTCGTCTTGTTGGCGGCAGCGCGAGAGAGGCCCCCGGCCTTGGTGTTGACGGTGAACCCGGTGATGGTGCGCGGATCGTTCTTTCCCAGCCTGGGCGAGCTACCGAAGAATATCTCCAGGCGGTTCTCCTGCTTCGCGTCCACGTATCGGAGCTCGACCAGGAATAGGTCGTCCTCCTTGTCGATAGAGATGTGTTGCAGCGGCAGGGTGATGGCCTTGCCCCCGTGCTGGAACGATACCTGCCCCTCGCCGTTCGCCGGAGCCAGGGCCTTCGGCTTGTTCCAGTCGGCCGGCGGCTGTGGGCCGGCGGCCGGGACCGGAGAGCCGCAAAACACAACAAGACACAGAGTCATCCATGATAGGTGGCGCATGCCCTTCCTCCTTAATGTTTCCGCCAGCCGTTCCCGCCAGTCTCTTGCCGGTTCCTCGTCGAACCGTGCTAGCGCGCGGCGTCCTTGTCCGGCGGTGAGCGGGTGGTGAACTCCCATGAGCGGGTGCCGCTGTACGTGAACTGTCCATCCTGGTCCGTGATCTGGTCGGTGCAGGAGTTGTTTTCGATCTCGAAGTTCTCGTCGAGATTGAAGACCAGGTACACCCGGTTGGTGTACTGGTCGTGCTCGTACTGACAGTCGGTCTGGGGGCCCAGGTTGTAGGTGCCGCTGCCGCTGTCGTCACCGACCCCGACCAGGAACAGATAGAGCTTCCTGGTGTTCATGTCGATGTAACCCTCGCCGGCCAAAAGGTCGGTATCGGCCGGGAGGTTGCCGGGCCAGGCGGGGTCGGTGTAGTCGATGTCGTAGAGGTTGCTGGTGGTGCCGGAGAAGGGTTCGGTCTGGTCCTTGAAGCGGGCCGTGCCGCTCCAGGACATGCTGCCGTCGTCCTCGATCTCGAAGGGGACGATCACCTTGTTCATGGGCTCCTGGCCCGCCTCCTCGCGGTACTCGTGGACGTCGGCGCGGAACTTCACGTCGAAGGTGTAGGTACCGTCCGAGCTGGCGAACACCTCGCCGGTGTCGGTGTCCTTCATCTCGCTGTGGCCCTCGTGCTTGAATTTGACCGTCCACTCGGTGATCTGGACCTTGTTGCCCTCGTGATCGTCGGCGCTGATCTCCACGTCCACCTGAGAGCCGCCGCTGCTCTTCGGCAGGGTGCAGGTGATCTCTTCTTCCTTCCACTCCTTCACCTCGAGCGCCTGGCCAGCCAATTTCACCTTGCGTCGATCGGAGCCGGGATCCTTGCCGAAGATGCCGCCGATCTTCATCTCCTGGTCCTTCTCCTTGACCTGGATGAGCTGGATGCTGGGCGCGCCGGCGAAGTTGATCTTGCTCTCGGGAAACACCTTGAGGTACGAGATCTTCCCATCCTCCCCGATCACGCGGTTGAGATTTTTCTCGGTCATCTCGGCCAGTACACTCTTGGCGTCGAAGGCCCGCTGCGGCGGATCGGGTACGGGCTGCTGTTGGTTGGCACCGAGCCACCGGTCGAAGAACAAGTTGGCCGCGTACCAGCCATCCGGCCAGGTCACTTCCCAGGACCAGCCCAGATAGACGGTCAGCTTCGGACCCCAGAACATGAGTGTGTTGCGGAAGTCTTCGGCGCTGGGCGAACCGCTGTGGCATGAGTCGAGGAAGAAGAGGCTGTCATCCTCGAAGGAAAAATAGGCGCCGGCGAACTTGTCGTTGAAGAAGAGGGTGTCATTGCAAATCGGTTGTTTCGGGCTGCAAAGCGTCCAGAAACCGAGGCGGCCTTCATGGAGATCCATTCGGATGGCGTCCGGCCACGCGCCCGTGTTGAGCTTGCCCTTCTCATGGGGCGGCAGTTTGTCGGCAAGCATGACCGAGAAAACCGCCGGTCCATGGGTTGGAATGGTGGAATGGCTGGAGATATAGAGCACCTTGAGGGTGCCCAGGCTACGAAGTTCGTTGTAGGTTCCGGTGGTCCCGCCAGTCCGAACGTATCCTTTGTTGCTGAGCATGCTGGACAGGGTGGAATTTACGCTACTCGCATAGGCGATATTGAAGAAGGCGTAGTTCTTGCCGTTCCCCTGGCCGGGTGGCGGCAACGGCGCCGGCATCGCCTGAGGCGGTGGCTGCACCAGATTCGGTTGGGGATCCATCATCACCCACTGGATGGGTTTGCCAGAACCCAGCTCGACCCACGCGGAGGCGTGTGCTCCCTCGCCTGTTCCAGACGCGGAAACGCCCGGAACGTCCCGGATGACCTGCAACAGTTGATCCGAGGTGGGATTGGCATTGCTGGCCAGCAGCGCCTCCACGCGGGCGCGGACTTCACTCGCCATGTCCAAGATGGCCGTGAGCTCCTCGTCGGAATAGGTGGACGATGACGTCGTAGAGCTACAACCCGCCCCGATCGTGAACAGGATGAACGAGGCCAGAAGGCACCAGGACCAGACCACCGCTTTGCTCTTGATAGACACTTTCATGCCACATGTCCTTCGCTCACTGCCGGACCAGATGCACCCGGCGTCTCAACCCGCAGTAGCCCATGGCGGTGTCGTTCTGGGTGAGATCGCCGGGGATGGAAAGCTCCACGAAGTACTGCGGCCGGCTGGTGTCCGGCAGCGTCAGGGTGAGGCTGGTGTCGTTCTCGTTCAGGTGGTAGGGACCGGGATCGAAGCCGAGCAGCGAGATGTTGGTGCCGGTGTCGGGATCGTACTCGAACAGGTTCAGGATGGGGTCGTAGACCGAGTTCTGGTACTTGATGGTCCCGGTCCAGCGCACGGTGATCTGATCGTTCACCGACACCGACGTGTTCTCGGCCGGCTCGGTGATGGTGACCTCCGCCGGGCAGACGAAGCTAAATTCATGGTGGTGACCGTTTTCATCGACGGTGATGGTCATGGTGCCGCCAGGGGCGATGGGGATGTCCGCGGCGTAGGCCGGATCGTAGCTTCCGGGGGACTGGAACTGCCCCGGAGCCTCGGGGATGAGGGTGCCGTTGATCTTCACCGTGGCGCCGGCCAGGTCGTCGCCGTCCTTCTTGAGCATGAAGAAGCCGCTGACCGGGCCTTCCTTGAAGGTGGTGGACTTGGTGATGGGGTACTGGGTCAGCCAGATGCCCAGCGAGGCGTTGAGCTCGACAGTCCCGCCGCCGCCGTTGTCGGTACCGCTACTGCCGTCCTTGCCGTCGCTGCCGCCGTCACCCTCACCCTTGCTCGAGCCGCCGCAACCGCACAGCAGGGCCGCCAACACCACCGTCCCCAGGGTTCGCGCGTTCATCGGTTCCTCCTCTCGGTTTGGTCTGCCCGTGTTCAAAGAACGTTCAAAATTTCTCAGCGCGGCATCTTGTCGTCGATCTCGCTGCCCTGCTCAGGGGTGAAGCCGCTCCACTTGAACTCGTGCTGGAAGCTCCAGCCGGTGTAGTCGCCGGCGCCAATGAAATTCATGGCCTCGGGGCCGATGGCGCCGTCCGGCAGGCTGCCGTCCGTGGCGATGCTGGCGGGCTGTTTCAGGGCGAAGAAGCCGGTGCCGGACTGCGTGGAGATCATGCCGCTGTTGTCGAGGGGGAAGACTGAGCCCACCTGGCGATCGTTCATGGTCTTCCAGGTGTCGTCGGGCTGCTTGACCTTGATCACCTCGCGGAAGCCCTTGTCCTCGGAGAGCGAGATCATGATGTTCCACCACAGATTGTCAGGGTAGGTCGGGTTCAATTGCCCGAACAAGGCGAACGAACCGTCGGGGGGTGTGGCGGTTTCCGACACGAAGGGCGTGAGCGTGCCCTCGCCCGACCAGCTCACGTCGTAGTGGCCGTCGTTGTGCTGGCCGCTGGCGTTGAAGGTGGCGCGGGTGCCATCGGCCATCAGGCGCAGGTAGCTCTTGTGGGTGGTTGGATTCTCACCGGCCCAGTCGCGGTACTTGTGGAGGTCCCCCAGCATTTTCACCTCGAAGGTCCACACCTGCTTGAGGCTTCCCGGTCCGGTGATGGTGTAGGTCAGCGTGCCCGAGTAAGAACCCAGGCGCACTCGGTTGCTCTTGCGCCCATCCACGATCACGCGCACGTCGCCCGAGGCGCCGCCGGGCAGATTGCAGTTGAAGCCATCGCCGTCCGATTCCGCCGGGGACTCGTTGCCGCCGATGGAAATACGCCGGTCCACGCTGCCGGCCACCTCCAGGTCGCCGTACACGAAGAGCTTCTTCTGGTCCGGATCCACCATCAGGTGAGTGATGCTCGGCGCCAGCCGGTCCACCGTGTAACGACCTCCTCCGGGTTTCATGAAGCGGAACACGGAGGTCCAGGAGCCGTCGCTGGTGGTGACGTGGTCCAGATCGAGGCCCTTGCCGCTCATGTCCCTCTTGATCGACGCCGCTCCCATGGGACGCTGGAGCGGCGTCTCTTGCGGCGCATCGGACCCCGACTCGCCATCCTCGCCCAGCATTCGATCGAACACGTAGTTGGCCACCTGATCCAGCTTGGCCACGTGGGTGGGCTCCGTCCAGCCGGCAAACAGCTTGGCGCCGCGGGACAGGATGGCCCGTTGCAGGCCGGTCTGGCCGGGCTGATAGCGCTGCCCGGCGGACGGCTGATACGGGGCGAAGGTGCCCAGCGTGCAGGAGCTGGCATGCACGTAGGCGTCGTCCAACCTCCAGTGGTTCTCAATGAACTTGCCGGTCACGCCGAAGTGCCACTCCCGGGCGCTGCTCGACACGTTCTCGTTCATCATGACCAGTTCGCCAGAGTTCAACTCGGCCCGGTTGGCCGCGCGCAGCAGCTCGCTGTCCGGCGTGGCTGTCCAGAAGGCTTCCAGGTGCCCCACGGTTTCGTCGTCTGTGTTGATGATCGACCCCACGCCTCCATGCGTGCGGACGTGCACCACCCCCACCAGGCCGTCGATCTCGAAGTCCAGAATGCCGGCGTTGGCGCGGATGGTCGTCTGGTATCCAGCATGATCCAACATGGCCTTCAGCTTGGTGGAGTTGTCCGGCGGGAAATCGGGATGATTCCCGAAGGCGGAGATGATGAGCGCGGTCTTGCTGCCGGGGAGAACCATGCCCTGGGGGGTCATCGCCAGCGGGTTCGCCGGATGGTTCAGCCAGGCCGCCGGCGCGACGACCGCACGGGCTTCATCGAGCGTGGCCCTGGGCGGCAGCTGGGGGATGGGCAAGACAGGCGCCGGAGTCAGCGGCTCCAGCATGGCATCCGCTCCCACGATGAAGGCCACGCCGTCCCGGAACTGACCGAACACGCCGTTCCGATCGGAGCCTACGAAAACCACGCCGGCGACGCCGCGCACGGCACTCTCCAGGGCGCGCAGGTCGGCCGCTGAAGAGAGGGCCGGCGCCGCGGCGACTCGGCTGGTGATCTGTGAGAGCGCCGCGGTGCGCTCCTCCTCGGTCATCTCGCCGAAAACCGGTTTGGGGGTCACCACCACCGTCACGGTGGCCGTGGCCGGCCCGCGGCCATCGTCTACGGAAAACACGAACTCGTCGCTGCCGATCCAGTCTTTGGACGGAGTGTAGGTCCGCTCGCTCCCCGAGCCGGAGAGCGTGCCGTGCGCCGGCTGGGTGAAGATGGCGTAGCTCAGCTCGTCACCATCGGCATCGTACGTCGCGAGCGAGATGGCCACCGGCTGGTTGGGTTGGGTGACCACGATCCAGTCACCCGGCTGCGGTGGCTCGTTATAACCAGCCTCCTGGATGGTGATGAAGACGAACCCATGATACTCGGCGTCGAGCTTGCCGTCGTTCACCTGGTAGGTGAACGAGTCCGTGCCCAGCTCGCCGGCATTCGGGGTATAGGTCAAGGTGTCACCCGAGCCCGACAACGTCCCGTTGTAAGGTTGGTCCACGATGCGGTAGGTCAGGGGATCGCCGTCGGGGTCGGTCCCTTGCAGAACGATGGTCCGCGGCGTGTCGGCGCGCACCGAGAGTTCAAAGGTGTTTGCAACCGGTGGTTGATTTTCCGCGCTGCCGTCTGGGGAGGTGTTTGTACCGCCTCCGCACGCTCCCACGCCCCAGGCTGCCGCCAACACCACCGTCAGATTCGCCACCACGCGAAGAGCGGTCACTCGGTTCTGCATGCTCGCCTCCCTCTAGGAGATGCGGAAAAGACCGTCGTGTATCTCCGACGACTTCCGAACTTGCGCATTCAAGGAAATCCAACCCCGATTCTTGCGTCCTAGCACATCTCGTATCTGGGTTCACGAGGTCCAGCGGAGCGCGGCCAGCCTGTACGAATCCGCCATACAGCGGCCGCGAGAGGTGCCGCGGTTTCATCGCTTGAGGCCCCGGCCGGGCACGGGTATGATGCGAAGCTGGAGGCCGACATGCGAGTGTCGCTGCGCGCCTGGTACTTCAGCTCGACGGTGGACCTCAAGAAGGTGCGCGAGCGGTTCGCCGAGTTCGCCATCCTGAACGCCGACCCCTTGGTGGTGGACCTGGGGAGCAGCCGGCGGGTGATCATCACCAACTTCGGCGCGGTGGTGTTCTGGTCGTTCGACGAGGCGCTGGCGCGGCTGGTGGCCGGGCGCGTCCGCGAGACGCTGGAAGACCCCACGCTGGTGGAGGAGGTGGAGGACCGCCTCCAGGTGGACATCGGCCGCGAGCAGCAGAAGGTGCTGTTCAACGAGGTCTGGCTGCCCGGCGAGCCGACGCTCGACCAGGTGCGGGTGATCGCCAACCTGCTGGCCCAGTCGGTGGCGCTGGAGTACCTGGAGCGGGAGGTGGACGCGGCGCTGCAGCGCTTCCTGCCGTATCTTCGCGAGCTGCACGAGCGGGGCCGGGTGCGCATCTCCTCGCGCAAGATCCTGCGGGTGATCGGCTTTCTGGGCCAGACCCGGCACGCGGTGCTGGCCAACTTGACGCTGTTCGACAAGCCGGACGCCACCTGGGAGTCGGAGAGCCTGGAGCAGCTCTACAAGTCGCTGTTCGACATGTTCGACCTGCCCGAGCGCCAGGAGGCCATCGAGCGGAAGTTGCAGTTTTTGGCCGACTCCACCTCCAACCTGTACGACTTCCTCTCCAGCCGCAACAGCCTGCGCCTGGAGTGGGTGGTGGTGATCCTGATCGCGCTGGAGCTTCTGGCCTTCGTGCTCTACGAGATGTGGCGCTGAGATGGCGGGGAGGGCCCCATGACGCTCGACACCAACTGTCCGAACTGCGGCGCGCCCATGCGGGCGGTGGCGGAGCGCGGTTGCCTGGTGTGCGATCACTGCTCTACTTTTCGCTTCCCCGCAGAGAGCCGCGACGGGGTGCGGCTGCTGGGCGGGAAGAGCGGCACGAGCTGCCCGGTGTGCGCGCGCGAGCTTTCGCTGGGCTCGGTGCTCGACAACATGGTGCTGTGCTGCCCCAACTGCCGGGGCATCCTGTGCAGCCAGACGGCCTTCTCGCGCCTGGTGAACCTCCGCCGGGCGCTGCACGACGGACCGCGCCTCTCCGATCGTCGCCTCAACCCCGAGGAGCTCGAGCGCCGCATCCGTTGCCCGACCTGCAACGCCGAGATGGACACCTACCCCTACCACGGGCCGGGACGGGTGGTGATCGACGCCTGCAACACCTGCCGGCTCATCTGGGTGGACGCCGGTGAACTGGACATCATCGGGAGGAGCTAGCGGGGGTCCAAGGGGGCGCAGCCCCCTTGCTACATGCTGGTCTTTTTCGAAAGCGGATAATATCCGCAAGCGAGGTGCCCATGAAGAACGCAAGCCTTGGAGCCATCCTTGGCGGGATTCTTCTGCTCTATGCCGGTTGCTCGGGCAGCGAGGGTTGCCCCTACAGCTGCTCCGGCCACGGCCACTGTGAAAAGCCATCCGGCGAGTGGGCCTGCGTGTGCGACCCGGGCTACACGCCCTCGGCCCGCGGCGACGAGTGTCTGCCGGCCAACGCCTGCACCGGCCAGACATGCTCCGGGCACGGGGTGTGCGTGGTCGGCCTGGACAAGCAGCCCGCCTGCACCTGCGAGAGCGGCTACGTCCAGAGCGCCGACAAGCTGTCTTGTCTTCCCCAGGGCGGCTGCAGCGTGGACGCCGATTGCCTCAGCCCGCCCGCGGGGAGCTGCCAGGGGAGCACCCTCACCTTCTACTCGACCCCCGGCACCTGTAGCGGCGGCCAGTGCAACTACGCCTCCTCCACACGCGACTGCGGCGCGGTGGGGTGCTGCCAGACGCGTTGCTGCCTCATCATCCCCTCGAACAACACCGACCTCGGCGAGCTCGTCCCCACCGGGCTTTCCAAGACCGCCGCGGGCTCCTTCGACACCGTCAACGACTGCCATGCCGGCGCCGCGCTCGGCGACTGCGCCCTGGTGGCGCCGGCGGGCGTGCCGCGCATCTGCCGCTGCCAGCTCGACCGGCTCACCGTGCAGAACCTCTCCCTCTCCGGGGAAGCCGCCCTGGCGGTGCTGGCCTACGAGTCGGTGACGGTGAGCGGCACCCTGTCGCTCTCGGGCAGCGGCTCCCGCGGCGGGGCGGGCGCGCGCGCGCCGGAAAAGAGCGAGGCGGCGGGGATGTTCGGCGGGGCCGGCGGTAGCAACGGCACCACGGGTGGGAACGGCGGCGTGGCGGCGCTGAACCAGACCATCACCCCGCTTCTCGGCGGCCAGACCGGCCAGGACGGCTGCAAGGCGCGCAAGGGCGGCGGCGGCGGCGGGGCGGTGCAGTTCTCGGCGGGCGTGCGCGTGACCGTCTCCGGCGCCATCCACGCCGGGGGCGGCGGCGGCCAGGGCGGCAACGGGCAGAGCATGAGCGAGTGCCTGGGCGGCGCCGGTGGGGGCAGCGGCGGCTCGGTGCTGCTGGAGGCCCCCGAGGTGACGGTCACCGGGAGCATCTACGCCAACGGCGGCGCCGGCGGCGGCGGCGGCAATTCCGCCGGCGAGTTCGGCGATCCTGGCCAGGACGCCCAGAACTCGGCCACCGCGGCGGTCGGCGGCGACGGCAAGGACGGACGCGGCTGCGCGCTGTACGGCCTCACCCAGGGCGGCAACGGCGGCGCGGGGGCGGTCGGCGATGTGCCCGGCGGCGACGGCCAGGAGTTCCAGGCGCTGCAGTGCCCCGAGACTTTCGACAAGCTCGGCGGCGGCGGCGGCGGCGGCGGCTCGGGACGCATCCGCATCAACACGCGCAACACCTGCGACTGCGCCGGCGGGACGTTCTACCCCCCCCCCAAGACCGGCCGGGTGCGGGAATAACCCGGGCCGACAGCCGCGCCCCTCGTCGATTTCCAGCCGCGCTACGTCTGTCCTCGCTCCCTGCGCAACCGGCGAACGAGCACGCTGACGAGCATAAGAAGCCCGCAGGGCAGCCACACCCACAACGCCTCGCTGCCGATCACAGTCACCAGGCGCCGGAGGGCCGGGCCGGAGAGCCCGATGGGCGACACCTCGATGGGCGTGACGGAAAAAAAAATCCGGCCGTTGTCGAAGGGGGCGAACAGGGCCACCCCCAACCCACCGTTCGTCAGCGCGTCCAGCGTGCCGTGCAGCATGGCCGCGAGCGAAAAGACAAGGCCCAGGCGCAACTGCTCTTGGCGGGGCCGACCGTGCAGCAGGATGGCCGCGAGCAGCATGCCCAGTAAGAGACCGAAGAGCAGCGAGTGAGAGAGGCCGCGGTGGCCGAGCGGGTGCCCGTAGGGAATGCCAAGATACAACCCGAACGAGTCGAGATCGGCGAGCACCGCCGCCAGGATGCCCGCCAGCCAGATCCGAGGCCGGACCGGCGGCGGCACGAGCACCTTCACCGCCGTCAGGCCGACCACGGCATGGGTGATGACGGTGGGCACGGGGTCAGCCCTTGCGCTTCGCCCTACCGGTCCTGCGACCGCCACCAGAACGCGCGCCCGTTCGCGCTGGCGCTTTCGGCCGCCTGGCGCACTCGGCCGCCACCCACTCGAGGTACGGCCGGTGGCCGGCGGCGATGGGCCAGGCCACGATGCACGGCACCTGGTAGGAGTGGAGCTCCCGGATGCGCGACATCAGCGCGCGCAACCGCCCCGCGGTGGTCTTGAGGATGGCGGCCGATTCGGGATCGCGGTGGAGCCGGCCCTCCCAGCGGTAGATGGAGCGGACGCGTGAAAACACGTTGGCGCAGGCCGCCAGCCCCTCCCCGACCACCCGCGTGGCGATGCGTTCGGCCTCGGCGGCGCTCGCCGCCGTCAGGTACACCGAGTAGAACCTCATGCCGCCTCCGGTTGGCAACGGTCAGACCATTGTCTGTTGCGTCTGGCTGCGATGACCCCTGGAGCAAGCGCAGCCAGACGCGCTCTTCCGATTTGCCGCAGAATCGACGGGCATAACCGCTAGCGCCCCGTAAAACGCGCCGCCCTGCGCTCGATGAAGCTCATCAGGCCCTCGGCGGCGTCCTCGGTGGCCATCAGGGCGCGCACCTCCTTCTCGAATTCCGCCACGGCCGCGCGGTCGCCCTGCTCCTGGGCCAGCCGGGCGGAGCGCAGGCAGGCCTGCACCGCCAGCGGCGCCTGGGCGGCCACCTCGGCGGCGATCTCCCGGGCGCGATCCAGCAAGCGCGCCGGCTCGACCACCTCCTGCACCAGCCCGATGCGCAGCGCCTCGGCGGCGTCGAACGTGCCGCCGGAAAGCAGCCAGCGCATGCCGTTGCCCCAGCCGCACAATCTCGGCAGGCGCAGGGTGGCCCCGCCGAAGGGCATGATGCCGCGCTTCACTTCCATCTGGGCCAGGCGCGCGTCGCTTCCGCACAGGCGGATGTCCGAGGCCAGCAGAAGTTCCACCCCGATGGTGAGGCACCAGCCCTGCGCCGCGCACACCACCGGCTTGGTGCGCCGCGGCGGCCGCAGGTCGAGCGGGTCGACGAGAGCGTCCGGGATGAGCGGCTCGCCGCCGGCCACCGCCGGGCCCACCTCGGCCAGATCGAGCCCGCCGGTAAAGTGCTGCCCGTGGGCGAAGAGCAGTAGCACCCGCGCCTCCCGGTCGTGCTCGAACTCCGTGTAGGCCTCGGCCAGCTCCCGCAACATCTGCACCGAGAAGGCGTTGCGCTTGTCGGGCCGGTGGAGACCCACCGACATCACGCCGCCTTCGCGTTCGGCGGTGAGAAAGGAATACGGGCTCATGGATTCACCTCCGGTACGGCATGCACCTCAAGATACCGGCCCCGCTCCCGGATGCAAACGGTTTTCGGCGCTTGCGCGACGCTCGAAATTTCGCAAGACTCGGCCCCGTGAAGCCCATCGCCTTCTTCGACCTCGACGGCACGCTGCTCGCGGTCAACTCCGGCCGGCTGTGGATGCGGCGCGAGCGACGCCTGGGACGCATCAGCCGCTTCCAGGTCGTCGAGGCGGGGTTCTACCTGGCGGCCTACCGCTTCGGGCTCGTCAACATCGAGCGCGCCATGCGCAAGGCGCTGCAGACGGTGAAGGGTCTCCCCGAGGAGACGGTGCGCCGCTGGACCGAGGATTGGTTCGCCGAGGAGGTGGTGCCGCACGTCGCCCCCGGCGCCCGGGCGGCGGTGGAAGAACACCGGCGAGAGGGCCATGTCCTCGCCATCCTGAGTTCGTCCTCGCCCTACGAGGCCGGGGCGGCGGCCCGGCTGTTCGGCATGGACGAGATCCTCTCCACCCGCTACGAGGTGCGCGATGGCCGCTTCACCGGCGAGGTGGTGCCGCCGGTGTGCTACGGCGAGGGCAAGGTCCACTACGCCGAGCGCCTGGCCGAGCGCCGAGGCGTCGATCTGAAGACCTGCTACTACTACGGCGACAGCATCACCGACCTGCCCATCCTGCTCCGGGTCGGGAACCCGCGGGTGGTGAACCCCGACCCCCGCCTGCGCCGCGAGGCCCGGCGCCGCGGCCTGCCCGTGCTCGACTGGGGTCGCGCGCCGGCTCAGGACACCCCGTAGCCCCCGTCCACGTTCAGGGTAGCGCCGTTGATGTAGGCCGCGTCGTCCGAGGCCAGAAACACCGCCGCCCCGGCGATCTCCTGCGGCTGCCCGTGGCGCCCCAGGCCGGTGCGGTCGGTGAAGAGCTTGAGGATGTCGGGGCTTCCCACCAGCGCCTGCGAGAGGCGGGTCTCGATGAGCCCCGGGGCGATGGCGTTCACCCGGATACCCTGCCGCCCCAGCTCGAACGACATGCTGCGGGTGAGCGAGATCAGCGCCGCCTTGGTCATGCCGTACACGCCCTGCAGCGGCGCGGCGCGCTGGCCCAGAATGGAGGCGATGTGGATGACGCAGCCGGGCCGCCCCGCCGCGATCCAGCGCTGGCACAGCCGGCGCGAAAGCTCGAAGGGCCCCTTGAGGTTGACCTCGAAGATCTTGTCGAAGAGCTCGCTGGTGCACTCGAAGAGCGGCCCGAAGTGCGGGTTGGTGCCGGCGTTGTTGACCAGGATGTCGGGCAGGCCCGGCCCCTGCTCGCAGAAGGCCACCAGCTCGTCGAGCGCGGCGAGCTGCCCCACGTGGCAGGCGCGAGTCCACACCCGCCCGGCGGGAGCGGCCAGGCGGGCGACGGCTTGCTCCAGGGCCTCCGCCTTGCGCGATACCAGGACCAGGCGCGCCCCCTCGGCCAGGTAGGCGCGGGCGATGGCCTCGCCGATGCCACGGCTCGCGCCGGTGATGAGGGCCAGCTTTCCTTCCAGTTTTCCGGTCATGTCTGCCTCCGTTTTGTCGCGCCGGGCCGCACCCGCTCTTGCGGCAGCGCGGCCAGCCGCGCCGCTCTCACGCACACGACCCGCTTCAAGAGCGGGTCCGGTCCCGGGGCGCGTCGTCCCATGGGGCGCTATTCCAGCGCCGGGTAGCGGCGCGCGCGCAGGCGCCGGACAATCGCATTGGTGGAGCTGTCGTGCGAAAGCTGCGGCTCGGCGCCGGCGGAGAGCTCGTCCAGGACCTTCTTGGCCAGCACCTTGCCCAGCTCCACGCCCCACTGATCGAAGGAGAACACGTCCCAGATCACGCCTTGCACGAACACCTTGTGCTCGTAGAGGGCGATCAGCGCGCCCAGTGCGTCCGGGGTGAGCGCGTCGGCCAGCAGGGTGTTGCTGGGGCGGTTGCCAGGGAAGGTCTTGTGGGGGACGAGCTCGGGCGGGACTTTCTCGGCGGCCGCCTCGGCGGCGGTCTTGCCGAAGGCCAGCGCCTCGGTCTGGGCCACGAAGTTCGACATGAGTTTCAGGTGGTGATCGCCGACGTCGTTCAGCGAGCGGCAGAAGCCGATGAAGTCGGCGGGGACCAGCGCGGTCCCCTGGTGGATGAGCTGGAAGAAGGCGTGCTGGCCGTTGGTGCCCGGCTCGCCCCACAGGATGGGGCCGGTGGCGCAGTCGACCGGGCGCCCCTGGCGGTCGACACCCTTGCCGTTGCTCTCCATGTCGAGCTGCTGCAAGTAGGCCGGGAAGCGCGCCAGGTACTGATCGTAGGGCAGCACCGCGTGGCTCTCGGCGGAAAGGAAGTTGCGGTACCACACCCCGAGCAGGGCCAGGGTGACGGGGAGGTTCTTCTCCAGGGGCGCCTCGGCGAAGTGCCGATCCATGGCGTGAAAGCCGTCCAGCATGCGGAAGAAGTTCTCCGGGCCGATGGCGATCATGAGCGGCAGGCCGATGGCCGAGCACAGCGAGTAGCGCCCGCCCACCCAGTCCCAGAACTCGAACATGTTCTGCGGATCGATGCCGAAGCGGCTCACCGCCTCGCGGTTGGTGGACACCGCCACGAAGTGCCGCGACACCGCCGCGTCATCCTTGAGCGCGCGCAAGAGCCAGCGGCGGGCGCTCTCGGCGTTGGTCATGGTCTCCTGCGTGGTGAAGGTCTTGGAGGCCACCACGAACAGGGTCTCGACCGGCTCGAGGCCGAGCAGGGTCTCGGCCAGGTGGGTCCCGTCCACATTGGAGACGAAGCGCACCCGCAGACGCCGGTCGGAGTAGAAGCGCAGCGCCTCGGCGGCCATGGCCGGGCCGAGATCGGAGCCGCCGATCCCCAGGTTGACGATGTTGCGGACGGGGCGGCGGCTGCGGTAGCCGGTCCAGGATCCATCGCGCACCTGGCGGGCGAAGGCCGCCATGCGCTCGAGCACTCCGTTCACCGCGGGCATGACGTCCTGGCCGTCCACCCGGATGGGCGTGTTCGAGCGGTTGCGCAGCGCCACGTGGAGCACGGCGCGGTTCTCGGTGCGGTTGATGCGCTCGCCGGCGAACATGGCCCGGATGGCGCCGGGCACGTCGCAGGCGCGGGCCAGCGCGCGCAGGCGCTCCATGGTCTCTTGGGTGATGCGGTTCTTGCTGTAGTCGAGCAGCCAGCCGGCCGCCTCCAGCGAAAAGCGCTCGGCGCGCCTGGGATCTTCTCGGAACAGATCCCGCAAGTGCAGCTCGCGCGCCGTCTGGGCGTGTTGTGCTAACGCCTGCCATTCCGAAAGATGAGTGCGCATGGCTCCTCCCGGGTTGGATCCGGATCGTCCGGGCGATCGCGTCGGGCGGCATTATCGCACAACCCGGCGCCCGGGCAAGACCCGGCGGGCATCCCCTTTCGCGTTGACATCTCAAGGGCCTAGGCGATAGTTTTTTTTCAAACCTTGGCGGCGGCGTGAGGAACAAACCCGTGGCGGGCAAGAATTCGAGCCTCGAGAAAACGATTGGCCAGGTCATCGCGCGGATGTCGTTGACATTCTTAAAGGTCAATGACCTGCAGGCGTTTGGCGAGGCCATCGACAACATGTTGTCCGATCTCGGCAATCTATTCGACGCTGACCGCAGCTACCTCTATCGCTTCTCCCAGGACCTGTCGGTTTGCAGCAATACGCACGAGTGGTGCAGGGCGGGAGTACCGCCGCAAAAAGACAAGCTGCAGCGGCAACCAACCGGCGTGTTTCCCTGGTGGATGACCCAGATGTCGAGGAGGCAGCCGCTTCATATTCCCGACGTGGCCATGCTGTCCGAGGAAGCGGCGAACGAAAAAGCGGCGCTTCAAACGCTGGGCATTCGGTCCTTGCTGACGGTGCCGTTTGGAGACGAGCATTCGCGCCTGCTGGGGTTCATGGGTTTCGACACCGTGCGTGCCCCTCACGCCTGGACGGACGAACAGATCGGGTTGATCGTCGTGCTGGCGGAGATCATCGGCAGCGCCATCTCCCGCATGGAGACGATGGCTGCGCTGGCTGCGAGCGAAGAAAAGTATCGCGCGCTGGCCGAGTCCTCCCCCGAGATGATCTACCTCATCGACGAACAGGGGTTCGTGAAGTACCTGAACCCGACCGCGGCGGCCATGTTCCCGGGCGGCGCCGCGGCGGTGGCGGGAAAGCACCTGAGCGAGCTCTACTTGCCGGAGTTCGCCAAGCGTCACCTACAGGCCATCCGCGCCGTCATCTCCTCCGGGAAGACCTTCTCATCAGAACTCCTCGAGCGTTTTCCCGGCCAGGACCGGTGGATCGACGCGCGGCTCTCGCCGGTGCGGAACCGGGAAGGCAAGATCACGGAGGTGCTCGGCCTGTCGCAGGACATCACCGAGCGCAAGCGGGCCGAACAGGCCCTGAACGAAAAGATCCAGTTCATCGCGTCTCTCTTGCGCGCCATACCCGTGGCGGTTTTCTACAAGGACAGCCAGGGCCGGTACCTCGGGTGCAACGACACCTTCACCGAGATCATGGGCGTGACCTCCGAACAGATCAAGGGCAAGACCGTGCATGAGCTCTGGCCGGGCGAACTCGCCGAGAAGTATCACCAGATGGATCTGGAGCTCATGCGGCGCAGGGAGCACCAGACGTACGAGTTCAAGGTGAAGGCCAAGGACGGCAAAATACACCCCGTCATCTTCGCCAAGGACTTCTTCCTGGACAGCGCCGGGAAGGTGGCGGGCCTGGTGGGGGCGTTCCTCGACATCAGCGATCGCAAGCGGGCGGAGGAGGAGCAGGCCAAGCTGCAGGCGCAGCTCATGCAGGCACAAAAGATGGAATCGATCGGCCGCCTGGCGGGCGGCGTGGCCCATGATTTCAACAACATGCTGGGGGTCATCCTGGGCCATGCCGAGCTGGCCCTGGAGCGGCTCGAGCCTGACCATCCGCTGCGAGAGTCCCTCCAGGAGATCCGCCAGGCCGCCGAGCGCTCGGCCGACCTCACGCGCCAGTTGCTGGCGTTCGCCCGCAAGCAGACCGTGACCCTGCGGGTGCTCGACCTCAACGACAAGGTGGCGGGCACGCTCCAGATGCTGCGCCGGCTCATCGGCGAGGACATCGACCTGGCCTGGCGGCCGGGGGCCGACCTGTGGCGCGTCGCGATCGACCCGGCGCAGGTGGACCAGGTCCTGGCCAACCTGTGCGTCAACGCCCGGGACGCCATTGCCGACACGGGCAAGGTCACCATCGAGACGAACAACGTCACGTTGAGCGCGGAGTACTGCGCCGACCATCCCGGGATTTCGCCCGGCGAGTACGTGATGCTGGCCGTGAGCGACGACGGTTGCGGCATGGACGCCGAGACCCGCAGCCACCTGTTCGAGCCTTTCTTCACCACCAAGGAGGTGGGCAAGGGCACCGGCCTGGGACTGGCCACGGTCTACGGCATCGTGCGGCAGAACGACGGCTTCATCAACGTCTACAGCGAGCCGGGCCAGGGGACGACCTTCAAGATCTACCTGCCGCGCCACACCGAGAAGGCCAAAGCCATGCCCGAACCCAGACAGGCCCCGACCCCGGCGCCATCGGCGGGCGGCGAGACGATCCTGGTGGTGGAGGACGAGCCATCGTTTCGGACGCTTTGCCAGCGGATGCTGGAAGGGCTTGGCTATACGGTGATCCCGGCCGCCACGCCGGGAGAGGCCATCCGCCTGGCCCGCGAGCACGAGGGGCAAATCGATCTGCTCATAACCGACGTGGTCATGCCCGAGATGAACGGCCGCGACCTGGCCAAGAACCTCATGTCCATCTACCCCGCCATCCGGCGCCTGTTCATGTCGGGCTATACGGCGAACGTCATCGCGCACCACGGCGTGCTGGACGAGGGCGTGCACTTCTTGCAGAAGCCCTTCACGCAGAACGAACTGGCGGCAAAAGTCCAGGAGGCGCTGGAGAACGAATAGCGTCTCCTGACGCAAGATTCGCGTTGTAAAAAATGCATCTTTGCGCGACCAGGCCGTTCTGCCTCGCCTGCTCGCTGTCCGGATTTCTTACATGCCATCTGAAATCCGGACGACGGCAGGCATCCCCAAAAAACTGGTTCAATAATATCAAGCACTTGCGCCCTAAAAATCCATGGCGCGGAAATTGCATCCTTTATCAAAAGAACAACATCCGGAGGATGCCATGTTCGCAAGGTCGACGTCTTTAGCCGCAGCCCGCGCCCGTCTCCTCGGAGAGGGGTGCGAATCACTGTCGGATCGCGATCTTCTGCTGCTCCTCATCGGCGCCGAACGCCCGCGCCAGGTCCAGGCCGCGGAGGAGATCCTGGCCGAGGCCGGCGGGGCCGCGGGCCTGGGGCGGGTCCCCTGCCATGTGCTGATGCAGCCCGGCCGGCTCGGCAAGACCCAGGCGCTGCGCCTGCTGGCCGCGGCGGAGCTGGGCCGGCGCCTGCTCTCGCCGCCGCCACCCGCGGGCCGGGCCATCACCTCACCGGAGGAGGTGGCCGAGTTCGCCCGGGCGCGGCTTTCGGATCTGGACCGCGAGACCATCCACGCCTTGCTCCTCGACGGCCGCAACCGGCCCCTGCTGTGGCTCAAGGTGGCCGATGGCTCGTGGAACGCCTGCCCGGCCGATCCCAAGCGCCTGTTCTCGGCCTGCCTGCTGCACCGCTCGCCGGCCGTCATCCTGGTGCACAACCACCCCTCGGGCGACCCCACCCCCAGCCGAGACGACGTCGAGCTCACCAGCCGGATGGTGCGGGCGGGGGCGCTGCTCGGGGTGCGGGTGCTGGATCACCTGGTGGTGGGGCGCGAGGGGTACCGTTCGCTGGCGCGGGAGAACCTGTTGTGCTGATGCAGGACCGCGAGCCGCGGGAGCGCTTCATATCCCTCGGGTGGTGATTACAGGACCGCCTGGAACGAGACCTGGTGGTAGAAGGCCTCCGGCTGCGAGGAGGCCCGCGGAGCGAGCAGGAAGTAGGACAGGCGGAAACGCTGGCCGAAGTAGAACAGGTGCGCGCCCAGGCCGTACTCGCGCCTCAGCGCGGACCCGGGCAGGGAAAGCTCGGCGTAGCGGAAGAGCACCCGCATGAACTCCGGCAAGAGCTCGACGCCGGCGGTCACGCTGAACCCGTGGGCTTCGGCGCCGCCGCCGGCCGCGCGATCGAACCACAGCGCCTCCGCCTCCAGCGAGAACGGGTGAAGACCCAGCCCGGCATCGGCGGCCACGGCGAGCAGGGGGCGCCGCTCGCCCGAGTCGGCCTGATGGTTGCGCTCGTACAGCACCCCCAGCCCGGCGCGCACGAACAGCCCGGCGCGAAGGCGCAGCGGCTCGAGCGAGAACCGCGCGGCGAACAGCGGCCCCTGCCCCGCGCCCGCAGGCTCTCCCTCGTGCAGCCCGAGGTCGAGGCGCAGCGGGACACGGTAGCGCGAGAGATCGAGCTGGTAGCCCATCCCGGCGCGCCGGTCGGGGGCCAGCTCCCGCTCGGGCAGGGAGAGCCACCCGAGCATTCGCAGCTCCTCCGCGAGCCCCCGCTCGAAGGCGAACGGCACGCGGAAGCGCCCGGCGCGGAAGTTCCCCAGGTACAAGAGCTGCGGCGACACGGGCGAAAAGGAGAGGTAGGCGTCCTCCAGCAGATCGTCGATCCCGTTGCACTCGAGCTGTACGGCCAGGCCCAGGTCGATGGCCCGGGTGATGTGACCCCGCAGCCGGGCCTTGAGCGCCGCCACCGTGGCGCCCGAGGAGCCATCGAGCTCGGCCTGCCGAAAACGGACGTCGAGCACGGACTGAAAGCTGGCCTCGGCGCCCTCTCCGGCCAGGCGCAGCAACGGTTCGGGCCCCGGAGAAGCCGGCGCGGCGGAGGGCTCGGCCCGCACGGCGTCCGAGACTGCCATCGGTTCCCCCTCGGGTTTCTTGAAAATCGGAGACGACAGCGCCCGCGCCGGCGCTCGATATGCCGCGTTCCACAAGCCATAACCGTCGTCTCCCGCCGAATCATCCAGCCACACCACACGCTCGCCCGAGACCTCCAGGCGAAGCGTTCCCTCGGGCCGTGTCCAGGCGAGCCGCTCCGCCTCCGCTTCCGTAGGCGGTCCCATGCGCCTCTCGAGGCGCATGGCCAGCCCGTCGAATACGGCCACCGCCGCGGCCGGCGTGGTCCAGTCGGAGACCCATAGCACCGCCGTCCTGTCCCCGGCCGGGGCATCGAGGAGCGCGGCGCGGTCGCCGACCCAGGACGCGGCCAGCGCCTGCGGATCAGGAGTGTCGACCAGGAACTGGATCCCGAAGACCCCCAGGGTCTCGAAGATGGCGGGGGTGAGAGGAAACACACCGTAGTCGATGCCGTCCAGATCGGGGAGGCGCGGGGCGGCGCCCGAGAGGTAGCGTTCGGGAGCCAGGATCTCTGCGCTGGAGAGCGGCGGCCTTTCGAAGGCCCGGTCGAGGGCCTCCGTGCCACCCCGGCGGCGCAGAAAAAGCGCAAAGTTCCCACCTGAAAGATAGGGGAACTTGAAGCGCTCTTCCTCGAAGGCCGGGAGGTCCTCCCCGAGGGCCGGGGCGTTCTTCGCCGCGAAGCGTAAAAACCCCTCCTCGTCGAAGAACAGGGCCCCGGGCCCGAGCGCGAACGAGGCCAGCAAGGCGTCACCCTCGACCAGCGCCGCCCAGGCCAGCTCCGCGTCCTGCGAGGGCGGGTCGGAGGGAGGGCGCTCCAGGCCAAAGTGCTGGTCCTGCAAGGCATGCGCAAGCTCGTGGCCCACGATCTCGCCGAAGACCAGGTCGCGGCCGGTGAAGGCGCCGGCTACTTCCAGGATCTCGCCGCGCACCGTCGGACGCCGGACGAGCTGCAAGCGGTCAGCGCCGGCCAGGTAGAAGCCCGCGGGCTGGCTCTCCAGGATGGCTTGCCGGGCGGCGCCCGCGTCGCTCCCGGCGGGAAGCAGCGAGAGGTGCGAAAGCAGCCGCGCGCGGGCCGCCGACCGACCCGCGTCCTGCCGGGCCTCCGCCCGGGCCAGGGAGCGAAGCTCTCGCTCTTCGGCCAGCCCCACCGTCACCGGGCGCAAGAAAGGCAAGCCGCGCGCCGCGCTCACGCGCTCGGCCTGGGCCGCCACGGCGCGGACGTCGACCTCGCCCTGGCGCACGATCCGATGATGACACCCCGACCCGGCCCCGAGCCCGAAAAGGACGCTCGCGATCAGGATCGGGGCGACAGGCCGGCGGCCTCGGCGATGATGCGCGCGGTCCATGGGGGTTTCTCGGCGTGGACGGAGTGGGACGACTGCTCGGCCACGAAGACCTCGGCCCCGGGAAAACCGCGGGCCACCTCCTCGCCGGCGGCCCGCCGGGCCGGGGCCCCGCGCTCGCCGAACAGCAGGCGGAGCGGCACCGGCAACGGCTTTCCGGCCCGCGCCCGCAGCTCCGAGAGGAGGCCGGCGGCGAAGGCGGGGGACTCCACCCACGAGCGCCAGCGCAGGAACGAGAGCGCCCCGGGCACGGTCGACAGCGGCTCGGCCCGCTCCCGCAGCTCCAGGCGCGACACCACGGCTGGGTCGGCATAGGCGAGCCCGGCCAGCGCCTGCGCCACCGGGTGGCGGCTGATGCTCCGCGCCGCGCGGGTGTCCGAGGATTTTCGCGAGAACATCCGGCGCAAAAAGCTCGGCGATCGACGCGGCTCGAAGGAACAATCGATGAGCACCAGCCCCGCCACCGACGCCGGCCGGTCGAGGGTTAGGTGCAGCGCCGCCAGTCCCAAGGCACCCTCGCAAACCAAAAGCGGCCGCTCCAGCTCGAGCGCTGTCATGACCGCGCCGAGCATCTTCGAAAGCGAATCCAGGGTGGGGTCGCCCGGCGGCTTCACGGCGGCGTCGACCAGGGGGACAGTCTCGACGAGCAGCGCCCGCAGCGACTCCGGCAGGGCCGTCAGCATTCCCCAGGAGGCGCTGACAGAAGCGAAGGGCTCCGGGAGAAGAAGCACCGGCCGCCCGTGGCCGGATTCGCACCACACCAGCGGCACCCGACCTCCGGCGAGCGGCAGGTCGAGGTGGTGCCGCGGGCGCAGGCCCATCTCCGCGCCCTCGGCGGGAAGCTCGGGAATGTCGTCGAGATCGAGGCGCATGCTGGCTTGACCCGTACCGCAACCCCGCCTCGCATGCAAGCGCTCTGGCCCTTCGCCCTGATGGAGATGGTTCGAGCGCGAAAGAGCGATGAGCGCGGCCGGTCGCGGTCTTTCCCATCGGGGTAGCTTCTGCTATGGTCGGCCGTCATGGAGCAGGCCCCCATTGACCTCTTCGCGGGCTCGGAGCTGGCCCTCTCGGTGGGCGAGCTGGCGGGCCGGGTGCGCGAGCTTCTGGAGAAGAACTTCCCGCTGCTGCGGGTGATCGGGGAGATCACCGACCTCAGCCTGGCCTCCTCCGGGCACGCCTACTTTTCGCTGCGCGACGCGCGGGCGGTGTTCCCGGCAGTGATGTTCCGCGGCGCGCTGGCCCGCCTCGGCGGCGTCATGCCGCCCGAGGGCACGGAGGTGGAGTGCCTGGGCCGGCTCACCCTCTACGAGCCGCGCGGCCGCGCCCAGCTTGTGGCGGAGTGGCTGGCGCCGCGCGGCGCGGGGGCGCTCAGCATCCAGCTGCTGCGCCTGCGCGCCCGCTTGCAGGCCGAGGGGTTGTTCGAACCGGAGCGCAAGCGGCCCTTGCCGCGCTTTCCCCGGCGCGTCGCGGTGGTGACCAGCCCGCACGGGGCGGCCCTGCAGGACATCCTCAAGGTGCTCTCGGCGCGCTTCCCGGCGGTGGAGGTGGTGCTCGGCGGCGTACGAGTGCAGGGGAAGGGCGCCGGCGACGAGATCGCCGACATGCTGCGACGCCTGGGCGACGGCCACCACGGGGAGGTGCTCATCCTGGCCCGCGGCGGAGGATCGCGCGAGGATCTGTCGGCCTTCAACGAGGAGGCGGTGGTGCGGGCGGTGGCGACCTGCACCGTGCCGGTGGTGAGCGCGGTGGGGCACGAAACCGACGTGGTGCTGTGCGATCTGGCGGCCGATCTGCGCGCCCCGACCCCCAGCGCGGCCGCCGCGGCCGTGGTGCCGGATCGAATCGAGCTGCTCTCGCTGCTCTCGCAGCGGCGACGCCAACTGGCGCTCACGCTCCACCGGGGCCTGGCCACAGGACGGGCGCGCTTGCTTCGGGCGCAAGGGCGCCTGCGCGATCCCCGGCTGCTCCTGGCGGCGCAGCGGATCCGCCTCGACGAACTTCGAGAGGCGTTGCGCCGCTCGAGCCAGGACCGGCTGCGACGGGTTCGGCAGCGGCTATCCGACCAGGAGCGGCGCCTGCACGCGATCGATCCACGCCTGGCGCTCATGTCACGCCGGCATGCCATCGAACGCTCGCGACAACGACTGCGAGCGGCCGTCTCGGCGAATCTCAGCCGGCGGCGCGCCGGCGTGCAGGTGATGGAGCGGAGCTTGCGCGGTCTGGATCCGGCGGCGGTGCTGGCGCGCGGTTACGCCCTGGTCACGGGACCGGCGGGGTCGTTTTTGCGGCGCAGCGACGAGGTGAGGCCGGGGGAGCGTCTGCGGGTGCGCCTGCACCGGGGCGCGCTGCGGACACGGGTCGAAGAGGTGGAGCAAGCGGCGGAAGCGGCGGATCGGCCGGAGCGACCCGCCAGAGGAGGCGATCATGGCACAGAATCGTAGGGCGAAGTCGGCCCAGGCCGGGCCGGGGTTCGAATCCCTGTTGGCCCGCATCGAGGAGATCGTCGCCCGGCTTGAAAAAGGAGACCTGCCCCTGGAGGACTCGGTGCAACTGTTCGAGGAAGGCATGCGCCTGTGCACCGACTGCACCCGTTTACTGGATCAGGCGGAGACCCGGGTGCGGGTGCTGCTGGAGGGAGAACCCCCCGCCGAGGCTGAGGCCCAATCGGAGCCGGCGTCATGAGCGCAGCGGGCGAGGCGTGGCTCTCCGAGCAGCGACAACGGGTCGAGGAGACGCTCGCGTCCATCATCGACGGCCTCACCTCGCCGGATTGCCCGGAGCGGCTGCGCCGCGCCATGCGCTATTCGCTGGAGGGCGGCGGTAAGCGCCTGCGACCGCTGCTGTGCCTTGCGGCGCTGCGGGCCGCCGGCGGGACGCACCCCCGCGCGGTCGAGGCGGCGTGCAGCCTGGAGCTCTTGCACACCTACTCCCTGATCCATGACGACCTGCCGGCCATGGACGACGACGAGCTGCGCCGGGGACGCCCCACCTGCCACCGGGCCTTCGACGAGGGTCTGGCCATCCTGGCCGGGGACGGGCTGCTCACCTTGGCGTTCGAGGTGTTGGCCCGCGCCGCCGGCCCCGAGCTCGCGGGCGAGGCCACTCTGCTGCTCTCTGCGGCCGCGGGTCCCGCAGGGCTGGTTGGGGGTCAAGCCGACGACCTGACGCCGATGACCCAGGCTCCGACCATTGCCGAGGTGGAATCCATCCACCGGCGCAAGACCGGTGCGCTCATGCGGGCCGCCCTGGGATTGGGAGGCCTGCTGGCCCACGCGCCCGAGAGCAGCCGCATCGCCTTGCAGAAATTCGGGGAGGCGCTGGGGCTGGCCTTCCAGATCGCCGACGACTGCCTGGCCGAGAGCGGCGACGCGCGCACCCTGGGAAAGGACCCGCGCACCGACCGCGAGCGCGGGCGGCGCACCCACCCCCTGGCGGCGGGATTGGAAGACTCCCGGCGCCGCGGGGAGGAATTGCTGGCCGAGGCCGAGGCGGCCCTCGCGCAACTACCCGGCCTCACCGACGCGCTGTCCTCCATCCTGGCAAAGGTGAAGAAGCGTCTCCGACCATGATGCGCCTGGCGCGGCCTTCGGTGTCACCCAATCTCTCAACCGCTCGCGCTGGTCGAGTGGGCCCCGCGGCCGATCGCGAATGACGCACACGCGGATGACACCTGTCTCGCCAGGCAAAACAATGTCACGAAACCGCTCATGGATTGGGCCGAAAACGGCGAAGTTCAGGGACAGGTCACGCCGCCGCTGATGTTTCCGTTGCTGATGGTGAGGGTATAGGGATCCGCGGTGACGGCGTAGCCCGGTTGGCGGTACACCCGGATGTAGTAGGTGTGGTGCGTCTGCGCACAGATGTTGTACCCGGCGGTGTTGCTCATGCGGCAGCCGCACTCTCCGAGCGGTGTCGAACCGGACACGTCCCGAAAGTTGGTGCGAAAGTCGTAGCAGATCTCCTGCCGGCACCCCATCTCGGTGCAGGAGTCCAGGCTCACATCGAACACCACCCCGGCGGGCTTCTGTCCAAAGCGCACCTTGAAGTGGTAGTTGTCGCACTGGTCCACGCTCTCGTCGCTGGCGATGTCGTCGAATCCGAGCACCCGGTACCAGTCCTCGTCGCCCGCCGGCACCAGGTTGCCGCTCACCGTGATCTGGCTGCCCGCGGCGGCGTCGCTCAGGGTGTCCAACGCCGCGGCGGCGGCGCAGGTGTTCCCGACCTCGGCGCCGTTGTCGAGGCGGACCTCGCAGCCGTCGGCCCACACCCCGTTGAAGTCCCACCACCCGCCCTGGCAGTCGGAGAGGGGATTGGCCACCTGGCAGGCGCCAGCCGGTCGCGCGCAGGTGGCCCGCACCACATGATCGGGCAGCGGCTGGCACAGGGCTTGGTCGTCGCCGTTGTCGGTGCTGCCGTCGCAGTCATCGTCCCGCCCGTTGCACTGCTCCGCCTGAGACTGGTCCTGGGTGCCGCCGGCATCGGTGCTGCAGCGGGTGGCGCTGGCGGAGGCGCACTCGATGACCCCGACGCCGCACTCTCCCACCCCGTCGCAGCCCCCGCCAATGCCGAAGCCGTCGTCGCTCTCGCCATCGCAGTCGTTGTCGAGCCCGTCGCACAGCTCGGCTTGCGCCTGGTCTGCGCTCCCGCCGGGCTCGGTGCTGCACCGGGTGGTGGCCGTCGAGGCGCACTCGATAGTGCCGGCGCCGCACTCGCCGAGGCCGTCGCATGTCGCGCCCACAAAGAAGTCCTCGTCGGTCGAACCGTCGCAATCGTTGTCCAGCCCGTCGCAGCGCTCGGCCTGGGACTGGTCGCGGCTGCCGCCCGGGTCGGTGCTGCAGCGCGCCGCCTCCTCGCCGCCGCACTCCCACACCCCGTTGCCGCACATCCCGGTACCGAGGCAGGGCTGGCCGATGCGAAAGTCCTCGTCCGTCTCGCCGTCGCAGTCGTCGTCTCTCCCGTTACAGCGCTCGGGGCGGGACTGGTCGCGGCTGCCGCCGGGCTCGGTCGAGCAGCGCAGGCCAAAATCGGCGGCGCATTCGATGACGCCAGCGCCGCACTCGCCCCGGCCGTCGCAGGTCTGTCCGGTCATGAAACCGTCGTCGGTGATCCCGTCACAGTCGTCGTCCAGCCCGTTGCACTTCTCGGTACCGGGGTTCACTCCGCTGCGGCACTCGCTGAAAAGGCCATCTTGACATTCCTGAACGCCGGCGGTGCACACCCCCACGGTCCCGCCACAGGCCCGGGTCTGCCCCGCGGTGCAGGGCATGCCCTCGTCGGTGGCGCCGTCGCAGTCGTTGTCCTTCTCGTCCGGGACCTCGGCCACCGGCCCCTGGCCGCTGCAAGCCTCCCAGACGCCGCCCCGGCAGCGCTGGACGCCGGGAGTACACTCGCCGACATCGGTTCCGCAATCCTGCACCGCGTCCTCCGCGCAGGGCGGACAATCCTCGTCGGTCGAGCCATCGCAGTCGTTGTCTCTCCCCTCGCAGTACTCGTAACCCGCCGGGATCCCCTGCGCCTCGTCGGCCGGGTGGGTCAGCGGGTCCAGATCGTCGCAGTCGCGGTCGCTGCCGACACCGTCCCCGTCCTGATCGCGCACGGGTTGGATGGGCTTGCACACCCCGTCGACGCACATCTCGTTTTCGCCGCAGGGGGGGCGGCATTCGGCGGCGGGCTTCTGGCAGACGTGGCTCCTGCATTCCAGCCCCGCCTGGCAGTCCGACGTCTGGTCGCAATACTCCCCTTCGCCCCGACCCGCGTTGGTGCTGCCGCAACCACCGAATCCGCCCGCCACCGCGAACCACAGACCGAAACAGATCCAACCTCTCCTTCTCATCGACAGTCTCCTACCACCGGGAGATGCTCCAGGGCGCGGGGGGTGGGGTTGAAGACCTCGGCGGTGTCCGTGATCGAGAGCCGGGTGAGCGGGGGATCCCCGGTGAATCCACCGGCAACGAGCACCGTGCAATCGGAAAGCAAGGTGGCGGTGTGGCCGGCCCGGGCGATGAGCAGCGTCACGGTGCGGGCCCCCACCTGTTTGCTGGTGAACGCCATCGTGCTCGGCGAAAAGAACTCCACCCAGTTCTGGGTCTTGTAGCCGTTCACCGAGTCGTAGGAGATGAACCCGCCCGCCACCATGACCTCGTCTTGTTCGGTGATCACCGAGGACAGGGTGGTCGCGGTGTGGAACGCCCGGAAGCGGGACATGAAGTTCTGGTTCTCCTGCATGGTCTCGCTGCCGGCGGCGAGATCGATGAGGCGGAACTGGTTGAGGGTGAACGGCAGATCTTGGTTATTGAAGCTCTTGTCGACGATCATGCCGCCGGTGATGAGCACCCGCGGCGTGCCACCGGTGCTGGGCAACTCGGCGTTCGCGCCATAGAAGCCGGGCCAGCCCCGCGAGACCTGGGTGGTCACGAAGGCCGGCGTGCGCGACACGGGGTCGCTGCCGGCTGACACGGTCAGGATCTCCGCGAACAGCCCTGGGTTCTGCGGCCCGGCCGCGTGGCTTCCTCCCCAGAACAGGAACTCGCCGGCGGCGGGATCGCCAAATGACGCGGGTGCGCTGCCGTGGCGAGCCAGCGTCAGCGCCGGAACCTCGCTGAAGGCCATCGAGAGCGGATCGAACCGGACAGCGGTGGAGAGCTCCACGGGCGGGTCGCCGGGTCCGGTGCCGCCCACCAGCAGCACCTGCCCGCCGGGGACCGCCAGCGGCACGTGCCAGGCCCGCGGCGTGACACCGGTCATGGGCAGCTCGGCCGTGGTGAAGGTGGCCGGGTCGAGGATCTCGGCGGTGGCGCCGGCCAGGCCCCACCCGTCGCCCAATCCCTGGTCCTGGGGGTCGACCACGAGGACCGGGGCCGGCCCGGCGGGAAAGGTCAGGCGCAGCACGGCGCGCTCGCACCCGCCCACCAGCAGGACCCGGCCGTCCGGCAGCAAGCTCGCGCTGTGGAGCCCTCGCGGGTGCTTCAACTGCGCCTGGGTCAGGGCCTGAAACTCGCCGCGGGTCGGATCGTACACATCCAGCTGGTCGGTGGCCTGCAGTCGCAGGCAGGAGAACTGGATCCCACCGGCCGTGCAGATCTCGGGCGCGCCGCTCAAAGACTTGAAGCCGCCCGCGATGAGCACCCGTCCGTCGGCGAGGCGGGTGGCGGTGTGGAATACCCGGGGCGAGCTCATGGCGTTGCGAGTGGCGGTGAAGTCGCTGCAGCCGCTGATGAACAGGCTCACCTTGGTGGTCTGGTTCTTGCGGATGGTGACGCCGCTCAGCTCCCCGCACCAGGAGGCCTCCTGTCGCGAGTACTGGAAACCCTGGAAGCTCACCTTGCGGTCGTTGCCCGTGGGAATGTCGCCCAGGCGGCTCCGCCCGGCCTTCTGGTAGTCCGCCACCGAGAAGTTGGCGCAGCGCCGCCCCTCCATGTCTTGTGCGGTGACGCACAGGCGGAAGTCGCTGATGTCTGCGGGCGGATCGCCGCGCAGCTCCGACGCCGCCTCCCCCGGCGCGGGGGTGAAAAAGATCTGGACCGCCAGGCCGCCCCCCTCCTCCGCGCCGCAACCGGCCACGAACAACGCCAATACGCAGCTTCTTGCCAGACGCCCGTTGCCCGTCATGGTTCTTTCGTCCTCGTGACGACGTCCCCGGCCACCGCTCAAGGCGCGATCAGGCCGTTGGAGATAGAGAGCTGGTAGTTCTCGCAGCCGAACACGTGCCCGGAGCCGCCGTGCACTCGGATGTAGAACACCCGCGGCTCGCTCAGGCACAGGTTGTACCCGGGCACGCTCTCGTTGCGGCATTCGCACTGGCCGATGGGCGTGGTGTTCTCGTTCCAGCGTCCGTCGTAGGCGTGATCGTACTCGGTGTCCGACAGGCAATCCACCTGGGAGCCGTCGCACCCGTCCACGTACACGTCCATCACCATGTTCTCCACCCGCGCCAAGAACCTCACCCGGAAATGGAAGCGATCGCACAGGGTGGTGGCATCGGCCTGGCCGTCGTCGGTGGCCGTCACCTTGTACCAATCCTCGTCATTGTCCGGCCACAGGTTGCCGGTGACCTTGATCTCGGATCCGTCGTCGGGCAGGCCACCCAGGTCCTTGGCGATCTGGCAGTTGTTGGGAACAGTGTCGGCTTCCAGCCCCTCGTCGGTCAGCCCGTCGCAATCGTTGTCCAAATGATCGCACTTTTCGGTCTCGGAACGATCCTGGCTCCCGCCGGGCATGGTGCTGCAGCGGGTCTCGATGTCTCCGGCGCATTCGCGCACCCCGGCGCCGCACTCTCCCGTCCCCTGACAGTCACTGCCCGTCGAGAACCCGTTGTCAGTGAGCCCGTCGCAGTCGTTGTCGCGCCCGTCGCAAACCTCGGAGCGCGGGACCTCGCCGTTGCGGCAGGCGGACCACATTCCTTCCTCGCAGGTCTGGACGCCCTCGATGCAGGTTCCCACGTTGCTGCTGCAAGCAACCTGCTGGCCGTTCTGGCACGGGCATACCTCGTCCACCAGACCGTCGCAGTCGTTGTCGTGCCCGTCACAGCTCTCCAGGACCGGCCCGGTGCCGGTGCAGGCGCTCCAGGTGCCGCCGGTGCAGGTCTGCATGCCGGCCACGCAGTCGCCCATGTCCGTACCGCATGGCTGCACCGCGCCCTCGGTGCAGCTCGGGCAGCCCTCGTCGGCCTGGTTGTTGCAGTTGTTGTCCACCCCGTCGCAGTACTCGTAGGCCGCCGGGTTGATGTAGGGATTCATGTCGTTGCAGTCCACTCCGGTCTGGAACCCATCGCCGTCCTTGTCGTTGGGATCGGCGATGGGCTTGCAGGTACCGTTGATGCAGGCCTCCACATCGGGCTTGCAGGCCGGGACACACTGACCGGGGTCGGGCTTCTGGCAGGTGTGGCTCTTGCACTCCAACCCGGCCTGGCAGTCGGAGTTCTTGTCGCAATACTTCCCCGGGCCCGCCTTGCTGCTGCCACAGGCCGCGAGGAAGGCCGCAAGTGCCATTGTCCCTCCCAGCAAAAGTAACCGGGCGCAAACAAACAATCTTGACATCATGCTCTCGTCCTCCGCAAAGCGCAGATGCGCCTGCCGCATGCGTCAGGCCGCCTAGATGCTATCATGCGGCATGGAAAAAGCGCAAGCACCGCAATCAAGAACCCCCAGCCCAGGAAGAACACGGGGGAGAGAGGAAAGTTGATTCTCGCGACGCGATTCGGATCGCACAGATCCGAAACCTGTCAATCGCAGGACAAAGGCAACTTTACTTTGCCATCATGAACCACGGAAAGTGGTAACAAGAGTTACCGCATCCAGCAAAAACCTCCGTCCGAATAACTACCTGATAAAAATGAAAATAAAACAACAGAACCATCTTTGGGTCTCAACGAAATTGCGACACTCTGTCCCACCGGCGAACCAGAAATGGCGATATATACAAAAATTTTATTTATTTACGCCATGCTACAACAAACACCATCATGGCACTTCAATTGCAAAAGCAGCCAGCGCGGGAAACGGAGGAGTGCCATGAGTAAAAAACTTCTATCGCTTCAATTGGCCTTGGCGATCGCAATCTCCGCATGTGGGTACAACGGAGACACCGGGGCGATCGAGGAAAACGAACTCTACAATACGCTCGGACTCGACAACGCCTCGTTGTTCGACGAGGAGGGCCTGGCGCCGCAAGCCTTTGCGCCTTTCTCTTTTCGCAGGGCCGGCGTGATGTGGGACGCGGATGAAGGGTGCGTGCTCGAGGCGCGGGTGATGGACAGCGACGGAGCCTGGAGCAACTGGGCGCCCCTCGCCGCCAACTGGTCGGAAGGTATCGCGCACAACGGTTACGTCGACCTCGGCGAGCGCGGGGTCGCCTTCCAGCTACGTCATGTCTCCGGGCCCAGGCCGGCCTATCTCTTCGCGGAGGCCATCGCCGAGGTGGGAGAAGCGTCGGCGGACGGAGAAGATGAAGGCCAGTACGGCACCCTCCAACAGGCGCTGGCTCCTTCGAGCCTCGTCCATCCGCGGTCCGACTGGGGCGCGCGCGCGCCGGCGTGCAACTCGGGTTCGACGACGCCCGCCAAGATCACCGTCCACCACACCGCCACGCCGCTGCCCGACTCCATCTCTCCCCAGGCCCGGTTGCGTCAGATCCAGAACTACCACATCAACACCCAGGGCTGGTGCGACATCGGCTACCACTTCCTGGTGGACTGGAACGGCGAGCTGTGGCAGGGGCGCAACGAGACGACGCTCGGTGCCCACGTGGCCAACAACAACTCGAACAACGTGGGCATCTCTTTCATGGGCACGTACAACAGCAGGTCGCCGACCTCCAGCCAGCTCACTCACACCGCGAACCTCATGGCCTGGTTGCACACTCGCTACGGCATTCCCATGAACCGCACCTACGTCAAGGGACACCGCCAGTACCGCGGCAACAACGCCGGCGACTGTCCGGGCGACAAGGTGTACGCCAAGCTCGGCGACCTGTGCACCATGGCCGCAGGCGGAGGAGGCGGAGACAGCGGTGGGGGCGGCGGCGGCGGCAACGGGACCCTGCAGGGCGTGGTGTTCGAGGATCAGGGCTCCGGGACCGACGACATGAGCCATCGCCTCCCCGGAGCGACGGTGCGTCTCAACACAGGCGCATCGAAGACCGCCGCGGCAGGTGACGCCTACTGGTCCTTCTCGGTTCCGGCCGGGAGCTACACCGTGACCGCATCCCTCTCCGGTTATCAGACATCCTCCCGCTCCTGCTCGGTGACCTCCGGCGGGAGCGTGTGGTGCTCCATCGGGCTGGTAAAAGCGGTGAGCACGGCCAAGGGCACCATCCAGGGGGTGATCTTCGAGGACATCGGCGTCGGCACCAATGACATGAGCCACCGGCTACCCGGCGCGACGGTACGCTTCTCGACCGGAGGGAGCATGACGGCTCGCGCCGACGACGCCTTCTGGTCCAAGGAAGTCCCGGCAGGCAGCGTCACCGTCACGGCCTCTCTCTCCGGATACCAGTCCCGCTCGCGCACCTGCACGGTGACCCAGAACGGCTCGACCTGGTGCTCCGTGGGCCTGGTGCGCGTGACCAGCGGCGGAGGGTCTGGCGGTGGCGACACGGGTGGCGACACGGGTGGCGACACGGGTGGCGACACGGGCGGCGACACGGG
>JAAZNF010000061.1 GCA_012798435.1 Myxococcales bacterium | reverse complement strand
TCAGGCGGGATTCTTTGCTGTCTTCTTTCGGCGCAAGTACTCTCGCAGGTGCCGTACCGGCCAGCCGCGGAAGAACACCTGCCGGCCGGCCCAGATGAGCAGCGCAAACCACATCCCCATGAAGATGGGGTAGTCCCGCAGTGGCACCAGGGTGGGCACGGCGAAGACCGCAACCGAGACGGCGACGAGCACCAGAAGACGCCGGGCCTCCCAGAATTTCCAATCGCCCCGCGCGGTCCGGTAGAGGTGCCGGGCCCACAGCCAGAACATGGCCAGCGCTCCCAGCGCGGTGAGCCACCACAGGAACGTTCCGATCCACGGCGGTCCCTGGAACACCCGCACCCGGCCCTCGGCGCCCGGCAGCACGATGAGCCGCGTCAAGCGGATGAGCTGACCCGAGCGCGGAAGGGTGAAGCGCGCCGGCAGGGTGCCGACGCTGGAGGCGGGGAGCAAGCCCAACCCGCCTTCGGCCTGGGCCTGCTGGATGCGCTCGTCGAACTTCTTCTCGAGCGCCATCTGCCGGGCGCCCATGTCCTTGCTCTTTGTCTCTTCCTCCGGGTATCCCGCCGGGGCCGCAGCGATCGCCGCCGGGGGCTCCGCCCGGTAGATAGCCGGCTGCTTGGCCATGCCGCCGAGCACGAACGAGGGGAAGTAGCCATACTCGGGTGGGGACTCCTCCTCGAAGTCGCCGGAGACCCCGAGGCGGAAGCGCCGCTCGGGTAAAAACAGCGACACCTCCATCCGGCTCGCCGGCAGGTCCGCCTCGGGCAGCCGCACGTCGATGCGGCCGAGACCCGAGATGGCCTCGCCTGGAGAATAGAGGATCACCTCCACGTCGTACGGGGCCAGCTCGCTCCCCGAGCGGGTCGACCGCTCCAGCGGCACTAGCACCTCGGCGGGCCGGCCCTCGCGGGCCACTTCCAGCGAGGGCTTCACAGGGCGGTTGTTGACCCGGGTGCTCCACACCTGGGACTTGTCGGGCAGGCGCAGGCGCAGGAACTGGCGGTTGTTGTTGCGCACCAGGTACACCGCCTGGGACACGCTGTGGCCCTCCGGGGTGAGCTGGAGGACCAGGTTGGCCTGGTCGATGGCCGCGTCCAGCACCGGCATGGGGCTGTGGCGCTCGACGTGCAGCAGGACGGCCAGATCGGCCTTGCGGTAGCCGAAGGCCAGCATGATGGAGCCGCGGGCCTCGCTGGCGATGGCCTGGGGGAGCTCCGAGAAGTCGCGCCCCACCACGCCCCGGGCCGCCTGGACCGTGATCTCTGCGCCGGAGGTCACCTGCACGCCGATGTGGCCCTTCTGCTGTTCCACGCCCTGGGCGCGCGGCAGCGGCAGGTCGAGATCGAAACTGGCGTCCTCCAGGGTGCGGTCGGCCACCAGGCGCAGGTTGTACGTCCCCTTGACCTCGAAGTTCACCGGCACGCGCAGCAGGCCCCCGTCGTCGGGCTCCGGCGCGCCCACCACGCCGGTGCCGGAGAGCTCCGCCAGGGCGTAACCTTTGGGGAGCTGAATCGAAAACGCGGTGACCGGCGCGTCGCGCACCTCGAACTCCACCTGGTTGATGCTGCGAATGCTGGCCTCCTCGACCGAGACCAGGGTGTTGAGGGTGGCGAACACCTTGGGCGGTCCCTTCGGCCGGACCTGGACCTCCTCCTGCTTCTCCGCCGGCAGCGTGTATTGCAGGTGGAGCTCGGTCCCGGGGCCCAGGGTCCCCTGGTAACGGGCGCGCCCGCCCGCGGCCGTCCGCTCAAGGGAGGCATTGGCCACCTCCACGTCGGAGTAGCGCGCCGGAAGCTCCAGGGTGATGCGGGCCGAGGCCGCTGGCGGAAGCGGCAGGAGGGCTTCGTTCACGCCCGGCTCGGCCGGTGCGCGGACCTCCTGCACGAGCCGCAGCTTGTGCCGTCCCGGGCCGCGCAGGACGAGCGCCTGGGCCGCGCTTCCTTCCGGGGTCTCTACCGCGTGCGCCAGCGGCGCCGGGGCACCGTCCAGGGTGGCCTCGGCCAGGCTGGCGGCTTCCGGAAAGAGCGGCACCACTACCCAGCCGGCCTTGAACACCGAAAGGTCGAACTCGCCGACAAGGCGCAGGGTCTTGCCGTCGACCACAGCCTGATAGCGTGCCTGGGACAGGGCGTAGGGTACCGGGGCGGTCTCCTCCACCCGGGGCACCCTCGCCCGCAGGGCTTCTTCCAGGATCTGCTTGAGGTTGTCCCAGGTGACGGTGAGCGCGGCGCCGGGGAGATCGGGCAGGTCCGGGATGGCGACGGCCGCCGGCGTCTCGTCCGGATCGGCGCCGCTCTTTCCGCCGGCCTGGGCGGCCGAAGTCGCGGCCAGGAGGCCGCACAGGAGCAGGAAAGCCGCCGCTTTCATCGGGCGGCCTCGGGGTTGCGCCGGGCCGCCATCCAGGCCACCAGGCGGTTGAGGACGAGCACCGCCCCGGCGATGGCGAAGGCCAGTGGCGGGTTGGGCACCCACATGTCGAAAAGCAGGTGCAGCAGAACCAGCCCGGCGAACGAGAGTATCAGCAACGTCCAGCGCAGCCGGTTCATGCCGAAGCGGCCGGTGCGGGCCAGCGTGTACACCGCGAGCAGCAGCACGAAAGCGAGGACCAGGATGCAGGCCTGGGCGGCACGATGGGCGAGGTCGAGGAGCGTGGCGGAGAAATACCACAGCCGAAACTCCCCGCCCTGCCCGGCCGCGACCACCAGCCGGTTCGCCGGCACCTCGATGCCCGAGAAGTCCACGTTGACCTCGATGGGCAGAAGCCCGCGCGAGAACCCCTGCTGCTCCGCCGCCTGCAGGCGCAGGTCGTCGATGGCGATGGCGTTTTCCATGGCCGCGCGCTTGAGCGGCATGACCTTCTGCTGAACCGGGGCATACTGCTCCTTCCCGTCCGGCCCCGCCAGGGCGTTCGTCGAGCCGAGCGCGAGCGCGTTGTCGCTCGCAACGAGGTCCAGATGTCCGCCGCGCGGTACCACGAAGTCGCCGCAGAAGTGCGTGTAGCGGAAGCCCTCGGGCAGGTGCAGGCGCCATTCCATGCGGTTTGTGTTGACGTTCTGGGTGGGGGCCGAGAACGTGAGGCGTCCCAGCTGGCCGGACACGGGCTTGCCCGCGACCTGGTACAGGATCTCGACCGGGAAGGCGGGTTGCACTCCCGGACCCGCGCGGCGCATCTCGAGCGGGATGAGCACGCTACCGTCGGACTCGTCCCGGGCGGGCTTCACCGGGCGGCCACTCACCCGAACGCTCCACAGGGCCGCCCCGGTGGGCAGCGAAAGGCGCAGGAACTGCATGCTGGAATTGGTCACGTGGTAGACGGCGCGGGTGACCTGCGCCCCTTCGCGGGTGACCAGCGTGTCCAGGCGAGCCACCGGGATGGAAGCGGCCAGCACCGGGCTGGGCGGGTGGGTGGTGACGCGCAAGGGAAGCACGAACTCCCGGCGCACCGAGGAGAAGGCGAACAGGATGGGCTGCGCCGACACCGCGGCGATTTCGGCCGGAAGCTCCTCCACGTCGATGGGCCGCATGTCCTTGAGGTTGGCCTCGTCGACGGCCACCTCCATCTGGCTGGGGGCGGCCACGCCGATCTGGGTGATCTGACGCACGGCGGAGCTGACCGAGAGCACCGGCAGCGTCTCGCTGCCGGCGGCCTCGCGCCGCGAACGTTCGTAGGCGACGGAGAGCTGGTAGCTGCCCTTGACGTCGAAGTTGAGCCCTACCTCCACCCGGCGCTTGGCGCCCGCCTCCTCGGTCGTGAAGGGTTGGGTGCCGGTGCCGGTGACCGCGGTGATGGTGACGTCTGCGGGAAGCTCGAAGGACAGGTTGCGCACCGCGCCCCGCCGGATGCGGTAGCTCAAGGTGGAGATAAACTTGAGCGAGTCCTCGCCCACCGTGACCAGGGTGGAGACGGTGACCTCCTCGGTGGCGCGCTGGCCCTTCTCCTCGATGATCTTTTCGCCCCAGGAGAGGGTGGTGGTCTGGCCGGCGGGCAACACGGCATAGGCCTGGCTGCCGCGCGCCTCCTCGCGGGTCTCGACGTGCCCGCGCGGCTGGAGGCTGAACTGGAGGTTCTTCTGCGGCACGAAGAACTCGAGGGTGGCCACCGGCGCCTCCGGCACCGGGAAGGTGATGGCCGACGGCCCCTCGGAGTTGTCCACCTGGGCGTAGAAGGTGAGCGTGACACCGTAGGCGCGCGGGCCGGCCGGGAGGATGAGGCACTGCATGGCCTTCTCGGAGGTGATGGCCGCGGGTTTGCCCTCCACGGTGGCCTGGGCCAGCGGTAGATCGGGCGGGGCCACCGGGACCAGCACGGAGCCTTTCGGCTTCAGCACGTGGACGGTGAGTCGGGCCTCCATGCGGGCGCTGCCACCCGAGAGCACGCCGGACAGGCGCACCTCGGACAGGGCGTACTCGGGGAGGTTCTCGTCGGCCGGGGGAGGGGTGGCGCGTTCCAGCAGGCGCTCGATGAGGCCCTTGAAATCACCCCACGGGAGGACCAGGCGGCTCTCGCCCAGGTCGGGGAGTTTGACCGGGGTAAGGTCATCGGCGGCAAGGATTTTTGAAAAGGAGAGAAGCAGGGCGACCGTTACGACGATTCGCGGCATGGACCCTCCCTTGGGGGAATGGGTGTGCTCATCTGAATGAACAGGATCGTAAATCACAAGCTGCGATCCATGTCAACCGCCCATGGGGCCTGTCCCCAGCCGCGCTAATACATAACTGATTGAAATAAAAGTTAAATTTATATGGTAGCCGTGCTGACGGTCGCGCTGGAAAAGCTCAACCAATTGAAAAGAATGTGAAAAATTTCTAAAACCGGTGTGGGTGGCACCCCGGATGGGGCAAGCCTGGTGTTTCCTAAGGAACACCGCTGGTCGAGCAATAACAGAAAAAATCTATACTATATGAATAGTTAGCGTTTGCGGAGGCGGCGGATGATCTTGCTTTTTACCGAACCTTCGTCGAGGTCCTCGCCGCGGGCGCGGGCGAGCACCCGATCCTCGATCTGCATGACACGGCGGCGACACTCCGCCGATAGAGAGGCCGCCGGTTGGCCCACCGGCTCGTCCAGGTCCTCGCCCCAACCATGCTTCATTCGCAGCAGCTGGGCTTCGGCCGTGGAGAGCCCTTCCAGCAGGCGGCTGCGGGTTGCCGATCGTGTCCTCGCGCGGATGCCCATGAATCCCTCCTGCGAACCGGGAGAACGCCGCAAACCCGCATGGATACTGGGCGCGAGCGGTTTCTCCACCGGCCCGACAGGCTCACGATAACTTCGCTTGGCTACCCCGTCAAGTTTTTGGCCGGTCCGGGGAAGCGGCTCTCTCGAGGCGGTAGATGTGGAGCGGATCTTTCCTTTTTCCGAGGAGGATCACCCGCTCGGGATCGCGCCCGGGCACTTCGAAGAGGTACGTCGCGAGCAGGGATCCGGGCCGCATTTCCTCGGCACATTTGTCGTACAGACGGGGCAGCAGGTGAGGCATGAGGAAGGCGTACACCAGGTCCGCCTCTTCGAAGTCCTGGCGGAACAGGTCGGCCCAGCGGATGCGGACGCGATCCCGCACCGGGGAAAGCCGCGTCCTGGCCCAGGCCCACAGCCAGACGCCGCCGTTGAGTTCCAGCCCCAGACCCCGCACGCCCTCACGCCGGCACAGGCTGCGCAGCAACCGTCCGTCGGCGCAGCCCGCGTCCACCACCAGCGATCCCGGCGCCAGAGCGAGCGCCGTGGTGATGGCGTCGAGGTGCTGCGTGGGCGTGCGCACCACCGGGACGCGGCTTTGCGCCAGGGCGAACACCGAGGACAGGGCCAGGATCATGAGAAAGACGAACACCAGGATGACGGCCCACAATGACTTTGTCCTCCGCCGCCCGCTAGAATCGATCGAACAGGTCGCTGCCTTCGTTGGCCCGGTTCATGCGTTTCTCGGCGGCTTGCTCCAGGGCGGTGGCGGTTTCGGGGTGCATCGAGAGGAGCCGCCGCACGCGTCCGACCTCGAGCCAGGCCACCTTGGCCCCACCCGGTCCTCCGGTGGCCGCGGGGGTTCCCTCGGAAAGCCCCAGCGCGTCCAGACCGAAGACGTCTCCCTTGGTCAGAAAGGCCACGTCCACCATGCCATCCTTGAGGGTCAGCCGGACGCCTCCTTCCAGGACCAGGGCCGGGCGCGGGGCCGAGACGCCCTCCTGGAGCAGCACCTCGTCCTCCGCGACCGCCGAGACCTCGGCGCCGTGGGCCAGGTCGTCCCGCTCCTCGACGCTGGTTTCCCGGATGAGCGCGCTGTGCAGGAGCAGCTCGTCGTGGCGGATGAACTCGCCGAGCGAGACGTGCTTGAGCCCCAGCCGCAGCACATGGACGGGGTGGGGAGGCGGCTCGGTCATAGATCGATGGTAGTGGCCCGCCCCTCGCCTGTCAAAGGGGCAAGAGGGTCATAGGAGCTGGCGGTGGCCCACGGTCTCGCCGACGGCCCGCGCCGCCTGCCGCGCGGCCAGCGCGGCGCCGCCGACCCCCATCCCCGGAAGCACCTCCGGGCCGCTGAAGAAGACATTTTTGTACATGGTCCGCACCGGGAGCACCGCGCCCCCCGGGAAGATCTCGTGCTCGGTCTCGATCACCGAGTCGATCTCCCAGGGGGAGGCCGGATCCTCGGCCGGCGCCAGCGAGGTCCAGTAGGGGCTGGAGCGGGCCAGCTGATGCTCCGAGAGGAAGGGGATGAGCCAGGCCGCGGCCTCGAGCATCTGCTTCTGCACCGTTCCCAGGTACTCGTTGCCGCGCGCCCGCTCCAGGGTGGGCACCAGCCGGGACAGGTTGACGCGAACGCGGTTGGCCTTGGCGTCGAACATGGAGAGCTGCACCCGCAGCAGCCCCTCCCGCCCCTCCGGGCTATTGGGGGGAACCACCAGGGCCAGGCTCCCCAGGCCCAGCGGCAAGGAATGCTGGGGGACGACCAGGTCGATCCCGAAGATGCTCTGGGCGGGCCGCACGCTCTCGGCCAGCGAGGCGAAGCGCCGGTGGCGCCGGTGGAGCGGAAGGAGCTTGGTACAGGCGCCGATGGGCAGGTTGAACAGCACGGCGCCCACCGGGTACTGGCCGCTGTCCGAGAGCAAATGGATCTCGCACACCCGCCGCCCATCGAAGCGGATGTGCTCGACCACGGCCTTCTCGCGGCAGTCGACGCCGAGTTTCTCGAGCGCGGTGAGAAGGTGCGTGCGCAGCCGCTCGACCAGGCGCAAGCCGCCGAGCTGCGCCGCGGCGAGGTGGGCCTCCAGGCCCGGGGTGCGCGAGGCCGGCGGTAGCCGGCTCAGGAAGTCGTTGCCCCACAGCAGCATGCGCAGCGCGAAGGGGAACTCCTCCGCCGGGGGCAGCGCCGCCGGGTGGTTCTTCTGCCGGCGCCGCAGCAGCAGGCGGGACCAGAAACTCGCCGGCGGCAGCTCCTCCTGCTCGCCGAGGGCGGCGCGAAAATCGCGGTCCAGCACAAGCAGGCGTTGCAGGGCGCCGCGCAGGCGCTCCCCGTCGCTCGCGAAAGCCCGCCGAAGCTCCGCCTCCCGGGCCTCTTCTTCGGCCGCGAGATCCAGGCGCTCCGCGGGCGTGATCAGCTGCAGCGCGGGGCGGGCCGGCTCTCCCAGCGGGCGCACCGCGTCCTCGAGGTTGAGCTCGGAAAGCAGCTCGTCCAGCCAGGGGGAGTGACCCCGGGGCGGCAGCCAGCCCACCGACGCCGGCACCTCGCGTTCCTCCAGGCGGTAGAAGTCCCGGCCTCCGCCCTGGCCGATCACCAGCACCCGGCAACCTTTGCGGGCCAGCCTTCCTGCCGCCAGCAGCCCCGCCGGGTCTACGCCGATGACCGCCACGTCGAAGAACTTGGTTCCTGCCATGCCAGGCGCCTCGGGCCAGGGACGGGGCCGCTAGGCCGGGTCGAGCAGAAAGTCCTGTCCGGGAGAAGGCCGCTCCACCACCTCGCCCACGGGGAAGCTCTCGATGGAAAGGCCGGCGAGCAGCTCCTGGGCGCGGGGGACGTCGGCGGCAGGCAGCACCGCGATCATCCCCAGGCCCAGGTTGAAGGTGCGCCACATCTCGTCGTCGGGGACCTGGCCTTGCCGCTGCAGCCAGGAGAACACCGGCGGGACCGGCCAGCTGCCGCGGCGCAGGCGCGGGGCCAGGTCGGCCGGGAAGGCCCGGGGCAGGTTCCCTGGGATGCCGCTGCCGGTGATGTGGGCCAGCCCGTGGACGTCGCAGCGTTCGAGCAGCGCCAGCACCGCCTTGACGTAGATGCGGGTGGGGCGCAACAGCTCCTCGCCCAGCGAGAACTTCCATCCCGGCGGGATCGTCTCCAGCGGGGGCTGTCCGGGAGCGAGCGCGATGCGCCGCACCAGCGAGAAGCCGTTCGAGTGCAGACCGCTGGAGGCGAAGCCGAGCAGCGCGTCACCCTTTCTCACTCGCGAGGGCTGGATGAGCCGGTCGCGCTCCACCACCCCCACCGCGAACCCGGCCAGGTCGTACTCGCCCTCCTTGTAGAAGCCGGGCATCTCGGCGGTCTCGCCGCCGAGCAAGGCGCAGCCGGCCTGGCGGCAGCCCTCGGCGATGCCCGAGAGCACCGCCTTGCTGCGGGCCAGGTCGAGCCGCCCGGTGGCCAGGTAGTCGAGGAAAAACAGCGGCTCGGCCCCGGTGACCACCACGTCGTTCACGCTCATGGCCACCAGATCGATGCCCACCGTGTCGTGGCGGTCCAGCAGGAAGGCGAGCTTCAGCTTGGTGCCCACCCCGTCGGTGCCCGAGACCAGCAGCGGGTCGCGGTAGCGGCTGCGGTCCAGGGCGAAGAGCCCCGAGAAGCCGCCCAGCGATCCCACCACTCCCGGACGGAAGGTGCTCTCGGCCAGCGGGGTGATGCTCTCCACGAAGCGGTCGCCGGCGTCGATGTCCACGCCGGCATCCTTGTAGGTCGGCGACATGCGCGGCAAGCTATCCCAGCCATTCGCGCAAGTCAACGGAGGACCTGGCGGCGTAAGAATTTGAAAAGGAGGCATGGCCTCCTTGGACCCCCAAAAAAGACAAGATCGGAAAACCTGCTCCTGGGTAAAGGCCCTAAGAAAACCTGCTGACAGAGAAAAACCGAAAAACCTTCTTCCAGGGAAAACCCCCTAAAAAGACCTTCCAGAAAATGTTCGGAAACCTTGGGCCCTTGGGACCGGGAACCCCGGGGCCTGCCCCCCGGAATTGGCCCCCGGAGTCACCCAGATTTTCAGGTGACTTGCCCAGTCAGCCAGAACTGTTCTTCTCTACGTCTCTGGTCTCTTTTATGTGCCAGGAGCGTCTGTTGGGGTTTTTCTTGGGGTTCAAGGGGGTTGGCCCCTTTGCCGGGTTCGTTTCCGGTTTGTACGTTTTCCGGTTGTAGTTGACTCGCGCGGGTTGAGCGGCTACCTTCCGCACCACGGGAGGTGGCCGTGGCCAAGCCCTCGATCGACGAACTGATTGCCGACCTCATGCGCAGAAACGATTCGGTCGTTCCGCCGCCGGACTCGACGCAGTACCAGAAGCAGCACGACAAGGGCAAGCTCCACGCCCGCGAACGGCTCGAACTGCTGCTCGACCCGGGGAGCTTCTTCGAGATCGACCGCTTCGTCGAACACCGCTGCACAAACTTCGACATGCCCAAGACCCGCGCCCCGGGCGAGGGCGTGGTGTGCGGTGGCGGTACCATCGAGGGCCGGCCGGTGTTCGTGTACTCGCAGGACTTCGGGGTGCTGGGCGGCTCGCTGGGCGAGGCCCACGCGGCCAAGATCACCAAGGTCATGGACCTGGCGCTCAAGGCCGGCGCCCCGCTCATCGGCATCAACGACTCCGGCGGCGCCCGCATCCAGGAGGGGGTGGACAGCCTGCACGGCTACGGCTCCATCTTCGTGCGCAACGTGCGCTCCTCCGGGGTCATCCCCCAGCTCTCGCTCATCCTGGGCCCGTGCGCCGGCGGCGCGGTGTACAGCCCGGCGCTCACCGACTTCGTGTTCATGGTGCAGGGCGTCTCGCACATGTTCATCACCGGCCCGCAGGTGATCAAGGCGGTCTCGGGCGAGGTGGTGTCGGAGGAGGAACTGGGCGGGGCCGCCACCCACGCCCGCCTGAGCGGGGTGTGCCAGCTGGCCTTCCCCGACGAGAAGAGCTGCCTGGCCGGCGTGCGTACGCTGCTCTCGTACCTGCCCCAGAACAACCTGGAGGACCCGCCGGCGCGCGAGTGCGGCGATCCCCTCGACCGGCGCGACCCCGAGTTGCGTTCCCTGGTGCCGGTGGACGGGCGCCAGAGCTATGACGTGCGCGAGGTGATCCGGCGGGTGTTGGATCAGGATTCATTCTTCGAGATCCACGCCGAGTTCGCGCCCAACCTGGTGATCGGCTACGCGCGCCTGGCCGGCCTTCCGGTGGGAGTGGTGGCCAACCAGCCGGCCTACCTGGCCGGCAGCCTGGACATCAACGCCTCGGACAAGGCCTCGCGCTTCGTGCGCACCTGCGACGCCTTCAACGTGCCGCTGGTCACCTTCGTGGACACCCCGGGGTATCTCCCGGGCAAGAACCAGGAGTTCGGCGGCATCATCCGCCACGGGGCCAAGCTCCTCTATGCCTACAGCGAGGCCACCGTGCCCAAGCTCACCGTGACCCTGCGCAAGGCCTACGGTGGGGCCTACATCGCCATGTGCAACCGCGACCTGGGGGCGGACTTCCAGATCGCCTGGCCCCAGGCCGAGATCGCGGTGATGGGCGCCGCCGGGGCTGCCAACATCATCCACCGCAAGGAGATCGAGGCGGCGGCCGATAAGGAGCAGAAGCGCCGCGAGAAGATCGAGGAGTACGAGCGGCTTTTTTCCAACCCGTACGAGGCGGCCAAGCACGGCATGGTGGACGCGGTGGTGGAGCCGGAGGAGACCCGCCCGGCGCTGGCGCGGGCCCTGCTGTCCTTGCGCGGCAAGCGCGAGAGCCTGCCCGGCCGCAAGCACGGCAACATCCCCCTGTGAGCCGGGAGGCGACCGTGGACCCCGTCCTCATCGATGCGGCCTGGCTGTCCGTGCTCAACATGGGCGTGGTGATGTCGGTCTTCGTGGTGCTGTACCTGATGATCCTCTTGGTGCGGCGGCTGGCGGGCTGGTTCGAGCCCGCGCCGGCCGCGCCTGCGGCCGTCCCGGCGCATGCACCGGCGCCAGCGGTGGAGGCGGGGCCGGCAGAAGAGGAGATCGCCGCCATCGGCGCGGCCGTGGCCGCCTGCCTGGGCCACGAGCGGTTCCGCATCCTTTCGGTGAGCGAGGTGCTTCCCTGGTCCCGGGCGGGCCGGGCCGAGATCATGGCCGGCCGCCAGGCGGCGCAACGCGCGGCGCGCCGGTAGGGCGCGCGGGAGAGTGTCATGGCGAGGATCTTCGACGTCAAGGTGAACGGTAAGAGTTTCCGGGTGGAGGTGGAGGAGCTCTCCGCGTCCGCGCCCGCGGCGCCCCGTGTGAGCGCGCCCCCGGTTGCGGCCCCGCCCTCCGCGTCGCCCGCCCCAACCCCGGCCAGCGCGCCGCCGGCCGCGTTGTCCGCCACCGCCGCCGGGCCGGGGGCGGTGACGGCCCCCATGGCCAGCACCATCTCCCGCGTGCTGGCGCAGCCCGGCCAGAGCGTCGCCGCCGGGGACAAGATGTTCATCCTGGAGGCCATGAAGATGGAGACGCCGCTCCTCGCCCCGGCCTCGGGCAAGGTGCTCGAGGTGCTGGTGAAGGCAGGGGACCGGGTCGAGGTCGGCCAGGTCCTGGCGCGGCTGGGTTGAGCCGGGGCGCGCATGGATAACCTGGAACGCATCGGCCGCCTGGTTTCCGACTCGGGGTTCGCCGCCCTGAGCGCGGGCAACCTGGTCATGATCGGGGTGGGGCTGATCCTGCTCTACCTGGCCATCGGGCGCGGCTTCGAGCCGCTCCTGCTCATCCCCATCGCCTTCGGGGCTTTGCTGGTGAACCTGCCGCTGTCGGGCATCTTCGACCCCGCCGGGACGAGCTCGGAGCACGGCGGCATCCTGCGCATGGTGTACGAGGTCGGCACGGCCACCGAGATCCTGCCGGTGTTCATGTTCCTCGCGCTGGGCGCGCTCACCGACTTCGGGCCGGCCTTGGCCAACCCGATCACCTTCTTCCTCGGGGGCGCGGCGCAGCTCGGGGTGTTCGTGGCCATGCTTCTCGCGGTAATCCTCGGCTTTCGCATCGAGGCCGCCGCGGCCATCGGCATCATCGGCGGGGCGGACGGACCCACCTCCATCTACATCGCCTCCAAGATGGCGCCGGAGAACCTGGGCGCCATCGCGGTGGCCTCCTACACCTACATGTCGCTGGTGCCGCTGATCCAGCCGCCGGTCATCCGCCTGCTCACCACCAAGAAAGAGCGCAGCGTGGAGATGCCGCAGCTGCGCAAGGTCACCCGCCTCGAACGCATCCTGTTCCCCATCACGGTGGCCCTGCTGGTGGGCCTGCTGCTGCCGGCGGCGGTGCCGCTCATCGGCATGATGATGTTCGGCAACCTGCTGCGCGAGTGTGGCGTGGTGGACCGGCTGTCCAAGACCGCGCAGAACGAGCTGTGCAACATCATCACCATCCTGCTGGGCATCTCGGTGGGGGCCACCATGGGAGCCGACCAGTTCCTTCGTCCCGAAACCCTCAAGGTGATCGCGCTCGGGCTGATCGCCTTCATCTTCAGCACCGCCGGGGGCGTGCTGTTCGGGAAGCTCCTGTACCTCGTCACCGGTGGCAAGGTGAACCCGGTGATCGGCGCCGCCGGCGTGTCGGCGGTGCCCATGTCGGCGCGCACCGCCCACCTGGAAGGGCTGCGCACGAACCCGCGCAACTTCCTGCTCATGCACGCCATGGGGCCGAACGTGGCGGGGGTGATCGGCACGGCGGTGGCCGCGGCGGTGATGATCTCGGTGCTCCAGGGCCGCTGAGGGCTGGGAGTGGCGAAAAAAACCAGGGAGGTCGGGGATGCCAGCGAAGAAGAGTATTCCGTCGCGGGTGAAGAACACGGACGTGGCAAGCGGGCCAAGACAGCCGCGGCGCGAGGAGGTCGAGGCCTTCTCCAAGGACGTGCTGCGTCACATGTTCCTCCAGCTCGGCAAGTTCCCCGAAGTGGCCACGCCGAACGACTTCTACCAGGCCCTGGCGCTCACGGTGCGCGAGCGGCTCATGCGGCGCTGGATCCGCTCGGCGCACGAGTACTTCGAGCGGCGCAGCCGCACCGTGGCCTACCTGTCGGCGGAGTTCTTGATCGGGCCGCAGCTCATGCTCAACCTGCACAACCTGGGGCTCACCGAGACCGCGCGCCAGGCCATGGCGCTGCTGGGCCAGGACCTTTCGCACCTCTCGGAAGAGGAGGAGGAGCCGGGGCTGGGCAACGGCGGCCTAGGAAGGCTCGCCGCCTGCTACCTGGATTCGCTGGCGCGGCTGCAGATCCCGGCCATCGGCTACGGCATCCGCTACGAGTTCGGCATCTTCGATCAAGCCATCCGCGACGGGTGGCAGGTCGAGATCACCGACAAGTGGCTGCGGCTCGGCAGCCCGTGGGAGGTGCCCAAGCCCGAGGTCCAGTGCCCGGTGGGTTTCGGCGGCCATACCGAGCCCTTCCACGACGAGGCCGGGCGCTACCGGGTGCGCTGGCACCCGGCGCGGGTGGTGATGGGCACTCCCTGCGATTACCCGGTGCTGGGGTACGGGGTCCAGAACGCCAACGTGCTGCGCCTGTGGAAGGCCGAGGCCTGCGAGAGCTTCGACTTCTCGGCCTTCAACCAGGGCGACTACTACGGAGCCGTCTCGGAGAAGATGGCCTCGGAAACCATCAGCAAGGTGCTCTACCCCAACGACTCGAATCCGGCCGGGCGGCGGCTGCGCCTCGAGCAGCAGGCCTTCTTCGTCTCCTGCTCGTTGCAGGACATGATCCGCATCTACCTGCAGCGCGACCGCAACCTGGAGAACTTCCACCGCAAGTACGCCATCCAGCTCAACGACACCCACCCGGCGGTGGCGGTGGCCGAGCTCATGCGCCTGCTGGTCGACGAGCACGGGCTCTCCTGGGAGGCGGCCTGGAACACCACCTCGCGCAGCATCGGCTACACCAACCACACCCTGATGCCCGAGGCGCTCGAGACCTGGCCGGTGGAGTTGTTCGCCGCGGTGCTGCCGCGCCACCTGGAGATCATCTACGAGATCAACCACCGCTTCCTTTCCGAGGTGCGCCGGCGCTTCCCCGGGGACGAGGAGCGGGCGGCGCGCCTGTCGCTCATTCAGGAGGGCCCCGAGCGCCGGGTGCGCATGGCGAACCTGGCGGTGGTGGGCAGCCGGGCGGTGAACGGCGTCTCGGCGCTGCACTCGGAGCTGCTGAAACAGACGGTGCTCAAGGACTTCGCCGAGCTCTCGCCGGAGAAGTTTCGCAACGTGACCAACGGGGTGAGCCCGCGCCGCTTCATGGCGGTGGCCAACCCGGCCCTGGCGAAGCTCCTCGACGAGGTGGTCGGCGCGGGCTGGGAGGGCGACCTCGAACGGCTTTCGAAACTCGAGGCGCTCGCTAGCGACGGTGCCTTCCAGGAGCGTTTCCGGGCGGTGAAGCGGGAGAACAAGCTCGCGTTCTCGCAGCGCCTCGAGCAGGTGAGCGGGGTGGCGGTCGATCCGGACTCGCTGTTCGACGTGCAGGTGAAGCGCATCCACGAGTACAAGCGTCAGCACCTCAACCTGCTGCACGTCATCGCGCTGTACCGGCGCCTCAAGGCCGGCCGGGTGAGCCGGCCAGTGCCGCGCACGGTGATCTTCGGGGGCAAGGCGGCCCCGGGCTACGCCATGGCCAAGCGCATCATCAAGCTGGTCCACTCGGTGGCCGAGGTGGTGAACGCCGACCGGGAGACCGCACCGTACCTGCGCGTGGCCTTCTTTCCCGACTTCAACGTGAAAAACGCCCAGGGCATCTACCCGGCGGCCGAGCTGTCGGAGCAGATCTCCACCGCCGGCCTGGAGGCCTCGGGCACCGGCAACATGAAGTTCGCCCTCAACGGGGCGCTCACCATCGGCACCCTGGACGGGGCCAACGTGGAGATCCGCGAGCGGGTGGGGGCGGACAACTTCTTCCTCTTCGGGCTCACCGCCTCCGAGGTGGCCCGGCGGAAGTCCTCGGGCTACCGCCCGCGCCAGGTGGTGGAGGAGAACCCGGAGCTGGCCGGGGTGCTGGAGGCGCTGGGCTCGGGCGCCTTCTCGCGTGGCGACCGGCTGCTGTTCGCGCCGCTCTTGGATACGCTGCTCTTCTCCGATCCCTTCCTGGTGCTGGCCGACTTCGCTTCCTACCTCGACTGCCAGGAGCGGGTGGCCGAGGCCTACCGCGACCCGTCCGGCTGGACCCGCCGCGCCATCCTCAACGTGGCCCGCTCGGCGTTCTTCTCCTCCGACCGGGCCATCGCCGAGTACGCCCGCGACATCTGGCAGGCGGCCCCGGTCCCGGTGCCCCCCGACCCCGGCACCTGAGTTGCCAGCGTTACATCGTCTTGCCCAGCGGCCATCTTCTCGCGAGCGCTCATGTTGTCTCGCACGATTTTCATCTGGTTTTTCGTGTGGCCCATCAGAGCTTCAAGGATTTTTCGGGTGTTTCATCAGAGCAGGCCGGCAGCGAAAGAATAAAATTCCCAATCGAAGAAATGGAAGATGGATCACTCACCCCTCGTCATACCGTTTCTCTGGAGACAATCAGGGCCCCGGGGGTTCCTGGGTGCCGTCGGGGTAGGGATTGCTGACCGGCGGCGGCGGAGCGATCAGGACCGGCGGGGGCGGCAGGCTCTGGCTCTGCTGCACCCGCAGAACCTCGGCGACCGGTAGACAGCGGGCCACGCTCTGTGAGGTGTCGCAGAACTCACCCTCGCGGCAGCGGCCACCGCAGGCCATGTTGGGCTCGCACAGCCCGGTGGTCGGGTTGCAGGTGGAGTTGGGATCGCACGGTGTGTAGCAGGCCCCCGCGGCGCGGCGCGCCCCGGCCACCGCCGCGCCCAGGCCCACGTTGGCCGCGGCGCCCAGCGCCTTGCCGCCGGTGCCGCAGCCACCGAACGCCATGGGCGCGAGAAGCAGAGAGCAACATGCCAGCGCGCGAAACATGGGCACCTCCAAAAAAAACGCCCGGGATCGGTCCCGGGCGTTTTAGCCGAATTCGAACCCGGCCTAGGACACGTGCCGGTTGACCAGCTTGGTCATCTCGAACATGTTGACGACGGACTTGCCGCCGAACACCGCGCGCAGCTTGTCGTCGGCGTTGATGTTGCGCTTGTTGACCTTGTCCTGCAGCTTGTTGTTGCGGATGTAGGCCCACAGCTTCTTGGTGAGCTCGGTGCGGGGCAGGGGCTTGCCGCCCACCACTGCGGCCAGGGTGGCGTCCGGGGTGACCGGGCGCATGAACTTCTCGTTCGGCTTGCGAGCGGTCTTCTTCTTCGGGGCCGCCTTGGCCTTCGCCTTCGCCTTCTTCACTTTCTTCGGAGACATATTCCCTCTCTTTGGTTATGGGGCAAGAACCCCGGGTCTACCAACCCAACGCCGCAGCGTTGGGGGCAGTGTGGCACAACTTCAGAGAGGAATGCAAGCATTTCTTGCAGGGAAAATGCTCCCGACCGCTTCCGGCGCGGCCGCCGCCTCGATCGTCCCGCCGCCGTCTTGGGGCTTGATCTGACCCGCTGCAACGGATACCATCTCTCAACCAGGCGCGTGTATGCGCCCAGTCAGGAGACTCGGATGGCGGAGCGTATCCCCATGACCCAGGATGGCTTTCGCAAGCTGCAAGAGGAACTCAAACACATCAAGGCCGTGGAGCGACCGGCCATCATCGCCGCCATCGAGGAAGCGCGCGGGCACGGAGACCTCTCCGAGAACGCCGAATACGACGCCGCCAAGGAGCGCCAGCAGCAGCTGGATCAACGCATGCGCGAGATCGAGGATCGGTTGGCGCGGGCGCAGATCATCCGTCCTGAGGACGTAAAAGGGGATCGGGTGGTGTTCGGTGCCACCGCGGTGATCCGCGACCTGGAGAACGAGCGCACGGTCGCCTACCAGCTGGTGGGCCAGGACGAATCCAACCTGGCGGCGCGGAAGATCTCGGTGAAATCCCCCCTCGGTGCCGCGTTGATCGGCAAGCAGGTGGGGGAGGTCTTCACCGTCCAGACCCCGTCCGGCGAGCGGGAGTACCAGGTCATGGAGATCCGGTTCGGATGATTCGTGGGATGCCAACCCTCGTGGCTTCGTCGCGGCCGGTGCTCCTTTGCGCCGTGCTCGGGCTTGCGCTGGTTGCGTGCTCGCCGGTGCCGGAGCTGCTGCGCCGCGGCGATCAACTGGCCGCCGAGAACAAACCCGAGGAGGCCATGCAGGCCTGGGTGGAGGCGGACGGCCACGAAAAAGAAACCTGCGAGGCGTTGCTGCGCGCCGGTAACCTCAACCTCAAGCTCAACCGGCCGGACGCCGCGGTGGCGGCCTTCGAGCAGGCGGTGGCCAAGGTGCCGACCTCGGCCTTGGCCTACCTGGGATTGGCGAAGGCCTACCTGGCCAAGAACATCCCGGCCACCGCCATCCAGGCGCTGGACCGGGCCATCGCCCTGGACAACAAGCGCGCCGAGCCGTTCTTCATCAAGGGGCAGATCGCCCGCGCCGAGGGCCGGCTGGACGAGGCGGTGCAGTTCTACGACCAGGCCATCCGCCGCGAGCCCCGGCACGCCGAGGCCCACCTGCGCCGGGGGGACGTGTACTTCTCGCGCAACGATCTCAAGGAGGCCATGCAGGCCTACTCGCTGGCGCTGGCGTCCGACCCGGAGAACGTCGAGGCGCTGGTGCAGGTGGGGCGCACCTACCTGGCGGCCGGGGAGCACTCGCGCGCCGCCGCCGCGCTGGAGCGCGCGGTGCAGAAGAACCGGCGCAACGCTTGGGCCCAGTACTACCTGGGCGAGGCGTTGATGCTCCTCAAGAAGCCCGACCGCGCCATCCAGGCCTTGCAGAACGCGCTCCAGGTCGATCGCAAGCTGGGGATGGCCTACATCCGCCTGGGACAGATCTACGAGGCCAGCCTGCTGCCGGACCGGGCCTACGACTCCTACCAGCGCGGGGTGGCCATGGACCCCAACCTGCTCGAGGGGTACCTCAACCTGGCCCGCATGCAGTTCGAGCGCAAGCAGGAGGCGGAGGCGGGCCGCTCGCTGGAGAAGGCCCTCAAGGTCAACCCGGATTGCCTGCCCTGCCGCGTGCTGCTGGGGCGCATGTACCTGCAACGCAAGAAGTACAAGCAGGCGGTTGAGGTGCTGGAGAAGGTGGTCCAGACGAACTACCAGGACAACGAGGCCCACTTCTATCTGGGACAGTCCTATCTCTTCCTGGGGATGGTGGCCAAGGCCACCGCGGAGTACAACGCGCTGGCGCTCTCCAACGACACGGCGCGCGCCCAGGCTCTGTTGGAGCTCATCAATCGCCACTCCCGTTAAGGAGATCCCCGGAGGAAGCCGCGACGGGCTGGCCACACCCATCCAGTTCATCAAGGGCGTGGGGCCGCGGCTGGCGGAGCGTTTCGCATCGCGCGACATTCGCAGCGTGGGGGATGCCTTGTTCCTCATCCCGCGCCGCTACGAGGACCGGCGCACGGTATGCCGTATCCGCGATCTGCGCCCGAGGCAGATTGCCACCGTCGCCGCGCAGGTGGTCGATCTGGCGGTGAAGCGTACCGGGCCGCGACGGAACGTGCTCGAGCTGTTGGTATCGGACGGCTCGGGGATGCTGTCGGTGCGCTGGTTCAACTTCAACGCCGACTCCTTCAAGAAGCGATACCATCGTGGCGACCGGGTGCGGCTGGCCGGCGCGGTGGGCGTCTACCAGGGTCGCTTGCAGATGACCCACCCGGAGATCGAGAAGATCGAGAACGCGGACGCTCCCCCCGGCGCCGACTTTGCCGCCATCGTGCCCATCTACCCCGATATCGAGGGCATCTTCCCCAAGGCTTTGCGCAAGATCCAGCGCCGGGTGGTGGAGCGCTACGCCACCGAGGCGCGCGAGATCTTGCCAGCCGAGCTGCGCCACCGGCTCGGCTTTCCCCCCATCGCCCAGGCCCTGAGCGAGGTCCACTTTCCCCCCGCCTGCCTCGATCCGGCGGCGCTGGCCGAGATCCGCACCCCGGCCCAGCGGCGGGTGGTGTTCGAGGAGTTCTTCCTGCTCGAGTTGGGCCTGGCCCTGCGCGCCCGGCGGCTCAAACAGGAGCCGGGGCGCGCCTTCCCGGTCCCCGCGGATCTCGATTCCCTGGCGCGCGAGCTGTTCGGCTTCTCGCTGACCGGCGGGCAGCGGCAGGTGCTGTCCGACATCCTGCGTGACATGGCCTCGCCCCGCCCCATGAACCGGCTGTTGCAGGGGGACGTGGGCTCGGGCAAGACCGCCGTGGCCGTGCTGGCCGCGGTGGTGGCCGCGCGCAACGGCGCCCAGACCGCCTTCATGGCGCCGACGGAGATCCTGGCCGAGCAGCACCGGCGGCGCCTGGCGGGGCTGCTCATGAAAAGCTCCGAGAAGCTCTCCACCGTCCTGCTCACCTCCGCGGTGACGGGGGCCGAGCGCGCCCGGGTGCTCTCGCAGATCAAAAGCGGCCAGGCCCGCCTGGTGCTCGGCACCCAGGCGCTGATCGAGGAGGGGGTGGCCTTCGCCGACCTCGGCCTGTGCATCATCGATGAGCAGCACCGCTTCGGGGTGCTGCAGCGAGCCGGCCTGCGCCAGAAGGGGCGCCTGCCGGACGTGCTGGTGATGACCGCCACGCCCATCCCCCGCACCCTGGCCATGACGGTGTACGGCGACCTGGACATCTCCCTGCTCTCCGAGCTTCCGCCCGGCCGGACCCCGGTGCGCACCGTGGTGCTACGGGGGTCGGAGGTGGAGCGCGCCTACCGCCACGTGCGGCGGGAGGCGGAGAGCGGGGGCCAGGCCTACCTGGTGTACCCGTTGGTCGACGAGTCAGACAAGGTGGCCATGCGGTCCGCGGCGGACATGTTCCGGCGGCTTCAGGACGGCGTTTTCGCCGGCCTGCGGGTGGGGCTGGTCCACGGCCGCATGCCGCCGGCAGAAAAAGACGGCATCATGGCCGCCTTCGCCGCGAACGAGATCCAGGTGCTGGTGTCCACCACGGTAATCGAGGTGGGCGTGGACGTGCCCAACGCCTCGTTGATGGTCATCGAGCACGCCGAGCACTTCGGCCTGAGCCAGCTGCACCAGCTGCGGGGACGGGTGGGCCGGGGAGAGCGCGGCGCGGTGTGCTACCTGGTGGCGCACCACCTCGCCTCGCCCGAGGCCCGCAGCCGGCTCAAGGTGATGGAGTCCACCCAGGACGGCTTTCGCATCGCCGAGGCCGACCTGGCGCTGCGCGGCCCCGGGGAATTCTTGGGTACGCGCCAGTCCGGGCTGCCTTCCTTCTTGTTCGCCAATCTGGTACGAGACACGGAGGTGCTGGAGCTGGCGCGTCGGGAGGCGTTTTCGCTGGTGGAACGCGATCCGACGCTGGAGCGGCCCGAGCACCGGGAGTTGCGCCGCTCGCTGGAGAACCGCTTCGGACGCAAGATCGCGCTGGCCGAGGTGGGCTAGCGCGCCCTGCGGGAGGTCGCATGCGCTGCGAATACTGCGGACACGAACAGGAGTCGGGAGTCGCGTGCGAGGCCTGCGGCATGCAGCTCACCCGCATCCGCCTTTCCAACGTTGGCGGCCCGTCCCCGGTCGGGCCGGTCCGCTGCCCCGCCTGCGGGAACACCCAGGCGGGCGGGCGCACCTGCGAGGCCTGCGGCCAGGTGATCCCGCTCGTGCCCGAGGGCCCCGCCGCGCTGACCTGCCCGGCCTGCGGACACAGCCAGAGCGGTAGCCGGACCTGCGAGAACTGCGGCAAATTGATCCCCATCGTGCCCGCGACTCCGCTCGCGCAAGGCGAAGGCGGGGGGCCGCTGCGCTGCGTCTTCTGCGGTCACGAGCAGGCTCAGGGACGCTTCTGCGATTCTTGCGGGAACGTCATCCCGGTGTACCGCCCGGCGGCGGCTCCCGCGGCGGCGCCGGCGCCCGCTCCGGCTCCGCTCACCTGCCGTTACTGCGGTCACGTGCAGCAGGTCGGCCGCATCTGCGAGCAGTGCGGCAACCAGATCCCGGTGTACCGTCCGGCGCCGGCCACAAGCGGCGAAGAGGAAGAGCGCCGGGTGCTCTGCCCGGAGTGCGGCATGCCCTCGACGGGGCCGGTGTGCCGCAGCTGCGGGGCGCGAGTACGGGGAGGGGAGAGCGAGAGCTGACATGGCCGAGAAGGTTCGCCTGGGGCGGCTGTCGGATCGCCATCAGGTCAAGGCGCGGCTTCGGGCCGCCGAGCTCCACACGGTGTGCGAAGAGGCTCGCTGCCCCAACATGAGCGAGTGTTTTCGCGACAGAACGGCGACATTCCTCATCCTGGGCGACGCCTGCACGCGGCGCTGCCGGTTCTGTGCCATCGGAGGTGTGGCGAGACCTCCGCGGCCGCCCGATCCGCAGGAGCCGGAGCGGTTGGCCCGGACGGCGGCGGTGCTCGGCATGCGGCATGTGGTCATCACCTCGGTGACCCGGGACGATCTGCCGGACGGAGGCGCCACGCACTTTGTCGCGTGCATCGAGGCGGTTCGGCGCACCTTGCCGCAGGCGCGGATCGAGGTCCTGGTGCCGGATTTCTGCGGTAACGAGGAGGCCGGCCGGATGGTGTTCGCGGCCCGGCCGGAGGTGTTCAACCACAACGTGGAGACCGTGCCGCGCCTGTATCCCGGGGTGCGTCCCGGAGCCGACGTCGAGCGCTCGTTGCGCTTGCTGGAACGGGCGGCCGGCGCCGGGCTGCTGTGCAAGTCCGGGTTGATGGTGGGGTTGGGCGAGAGCGACACGGAGGTGTGCGAGTTCTTGGCGGAGCTTTCGCGGCGGGGTTGCCGGGTGGTCACCATCGGCCAGTACCTTCGTCCCCGGCGCGAATGTCTTCCGGTGGCGCGGCGGGTGGAGGAGGCTTCCTTCGCCGCTTTCCGCCAGGCGGGCGAGGCGCTCTCGATGCGCGTGATCGCCGGGCCGCGGGTGCGGAGCTCGTATCACGCCCGCGCGGTGTTCGAGGCCCCCCTCGCGGTTGAAGCGGCCCAACAAACCGATGTACAATGCTGTCCGTCCAAATAAGGAGCGAGCCATGGCCCAGGCACAGAAATCCATCGAGGTGAACGTCGCCCGCGACAAGTTCTTCGACGTCATCACCAACTACCCGGCGTACCCGGAGTTCTTGACCGAGGTGGGGTTGCGCAAGGTCACCGTGGACCGGGAAGAGGGGAACGCCAAGATCGTCACCCAGGAAGTGGAGGTCATGGGCACGCGCGTGAGCTACACCGTCCGCATGGTGGAGGAACGCCCCAGCAAGGTGAGCTGGACCCTGGTAAAGGGGCAGATGATGTCGATCAACACCGGCTCCTGGAGCCTGGAGGAGATCGCGCCGGGCAAGACCCGCGCCACCTATAGCCTGGAGCTCAAACTGGGGTTCCTGGTCCCCAGCGCCATCACTACCCGCCTCGCGGCCAGCTCGCTGCCCGCGATGCTGGAGGCGTTCAAGCGGCGAGCCGAAGGCCTCATCGCGAGCTGACCTGCGTCCGAAAGGGGGAGGAGCATGTCGACCGAAGACCGAGAAGTGACGCTGCCCATCGGCGAGAAGATCCGCGTGTTGCGAGAGGGGGCATGCCTGACCCCGGAGCAGCTCGCAAAGCGGGCGGGGATCGAGACCGAGGAGCTATTGCGGATCGAAAAAGACATGATCTCCCCGGCGCTCGGGATCCTCATGCGCATCTGCGATGGGTTGGGGGTGAGGCTGGGGCACTTCTTCGACGAGGGCCCCCGCAAGATGTACTCGCTGGTGCGCGCCGCTGACGGAAAATCCTCGACGCGTTTCGCCTCCAAGTCGGGGGTGGACTTCGGCCAGCAGTACTACAGCCTGGGTTCCGAGAAGCGCGAGCGGGTGATGGAGCCGTTCCTCATCACCATGAAGGCCCCCTCCGACGCCTCGGGCAAGCCCATCGAGATCGAGCAGTATACTTCTCACCCGGGGGAGGAATTCCTGTACGTCCTGGAAGGGAAGATCCAGGTCCAGATCGAAGATCAGGTCTTTATCTTGGGACCAGGGGATTCCATCTACTACGACTCGAGTGTTCGGCACCGGATCTGCCACCATGGCCCAGGCCAGAGCCGAACCCTGACCATGATCTACCGGCCCCGCCCGGCTTGATTGCCGCACCGAGACGCAAGTTTCTGCATAGTCGGTGACAATTTATGTCATTTTTGTACACCCTACGAAATGGTCCCACGAGTCGTGATGATCCGTTCCGACACTATAACATTTTGATATCCATGATATTTTCTCCAAGTATTCAGTCGTCCAAACCAATGGTATATTTCTTGCGTCAATAATGGTATGGGCCGGTAGGGTGAACCGGTGGATAGAGGTACCAGATGCTGGACGCGTTCATCATCGAAGAACTCAAGCGGCGAGAAGAAGAGCGCCGGCGTCGAGACCAGGACCGCCCGGTGGCCGAACTTCCCATGGAAGACACCCCGCCTGAAGCCGAGGGACCGGCGAAGGATGAGGATCCGGCGTCCAGCGTGGTCATCATCGATTACGGCGCATAGGGTCTGTTTTTCAAAATTCAATCAGCGTCGGGGACGGGTGCTCCGCTCGGGGGGGCATTCGCGAGGTGGCGGTGTTCTCCGCGCATGTGCTATTCTTTACCTGTTCGGGAGGTTGCTGTTCGAGAACGTCCCAGCGGAGGATGTGCCATGAGAGCAGCGCAAAAAACCATGGAATTCTCCTTGCGAATTTTGGGAGCGGCGGCGACCATCCTGATCATTTTCTGGGCGGTCGGCTGTGACTGCTCCGGAAGCATTCGTTCGGATCTGATCGGGGAGATGACCGTCGAGCCCGCCAGCGCAACCGCCGACGGCGCGCCCTCGATCATGGTCACGGTGCGGCTCCTGGGCGCTGGTTCCGGCGAGCCGCGTCAGGGGTTCCAGGTCCTCTTGATCTCCGGGCGCAACGCAGGAGGTCAAACGATCGACGTGTTCGAGCAGCCCGGCGCTCCCACGGATTCGGACGGCAAGGCGGTGGGGTTCGTGGGCTCGGCCACGCCGGGGGAAGCGCAGCTCTTCGCCGAGGTGGGGGGCGCCAGGATTTGCGAGCGGTTCGAGGGGGGCGCCTGCGTGTCGCTTTCGCGCACGGTGGCGTTCGTTCCCAGTTGCTCGACGGGCCAGACGCTGTGCGGGTTCGTATGCGCGGATCTCGCCACCGACCCTGCCCACTGTGGAAGCTGCGGCCACGCCTGTGATTCCGGTCAGAGCTGCATCGGCGGCGAGTGCCGCGTAGGCTGCGTCGACGCGGATGGTGACGGCCACGCGGACACGAGCTGTGGGGGTGACGACTGCGACGATCAAAATGATCGGGCCTACCCGGGCGCTGTCGAGGTGTGCGACTTCTTCGACAACGATTGCGATGGGTCCACCGACGAGGAGCCGGAGGCCACCGCCTCCTGCGAGGACAGCGATCCCTGCACCGTGGGCCACGTTTGTCTCGAGGGCGTGTGCCGCAGCCAGGAGCTGGACATCGACCAGGACGGGTTTTCCCCGGAAGCCTGCGGAGGCGGAGACTGCGACGATGGGAACCCCGCCGTTCACCCCGGTTCGCCCGAGATCGGGGGCGTGGCGGGCACCTGCGTGGACGGAATCGACAACGACTGCGACGGTCTGACCGACGGCCAGGAGGCGGGCTGCAACCCCTGCGCGAGCGACGGCGACTGCGACGACCGCGACGCCTGCAACGGACTGGAATCCTGCCTCAACCAGGTATGCCAACCGGGTATCGCCGTGGCGTGCGACGACATCAACCCGTGCACCGACGATCGCTGCGACCCGGCGACCGGCCAGTGCCGCCACCTCAATAACACCCGTTCCTGCGACGATGGAAACCGCTGTACCCGGGCCGATAGTTGCCTGGACGGTGTTTGTCGCGGGGGCATCCCCATCGATTGCGACGACCGAGAAACGTGCACTCGTGATAGTTGCGCGCCGGCGACGGGGTGCGTTCACGAACCGCAGGACGGTGCTTGTGAAGACGGCAACGCCTGCACCCTGGGCGATACCTGTGTCCTGGGCGCCTGCCAGCCCGGGAGCCAGGCTCTGGACTGCCACGATGGCAACGATTGCACCGACGACGCCTGCGACCCCGCCACGGGCTGCGAACACACGCCCAACCAGAACCCCTGTGACGACTTCGATGCCTGCACCAGCGGCGACGTCTGTCGCAACGGCTCCTGCACCGGCGGTACCGTGACCTCCTGCGACGACGGCAACGCCTGCACCGATGATGCCTGCGACCCCGGCACGGGCCGCTGCATGTACCTGGCCAACCAGCGGCCCTGCGACGACGCCAACCCGTGCACCATGCAGGACACCTGCCGCAACGGCCGCTGTCAGGGCCTGCCCCTGGATGAAGACGGGGACGGCTACCCCACCATGGCGTGCGGATACAGTGACTGCGACGACGGCAGCAGCGCCATCAATCCCGGCGTGTTCGAGGGCCCTGCCGGGGCCGGCGCCTGCGCAGATGGCCTGGACAACGACTGCGACGGCTTGACGGACGGGGACGATCCGACCTGCCGGCCCTGCTCCGAAAACGAGGACTGCGACGATCTGGACGTGTGCAACGGAGTGGAGACCTGTGTCGGCTCCGCCTGCGTTCCCGGTTCGAGGTTGGATTGCGACGATCGGAACGGGTGCACCAGCGACAACTGCGACCCGGTGAACGGGTGTTTCAGCCTGCCCAACGCCGACCCGTGCGATGATGGGGACGCCTGCACCCTGAGCGACACCTGCGAGCAGGGAACCTGCGTGGGGCAAGAGCCGGTCGTGTGTCTGCCGCTCGACCAGTGCCACCAGGCGGGCCAGTGCGACTCGGTCACCGGCCAGTGTACGAATCCGGTGCGCCCCGACGGCATCGCCTGCGACGACCGCAACCGCTGCACAGAGATGGATTCCTGCCAGCGGGGCCGCTGCATGGGCTCGAATCCGATCGTGTGCAACGCGCTCGATCAGTGCCACGATCCCGGCACCTGCAATCCTGCGACCGGAGTGTGCGACAACCCCGCCCGGCCGAACGGTGTGGGCTGCAACGACGGTGACGCCTGCACTCGAAGCGACACTTGCCAGAGCGGCGCCTGCACCGGCGCCAATCCGGTCGTGTGCAATCCCCTGTCGCAGTGTCATAACGCAGGCGTCTGCGATCCCGCCACCGGCCAGTGCAGCCAGCCCATCAAACCGGACGGGACGCCCTGCGATCTCGACAACCGCTGCTATCGGGTCCAGGTGTGCACGGGTGGAATCTGTCAGGGAACCCAGCCGGTGGACTGCGCGCCGCTCGATTCGTGCCACCTCCCAGGAACCTGCGACCCGGCGACCGGTAGTTGCAGCAACCCGATGAGCCCGGACGGTGCCGCTTGCGACGACGGGAACGCCTGCACGCAGACGGATACGTGCTTGGCTGGCGCATGTAACGGCACCGATCCGGTGGCGTGTTTGCCGCTGGACGATTGTCACCAGGCCGGTGTATGCAACCCGGCTACCGGGACGTGCAGCAATCCACTCCAGTCGGACGGCACCGCGTGTAACGACGGCAACCCCTGCTCCAGCCTGGATACCTGCCAGGCGGGGGCCTGCCTGGCTGGCGCGACCAACCTCGACGCCGATCGGGACGGGCATTTCGATCGCGCGTGCCCCGGAGGAGACGATTGCGCCGACAACGATGCCATGGTCCACCCCGGCATGCCGGAAGGGCCGGTGGGCGATGCCACCTGCTTCGATTCGAAAGACAACAATTGCAACGGGTTTGCCGATCTCAACGATCCCAACTGCCGGGATTGCATCGGAGACACGGACTGCGACGACAACAACCCCTGTACCAGCGACCGCTGCCTGGCCGGAGCCTGCCAGAACACGGCGCTTCCGAACGGGACCGGCTGCAGCGACGGTAACGCCTGCACCCGCACCGACTCGTGCCAGAACGGTGTCTGCCAGGGATCGAACCCGGTGACCTGCACACCGATCGATCAGTGCCACTACGCCGGGACCTGCAATCCGGCCACGGGGACTTGCTCGGATCCAGTCAAGCCCGACGGGACCGCGTGCGACGACGCGAACGCCTGCACCCGGACCGATACCTGTCAGGGTGGAAGCTGCGTTGGCTCGAACCCGGTGACCTGCACGCCGCTGGACCAGTGTCATGCGGCCGGGACCTGCAACCCGGCCACGGGTGTGTGCAGCAACCCCAACCGGCCCGACGGAACACCTTGCAACGACGGCAACGCCTGCACGCAGACCGACACCTGCCAGGGGGGGTCTTGCAGCGGCAGCAACCCGGTGGTGTGCACGCCGCTCGACGACTGCCACCTGGCGGGCAGCTGCAACCCGGCCAGCGGGACCTGCTCCAACCCGGTCAAGCCGGACGGGAGCGCCTGCAGCGACGGGAATGCCTGCACCCAGACCGACACCTGTCAGAGCGGAAGCTGCGTGGGGGCGAACCCCGTGACCTGCTCGCCCCTCGATCAATGCCACCGGGTCGGGACCTGCAATCCTGCCACCGGGGTATGTAGCAACCCCAACCAGCCGGACGGCGCCTCCTGCAACGATGGCAACATCTGTTCTTCCAGCGACACCTGTCAGGCGGGGGTTTGCACCGCCGGCGCCACCGATCGCGACGCCGACTCCGACGGCTACTTCGACAATCAATGCCCGGGAGGCACCGACTGCGACGATACGCGCGCCTCGGTCAACCCGGGAGCGGTCGAGGGCCCCTTCGGGAGCCCGAGTTGCTCCGACACCCTGGATAACGACTGCGACAACCAGACCGACATGACCGACACCGGGTGCATGCAGTGCTTCTCGCACGGCGATTGCGCCGACGGCAACCCATGCACCACCGACCTGTGTCAAGGCGGGGTGTGCACCCACACCCCGGTGGCCAACGGAACTTCGTGCAACGACGGGAACCTGTGTACGCAGGCCGATACCTGCCAGTCGGGGACGTGCACCGGTGCAAACCCGGTGGTGTGCGTGCCGCTGGATCAGTGCCACGACGCGGGGACGTGCAACCCGGCCACGGGGGGGTGCAGCAACCCGGAGAAACCCAACGGCACGAGCTGCAACGACGGCAACCTGTGCACGCAGGCGGACACCTGCCAGAGCGGAAGCTGTACGGGCGCCAACCCGGTGGTGTGCACGCCGCTGGATCAGTGCCACGACGCGGGGACGTGCAACCCGGCCACGGGGACGTGCAGCAATCCGAACAAGCCAAACGGAACACCGTGCAATGATGGCAACCCGTGCTCCACCCTGGATACGTGCCAGAGTGGAACGTGCACCGCCGGCGCCACCAACAAGGATAGCGACGCTGACGGTTACTTCGACTTGGCCTGTCCCAACGGGACCGACTGCGATGATACGCGGCCCTTGGTAAATCCTGGTGTGGTCGAGGGACCGTACGGAAACCCCAAGTGCGCGGACCTCCTGGACAACGACTGCGACACCTTCACCGACATGACCGACACGGGGTGCATGCAGTGCCAGAGCCCCTCCGACTGTAACGACAACAACGCCTGCACCAACGACAACTGCGTAGGCGGCGTGTGTCAGTACGCCAACGTGACGAACGGGACCCCGTGCAACGACGGGAACCTGTGCACGCAGAGCGACACCTGCCAGAGCGGCGTGTGTGTCGGCGCCAACCCGGTGGTGTGCACACCGCTCGATCAATGTCACAACGCCGGCACGTGCAACCCGGCGACGGGGCAGTGCAGCAACCCCACCAAGCCTGATGGGACGAGCTGCAACGACGGCAACCTGTGCACGCAGACCGACACCTGCCAGAGCGGGAGTTGCACCGGCGCCAACCCGGTGGTGTGCACGCCGCTCGATCAGTGCCACGACGCGGGGACGTGCAACCCGGCTACGGGGACCTGCAGCAACCCGGAGAAACCCAACGGCACGAGCTGTAACGATGGCAACCTGTGCACGCAGACGGACACTTGCCAGTCGGGGACGTGTACCGGCGCGAACCCGGTCGTCTGCACGCCGCTCGATCAGTGCCACAACGCGGGGACGTGCAACCCGGCCACGGGGACCTGCAGCAACCCGGAGAAGCCCAACGGCACGCCGTGCAATGATGGGAACCTGTGTACGCAGACCGACACCTGCCAGTCGGGGACGTGTACCGGCGCGAACCCGGTCGTCTGCACGCCGCTCGATCAGTGCCACGACGCGGGGACGTGTAACCCGGCCACGGGGACGTGCAGCAACCCGAACAGACCCAATGGTACCCCGTGCAATGACGGGCAACCGTGCACCTATCCAGACACCTGCCAGTCGGGCACCTGTACCGGCACGGCCTATTCCTGCGACGATCACATGCCCTGCACCGACGATAGCTGCAACGGCGACGGGACCTGCACCCATACCCCGAACCCCAACCCATCCGCCCACCCCGACTTCCAGTACGTCGAGACGCGCTGCGACACCATCGACAACGACTGCGATGGCTGCATCGACGAGGGCTGCGCAGGGTACGCCAACCCCATCGTGGCCGCCGAGGTCATCCCGTTCAGCACCCAGCCGGGCCTGCGGCGCATCTCGGGCAACGCCCAGTTCGGGCCGCATTCCACCATCCTGCCCAACCCGCTCCGGGTGCAGCTCAACGACGGCGCGGGCAACCCCATCCCCGGCCAACTGGTCACCTTCAGTGTGGCCGGGCTCGGCACGGTGTGCTTCGGTGACGCCCAGACCCAGTACGCCTGCCAGGACTCCTCCTCGGACCGAATCTGCCCCATGAACATCCTCAAGGACTGCAACAACACCCTGGGCGTGCTCATCGACGACCTCGGCAACCCGGCGAGCAGTCTCCAGGTCCCGACCGACGCGAACGGCCAGGCGCGGGTACGCTTGCAGACGCCGGCCGCCGACACCGGGCTGGTGGTGGTGAGCGCCAGCGCCAACGCCCAGACGGTGCACTTCTTCGCCGGCTCCGCCATCCAGCTCGCCAGCACCATCACCGTTCCGACCAGCACCCTGGCGGCGCCGCCCACCAACCCGGCCTTCGGCCCGCTGATCCAGACCAAGTGGTCCAACGACTCCCAGGCACCGACCTACCTGGCGGACTTCAATAGCTACACCCTGACCATCACCGGGCTCTCCGCCAGCACCGGGACGACCCACGGTGTCCCCTCGGCTCCGCTCAGCGCCGGTGGCACGCTCACCATCACCGGGACGGGCTTCGCCGCCAGCGGCAACACCGTCTGGATCGGTGGCGTGCCGGTGACCCCGAGCGCGCAGTCCACCACATCCATCACCGTGCCCATCCCGGAGGGCCTGCCCGGCGCGGCTAGCGTCGCCGTCAACGACGGTACCACCACCATCTGCAAGAACCAGCACGGCACCGCCGACGGCAGCGCCGCCAACTTCGGCAACCTGCCCAGCACGGTGGTGGCCCCGGCCAACTTCTGGCGGCTGGCCTCGAAGCCCGTCTTCATCTACGCCGACACCGGCACCCTCGACGGCAGCGAGGCCAACGTGAAACTCCTCGGCCTCGACGTGTGCGGCAACCCGCTCTCGCTGGCCGGGCACACCATCGCGCTCTCGGCCTTCAACCCGGACAAGGTCACGCCCTCCAACGCGGTGTCCATCGTGGCCGGCCCGCACTCCACCACCGGCGTGGCCACCGTGCGCCACCTGTCGAGCGTGATCCGCTCGGCGGTGCTGATCGGCACGGTGGACGGCCTGAGCTCGAACAGCCTCCTGGACGGCAACACCGTGGTGGCCACGGTGCCGCGGATGCAGCCCGGGACCTTCACCGACATGGGCTTGGGCAACAACAACGGGGTCAACTCGCTCATCGTGCGCGGCGCCGACGAGACGAACACCCAGTCGCGCCACCTCAACCCGGCCATCCGCCTCAGCCAGAACAACACCTACCAGAGCTTCTGGCAGACCACCTACGCCTTCGCCAACGCCTCCGAGACCGAGTGCAACCTGTGGCTCGGCAACCTCACTGGCCAGGGCAACTCGGCCAACCTGCCGACCACCCTGGGCGTGACCTACTTCACCGCGGTGGCCGGCACCTTCCTGGGCGCCATCACCGGCGGCGCGCAGGTGAACGGCTCGGCCTGGGACCTGGGCATGGTGGCCATGGTCGCGGCGCGGGTGGGCATCAACCCCAGCCTGGCCAGCCCCACCGTCTTCGACGTGCCGGCCATCGTATCGGCCGGCTGGCTGCGCAGCCCCAACGCCTCGAGCCAGCAGGTACAGGAGATCTTCTACAACGCGCTCCTGTTCCTCACCGACAGCACCTACCCGCCCGGCTACCCGCGCGAACTCATCGTGCGCATCATCCAGGGCCGGGCCATGCCGTAGGCGCCGGGGCGAATGCCCTGGCGGTCCCCTGGGGATCCGCTCACGGCGCGGAGGATGCCTGGATGGCGGAGCGCAGGCGGCCGAGGCGAGGAGCCTCGGGCGCCAGCGCGGCGGCCCTCGCCGCGGCCTCGTTCGCCTCCTGGACGCGGCCGCGCGCAAGCTCGCTGTAGCCGAGCCCGAGCCAGGCCGACACGTCGTCGGGGGCGATGTCCAGCGCGATCCGGTAGTGGCGGGTGGCGCCTTCGGCGTCGCCGCGGGAGAGCAGCGAGGTGGCCAGGTTGTAATGGGCCGGGGCGCAGCGCGGGTCGGCGGCGATGGCGGCCCGGTAGTTCTCCTCGGCCGCGGCGATCTCGCCCCGGTCCTTCTGCAAGTTGGCGAGGTTGTTGAGCGCCATGGCGTGGCCCGGCACCAGCGCCAGGATCTCGCGGTAGAGCGTCTCCGCCTCGGGACGCCGGCCCGATGCCTCGAGCAACCGGCCCAACTGGAGCCGCGCCTCGGTGCCGCGCGGATCGGCGGTCAGGGCGGTGCGGTAGAGGCGTTCGGCCTCCTCGCGTCGGCCTTCGGCCTGGAGGATCGCCGCCAGGTTGAGGAGCGGCGCGGGATGGGCCGGATCGCTCCGGTAGGCCCGCTCGAACGCCTCCCGCGCCGCCTGGATGTCCCCGACCTCGGTGAGCAGCACCCCGAGGTTGTTCTGGGCCAAGGCGTGTCCGGGGGTGTCTCGCAAGAGGGCGCGATAGGCCTCGATGGCCTCCTGCCGGCGACCCAGGCGTTGCAGCGACAGCGCCCGGTTGTAGCGGGCCTCGGCGGGGACCGGGTCGATGGCGATGGCCTGCTCGAAGGCGGCCAGCGCCTCGGCGATCTTGCCGGAACGTAGCAGGTAGGTGCCCAGATTGTTCACCGGCCCCGGATCGTCCGGCCGGCACCGCGCGGCCGCCGCGAACTCCAGGTCGGGATCGGACAGGCGGAGGTTGACCGCCGTGGTCTGAAGGGCGAAGGCCAGCAGGACCGGGATCCCCGCCGCGGGAAGGAGCCAGCTCCGGTGCCGCGCCAGCCGTTCGCCGGCCCAACCCAGCAGCAGGCACACCGCGACCGAGGGGAGGTACAGGAAACGCTCGGCGACGAGGACCGGCAGTGGCACCAGGTGGGCCACCGGCCCGAGGCACACGAAGAACAGGAGCGCCGCAACCCAGGGCACGATCTCGTGGCCGCCCGCGCGCGCGCGCACGGCGCGCCACAGGCACACGGCGCACGACCCGATCAGCACCGCCCCCGCGAGAACTCCGATGGCGGGCGAGAACCAGCCCGGCAGCGCCTGGTAGCATTCGGCGGGCGCGAGCGGGAAGGGGAGGGCCGCCAGGCGCAGGTACCAGGCGAGCAGGAACGGGATCGCCGCCAGTCGCTCGAACCCCGAGAGTGGCGCCAGCGCCGGCGCTTCCACCGGAGGGCCGAAGCGCCCCATGACGAGCCAGCGCAGCGCGAGGTAGGCGGCCAGGATCACGAGGTGCGGGACGAGCCGCTGCAAAACGCGGCCGGCGGATTGCCGCTCCAGCAGCCAGCCGTGCAGGAAGAGGATGGCCGGGAGAACCAGCGCGTTCTCCTTGCTCCACAGGGCGAGCAGGAACGACCCGGCCGAGAACACGTCGCGCATCGCGCGAGCGCGCCTCCGCTCAAGTTCGCATCCGGCGAACGCCCACCAGGAGGCGAGCACGAACACCACGGCCAGCAGCTCGGCGCGGCCGCCCAGCAGCCAGGACACGGCTTCCGCATGGAGCGGGTGGAGCGCGAACACGAGCGCCGCGGCCAGCGCGGCTCGGCGCGAGGCCAACAGCCGGCCCGCCAGCCCGAGGAGCAAGAGCGTGGCGGCGAGGTGCAGGCCGATATTGGTCCACCGCCACCGGCCGAAGTCCTGTCCCCACAAGGCGGCGTCGACATGGTAGCTCGCGGCGAGCAGCGGGCGGTACAGCCCGAACCGGCTCGATGGCCTTGGGACCTCGCGCTCCCCGGCCGGCAGCCAGTCCAGGTCGTTGACGAAATAGCGCAGGATGTTGCCAGCGGAAGAAGCGTGCGGGTTCTCCTCGGTGACCAGCAGGTCGTCGCGCATCGGTGGCGCGCCGGCGGTCCAGCCAAACAGGCCGGCCACGAGCGCGGCGAGGGCCAGCGGGCCGAGCCAGGCGAGGACGGGATGGCGCGGCGTTTTCATCCGGCCCCCCCGTGCCAGGATGCGGCGAGAAGCAGCGCTCCTCCCGCGAGGTACGATATTCGGTAGAGCTGGCGCAGGCGGCGAACGCCCGCCGGGTCGGGCCGGCCCCGGGTGAAATACGCGAACCCCATGGCATAGGCGAGGAACATCCCGAGCTGCGTCCATCCCCACCACGACGCCGTTCGCCCGGCCAGGGCCAGCCACGACGACCAGATGGCGGCGGATGCGAACAATGCAAACCCCAGCCACAGGGCGGTCCGTCCGCCCCGGCGCACCGCTAAGGTTCGCGTGCCCGCCGCCTGGTCCGCGGCGAGGTCCAGCACCTCGTGGTGCAGGTGGCCGGCCGCGAACACCAGTCCGAACCAGACACCGGCGACGGCGGCGGCCGGATCGAGCTGGCCGCGCGCGAGCCAGGCCGGCAGCGCGAAGGCCAGCGTTCCCTGAATGACATGGGTGAGCGAGGCGAGCCCCGCACGGCACTTCAGCCGCGGCCAGGGCGCGCTGTAGGCCGCGCCCAGCGCGAGCGAGGCGAGGCTCCAGGTCATCACGAAACTGTTGCCCAGCACCAGCGGCCCGGTGAGCGCGAGCGCCGCGCCAGACCCGGCCAGGCCGATGCCCAGCCAGAGCGGAAAGGCGCCGGACGCCAGCGACCGATCCGGGCGATTCTCGCGCCGGTTTTCGTTGCGGTCGCAGAGATCGTTGAAAAGGAAGGCGAACAGCGCGAGCCCGAGCACCGTCAGGACACCCGCCACGGCCGTAGCGAGATCGAGGCCCTGCCAACCGCCGCGGGCTTGCATGGCGCCCAGCAGAGCCACGCCGCCCCAGGGGAGCACGTCCCCGAGGCGGGTTCCTTGTAAGAGCGTTCGCAAAGTCATGACGCCTCGCTCCCACGGGCGATCGCCAAGGCGGCGGTGGTGATCAGAGCCATGGTGGCCGGGATCTCGATCGGATGTGTGCCCACGCTGGCGTGGATCGCCAGCGCGCCGACCCACCCTATCCCCGCTCCCCAGAGGGCGCCGGCCATCGTGCCAAAGCGAACATGCGTTGCCGGCGGACCACCCGGACGACGCGGCCAGGGAATCCAGGATACAACGGCGACGAGGGCGAGAGCGGCGGCCCAGGAAAGATAAGGCGCATCGAGCGGGCACACCAGGAGGCGTTGCAGTTCTCCGCCCAGGGCCATCGCCAGCCAGGCTCCCCCGGCGCCGAGCAGCGCCCCGCTCGCGAGCACGGGAAGGCATTCCCTCCGGTGATTGATGAGGACGAGGAACGCGGCGACGAGGGCCATCCAGAGCGCCGCACCCAGGAGCCAGGCCCAGGCCGCCTCCTGGTCCAGGTTGGAAATCCAGACGCTCAGCCGCGCCGCCCGGGCATCGTCGTTGCCGGAGCCGATCGCCTCGTCGAAAACGACGATCTCCACGCCCGTCGGGCGCAACGCGTTATCCAGCGTGGCCAGGGAATCGCGCCCGGAGGCCTCTCGACCGTCCTGGGCCGCGACGAGCATCTCTTGAGCGCTGCGCACCGACGGTCGGCGGCCCGGGTGGCTCGCTCCTGCCGGCCAGAGGTAGCCGCGGACCGAAAGCCCCGACCGCCTCAGCGAAGATGCCGCCTGTTCGAACACCGTCGCGAAGCGATCGGTGTCTGAGAAGCGGGGCACCAGGATGGCGCCGCCGGGCGAAAGCGCGCGCCGCAGGACGTCGAGGCCCTCCCGGGTGAGGTCGCGGGCCTCCAGGCTGGTCAGGTCGAGCGGGCCGGTCCAGCCGATCACCGGCGCGGCCAGCGCCACCAGTGTGAATCCCCGGTGCCCTGCGAAAAAGCTCCGTGGGTTGTCGCACCTCACCTCCAGGCGAGGATGCGCGAGCCACCCGGCCCGGCTCTCGTCTCCTTGCAGAAAGGCGGTTTCGACCAGACACAGCGGGTCCGACCAGACGACCCTCTCCGCGCCCAGGCGCAACGCCGCCGCCGCCAGCATTCCGCCCCCGCTGCCCAGCACCGCCACCCGGTCGCCCGCGTGCACGAGCTGCGCTGCCGCCAGGTCCGCCCGCAGGTAGAGCGCCTGCGCCTCGGCTATGGCAGGCATGTCGCGTGGCAGCACGAACGAGATCTGTCCGTCGAAAAAAGCGGCCAGGCCTGTCGGTACCTCCAGGAGGGTGAGCCGGCCCCAGGGGGAAAAGCGATCGAGCGCCCGCCGGGCCGAGTCGGGGAAGGTCGACAGCGAGCCCGGACCGCGATGAACCGTGAGACGGCGCAGGACTTGAGCTTCGAGCGAAGGCCAGCCGAGGCCCATCAGCAGCGCGGCCGCCAGGGCGCCAGCCAGCCAGCGCCGGACGCCGGCTGCCGGCAAGACGACGGCCAGCAGCAGCATGATCCCGGCGAGGCCCAGGCGCAGCGTGCCCGCAGCAGAGACGAGGTAGCGGTAGCCGAGGAGGCTTACGCCGATGCCGAGCAGGGCGATGGCGCTGGTGACGGTCCGACCGCGGGAGAATGAAAAGGCACCTCGCGTCCCGAGCGAGGCGAGCAGGACGCCGAGGAGCGTCCAGGCCGGGAGGAAGAGCAGCCCCAGGATGATCTGAGAAAACAGCGCCGGCCCGATCACGAGCAGGGCGCGGGGGGCGGACAGGTCGAGGCCGGCGTCGAGTGAACTGGCAGTCAGGAGGACAGCGGCGCCCCCGGCCAGCCAGGCGAGCGAGGCGCCGATCCCGAGCCAGGCGAGGGGCCATCGCTCGGCCTGGCCCGGCCGGCGACCGGGAATGGCCGCGCCCAGGGCCAGGGTGCCGAAGAGGAGCGGGGCGGTCGCCGCCGAGGGCAGGCCCGTCTGGGCCAGCCAGGCCAGAGACACCAGGACCGTCCAGGTTCCTCCCGCGCAGGCGGAGGCGATGCGGCCGGCGGCGCCGATCCTCGACATGGATGGTATCCTAGCCTTTCCGCCCCGTGGATCCAAAATCCATACGCCGCGCTAGATCTTCACAGGGCGCGGCTGCTTGACGGCGAAACCTCTTAGTTGCTCGCCGCCGAGCCGGCTCCGCTACATAGAGGACTCGCCTGGCGCGCCGCGAACGGGTGACCGGCGTTAAACAGGCCGCGATGGGAGCATCTGGCGCGGCGCGAACGGATGGCCGGAGGCGCGGCGGCCCGGGGCTTGAACCCGCCGCTTTCGCGTTCTACACTTGGGCTCGTCGAGCAGGCCGCGGAGGCGAGTCATGGAACGACGGGAGTTTCTCAAGGCGGCCTTCGCGCTTACGGCGCTGCCCGCCGTGTCGGGCCTCGGTTGCGTCAGCCTGATGGCGCCGCGGCGGCCCGACGGGTCGCCGGAGCCCGAGCCGCTGGACGAGCTGCTCTCCCAGGGGGCGCGGGTGATGTGGATCGCCGCCCACCCCGACGACGAGTGCTTCTCGGGCTCGATTTTGGCGCGCGCCAGCATCTTCTACGGCAACCCGGTGTCCATGCTGGTGTTCACCCACGGCGATGGAGGCGAGTGCGGGCTTTCGCGGGGCTGCCATCCGGACCTGGCCACCGTGCGCGGAGAGGAGATGCGGCGGGTGGCTCTGCGCTACCGCGCCCATCTCCAGCACGAACGGCTGTTCAACGCCCCGCTGCCGGTGTCCAGCTTTCCGCCGCGGCACGAGATCTACCGGCGCTGGCGGGAGGTCGTGGACCCGGTCGCGCTCACGGTGAAGGCCATCCGGCGCTTCCGGCCGGACGTGGTGCTCACCTTCGAGCCCACCCACGGTGCCACCGGCCACCCCGAGCACCAGCTGGCCTCGCGCATCGCCAGTACGGCCGTGCGGCTGGCGGCGGATGAGGCGACCGCGGGCGAGGCGCCCCATCCGGTGAAGCGCACCTACTACCTGCTCAACCGCTCGTTGCTCTTCCGCCTCATCCTGCGCGCCGATCCGGGCCCGGTCACGGAGACCTTCGACGCCACCCTGCCGTGCCGCTACGGCGAGAGCTGCCTGGATTTCATGTTGCACGCGACCCGGCTGCACCGCACCCAGAAGAACGATATGGGTTCGGTGCGCGCGCACCCGGGCCTGTTCGAGATCCTGTGCCTGCGCCAGACCGATCCCTGGCGCGAACGATACGATCCCGAAGAACCGGTCTGACTCCAAGACGGGAGACGGGAGAGATCATGGCCATCCGCGAGGGACGCTGGGATTGCAAGTACTGCGGGCGTGTCGGCAACCGGGGCCCGGACAACCACTGTCTGGGCTGCGGCGCGCCACGGGATCAGGGAGTGAAGTTCTACCTCCCGCCGGACGCCGCCGAGGTCACCGACACGGCCGCGCTGGAGCGCGCCAAGAAGGGCCCGGACTGGCGCTGCGGTTACTGCGGCGACGACAACCCCGCGGACGCGAAATTCTGCGGCGGCTGCGGCGCGGGCAGCGACGGCAGCGAGGGCAAGCGCGCGGTGCGCGAGATCCGCGACCAGCCCCCGGCAGCGCCGAAGCCTGTCACTCCTCCCGGCGGCAAGAAGAAGATCCTGGGCATCGTGCTCGGTGTCGTCGCCCTGGTCCTCGGTGGGCTGTGGTTCTTCGTCTTTCGAACCCACAACGAAGACCTCACCGTCACCGGCCATTCCTGGGAGCGGGTCGTTGAGGTCGAAAAATTCAAGACCGTGACCGAGGAGGCCTGGGAGGGCGAGGTGCCCGCCGGCGGGCGCGAGGTCTCGCGCTCGCGCGAGGTGTTCCGCACCGAGAAGGTCCAGACCGGCACCGAGCGGGTCAAGGTGGGCACGCGCGACCTCGGCAACGGTTACTTCGAGGACGTCTTCGAGGACCGGCCGGTGTACCGCGACAACCCCGTGTACCGCGACAAGATCCGCTTCCTCATCGAGCGCTGGAAGAAAGACCGGGACCTCTCGGCCTCGGCCAAGGACCTGGCCCCGCGCTGGCCCGAGGTGAAGCTCGCCGAGAAGGAGCGGGAGGGGCGACGCCACGAGATCTTCCGGGTCCACCTGCGTGACAAGGAAGGGAAGGAGCGAGTCTTCCAGGCTTCCGACGAGGCCCGCTGGCGAACCTACCAGCCGGGACAGAGCTACCGTGCCACGGTGCGCGCCTCGGGCGAGGTGGTCGATCTCGCGCTTCCGTCCGAAAGTCCCTGAGCGCGACCATCGGTCTTCCCACACGGTATCGAGCCTTTCCTAAAAGGCTTTGACAGGTGAAGGGTGGTTGATATAATCCCCCTTCAACGTGTTGAGATTTTTGGAATTTTTTTCCTGCGGTGACCAGCGGCGACGGCCGCGGTCAAGCCATTATTAGCGGAGGAGAGAACATGTTCAAAGGAAAGACGCCTCTATTGATCGCCGGCGCCCTGGGTGTGCTGGCGGCGCTGATCGCCTGGAAGACCATCGACCGCAAGGAGAAGAAGATCCGCGAGGGCTGGACCCTGGTCCCGGTGGTGGTGGCCAATCGGGACGTGGTGGAGGGCACCTCGCTGCAGTGGGAGATGGTGGCCCAGTATCAGATGCCCGAGCAGTTCGTGACGCCCAGCGTGGTGAAGCCGCCCCAACTGGAGAAGGTCATCGGGCAGAAGCTCATGGTGCCGCTGCAGCGCGGCGACCTCATCTTGTGGAGCCACTTCCGCTCGGAGGGGACCTTCGAGCGGCTCAGCAACACGGTGCGCAAGAAGATGCGGGCCGTCACCATGGACTTCAACGGCTCGGCCGTGGTGGGCGGGTTCGTGCGGCCCAATGACCACGTGGACATCCTGGGCACCTTTAGCGACCCGAAGGAGAACCAGCTGGTCACCGTCACATTGATGCAGAACATCATCGTGCTGGCTTGCGGGCAAGTCACCGGCAACACCAACGTGGCGATCCTGGACAAGAGCGAAAAGAACTACGCCAACATCACCGTGCTGATGCTGCCGGAGGAGGCGGAGATCGCGGTCCTGGCCTCGCAGATGGGCAACCTGTACCTCACCCTGCGCAACCCCGAGGACATCTCGGACCTGGAGGAGCGCGGGCGGGCCACCCTGACCACCCTGCTCACCGGCGAGCGGGTGCGCGCCCTCCAGGAGCGGCGCAATCAGCTCGTCAAGGTCATCCGCCTCAACACCGGGAAACCCGGAGCCGAGTGACCCGCGCCACGGCGCAGGGCGCTCTCGGAGCTAAGGAGCGGCCATGGACGTCATCTTCAACAAGGGCGTGGCCATGCTCTTCACCATGGGGGCGGTGTTCATGTTCGCCCTCCTGGTGATGAACGTGTTCAACAAGGCATTCGAGCGCTACCAAGAGAAGTACGTCGTCAAATCCATGGGCGATCTGTCGGACATGTTCGTGTTCATCGACAGCCGGCAATTGCTCATCCTCAACCTCTCGGTGATGGCGCTGTTCTTGCTCATCGGGCTGTTCTTTCTGGGCTGGTTCTTCACCATCATCCTGGGGGCACTGGGCTTCTTCTTGCCCCTGCTGCTGGTCAAGTTCTTCCGCAGGCGCCGCCTCAAGAAGTTCAACGTCCAGCTGGTCGATTCCTTGCAGGCCATGTCCAACGCCTTCAAGGCCGGCCTGAGTTTCCCCCAGGCCATGGAGCACGTCTCGCTGGACTCCGAGGCGCCGCTATCGCAGGAGTTCGCCCTCTTCGTGCGGGAAATCAAGCTGGGCGTGTCGCTGGACGACGCGCTCAAGAACATGGCCGAGCGGGTCAAGTGCGAGGACCTGGACCTGGTGGTGGTCTCCACCTCCATCGCCCGCCAACTGGGCGGCAACATGGCCGAGATGTTCGACACCATCGCCGCCACCATCCGCGAGCGTTTCCGGCTGGAGGGCAAGATCCGGGCGCTGACCTCCCAGGGCAAGATGCAGGGCTGGGTGGTGGCCTCCATGCCGTTGGCGCTGGGCCTGGTGCTCAACTGGATGCGCCCCGATCTGATGCAGCCGATGTTCGAGCACTGGTTCGGCTACGTTCTGGTGCTGGTCATCTTGTTCCTGGAGTTTATTGGCGTGCTGCTCATCCGCAAGATCGTCAACATTGACGTGTAGCCGGGAGGCTCGACATGGGCGACGTCCTGGGTTCCTTGATGACCTTCCTCACCATCCTCTTGGTGATGGCGGGCACCTTCTTTCTGATCTACGGCCTGTGGGAAGGCGTACTGCGCAACCTGTTCTTCGAGGCGCGCGAACTGGAGGACAAGTCCACCCTCAAGGGCCTGCGCAAGGTCATCCTGCGCCGCCTGGCGGTGATCAACCGCAAGTTCATCTGGCCCAAGTACGAGAACCGCATCAACCGGCGCATCGTGAGCGCGGGCGGCCTGGGTGGCCTGAACGCCGAGGAGTTCATGGCCATGCAGGAGCTGGCCCTGGTGGGGTTCATCCTGTTCGGCTTCTTCTTGATCAACTTCATGCGCGGCGATCTGCACATGCGCACCAGCTATTTTTGGCTGCTGTTCTTCGCGGTGTTCGGCCTGTTCTTCCCGGAGATCTGGCTGCGCGACCAGGTGAAGAAGCGGCACTTCCGCATCACCCGCGAGCTGCCGTACAACCTCGACCTGCTCACCCTGTCGGTGGAGGCTGGCCTGGACTTCCAGGCGGCGGTGTACACCGTGGTGCAGAAGGGCAAGCCCGGGCCGCTGGTGGACGAGCTGGAGTTGATGCTCAAGCAGCTGCGCATGGGGAAGACCCGCCAGGAGGCGCTGCGCATGATGGCCGAACGGGTCAACCTGCACCCGCTGACCCAGTTCGTCAACGCCCTCATCCAGGCCGATCGCATGGGCACCAGCCTGGGCAAGGTGCTGCGCATCCAGTCCACCCAGCTTCGCATCGAGCGCACCCAGCGTGCCGAGAAACTGGCCAACGAGGCGCCGGTCAAGATGCTGTTCCCGCTGATCGCCTGCATCTTCCCCACGGTGTTCATCGTGCTGTTCGGCCCCATCGTGTTCCAGTTCATGACAGGAGAGTTCTAGCCCGAATGGCCGCGGCTCGACACAACGAAAACCAGTCCCCGGACGTCTGATCGAGGGTAGCGGCCGGGCCTCCCGGGGAAACGCCCGGGATGGAGGATGGTACGGTGGGATTCAGCATTCGAGTTTTGGAAGGGCCCGAGAAGGATCGGGTGTTCACCTTCGACCGGATCGAGGTCACCATCGGCCGCACGGTGGACAATGACGTGGTGCTTCCCGATCCCAGCATCTCGCGCCAGCACATGAGCATCCGGGACAAGGGAGGCGCCTACATCGTCAAGGACCTGGGCAGCAGCAATGGCACCAAGGTCAACGGCAAGGTCATCCGCGAGGAGGTGTTGAAGACGGGGGACGTGATCGTGGCCGGGAACGTGAAACTGCGCTTCGAGGGGGGCAGCGGGGCCGCCCGGAGCGAGCGGGCCGTACGGGCGGAGCGTCCCGCGCCACGCGCCCGGCCGGCCGCACCCGCCCCCGCCGCGGGCAAGGCTCGTTCGGACCCGCGCGCCGCAGCACCCGCGGCCGCGCCCGCGCCCGGCAAGCCCATCATCCGCGCCCAGCGCATGCGCACCCGCAAGGCGGAGCCGGAGAAAGCGGCCGCGCCGGATGCGGAGGCGAACGAGAAGACGGTGGCACCGGGGACGAAACGCAGCGGCTCAGAGAAAAAGAAGGGCAAGGGCGGACCGCGCCTCCAAATCGTGACCCGCCTGGTCGAGAGATTCCGCGCCCTGCCGAAGCGGATCCGCATGCTCGTCCTGGCGGGCCTCGGGTTGCTGGTGGTGTTCCTGATCTTGGCCATGGTGAGGGGCGGCAAGCAGGTGATCCGGCAGATGACGGACCACTCCAACGAGGAGTTCGCGCCCGGCGAGGTGAACAGCAACAACGACTTCATGACCTTCGGCAGCGGCCCCAACATCGACACCTTGTGCCTGACCAAGGCGGTGTTTCGTTTCAAGTACGGCAACGGGCGCGCCACCCTGGTCTACCAGGCTGGCATGATCGACAACCTGCAGGAGGTGGCCATTCAGCTCAACGGCATCGAGATCGGCCACCCGCCGGTCACCCTGGACAAATGGACCGACCCTATCTTCCTCACCTTGCCCCGCAAGCACCTTCTGGAAAACGACATCAACCGCGTCACCTTCGTCAACACGGTGAACTTCGGCAACCCCAAGGCCAAGGAGGGCTGGGGCGTGGCGGTGCTGGGAATCCGGGAGGAACCGCTGCCGCAGGCGGACCCCGTGAAGGCCAAGGAGGCTTTCGATCTGGCGCAGCAGATGGACAAGAACCGCGACGTGGCCCTGCCCAACGCCTACCGGGCGATGGAGAGCTACCGGCGCGCGCGGGATTTCTTGGAGTTGGCGCCGGAGAACCAGCGGGGCGACAACTATCAGGAGGCCTCGGATCGCGCGGAGCAGCTCGATGCGGATCTGAACCGGCGCTTCACCGACCTCATGTTCACCGCCGAGAAGGAGTTGAACTACAACCGTACTCCCAAGGCCCGCACCATCTACCGGGATTTGATGATGATCTTCCCCAACCCGGAGGATCCCCGGCACCAGCGGGCCAAGGCCAAGCTCGAGGAGATTGGCGAGTAGGCGGTCATGGCCATCGACGAGAACAAGCGCAGGCGCAGCGCATCCACCGAAGACCCCCGGCGAGAGGCCCCCGCTCCCGAGCCGCTCGATGAGGAGCCTCCCGAGATGCTCGACGACGACGAGGTCCTGGAGCTCGACGGGGAAGAGGCGCCGGGCCCGGACTCGCGCCCAGCCGAGGACGAGCCGTCGGAAGATGGGGACGAGGAAGCGCTACTCCGCTCCGCGGGGGCCGAGACCGGCGAGGAGCGGGATGTCTCGGAGCACACGCAGGCCGAGTATGAGCCGGATCCTGCCGAGGAGAACGAGGTGGAGGAGACCCTCGCCGAGGAGGACGAGGAGCCCGGCGAAGGTGTGTCTACCCTGGAGGAGCCGTTGCCGTCCGAAGGCGACGAAGGGAGCGGGGATTCCGCGGAGCCGATACCGGACGACGCCGGCGAGGCCGATGGCGAGGCGGATGGCGAGGCGGGCGCGCCCATGTTCTCCGAGGACGAGGACACCGATCACCGGCGCGACTTCTCGCAAGACGAGCCCACGCCCCCGCGCGGCGAGGTCACGCCCGACGAGCCGCCCCCCTGGTCCGCCCAGGAGGAGACCACGGGGCGGCAGAGCGCGGACGCCCCCCGGCGATCGCGCCGGCGGCGCGCGGTCGAGATCATCCAAGACGAGGAGCGTACGGCGTCGGGACGGGGCGAGCGAGAGCAGGGGGAGCCCTGGAGCCGGGCCGATGCCGAGGCCGATGCCGAGGCCGAGGCCACCGCCGCGGGCGAAGAGAGCGGCGCGCAGGATGAGCCCGCGCCGGAAGACGATCCCTCCTGGTCGGCGGTGCCGGCCGAAGGTAGCGCCTTTCCGGACGCCGGGCCGACGAGGGTGGAGTCGGCGTTCCAGCCCTCTCCCTCCGGCGCTTTGCTCTCGGAGAAGACCCAGATCCTCGGGCAAGGCGCCGTCGAGGCGCCGCCGCCTCCGTACCTGATCATCGTGAAGGGCGAGGAAGAAGGCCGCGAGATCGAGCTTTCCGGCCGCGTCTTCAACATGGGGCGGGGCGCCGACAACGACCTGGTCTTCCCGGACATCGCCTGTTCGCGGCGGCACGCGGTGCTGGAAAGCGACGGCGAGGGATATACCTTGACCGATCTGGGTTCCGGCAACGGCACGCTGGTCAACTCGCGGCGCATTCAGAAGGTCCGCCTGGCCGACGGTGACCGCATCGAGATCGGCAACACCATCCTGGAATTTCATGCGCCCGGAGCTGGCGGTTCCGGAGGCGCCGGGACCGCCCCTCGGGTGGTGACCGAAGGGACGGTGACCACCAGCCGGCCCGCCGCGCCCCCGGAAGGTGGCGGCCCGGCGGGGCCCTGGTTGGCCGGCATCATGGCCGATCCCCGCAAGAAGCGTCTGTTCTTGATCGGCTGCGGTGTCGGTGGGCTGCTGTTCCTGCTCATCCTGGTGAAGATCGTGGTGGGCCCGGGCCAGCCGGCCGGTCCCACTCCCGACGAGGTCGCCCGCGCCGAACAGGCCCGCGCCTACCAGGAGCTGAACGAGCACCTGACCCAGGCCAAGTTCCTGGTGCGGGACAAGAAGTGGCGCGAGGCCAGCCTGGAGATCAACCTGGCGTTGAAGCTCGATCCGGAGAACACCACCGCCCGCGAGTACCAGCGGACGGTGCAGCGCGAGCTGCAGTGCGCCCAGGCCCTGTCCACCGTGCGTAGCTTCGTCGAGCAGAAAGCCTGGGAGCAAGCCTTGCGTGTGGTGGGCAGCATTTCCAGCGATTGCGATCAGTTCGAGCAGGCCCAGGAGATTCGCCCCCAGATCGAGAACGGCATGCTGGAGGAGTTGGTGCAGCAGGGCCAGGAGATGCTGCGCAACAAGGAGTACGCGCAGGCGGTCCTCAAGTTCGAAGAGGTGTTGAAACGGGCGCCCGAACACACCGAGGCGCAGATCTTGAAGAAGCAAGCCGAGGGCGAACTCGAACGCGAGGCGGCTCGCCTGGCCCGGGCCCAGGCCCCGCGCCACGCGGTGCAGCCGGTCAAGCCCAAGCCGGACTCCGGCGGTGCCATCAGCGGGCAGGTCCTGGCCTTCTACCGCAACGGGGAGGTGGACAAGGCCGTGGAGAAGGCGGAGGCCAACGGCTCCCCGCAGGCGGCCAAGCTCAAGAAGCTCCAGGGGCTCTACCAGCGGGGCAAGGAGCTGGCGCGCCAGCACGGCGAGGTGTCCCAGGCCATCAAGGCCCTGGAGGCGGCCTACGCGCTGGACCGGGAGATCGCCGGCGGCTCCGGCAAGATCCACGACGAGCTGTGCTCTTTGCTCGCCAAGTCGCACTTCCTCAAGGGCATGGACGCCTTCAGCGCGCGCAACTACCCCGACTCCTATCGCAGCTTCACCACCGCGCTGAAGTTCCAACCCGACTACAAGCTGGCCCAGGACCGGCTGGCCGACCTGGAGAAGCAGGCCAAGAAACTCTTCGAGGAGGCCTACGTCATCAAGTCCACCAACGCCGAGGACGCCATCAAGAAACTCACCGTGGTCATGCAGATCATCCCCCCCGATCACCTGTACTACAAGAAGGCCAAGACACTGAAGGCCTCGATCTCCGGCGGAGGAGACGAAGGCTCGGGCGGCGACAGCGGATTCTGACGCCAGGTCCGGGAGAGCATGGAGAAGGCGGCGAAACCTCTGGACCGGGTGCGAGGGTGGGCGATCCGGGGGTTGCTGATCTTCGCGGTGGGGGCCGGGGTGGGGGGCGTGGTGTTGTGCTCTTTGCTGCTCTACTTCAGCCGCGGGTTGCCGAGCTTCCGGAGCCTGGAGGATTACCGCCCGCCCCAGGTGACGCGCTTCGTGGATCGGAGCGGCGCGGTGGTGGCGGAGGTCTTCGAGGAGAAGCGCACCGTCGTGCCGCTCCCGCACGTTCCGTTGCGGATCCGGCAGGCTTTCCTGGCGGCCGAGGACGCCGACTTCTACCGGCACCCCGGCATGGACTTGAAAGGCATCCTGCGCGCCGCGATTCGCAACCTGCTGGCCGGGCGCAAGGTGGAAGGGGGGAGCACCATCACCCAGCAGGTGATCAAGACCTTCATCCTCGGGCCCGAGAAGAGCTACGAGCGGAAGATCCGCGAACTCATCCTGGCCATGCGGCTGGAGACCAACCTGTCCAAGAACGACATCCTGTCGTTGTACCTCAACCAGATCTTCTTCGGTCACCAGTGTTACGGCGTGCAGGAGGCCAGCCGCTTTCTCTTCGGCAAGGACGTATCCCACATCGCCCTGGAGGAGGCGGCCCTGCTGGCGGCGTTGCCGAAGTCGCCGGCGCGCTATTCGCCGATCCGGCATCCCGAGGCGGCCCTGGAGAGGCGCAACTGGGTGCTTTCCCAGATGCACAAGAACGGCTTCATCACGGAGATGGAGGCCCGGGCAGCCCGCGCCCGGCCGCTGCATGTCGTCGGCAAGGGTGCGCCCTACGAGGAGGTGGCGCCCTACTACGTGGAGCATTGCCGCCAGTGGCTGGAGGAGCGCCTGGGGCCGGAGGCGCTGCTGCGGGACGGGCTGCGGGTAGAGCTTGCGCTGGACGGAGAGCTCAACCGGGCCGCCCAGCGTATCCTCTCCGACGGGCTGCGCGCGGTGGAACGACGCCAGGGGTTTCGGGGACCGCTGGCGAACCTCTCCGCGGACGAGGTGCGCTCGCTTCGGCAGCGCGCTGGAGAGGGACGCCACGGCCGGGTGTGGACGCTGCGCCGCGAGCCCCGCGAGGGAGCCGACCCGGTGTGGCGGGCCCGCTGGGTGGAGAGCGCACAGGAGGAGAAGTACCTGCGGGTGCCGGTGCGCCAGGTGGAGGGAACCGGAGCCGCTACGGTGGCCGTCCTCGATCTGGGGGACGCCGAGGCGCGGCTCTCCCTGGAAGGCGCGCGCTGGGCGCGGCGCTTCTCTCCCGTGACTGCCACACCGCCTCCCACGTCGATCGCCGATATCCTGCGGCCCGGCGATGTCGTCGAGATCGAGATCCCGGCGGGCTGGACGCCGGGAGGCGAGGTGCGCCTGAGCCAGCCGCCCCTCGTGCAGGGTGCGCTGGTGGTCATCGATCCGGCGACGCGCCATGTGCTGGCGCTGGTGGGTGGCAGCGACTTCATCGAGAGCCCGTTCAACCGCGCCACCCAGGCGCGGCGCCAGCCCGGCTCCGCCTTCAAGCCGATCATCTATGCCGCCGCCATCCGCAGCGGCGCCTATCATCCGGCCAGCATTCTGATGGACTCCCCCGAGGTGTACTACCTGGGCGGGGGCGGGGCGGCCTGGAAACCCCAGAACTTCGAACGCACCTTCTTGGGGCCCGTCACGCTGCGCTTCGCGCTGGCCCACTCCATCAACACGGTGGCGGTGAAATTGATCTCCGATCTGGGGGTCGAGAAGGTGATCCAGGTCGGACGGGAGCTGGGCATCCGCTCGCCGCTGCTCCCCAACCTGTCGTTGGCCCTGGGCACCTCCGAGGTCAGCCCGCTGGAGCTCACCAACGCCTACGCTACCTTGGCCGCGGGCGGGAACTTCGCCGAGCCCGTGTTCGTCACCGCGGTGGTGCGGCCCGACGGCGAGAGGTTGTCGGTGGATCCTCCCGACCCGCGGCCGGCCCTGTCCCCGGCCGAGGCCTACGTACTGACCTCCATGCTCACGGACGTGATCGAGGAGGGCACCGGCCGGCGCGCGGCTCGCCTGAACCGTCCCATGGCCGGCAAGACCGGCACCGCCAGCGATCACCGCGATGCGTGGTTCGTGGGTTTCTCACCGGATCTGGCGGCCGGCGTGTGGGTGGGGTTCGATGACCACTCGCCTCTGGGCACATCGTGGGCGCAGGGCGCCGGGACCGCGCTGCCCATCTGGATCGACCTGATGGAAAGAGCCTTGCGCGGCCGGCCGCGCGAACCATTCCCGGTGCCCGAGGGCGTAGTGATGGCCCGCATCGATCCCCGCACTGGCAAGCTGGCGGCGCCGCAGGATCCGGAGGCCCGGCTCGAGGTCTTTGTGGCAGGAACCGAACCCAACCAGATGGAGGAACGGCCCACCAGCCAAGCGGGCGAGGACGATGAGACGCCACCGGAGCTTTCCGGAACGGGGCGTCTGCCGGAGGGGTTGTTCCGATGAACCTGGTGAGGTATCTCGGCGCGATCGCCTTGGGCCAGGTCCTGTCCGGTGCTCCCAGCGGAGAACTTCACCTGACACGGTTGTTGGAACTCGACGGCGTGGTTCTGGACGTGGGAATGGGGGACGTGACCGGTGACGGGCGCTCCGATGTGGTGCTGCTCCGGCTCGACGCCGTCGAGCTGTATCAGTTCGAGGACAGCCAGGCGGAGCTCTCGGTTCGCTACCGGCTCTCCCACTTGCCGCAGGAGCGGATCCGGACCCGGGAGGCGCGGGGCCGGCTGGTGGTCGAGGACTTCAATCGGGATGGGCGAGCCGAGATATTCTACCGGGTGCTTCACCGCCGCCCGGGGGAGGTCCTCGCCTGGACGGGGACCGACCTGCGCGCGGTGCGCAACATCGAGCGCGTGCCGTTGTGCGTCATCCGCATGGCGAGCCGTCCGCTGGTGCTCTTCGGCCAGGCCGAACCCGGCACCAACTACTTCATGCCCGCACCGGAACTGTGCGACATCAACGAGCCGCACGGCCGATCCGTTGAAATCACCTCGCCGTTCTGGGATCTCCGCTGCCTCCAGCCGGAAGGAGCCGAGGCACCGTGGATGCTGTGGGTGGACCGGCAGGCCCGCCTGCACCGGGGCGAGTCGGACGAACCGCTAGAGCCGGAGCTCCTGAGCGGTGTGGGGATGACGCCGGCGGACCTGGACGGCGACGGTCAGCCGGAGTACGTCCTCTCCGCGCCCGTGTGGCCCGGGCAGGCGGACGCGGTGCGGGTCCACATCACCCCGGAATCCTCCTGGACCAGCCGCGACATCGTGGGCTCCATCCGCGCCATGGCGGCCGAGGGAGGGCGGCGCGGGGCCGCGCGGGTACTCTTGCTCTCCTGCGAGCGGGCGGCGGAACGCTGCCGCATCTACCTACTGGAGCGGTGAGGAGATCGCATGAGGCGGCGCTGGACCATCTGGATCGCGATGGCGCTCCCTGGGTGGCTCGCCCTGTGCGGCGCCCGGCCGATCCCGTACGGAGGGGAGCTGACGGTCACGCTGCCGCCGGCGGAGGAGCTGGATCCGGCGCGGCTCGAGACCATCAGCGAGCTCGTGCTGGCCGCCTCGGTCCACGAGACCGTGGTCCGGCTCGCGGCCGATGGCAGCGTCGAACCGATGCTGGCCCGCGAGGCGCGCCCCTCTGATGATTTTCGCGAGTGGACGCTTCTGCTTCGAGCCGACGAATGCTTCCACAACGGGAGCCCGCTGGACGCGCGGGACGTAGTGCAGTCCTGGGAGCGGTTGCTCCGGAGGGAGACCGGCTCGCCGCACTGGTGGTTGCTCTCGATGGTGGACGGCGCGCTGGACTTCCGCCAGGGGCGTATCCGCAGCCTGCGTGGGCTGGAGACGATCAACCGCGTGACCCTCAAGGTGCGCTTGACCCGGAGCTTTCCCGACTTCCCCCAGGCGCTGGCGGCGCTGCCCGCCGCCGTGCTGCCGTCTTCGTGGATGGCGCGCCGGGTCGCGACACCGCCACCCGGGGCCGGACCGTTCATGCTCCCGCGAACGCTGGCGAGCCCGCTCGAGCTGCGGCCCTTTTCTCGGCACGTCCGGGGCCGCCCGTTCCTGGAACGCTTGCTCTACCGCGCGCCGCTGCCGCCCGAACGCGAGCGCGTTCTTCTGACGCCGGGTTCGCCGGCGGCGGGAGAGGAGGCGCCTGCCAGCCAGCAGTCGGGCGAGCAGGCGAGCGAGCAGTCGGCGGAACCGCTTGAGGCGGCCGAGTGCTGGACGGTGTTCTTGTATCAGAACCCCGTACCGACCTCGCGCTGGCCCGAGGAGGCCAGGCCCATCCCGTGGGCCCTCCTGGATCGGGGCGCTCTTGCCGAGGCGGTCCCTGATGCCAGGCTACCGGATGGTGGCGAGGAGTGGCGTCCGCAGGAGCCGGCGGCCAGCCTCGCCAGAGAGGAGGTGCGCTCTCGCGTCGCGGCGTGGACGGTACGGCGGTGGGGGGTGCCGCCCATGGCTATCCTGTTGATCCACCCGGAGACGGCACAGCGACTCATCGCATCACGCTTGCGCGCGGACGCGGCCCGCGCCGGTGTGGTGCTGGTGGTGCAGGAGAAGAACTACTCCGACTACGTGGCGGCGCTGAACGGCCCTGACTGGGACCTGCGCCTGGTGGAGATGCTACCGATCAGTGCGGACGAGGAGTTGAAGGGGTTGCAGATGTTGAGCCTGCTCGGGGGAGAGGAAGCCGTGCGAGAGGCCGATGGCGCGCTCCGACAGTTGCCGCCGGGAGAAGAGCGTGTATCGCGTTTGCGCGAGATCGCCGCCAAGCACGCCGGCCGTAACATCCAGCCGCTGATCTCGAGGGGGCTGCGTTTCTCTCGGCAGGCCGACGTCGAGGACGTCCGGTTTCGCGGCGTGGCGTTGGACCTGTCATGGTGTTGGTTGAGATCACCAGGCGAAAAAGACGGAAAATAATTTTGCACGCCGTATCAGTTTTGGTATCATCGTTCGCATCATAGCCTGAGACGGGCAACTATCCCAAAGGAGGTAGAGAATGCCCTGCGCGATGCACAGGAAGGTCAAGAAGGTAGCCAAGAAGAAGCTGGCGAAGAAGGTGAAGAAGGTCGCCAAGAAGAAGCTGGCGAAGAAGGTGAAGAAGGTCGCCAAGAAGAAGGTCGCCAAGAAGAAGAAGTAGTAGGCGTAAGGATTCTTTGAACGGGCGGTTTCCGGTCGCTGGATCGGAGACCACATGCGGACGCGGCCGGCCGGCGGGGCCGGTCGCGTTTTTTTGAGGCGGGCATGATGAAGCGCGCAAGTTGGAGCGTGGTCCTGGGATTGGTATTCCTAGTGGCCTTGGGTTCGAGCGTCGCGCAGGCGAAGGTGCGTTGGGATCTTTTGCCCGAGCTCAAGCTCTCCGATTACAAGCCGGAGGTCGCGGCGCAGGTGGAGCGGATCCTGGAGTCCTCCTCCTGCTACGGGCGTTGCACCGACTCGATCGCCCGCTGCCTGGACCGGGAGCCTCCGTCGCCCACCGCCCTGCGCCTGGCCCGGGACGTGTTTCGCCTGGTGACCACCGGCGCCACGGCCGAGCAGGTGGGTCAGTGGCTCACTTTGCGCCGGCAGATGGCTCACCCGGAGAAAGTCCACCAATTCAAGCTCGACGACCTGACCCCGCTGGGGGCGCCGGCGGCTCCGGTGGTGATCGTGGAGTTCACCGACTTCCAGTGTCCCTTCTGCGCGCGGGTGAGCCCGGATCTCAATCGCCTGGTGCGCGAGTCCGGCGGGACGGTGCGCCTGTACCTCAAGCAGTTCCCGCTCAAGTCGCACCCTCGCGCGGTGGAGGCCTCCAAGGCCTGCGTGGCGGCGGGAAAGCTGGGAAAGTTCTGGGAGCTGTGCGAGCGCCTCTTCGAGCTGCAACCGGATCTGGCTCCGGCGGACATCCTGGCGCTGGCCGCCAAGGTCGGGCTGGACGCAGGCGCCCTCCAGGCCGCCATGGCCGCCGAGGACGTCCTGGGGAGGATCGCCGATGAGAAGCTGGAGGGGCTGAAACACCGCGTGGAGGCGACGCCCGCCATCTTCATGAACGGCAAGGAGGTCCTGCTGCCGCCCACCCCCGAGCTCCTGCGCGATCGGATCGAGGAAGAGTTGGACATCCTGGCCGGGCGCGACTGAGCGCGGCAAAGCGGACGCAGCGAACGGAATTACACGAGGGGGCGTGTCGTACCCTCCAGGGAACACACTGGGCCAAGACGGTGCGTGGCGAAACTTCCCCGGTATGGGAGATGAGATCAACAGGCGGGGGAGGGAGCCGGGTTGGGATGAGAGCGCGTCCGCTCACTTGACCGGGGTGGCCTTGAGCGCGGCCCGGCCCGCCTTGACGTACACCTGGAAGCGCACCGATTGGCAGTTGTAGCGCGCCTTGAGCTCGGCGGCGTTCTTGCGTAGCTTCTCGACGAACTTGTCCACGGTGAGACCGGCCAGGGTCTCGTTGCACTGCTTCTTGGTCTTGAGGAACTGCTCGAAGACCTCGCGGAAATGGGCATCCTCCGCCGAAGCCGCCGCGCCACCGATGGGAGGGCGCGGCAGGCCGACCTGCGCCCGTGGGGGCTCTGGAGCTTCCTTGGTCGCGGACACTCGCAACAGTTCATCCGGCACCTGGGCGATCACGGTGGAGTCGGGCCGGTAGTCGGAGGAGGTGATCTGATCCTCCTCGCTCAGGTCCAGCACTCCCGGGGTGCTGGTGATGGGCGGGCTGGGCGGGATGAACGAGGGCCGACCCGGTGGTGGGGCCGGTTTGATCGGCGGGCGCGAGGGCTCGGGGCGGGCCAGCGGCGGGATCACCGGAGCGACCTCGCGCGTGGCGTCGCCCTCGTCGAAGATGTTCGCCAAGTCGTTCGGCAGGTTCACCCGCGGGCCGCCGCCGGCTTGATCGAACGGCGACGGGGCGGGCTCGGCGGGCCGCGGCGCGGCCGGCGCCGCTTCTTCCAGCAGATCCAGCGCGGATGGTGGCGGCGCCGCAGGTGCGGGCCTGGCGGCGGGCGGCGCGGGCAATGGCGACGAAGCGGGCGCCGGGGTGCTGCCACCCAGCAGGCTCTCGAAATCCAGCGGCGGCGGGCTGCTCTGCGAGACGCGAGGAGGTTCCTCGACCGGGGACGTCTCGCGGGCGGCGGCCGGGGTCGCGCGGGCCGCTGGGGGGCGCGTGGCACGAGCGGGCGCCAGGTTCGAGACGGCCGCCGCCAGCTCCCGCACGAAGCCGGAGTAGCTGACGGGATCCACCACGTAGCTGCCGTCGCCGTTCGACATCAGCGTGATGTCGTCGCGCAGCCGCTTGAGCTGGCGATCCGAACCGCCGGGCAAGAACACCGCCAGCAGCAGGCCCAGCACTAGCAACGCCCCCGCGCCGAACAGGGCGGTCTTGTGGGCCTCGGAGAGCGGGAGCAACATCGGCCCGATCGGCAGGATGACCGCGAGCCGAAGTTGTTCCGTCCCTCCGGGGATGGGGATGGTCCGGGCGGCGAACCCGCGCCGCTCGAGTTTCACGAACATCGGCAGCGGGCCGGCGTCGCCGAACCAGATGGTCTCCTCGCCGGTGGGTTGGGTGGCGAGGTCCGCGAGCTTGGCGGAATCCCCGGTGGCCAGATACACGCTCTGGCGCAGGATCACGGCGGTGTCCATCCCCGTCCGGCGGTTGATGCGCTGCAGGAACTGGAGGTCGATCTCCTCCGGTACGAGCAGGCAGCCCACCGGTTTGCCCTTGTCGTCGAGGACGGGAGCGGCAGCGAACTGGGTGAGCTTGCCGGCGATCTCGTACAGGCCGTCGCGCGGGACGTTCTGGAGGCACTCGGCCACCACCGGCAGGCCCTTGAGGCTCTCACCGAACTTGTCCTTCTCCGGGGCTTGCGCCAGCAAGCGGCCCTCGGCGGAAACCACCATCACTCGCGAGAGCTTGTACTTCTTCAGCAGCTCTTCTGCCACCGGCGAGAGCTCGGTGTGTGCCGGGCCTAGAGCGGTGGTGGCGGCCTCATCCGTCAGGCCGGTCGTGGCGGGTGACTTGGCCAGCGGCGGAGCCAGCGGGGTTTCCCGGGCAGCGCGGGAAAGCAGCGCGATGCGCTCGAAAGCGAGGACCCGCATTTCGTTCAGCGCGTTCTCGGCTGCGCCGGCGAGCTGAACCGTGGCCAGTGTCTGCACCTGGCTCTGATACATCCCGCTGAGACCGAACAGGGCGCCCGCGGCGCCGGCGACGGCGAGCACGATCACCACCACGACGGTCTTGATCTTTCCCATGATGGCTCCTTGGAGGCGGCCGATCGCCCCGACCTCACTCCACCTCGACCTCGACCTCGGGTTCGACGTCCTTGAATCCACCCTCGGGTTCCTTGGGCGCGGGTTTCTCCGGCTTGGGTTTCGGCTCGGCCGGTTTGGGTTTCGGCGCCGGTGCCGGTGGTGGCGGTTGAGGCTTTTCCGGCGGCGGCGCCTTCACTGTCGCGGGGGGTTCCGGGGGTGGGGAAGGTTTCGGCTTTTCAGGGACCGGAGGCGGAGGGACTCCTTCTCCTGGCGCCTTCTCCGGCCGGTCCGGCGGCGCTTTTCCGAGCGCGAGTTGGATCGTCCCCTGGGCGGGGACGGTGACGGAGCTTTCAAAGTGCCAGGCGCCATTGTGATAGGCGCGGGCCTTGTACTCGCCCGCGGGAACGTTGGCGAACTGGAACTTCCCCTCGGCGTCCGGGGTCGTCCACACCGCCTTGGGCAGCACCAGCACGACAGCGTGGATGAACGGGTAGCCGTGGCAACGCAGCTCGACCGTTCCTTCCGATGTGACTTTCTTTTCCGCGTTGCTGCCCGGAGGAAGCTTTTCGATCTGGAACGAGGCGGCTCCGCTCGCGGCGCAAGAATACTCACGAGGATCGTGGTTGCGGATGGTCAGGGTGCTCCCCGCCGTGACCACCAGGAAGGCGGGTTGAAACTCGAAACCCGAGAGCGCGATCTCCGCCGTGGCGGCGGGCGGCACCGGCGCGGCGTCGCCCTCGAGGACCAAGAGCGGCGGCAAAACCGCGGGCGCGGCCGGCAGGCCCAGCCTCCAGAAGCACGAGTCCCGGAGTGGCGTCGGCCGGGCCTTCGCCTCCGGCAGGGGCGCGAGCGTCCCCCGCACCGTTCCGGCCAGGGAAGGGGTGGTCAGCAGGCACGCAAGACAGATGAGCAGGAACGTCCGAGGCATGTGGCACCTCGAAAAAACCATGCAGGAAAAACGATCGGGCTCACGATAGGTCATCCCAGTGGCAAAGTCAATTATTGGTAAAACCATGGAAAAACGGCTATAGAGGGGAACATGGTGGCGAGTTGGATCGCCCTGCTGCGACCGAGGCACTGGGTAAAAAACCTCTTCGTGCTGGGACCGCTGGTGTTCGCCCAGCAGCTGTTGGATGCCGGTTCGTCTCTCCGCGCGCTGCAAGCCTTCGCGGCCTTCTGCCTGCTCAGCTCGGCCATCTACGCGGTGAACGACGTGCTGGACGCGGCCTTCGATCGGCTCCACCCGCTCAAGCAGAAGCGCCCGGTGGCCGCGGGGATCATCCGGCCCGCCTCGGCGCTGCGGTTCGCCGCGTTGCTTTCGGTGCTGGGTCTGGCGTGGGCGGCGTGGCTGTCTCTATCGTTTCTTGCGGTGGGAGTGGGCTACCTGGCGCTCAACCTGCTGTATTCGCGTTTTCTGAAGAGAGTGGCCTTTGTCGACGTGGCCTGCATCGCCGCGGGGTTCCTGCTGCGGGTGGTCGGCGGGGCGCTGGCCATCGAGGTGGTCATCTCACCCTTTCTGCTGCTGTGCACCTTCTGGCTGGCGGCGCTCCTCGGCCTGGGCAAGCGGCACCATGAGCTGCGCCTGATGCGCGACTCCTCGGCCAACACCCGTTCGGCCCTGGCCGGGTACGGGGTGCGTTCGCTGATCGCGGCCGAGTGGATCGCCGCCGCGGCCACGGTGGTGTCGTACCTGTTCTACACCGTCTCGCCCATGACGGTATCCAAGTTCCACGGCACACAGCTCTTGTTCAGCTGGCCCTTCCCGGTGGTCGGGATCCTGCGCTATCTGCACCTGGTGCGTGCGCGCTCCGACCGCACGCCCACCGACGCGCTGGTCACGGACTGGCCTTCTTTGCTCAACGGTTTGTTGTGGACGGCGGTGGTGGTGTGGGTGTTGTACGGCAGCTAGGGTCGATGGGCAGCGGCCCGGGGTGCAGGATGTTGCCTTCCGGGAACGAGCGCAAGGTCATGTGGCCGGACGCGAGCTCCAGGTAGCTGCCGCCGGGCGTGGCTCGGCCCGGGTTGGCCAGCAGCCCTTCCGGCGCCCGCGCCAGCAACCCCTGGTGGGTATGGGCGAAGACCCCGGCCCGCGCGCCTTGGGTCTTCATCTCCCGTCGCATCCAGCGCTGGATCTCGGTCGCCTCGCGGCCCCGGCCGGGCCAGATGCCGCGCCGCGAGAAGTCCGCGAAACGCATGGCGAACTCGAACACGCCGCTGTCGGGCAACACCCGGTCTCGCAGCCAGCGCAGCGCCCGGCTCTGCAGCGCCGCGCGCAGGGCGCGCGTGCCGAGGTCGCCCGGGGCGACGCGGTCGCCGTGCCGGAGCAGCAGGCGCACGCCCTGGACGGAGAGGCACACCGGGCCGGGATGTATAAACTGGGGCGGGAGGAACAGCGCTGGCGGGCACAGATCGAAGTCGTGGTTCCCCTCCAGGTAGTGGAAGGGGGCGAAACGCCGTAGCGCCTCGATGACCGGCGCGTATTCCGCGGCCGCCCGCCGGCTACGCCCGGCGAAGTACTCGAACAGGTCCCCCAGCACCACGATGCCACCGGGTTCGGCGCGCCGGGATCGCAGGAACTCGACCAGCACGCGCTGGTTGCGATCGCCCCGCCCGCGCAGGTGAGCGTCCGCCAGGAACACCACGGTGCTCATGGCGGCTCCCCGGCGACGCGCCGGTAGGCCAGGCGCCGGATGGGCAGGTTCAGCGCAAGGCAGCGCTTCTCGCGGTGTGAGCGGATGCCGAGCAGCGTCTTGTGCTTGAAAGCCTCCGCATCCAGCGGCGTAAAACCCGTGGCGGCGGCAAACCGTTCGGCCATCTCCTCGGCCATGTCGAAGACGTCGGTCTGGAGGTACACCACTCCGCCCGGTTGCAGCAGGCGCGCCAACTCCGCGATCCACTCCACCTGCACCAACCGTCGTTTGCGGTGGCGCTTCTTCCACCAGGGATCCGGATGGTGGATGAGGATGGCCGACACCGAGCCCGGAGGGAACAGCACCGGCAGATCCTGAGTGGCATCGCAGCGGATGGCCCGCAGGTTGGCCACCCCCTGTCGCTGCGCCCGCAGGCGCAGGCGCTCGATCCACTTCTTGCGGTTGTCCAGCGCCACCACGCGCCGTTCGGGGCAACGCTGCGCCAGCTCCAGGGCCAGGTCGCCACGCCCGCAGCCGAGGTCCACGAAGATGGCTCCTCCGCGCCGGAAGGCCTTGTCCCAGTCGGGAGGACGGGGGATCACGTTGCGGCGGGCCGCCTGGAGGCGAAGCGGGATCATGCCGGGATGCAAGGGGCGCCGGCCGGTTCGGGGACCGGCGGCGGGCCGAGGGCCTCAGCGGGTGGCGGTCCGGTGCAGGCGGGCGTTGACCAGCTGGTAGTTGAAGTTGGCCACGTTGAAGCGGGCCGAGCCCTTTTCCTTCTCCACCAGTTGTTCGAGCGGGCCGACCACCTTCTTGGACTTCAATTTATCGAAGGCGAACATCAGCGCGAAGCGGACGTTCTCCGACTCGTCGCCGATGTACTTGAGCAGCCCGTCCACCGAGCCGGCGTCGCCAATGCGGCCGATCTCGTAGATGGCCCGCTCGCGCAGCGCGGCTTCCTTGCCGTCCAGCAGGCCCTGCCAGCAGCCGGCGTTCTGCTGGCACCGGCCGTAGGCCTCGACTTTCTTGATGGCGTCCGCGATCACCGGCTGCAAGGTGACGTCCTTCTCCTTGGCCTGCAGGTCCTTGAGCTTGGGCAGGGCTTCGTCGGTGGCCAGATTGCCAATCAGCTCGACCAGCGGAGCGCGGGCGCGGGGATGGCCGCCCTTGTCCAGGAGCTTCCAGATGTCGCCGATCACCGAGCGGTCGCTGATGGTGTTGAGCGCGGTGGCGCAGATCAGCCGTACGTCCCAGTACTTCTCGTCGGGTTCCTTGTCCAGGTAGCCCATGATGGCCTTGATGCCCCGCGGGTCGCCGATGTTGCCCAGCGCCGCGAACAGGCGGGTCTGCACCAGGATGCGGTTGGTCTCCTCCTCCCACTTGGCCACCTTGTCGATCATCTTGAGCAGCGGCTCCACCGCCAGGGGGCTGCCGATGTCGCCCAGCACCAGGGCGGCGTTGGCCTCCAGTGCTCCGGCCAGGATCTCCACGTTGCCCTCGGTGAGCTTCTTGGCGTCGGGGTTCTCCCCGTTCATGGTCTTGACCAGCAGGTCCACGGCCGGCTCGCCGATCTTGACCAGCGCCAGGCGCGCCTGCGCGAAGTAGTAGGCCTTCTCGCGGTACAGGCCCATGATCAGGTTGGGCACGGCCTTGGGATCGCCGATCTCGCCCAGCGCGTAGATGGCGTTGAGGCGGATGACCGGCAGGATGGTGGCGTCCTCGGTCATGCGGATGAGGTCGTCCACCACCTCCTTGGCGCGCAGCTTGCCCAGCGCCCGGATGGCGGCACGCTGGACGTCCGGCTCCTTGGTGGACTTGAGCAGGCGGGTCAGGGCCTGGATCGCCGCCGGGTCGCCCAGGGAGGCCAGGGCCGAGGCGATCTTCTGGTTGGCCCGGTTGATCCGCTTGGCCTTCTTGCCGTCCTTGCTGGGGCCGACGGTGAAGTCCAGCGCGTCGATCATGGGCTTCGCCGCCTCTTTCACCTTCCACTTGCGGAACATCTCGGCCAGCCGCTCGCGGATCTCGGGCTCCTCGGCCGAGGCGGAGAATAGCTCGATCAAGGCCGGGGCGGCCTTGGGGTCATTGATTTGCTTGATGTTGTCCAGGGCCTTGGAGACCTGTTCGGGTTTCTTGAGTGCCCCGATCCAGCAGTCCAGGTCCTCACCCGGTTTGCAATCCCGCGAGCAGCCGAAGGCGGCGAACGAGAAGGCCAGAACCAGGCACAGACAGCCAATCTTGGGACTCATCGACGACCCCCTTTCGCAGGGTTGCGAGACGGTTTCTGGTGTCCTCTCCATCGGTCGAAAGGGATACAATGGCGCTCGCGGCGGAGTCAACAGGAAAAAAACCTTGAGCGCGGCCAGGGGTTGTGATACACACAAGCTGGTAACTCGCTCTGCGGATTCTGGCGAGGCGTGTCCTTCGAGGCGCGGATGCGAAAGACGGTTGCGGTCATCGGATGCGTGTGGGCATGCCTCGTGGCGGGGGGCGGGGCGCGAGCGGAAGAGGCCGACCGCATCACCATGTTGTCGGGGGAGCTCGCCGACTCCTCGTTCAAGGTGCGGCTCAAGGCGGCGGTCCTGCTCGGTCGCACCGCCGACGAGCGGGCGGTGGGGCCGCTGATCAAGGCGCTGCGCGACGAGAACTACGTGGTACGGGGCGCGGCCGCCCGGGCGCTGGGCAACCTGGGGTTGCCGCTCGCCCTTCGCGCCATCGAGTGGATCTTCCCGCTGGCCGACGACGAGGAGCCCTTCGTGCGCAAGGAGGCGCAGAGCGCGCTTGCGCGTCTTTGCACCCGGGAGTCGCTGGACCGGGTGATCGCCGGGCTCAGCCACGAGAAGAGCGCGGTGCGGCAGATGGCGGTGCGCTTGCTGTCGACGGTGGTGTCGCTGCCGGATGCGCGCGCGGCCATCACCACTGCGCTCGGCGATCCGGAGGAGGACGTTCGCCACGAGGCGGTGCTGGCGGTCAAGGGCATGGGCCAGGCCGAGATGGAGGGACTGCTGCTCTCCGCCCTGTGGCGGCGCGACAACTACCAGGTCCAGGCGGGAGCGGTGCGGCTGCTCGGGGAGCTGCGCACCCCGGCCTCGCTGGGGCCGCTGGCCGACCTGCTGGTCTCGGACGACGTGGTGCCGGAGGTGAAGAAGGAAGCCGCCGAGGCGCTGACTGCCATGAAGTCGCTCATCGACGTGAAGGCCCAGATCGCGGTGCTCGAGTCCTCGGACCGGACCGCACAGGATCGGGCCATCAAGCTCCTCGGCATCCAGGGGAGCCAGGAGGCGGTGGAGGCGCTGCTGCGCCTGCTCAAGCACGCCGACCTCTTCGTGCGGCGGCAGGCGGTGTTCGCCCTGGGCGACGCCGGCGACCCGCGCGCGGTGCCGGCGCTGGAGTACCTGCAGAAGACCGAGGACAACCAGCGCTTCAAGGACATCATCGGCCGCACCATCCGCAAGCTCAAGCCCTGAACGTCGGCAGGGTTTTCCCTCTTCTGTTTTTCCGCACAATGAATGTTCTTGATGGTCTTGGTCTTGGTGAAGTGGGTGTGTCGGCTTGGCTACCAGAAGGTGCTCCGTCCGCCTACGAACGGCGCAACAACACCCCGTGGGTCAGGGAGAATGGCGAGGAGATGAATCTTCGCGCCTGGCCGGCGCGCGTCCGGGAGATCACGCAGTAGGCGTTAGACGCCCTTGGCCAGCTTGTGGCGGCGGGCGAGATCCAGCAGGCGGCCCGAGGAGAGCGAGGCGATGGCCTTGCGGTACTCCTTGTCCTCCTTCTGGGCCTTGCCCATGCGGGCTTTCACCAAGGAGTCGATGAGCTTGTCGCGGGAGCCGAACTTCTCCTGGATGGTGCGCTCCCTCTTGAGCAGCGTCATGAGCTTTCGGTTGCTCTGGGCGCGCAGCGTCTTCTTCAGCTCTTCCTTGGTGGTGTCGGCGGGCTTGGGGATGGCCGCGAGGATCTCCTCGACCAGCTTGTCCTTGGAGCCGAACTTGTCCTTCACCTGGGCCAGCGGCGACTTCTTCATGTGACACCTCTTGTTCGCGGCCATGTGCGGCCGCATCCGCGAGGGGCATCCGCTACCATATTCGATGGGGCAAGGCAAGCAAAATCGCTCGGATAGAGAAAAAGGCGCTGGAACAATTCTCCTCGGGCCACGGCCGACCTCGGTCGCCCCGCCGCGTGGCCCCCGTTTTGCTTGCGTGGAAAGCCTCCCTGTGCTTGCATCGGGGTCATGCCCACATCGCTTTCCTGGCTGGAGATCGACGCTGGCGCGCTCGCCAACAACCTGCGGCGCTTCCGGGCGCTGCTTTCCCCCAAGACCCGGCTCATGGCGGTGGTCAAGGGCGAGGCCTACGGCCACGGCATGCTGCCGGCGGCCCGGGTGGCTTTACGCGCCGGGGCCGACTGGCTGGGGGTGTTCAACCTCACCGAGGCGCTGGAGCTGCGGCGCTCGGGGGTGACGGCGCCCATTCTGATCATGGGCTACGTGCCGCTTGCGGACCTCTCCCAGGCGGTGGAGCTCGACGTCGCCGTCACCGTCTCCAGCGAGGAGACGCTGCGCGCGCTGGCCGAGGCGGGCCACGTGGAGGGCCGGCCGGCCCGGGTCCACCTCAAGCTCGAGACCGGCACCCACCGGCTGGGGTTCATGCGCGAGGACCTGGGGCGGGCGCTGGAGCTCATGCGCGGCTCGCGGTGGCTCAAGCTCGAGGGCGCGCACACCCACTTCGCCAACATCGAGGACACCACCGAGCACGACGTCGCCCGCGCGCAACTCGCACGCTTCAAAGAGTTGCTGCAATTCATCGCCGAGGCGGGGTTCGAGGTGGAGTTCCCGCACACCGCCTGCACCGCCGCGGCGGTGCTCTTTCCCGAGACCTACTTCGCGCTGGCCCGGGTCGGCATCGGCTTCTATGGCCTGTGGCCCTCGAAGGAGACCTTCTTGTCGGCGCTGCAAGCCGGGCGGGAGCCGCTGGTGTTGCAGCCGGCCATGTGCTGGAAGACGCGCGTGGCCCAGGTGAAGACCGTGCCGCGCGGTGCCTACGTGGGCTACGGTTGCAGCTATCGTTGCACCCGCGAGACCAGGCTGGCCATCCTGCCGGTGGGGTACAGCAACGGCTACGACCGCAAACTCTCGAACACCGCGCACGTGCTGGTGCGCGGCCAGCGCGCCCCGCTGCGCGGGCGGGTGTGCATGAACCTGTGCATGGCCGATGTCAGCGACATCCCGGGCGTCGTCCTGGAGGACGAGGTGGTGCTGCTGGGCCGCCAGGGGGAGGAGTGCATCACCCCGGAGCAGATGGCCGCCTGGGCGGGCACCATCAACTACGAGGTCGTGACCCGCGCCGATCCCTACGCCGAGCGCCTGTACCTCAACCTGCCGGAGGAATAGCCCATGCCGACCACCGAGCCGTTTCTTCCCACCGACACCGCCATCGCCACCCTCGGCCCCTGTACCGTGACCTCCCCGGCGCGCTACCAGCGTTTCATCGGAGACGAGGAGCGGGTGCTGTACGACCTCGACGCCGGACGGGTGAGCCGCGCCTGCGCCGAGGGCCGGGCCCCCATCGGCTTCGAGCGCGCCGGCCCGCGCCAGAAGCTCTTCTTCGAGCCCGCCGAGGTCACCGCCGCCATCGCCACCTGCGGCGGGCTGTGCCCGGGCCTGAACGACGTCATCCGCGCCGTGGTGCATGAGTTCTTCTACGTGTACGGCGTGCGCAAGGTGCTGGGGGTACGCTACGGCTACGCCGGTCTCAACCCCGAGGAAGGCTGGCCGCTCCAGGAGCTCACCCTGGACGCGGTGCGTACCATCCACCAGGACGGGGGCACGGTGCTGGGCTCCTCGCGCGGGCCGCAGGATCCCGCGGTCATGGTCGACACGCTGGAGAAGAACAAGGTCAACATCCTCCTGGTGATCGGCGGCGACGGCACCCTCAAGGGCGCCCAGGCCATCTACCAGGAGGTCGCCCGGCGCCGACGCCACATCGCGGTGGTCGGCGTCCCCAAGACCATCGACAACGACATCAACCTGGTGTCGCGCTCGTTCGGGTTCGAGACGGCGGTGTCCGCCTCGGTGGAGGCCATCCGCTGCGCCCACGCCGAGGCCGAGGGCGCCCAGAATGGCGTGGGCATCGTGAAGCTCATGGGCCGCGAGTCCGGCTTCGTGGCCGCCTCGGCCGCGCTGGCCCAGAAGGACGTCAACTTCGTGCTCATCCCCGAGGTCCCCTTCGACCTCGACGGCCCGCACGGCTTTCTGACCGCGCTGGAGGCGCGGCTGCGGCGACGCGGGCACGCGGTGGTGGTGGTGGCCGAGGGCGCCGGGCAAAACCTCTTCGCTCAGGATCTCGGCAAGGACGCCTCCGGCAACCAAAAATTGGGCGACATCGGCCAACTACTGCGCGAGCGCATCGGCGCTCACCTCAAGGCAAAGAAGCTGCCGCACTCCATCAAGTACATCGACCCCAGCTACATCATCCGCTCGGTGCCGGCCATCCCCAGCGACTGCATCTTCTGCGGCTTTTTGGGCCAGCACGCGGTGCACGCCGGCATGGCCGGCAAGACCAACGTCATGGTGGGAAGCTGGAACAACCTCTTCGTCCATATCCCCATCCCGCAGGCGGTGCGCGAGCGCAAGCACGTGGACCCGAACGGCGGGCTGTGGCTGTCGGTGCTCGAGTCCACCGGGCAGCCCGAGAGGATGGTGAACACGCCGTGAAGGCGCGCATCGTTCCCTCGGGAGTTGTCATCGAACCCTTCGGCGACCCGGCGGCGGAGGCCTTCCTGGGCGGCGAGACGCTGGGCGCGGCGGTGGCCGGCGTCCTGGGCCGGCTGGGGATCGCCTCGCTCGCCTTCGACGCGCCGGTGTCGGAGGCGGGCGGGGAGACGCTGCTCTTGCCGGACAACCTGTTCCTCACCCGCGAGGCGCTGCGGCTCTTCCTGGCGGGTTGCAACGGTGCGGGCGTGTTTCGCGCCGGTCTGCCGCCGGGGCCGCTGCCGGACTACCTGCGGCCGCTCTCGAACCTCGTGAACCGGGACGGCCTGTGGCTGACCGACCTCTTCCTGGTGCGGGGCGATTCAGTGCCCTCGCTGCCCTGGCTTGAACTGCGTGAGCGGCTTTCGGCCGGGGCTCGCGTCGTCCCCGTCCTGGCCGAGGTGGCGGTGGAACGCCTGCCGCAGATCCGGCCCGGCCCCCCGCGCCAGGAGTTGCTGCTGCCGCGCAGCCTGAGCATCATCGCCGACGTACGCCACTGGGTGCACGTGCTGTGGCTCAACCACCTGCTGCCCTGGCTGCGCCTGCGGGAGCGCTGGCTGGACGCGCCGGCCTGGCGGCGTGCCTGGCGCTCGCGCGGCCGGGACCCCTTTCGGCGGGCGGCCCGCCAGAGCATCGTCGGGAAGGGTTGCGACATCCACCCCACCGCCTGGATCGAGGGCTGCATCCTGGGGCGAGACGTCAAGGTGAGCGCCTTCGTGACCTTGCGCGAGTGCATCGTGGGCGACGTGGTGGAGATCAATGAACACTCCAAGCTCCGCCGCTCGGTGCTGGGAGAGAAGTGCCTGGTGCTCAACGACTCGTACTTCGACGGCTGCACCGGCTATCCGCGGGCCACCCTGGCCAACGTGCTGGTGCGGAACTCGGTGTTCGGCCGGCGCGTGTTCCTCACCTCGGCGGTGATGTTCTGGGACGAGCCCGTGCTGGAGCCGGTGTCGGTGGTCGCGGGCGGCGTCGAGGTGCCCACCGGCCGCTGGCAGGTCGGCGGTTGCGCCGGGCACGGCAGCATCCTGGGCACCCGGGCCGTGTTCTTGCCCGGCCGGGCCGTCCCCAACGGCACCATCGTGGTGATGCGGCCCGACGAGGGCACCCTCAAGTTCCCGGCGCGGGTGGAGCCGCGCGAGCCGTACGTGCCCATGGGCGACACGGTGCTGCCCCTCAAGGAGGCCCTGCCGGATTTTCGAGCCCTGGAGGTCGAGTGATGTCCAAGCCGTCGGCCCGCAGCCTCTACATCTGCCGCACCCGGGAGACCATCGCGCCCTTCGGCGATCCGGTGGGCCAGTCGCAGGTGATGCAGGAGACTTTGGCCGAGACCCAGCAGCGCGCCGCGCGCCGCTTCGGCCTCCGGCCGGTGTTCGTGGACAGCCCCGCCGAGGCCCGGGAGCGCCCCTGCCTGATCACCACCGACGCCGTGTACTTCAGCGAGCGCGCGCTGGGGACGTTCCTTGCGCAGCTCGCGCGCCGGCCCGGCGGCGCCGCGGCCGCCCTGCGCCGCTGCGTGTCGGTGGAGCACGCCCTGCCGCTCCAGGACGTGCGGCAGGAGGACTGGGAGGGCCCCGCAGCGCGGGTGGTGTACGATCTGTGGTACCTCGCCGATGGAGACCTCCCGGCGCGGGTCGAAGATCTGCGCTCGGCGCTCGAGGGCCGCTGCCCCCCGCTGGTGGTCCCGATGAAGGAGCGGGTGATCCCCCTGCGGCTTCCGTCGCTGCTCGAGGAGGAGCGCATCCTGCGGTATCCGCTCACATCCACGGTGATCGTCCACGTCTCCCACTGGACCCACCTCCTGTGGCTTTCGCAGCTCTCCCTGGGCGTGGCCGGGATGGAGTACTTTCGCGCCCATCGGCTGCACTCGGTCGGCAAGCTGCTGTGGGCCTTCTTGCGGCGCCCCTCGCTCAACCGCTACAAGCTGCTGTCGGGCCTCAACGTGGTCGGGCCCGGGGCGCGCATCCACCCCACCGCCTACCTGGAGGCCTCGATCCTCGGCGCGGGCGTGCAGGTGGGCGCCGGCGCCTGCGTCCGCAACAGCCTTCTCGGCGACAACGTCATCGTGGGCGATCACGCGGTGGTGCTCAACTCAGTGGTGGGCCGTGAGTGCTTCCTCACCGACCGCTTCTTCCTGGCCTCGTCGCTGTGCTACCCGGGCTCGACGCTGGGCAACGTGCGGACCCAGATGGCGGTCATCGGGCGGGAGGTGTACCTGCACGGCTGGTGTGGCCTGCTCGACGCCAAGTTCATCGGCGACATCAAGGTGCGGCACCGCGGCCGCACCGAGGGGACCGGGCGCTCGTTTTTAGCGAGCTGCATCGGGCACCGGGCGGTGCTGGGCGCCAAGGTGCTGATCCACCCGGGGCGCGAGATCCCCAACGATCTCTTGCTGGTGTCGCGCCCGGAGGACGTGATCGCCGAGGTGCCGCCGGACATCCCGCCGCGCACTCCCATGGTGCGCGATCAGGGCACCCTGGTTCCGCTGTCCTCCCTCAAGGCTCCTACGAGGTCCAATCATGGAAGCGCATAAGACGCCCGGCGGATATAAGCTGCCCCCCAAGGGCCCGCGGGTCGGGGGCGAGATGGAGGCCCGCTGCCGGCGTTGCGGCGAGGTGACCACCCACACCATCCTGGCCCTGGTGGGCGGGGAGCCCGTTCGGTTGATGTGCCAGCGCTGCAAGAGCCAGCACGCCGTGCGCCGCGACACCGGCGCGGAAGGGCGGCCGGCGCGGCCCCGCCCGGCCAAGACCTCTCTCACCGGCCGGCCCGCGGGCGGGCTGTTCGACGAGGTCAGCCGGGACAAGGACCTGTCGCGTGCCATCCCCTACGATCCGCATCGGACCTTTGCCTCCGGCGAGGTGGTGCGCCACCCGACCTTCGGGGTGGGGGTGGTGAGCGGGCTCCGCGAGGGCGGCAAGATGCTGGTGGTGTTTTCCGATCAGATCCGCATGTTGATTCACGGCCGGTAGGCGTCGAAGAAGAACATGAGCCGGCCCTGGCGCACCTCCGCGGCCCGGGGGCCGCCACGGCCGACCTCCGGCACCGCCCACGGAAGCTCCCCGAGGCTGGACACGGCGAGCTCGGCCAGGCGCCGGACGATGATGGTGGCCTGGGTGCGCAGCTCTCCTCCGCCCTCTTCGAGCAAGGCGCTGTGGCGGATCTCGAGCCGGGTCACGCCCAGGTCGGCGAAGGTGAGGCGCGGCGCGCCCGATGACAGATCGAGCGAGAGCGCCAGCGACACATCGACCTCGAGCCCCAGCACGCGCGCTGCGCATCCCAGCAGCCTGGCGTAGACGTCGATCTGCAGATTGGAAAAATCGACGGAGAACCGCACCGGCGCGTCGGGGCGCGGCGATTGGAGGGCGACCGCGATGTCGCCGGCGGGCCACAAGGCCACCGTGCCCATGGCATCCGCCTGCTGGCCGAACAGCGACGGCAGGACGTCGTCGAGCGGAAGGCTCATGCTGCCGGTGATCGGCCGGCACAGGAGCCCGGCGCGCACCGCCTCGCCCAGGGCCTGGGCCAGCAAGGCCGGATCGATCGAGACAGCGAGTGCGAACGGTGTTCCCTCGGTCGGGGCGAAGGTCCACAGCGGAGCGGAGGCGGCCGGCGGCCAGGGTAAAAGCTCTTCGGGTACGCAGGCCGAGCGCGAGCCGAAGAACCCGCCTGAGAACAAGAGGTGCAACCCGGCCTCGTCCAGCACCAGGCCGTCCGTCGCCGGGACCATCGAGAAGGAGAGCCGCCCGTCACCCGCGGGGGTGGTCAGCGTTCCGCGAGAGGCTGCAGAGATGCCCGCCGCCCGTTGCAGGGTGTCGCTGAGCGTGGCGGCGGCCTGTTGGGCGGCTTCGTTCTGGGCCGGTCCGAGGCGCCCGAGCACCTCGTCGAACAGGGCGCCGAAACCGCTCAGCGGACAACGGTCCGAAAGAGAGAGCGTCGGGCCGACCGCCTCCAGCAGGGCCTCGCCGGCGAGCTCCAGGCGCGGCGCTCCGGCGGCCGGCGCGAGCGCCAGGGAGAGCCGGGCGGCGGGGAGCGAGAGGTTCAGCTCGCAGGTCTTCACCGGATCGCCGGGCGAAAGCTCGATGGTGCGCGAGATGCAGGTCGCCTGGTACTCGGCGGTGACCTGGAGTCGGGAGTCCTCCAGGACGACGTCCAACGACCGCAGGGGCCGGCAGGCGTCGAAGGCCTCGATGTGGTACCCCAGATCTCCGCTCGTGCCTTGCAGCGGCGGCAGGGAAGCGCATAGCGCACCCTCTGCTTCCTGGGCGAGCAAGCGCGCGGCGGCGGGGCCGAGCTCGGCGAGCGATGCGGCCGGGATGAAGAACTCCGCCGCCGCCGGTCCGATGGCCTGGGCCGGCATCTGAGGATCCGGGGTGGCGGGATCGCAGCCGGCGGGCTCCAGATCGCAGGCCACAAGCAGAAGAGAGACGGCGATCCACGCTCTCATGGCGCCGCTCCGTATTTCCCGACGCCGCCGTCGAGCCGGTAGAGCTTGAGCTGGCAGATGCGCCGGCCGTCCTTGCTGCGGTCCAGACGGCAGCTCCCCGCCCGGAGGTCCCCGGCGCGAGCCGTCAGGGCGTTGAAGAACCCCACCGGGCCGTCCGCGTCCAGCCGCGCTACCGGGCTCTTGTCGCTGGTCGGCACCACCACGTTTAAGCCGAGCGCGGCGGCGTCCAGGTAGGCGATGCGGGGGCGGCCATCGGCGCCGAAGGCCAGCCCACAATGCTGGCCAGCGGGGTGTTGGCGCAACAAGCCGGAGTCGTCGGGCGCCCAGCCGGGTACCGCGGTGATGCGCCGGAGCGCGCCGCTCTGGTTGGCGGCGAAGCGCAGGGACCCGTCCGCGCCGACGGTGTAGGCCACGGCCATGTTGCCCGCCGGGTCGCGGGCAGCGCACACGAAGGCACCGGCGTCGGGCCCGTCGTCCAGCTCCGAGATGGCAAGGCCGCCGGCGCCATGGCCGGCGATCTTCAAGGCGCCCGTGGCCAGATCGCGGTAGGCCAGCCATTCGCGATCGCGGGAGTCCACCACAAGGCGCATGGGCCGCACCGCGTCGTCGGGAAGCGCCGGCCAGGCCGCGACCCCACCGTCCACGATCTCGAATTCCCAGTGCCCGTCCCCGAATCGCCGCGCCAGGCGCAGCTCGTGCCGTCCATCGTGGAAGTAGGCGACGCGCGCCTGTCCTGCCGAGTCGAGGGCCAGCGAGCCGCCGCGCCCGAAGGCGCCGTCGGGCTCGATCTCCGGCAGCGCCGCGATGTGCCAGCCGCCCTCGTCCCGCTCGGCGAGCTTGAGTTTTCCGTGGGTGCGGTCGAAGTAGGCGACGTGTGGCCGGTCGGCGGCGTCCAGCGCGAGCGAGCTCCACAGCCCGACGTCGTCTCCCTGGATGGGAGGCGGGGTGCCGACGGGCACGGGGAAGGGGACGTTCGCCGGCCGGCCGTCCACGTAGTCGCACTGGAGGCTCCCGTCCGGGTTCTCGACGCCGACGACCAGGTCACCGTAGCTCTCGGTGTAGGAAGCGAACCACAGCCGGCCGCCGGAATCGATGGCCAGGGAGAGGTGGCGCCCCAGGTCCTCCGGACAGGCGTCCGGGCGGATGGGGAGGCACTGGTTCTCCTCGACGTTGCAGTACTCGCCCGAGGGGCAGAAGCCACCGCACGGGACGGCGGACGAGCTGCAGGCCGCGGCCAGCGTGGAGGAAAAGAGGGCGAGCAGGGCGAGCGGCTTCATGGGCTCATTATAGCCGGGAACGCCCGCCGGAGGCCATCCATTCTCAATGACCCAGCGGCGTGCGCCGGCAGTCGCCGGTATAGGGGATGCGCGTCCCGCCTTCGACCATCTCGAAGTCGGTGACCTGGATGGCGTCGAGATCGCGCGGGCCCAGCAGTCCGTCCCACTTGGCGGTGGTGAAGCGGTCGCTCTGGGCGGTGAGGGCGATGTTGCCGCCGTCGGCTAGCAGCATGCCGTAGCGCTGCAAGGCCCGGGCCACGGTGCGCGCCCCCTCGTTGGGGAGCGTTGCCAGCGGATAGTCGGCGCGCAGGCGCAGGCGGATGCCGTAGGGCGGCGCGTCCGGCCCGCCGCTGGCGGCGCCGGTGGAGTGAGTGGCCGGGTGCAGGTACACGCCGTTGCGGATGCGGGCGTTGGGCAGGATGAAGCGGATGGCGTGGTCGATGCGGCCCGCGGCCACCTCGTCGGCGGAAAAGAGCAGCGGTGCGATGGGGTAGCCGGCGGCGTCGGCGCTGGTGCACTGGTCGCCGCGCCCCTCCGGCGGGTACACCCGGGTCATGTCCCATACCGCCAGGCAGCCGCCGTAGAAGGTGCTTCCCACGATGTTGCAGCGCCACATCTCGTACAGCGTGTGCGTCGGGTGGTAGGCCACGATCAGATGGCAGTCGCCGTCGCTCGTGCATTCGTAGCCGGATTCCCCTTCGATGGCTCCGCCTGGGGGGACCGGCACCGGGACGTGGTCGCAGTCCGGCGAGTAGAAGTCGCCGGTGGTCTCGAAGGTGGAGAGCGAGAGAGGGGAAAAGACGTGAAGCACCTCGATGGAGAAGTCGATCTGCAGCCGCCCGTAGCCGAAGCCGCCGGCGGCGTTCAGCCAGTCGATCACCGCGTCGGACTGGCTGTCCTTGGGGGCGTTCGAGATGTCCTGGTACCAGATGCTGCCCTCGGGGAAGTAGCGGCCGTTCCAGGGGCCGCCGTCGCCGCCCCCGTCCGGTCCGGCATCCGTCCCGGCATCCGTTCCCGCGTCCGTCCCGGCGTCTGTCCCCGCGTCGCGCGCATCCACTCCCGCGTCCGTCCCGGCGTCGACTCCGTCGGGGCCCGGATCTGCCCCGGCGTCGAGGCCGGCGTCCAGCCCGGGGTCTCCGTCGCTCGCGGCCGCGTCCCGGGCATCCACGCCGGTGTCGCCGCCGCCGATGGTGCCGGTGCAACCAGCGGCAAGCGCGAGCAGGATGGTCAGGAATCCGATAGGAGGGATGCGGTTTCGCATGACGACATTATAACGCGCTTGGGCTGGCTGCCCAACGGGGCGCTTTTCTTGTACGCGTCCGTAGCGGTAGAATCCCTCAGTCCCAAGGAGCGGTCGTGAAGACCATGCGAACGGCACGTATTTTCTTGTCGCTGTCTGTCCTCGCCGGCACGGCGTCGTGCGGCGACGGCGAGTGGGCCGCCGTGCCGAGCCCCGTGCGCGTCTCGCGGCACCTGCCCAACTGGGCCACCGAGGAGGAACGCAAGCTCCAGGCGCTGGCGCCGCCGCCGGAGTTCGGCGGTGGCAAGGCGGCCCCGCCGGCCGGGTTCCGGGTGCCGGCCGAGTACGAGCCGATGCAGGCGGTGGTGATGGCCTGGACCGACTACGAGACCATGTTGCAGGCCATCGCCCAGTACACCGCCCAGGCCGGCGCCGAGGTGTGGATGATCGGCGGGCCGTCCTCCATCAGCGGCGTTCCCAGCGATAAGTACCGCAGGCTCAACCTCGCCTTCGACTCGGTGTGGACGCGCGATTACGGCCCGGTGGGGATCCACGAACCGACCGGCGCGCTGGGCATCGTCGACCCCACCTACCGCCATTACGCCACCCGCCCGAACGACGACCGCGTCCCCTGCGGTGTAGCGCAGCAGGCCGGCGCCGTCTGCTACGGGACCTCGCTCATCCTGGACGGCGGCAACTACATGACCGACGGCCGCGGCAACGTCTTTGTCACCGAGCGTATCTACGAGTGGAACACAAGCCTCACCCGCGCCCAGGTGAATGGGCTCCTGCTCGACTACTTCGGCGCGCACACGCTGCACGTGTTCGCCTACGCCCAGGACGCCTGGGGCGAGCCGGCCGACGGCACCGGGCACATCGACATGTTCGTAAAGCTTTTGCCCGACTGCAAGGTTGCGGTGGCCGAGACCGCTGAGGCGCCCTTTGCCTCGGTGCTCGAAGCAGCGGCCAGCTACTTTGCGACCCTGGAGTGCCAGCCCGGCCGAAGCTACCAGGTGTTCCGGGTCGCCGGCTGGACCCGCAGCGGTGTCTGGTACACCTACACCAACGCCCTGTTCGTGAACGGGACGCTCATCCTGCCCTCGTACTCGAGCGGCGACAACGCCGCCGCGCGGGCGGTCTTCCAGTCGGCGCTGCCGGCCGGCTACAGCGTGGTGAGCGTGAGTTCCGATTCCTCCATCCGGGCCGGGGGCGCCATCCACTGCGTCACCGAACAGATCCCCGCCGAGCAAACCGGCGAGTGCCAGGCGGCCTCCGATTGTCATCTTCCCCACGTCGCCTCTTACGAATGCGTAAACGGCCAGTGCCTCATCGCCGCCTGTGAGCTGGCTTTTGCCGACTGCGACGCCGACCGGCTCGACGGTTGCGAGACGCCGCTCGGCACCACGAGCGACTGCGCGTCCTGCGGCGACGCCTGCCATTTTACGAACGCGACGGCGGTCTGCCAGGGCGGGGCCTGTGTCATGGGCGCCTGCGCGGCGGGGTTCGGCGACTGCAACGTCTCGGCCGCCGACGGCTGCGAGAGATCGCTCGGCACGGTGACCGACTGCGCGGCCTGCGGCGACGCCTGCCATTTTGCGAACGCGGCGGCGGTCTGCCAGGGCGGGGCCTGCGTGATGGGCGCGTGCGCGGCGGGGTTCGGCGACTGCAACGCATCGGCCGCCGACGGCTGCGAGAGGCCGTTCGGCACCACGAGCGACTGCGCCGGCTGCGGGAACGTGTGCAGCTTCGCCAACGCCGCCGCCGCCTGCCAGGGGAACGCCTGCGTGATGGGCGCGTGCGCGGCGGGGTTCGGCGATTGCGACGGATCTGCCAGCGACGGTTGCGAGACGGCGCTCTCCACTACCAATAATTGCGGCGCCTGTGGCCGCGCCTGCGCGCCGGGGCAGGCCTGCAATGCCACGAGCGACGGCTTCGTCTGCGGGCAGGTTTGCGCGGATAGTGACGGGGACGGGCACCCCGGAATCATATGCGGCGGAGACGACTGCGACGACGGCGCGCCGTTCATCCATCCCGGCGCCCCCGAGGTGTGCGATGGCGCCGACGACGACTGCGACGGGCTCACCGACGAGGATGACGTGTGCCGCACCCGCGACGGAGACGCCGGCGGCTGCGGCTGCGGCGGCGCGTCGGGAGGTGGATGGGCGATAGGGATGCCGCTGCTCGGCGTTGGGATCTTGCAGTGGCGCAGAACCAGGAAATTATAGAGGAACGTTTACTATGAACACTGTGCGTTTACCTTCTGAAAAAGAATACGAGCGCGTGTTGCGGTCGGGTGCACTCTCCAAAGTACAGCTTCGCGCTTTGCAGGCTCTCTACAATTGTCCGGATCATTCGGCGACAGCACCGCAACTTGCCGCGGTACTGGGTTACAAAGGTTTTTTTGGCTCGAATTCGGTCATGGGCGGTATCGGTAGATGTTTTTCGAAAGAACTAGGAATTGATCCTCCATGGGCAAACAATGAAAACAATAATTGGTTTTCTATTATTGCCGATGCTGTGGGCACGGACATTGGTTGCCTCTGGGTGATGCGCTCCGCACTAGCCTGTGCCTTGGAAAGGACAGGACTAACTGATTCACCATCAATTGGGATCGAGCTTTTCGCCGACGAAAATGCTGGTTACACAAAACATGAAGAGGGTTCTCGTCTTCGAATTGAAGTCAACATCTACGAACGAAGTAGAGAGGCGCGAACAAAGTGTGTTTCACATTACGGCGCTCGCTGTTCAGCCTGTGATTTCGATTTCGAGGCAGTCTATGGAGACCTTGGTAAAGGGTTTATTCACGTCCATCACCTGGTTCCGCTTTCAGAAAACAAAAAGTCATACGTCGTAGACCCTGTTCGTGATCTTCGGCCGGTTTGCCCAAACTGTCACGCAATGATTCACAAGCGCGAACCTCCTTTCTCAATCGATGAAATACGAGGGTTCGTAAACAAAAGATGCTCAACAATGCCGTCAACGCGGGAAGGATGAAGCAACGAGTCGTTGGAACTCTTAGCTTATCACAGGTTTATAGAACGAAAATCGTTAGCAAGCATGACTTGCACGCCGCAAGAAATTAGCCCTGGCAAGAAGGCGCACCATACAGCAAAGTGGGCGCGCATTATGACAAAGTGGCTCGTGACGTACTCCTGGCACACTGGTGCAAAATGGAACCTTGTGGAGTTTGGAGGTCCAACGGGGTCCGAATCCCGTGGTATTGTGGATATGATCGCCATCCGGAAGGACCATCGCCGGGGTGTTCCTGGGCTCAAGCGTGGTGACTTATTCGAGATCGTGCTTATCCAAACGAAGGGGGGTTCTGCGACGAGACCTAAGCCAAATGACGTCGTACGCCTGAGGAAGGTCGCCAAGCACCACAGGGCAACCGCGATCATTCTTGCGGTTTGGAACCGGGGAGAACATCTCGATATTTTCAAGCTCAAAGGATCGCACTGGCTCTCAGTCGCGCCGGATGAAATCTTTGGGTGATCAAAGAGGCAACGAACCACTAGGTTCAGCGGACGGCGCTCCTCGTCATGCTCGCCTGGTGGGTGCGACGGCGGTGATTGACCTCACCCCTCACAGATCCGATGGGTAGTCTGAGGCCCCCTCTCCACATTGGAGAGGGGGACTCGAACTACTTTCAAGATAAATCAGGGGTGAGGTAAACCGGACCGGCCGCGGTCAGGGCGCGGCGGGTTCGAGCGACGGCTGGGCGGACGGCTCGGCGGATTGGCCGGGGATCTGGAACTTCTCGCCTTCCTTGAGGGTGATGATGGCCAGCTTCTCCAGCCCCGAGTTGCGCACCGTGTCCACGATGCGCACGCACTCGCCGTAGTTGGCGTCGGGGTCGAAGTTGAGGAAGATGGTCTTGTCGCGCCGGTTCTGGAAGATCTCCTCGAGTTTCTTGGCGAGCAGCGTGTTCTCCACCCGGTTCTGGTTGAGGTACACCGCCCGGTCCTTGGTGTAGGTGAGCACCACCTGCTCGGCGGTGACGTCGGGCGGCAGATCGACCTCGGCCTTCTTGGGCACGTCCACCCGGTGGTCCATCATCATGAGCGGGGTCACCACCATGAAGATGATGAGCAGCACGAGCAATATGTCGATGAGCGGCGTGACGTTCATGTCCGCCTGCACGCCCTTCTTTCCCAGTTGCATGGCCATGGCTCAACCCTTGCTGGTCTTCAGCTCTTCGGTGGCCAGTTTCACCTGGGTGAAGCCGGCCTCGTGGCAGATCTCCATCACCTTGCGCACCGACCCATAGGTGAGCTTGCGGTCCCCCTTGAGGTAGATCTCCTTGGCAGGGTCCTTGCGCAGCTCGTCCTGCAAGCGGGTGCGCAGCGAGTTCGGGTCCACCAGGGTGTCGCCCACGTAGACATTGTAGTCGAAGCCGCCGCCCCGGCGCACGAACTCGACCGAGACGATGATGTCCTTGCCCTCGTCGGACTGCTTCTCCGGCTGGTTGACCACCGGCAGTTCGACGCCCTTGCCGCGCTGGAGCATGGGGGTGACCACCATGAAGATGATCAGCAGCACCAGCATCACGTCCACCAGCGGGGTGACGTTGATGTCCGCGCGCAACCCGCCGGAGCCGACTTGCATCGCCAAGGGGGTACCCTCCTGGCCCGCGGCTCAGGCCTTGGGCCCGCCGGGGGTCTTCACCAGCACGTCCAGGATCTCCAGCGCCGACTCGTTGGAGTCGACCTGGAGCTGGTCCACCTTGCCGGTGAAATAGTTGTACAAGAGCACCGCCACGATGGCCACGCCGATGCCCACCGCGGTGGTGATCAGCGCCTCGGCGATACCGGCCGACACCGCGCCGATGCCGCCCGCGCCTTCCTTGGCCATGCCCTGGAAGGAGTTGATGATGCCGAACACGGTGCCGAACAGCCCCACGAAGGGCGCGGTCGAGCCCACCGTGGCCAGCGAGGCCAGCCCGCGCCGCATGCTGGCCATCTCGCGGGCGCCGGACTTCTCCAGGGCGCGGTTGACCGCCCCGATCACGTCGTAGCAGGCCTGGCCCGCGCCGGCAGCTTGCTGGGCGGCGTTGTCCAGCATGGTGCCCTTGATGTACTCCTGCAACCCGGAGCGGATGATCTTGGCCACGTGGCTGCCCTTGTAATGCAGGGCGGTGTCGGCGGCCTCCTTGAACTTGCCCCGTTGCAGCATGTCCTGGATCATTAGGGCGTAGGCGCGCGACTGGCGGGTGGCCCGCAGGTACACCACCAGGCGCTCGATGGCCACGCCGACCACCCACACCGCCATGATGCCCAGGATGACCACCACCGTCTTGGCGATGGCGCCCGACTTCATCCACATCTCGGCAATGGTGAATTCCATGGAAGCCTCCTGTTATTCGAGCTTGAATACGAACTTGTACACCGTGTAGGTGCCAACGGGACGCCCGTTGATCATGTGGGGCGCGAACTTCCAGGACTTGATGCAGGCGCGCACCGCCTCCTCGAAGTGCGGATCGGACTTCAGGAACTGCACCTCGCCCACCTCGCCCTCCGGAGAGATGAAGATCTTGACGATGATGGTGGCCTCCAGGCCGGCGGCCCGGGCGATGCGCGGGTACTCGGGCTGGGCGCTGCCCGCGATGAGCCGCTTCTTGATGACCTCGGGCGGCACGTAGGTCGGAGGCGGGGGAGGGGGGGGAGGGGGAGGCGGAGGCGGAGGCGCCTCGACGGTGCCGCCGATCACCCCGCCCACCACGCCGCCGACCACGCCGCCCTCGACGCCGCCTTCCACGCCGTCGTCGATATCGGGCTCGGGCTGGTCGGGCTCCTTGGGCTGCTCCTGGGGGATCTCCTTGGGGGCCACGAACTCCTTGATCTTGGGGACCGGTTTCACTTCCTCGGGCTTCGGCTGCTCCTTGGGCTTGCTCGATGACTTCTTCTTGGGGGGGGGCGGCGGCGGCGGCGGCGGCGGCAGCGAGGCGTAGTCCACGAAGGTCACCATCACCGGTGGCTGCGGCACCGCCTCCACCCGCATGTAATCGAGGAACAGCACCACCGAGAGCAGCAACCCGTAGAGGATCACCGAGGCGCCGAAGGCCATGGCCAGGCGCTTGCCGCGTCCCGATTCCTTCTGGGTAAAGGACTCGAACATGGCGATCCTCCTTCCGGCTCTAGCCGGCCGGCGCCGGTGCGGCCGGCGGCTGCGGCGCGCTCGGGGGCTGCGGCGCCGCTCCGTCCTGGGTGGGCGCCGGCGCGCTGCCTTCGCCGCCCTCGCTCCCGGCGGCCCCTTCCTTTTCCTTCTTGCGCTCGGCCAGGATCTGGCCTGCCGCCGCGCGCAGCTCGTAGGCCAGCGCCGAGTCCCAATAGCGGCCCATCTCCTCGGCCTCGTACAGCATGCGCTTGAGGTAGAGGAGGTTCCCGTACACCATGGCCTCGGCGTACTTATCCTTTAATGACATGGCCAGGCGCACGGCCTGGATGCCCTGGTCGGCAAGCTTCACCGCCTCGGCGCCCGAGACGCGGTTGGGCGCGTAGTGGAGCAGGTTCCAGGCGTAGGTGCCGACCTCGTAGTAATAGGTGGCACGCTGTTCGTCGTTCTTGGCGGTGGTGGCGCGCTTCCAGTACCAGTCCACCGCCTCCTGGATGCGGTTGCTCTTGTCGGCGACGATGGCCAGGATCTTCATGATCTCGGCGTCGTCGGGCCGCTCGGAGAGGTCTTTTTCGAAGAACTTCACCGCGTCCTCGTAACGCTTGCAGTCGATGAACAGCGTCACCAGGTATTGACGCGCCTCGGTGTCCTTGGGGTCTTTTTCCAGGTCCGAAAGGAACAGTTGGTAGGCCCGATCGGAGAGCTCCGGATCCTCGGGCGCGGCCTTGATCATGATCTTCACCTGGAAGTTGCGCGCCGCCTCGTCCTCCGGGTGGCGTTTGAGGTGCTCGTCGAAGGCCCGCACCGCCTCGCGCGCGGCGCCCTTTTCCAGCGGGTCCTCCGAGGACGGGTCGTAGATGCTGAAGTAGCTGTAGCCCAGGTTGAGGTAGAGGTTGGAGACCTCCGGATCGAGCTTCTCCGCCTCCCTGTATTTGGCGATGGCGCCGCGGTAGTCGTAGGCGCGGTAGGCCTCGTTGCCCTCGCGCGCCAGGGTGCGGGCGTTGATCTGGTCGAAGGCGCCGCAGGCGGAGAGCGTAAGGCCGCAGGCGAGCCACACCGCAACCAGTCGGAAGTTCTTCATGCGCGTGCCGTCCTGCTGGGGGTTGGGGTTCATCGCAGCAGGCTATAACGCAATCAGTGGACGGGGTGCAAGAAAAATTGCGTACGATTTTTCTTGCCTGCCTGGCGGCGGATGTGGTAGGCGCGTTGCCGGGTGAGAGAAAATCCTAAGTTCTTCAATCGGAGGAGAACATGATGAGAACCACCAGGTTGCTGTTGGCCGCGTCGCTGGCGGTGCTGGCGCTCTTGCCGCTCACCGCCTGCGATACCGTGTACGACCCGGACAACGTGCAGCGCTACAGCGAGATCAAGGGCACCGTCGTCATCCCGGCGGCGCTGAAACCGCTGCTCCCCTCTGCGGCGGCCGAAGGCTTGACCGTCAAGGGCGGCGACCCGGGCAACTGCTGGGGGCCGGAGGACACCTCCTACGACCTCGGCGTGATCCAGGCCGACCAGCCGTCGCTGGTGGTCAAGGGCTCGATCGGCCCGATGTACGCCGGCGGCGCTTGCAACGAGGCGACGGTATGGTACCGGTTCACGGTGGACAAGAAGTCATCGTTGAGCCTCGGGCTCTCCTGGGAGAACGCCCCCACCGATGGCTTCGTGCCCATCCTGTACCGGCGCAAGCCCGGCGACAGCGCGCTCACCTTCCTGGTGTGGGACCTGTCGGGGGAGACTCCGATCACCCTCAACGTGGCGGCGGATCCTAGCTACGTCTATTACATCCGGCTGCTCAAGTGGTTCTCGACCAGCACGCCCACCAAGTACACCCTTTCGTTGTCGTCGGTCTCCGGCACCGTCATCGGCACCATCAAGATCGGCGCCTACCCCGATCCCAAGCCGCACATGATCGTCCCGCTGGCCTACAACAACCCCGCCGACGCCGAAGGGATGGCCTCGGCCGGCCTGTACAAGCACCCCGTGGGCGGCACCACCGCGCTCGACCTCAAGGCCGACGCCGAGGGCAACATCAGCGGCTGGTACGACGGCCTGCTGGTGCCCGTGACCAAGTGCCAGAGCGACGCCGACTGCGTGCCGCCGGTGTGCCGGGCCATGGCCAACGGCAAGGAGCCGGTGGCCGAGGGCATGTGCCTGCCCGGGCCGTGCGACACCACCTTCCATTATTGCCGCTACTACATCTTCGCCTTCGCCGACAACGATGGCGCCCACAATCTCAACTTCTACGAGAAGGGCCCCCCGGGTACCGCCGACTTCGTGATGAGCCAGACCATCGCGGTGCCGAACGAGCAGGTGGACTTCCGCAAGGGCTGGAACCGCTACGTCCTCAAGACCACGCTGGCCATCGACGCGCTGGTCGACGACTCCGACTTCGACGGGGTGGTGGACCGCGACCTCGACGGCAACGGCATCCCCGACGACAACTGCCCCACCGTCTACAACAAGGACCAGGTGGACGGCGACGCCGACGGGCTGGGCGACCTGTGCGACAACTGCCCGGCCGTGTTCAACCCGGGACAGGAGAACGCCGACGGCGTGGGCCCGGGCGACGCCTGCAACGCCCCGCTGGATCTCGACGGCGACGGCATCGAGTACACCTGCCCGGCCGTGCCTACCCGGGCCTGCACCACGGACGCCGACTGCGGACCGGGCGAGGGCGTGTGCAAGTTGGACGGCAGCGGTGACTACTGCGCTGCCGATCGCGGCGTGGGCCACTGCGCCAACAGCCGGATCAACGAGAACCCGGTGGGCGACAACTGCCCCTTCGTGGCCAACCCGGATCAGGCCGACACCGACGCCGACGGCAAGGGCGACGAGTGCGACGCCGACATCGACAACGACGGTGTCGCCAACGACACCGACAACTGCCCGTTCGCCGGCAACAAGGGCCAGGAAGACCTCGACGGCGACGGGGTGGGCAACGCCTGCGACAACTGCCGCGCCAACATGAGCGGCTGCATGCCGGGCTACTACCAGGAAGAGAACCGCCTCAGCGGCAGCTTCCCCCTGCCCATCGACTACTGGTACGCCGCCTGGGCGCAGTGCGAGAAGACCCGCACCCCGGCCTGCGGCGAGTGCGAGGCGCTGGTGGCCATGTGTTTGGAGAAGGCCTGCGGCGGCGAGTGCCGCGGCGGCCAGGCCGACTGCTACGCCTACGCCAAGTGCGACCGGGGCACCGTGACCGGGTGCGACGCCAACCGCGCCTACTGCGAGCGGTACTGCGACACCTTCCCGCCCGCGGGCGGAGAGAAGGCCCTCATCAAGTGCCACGACAGCTGCCGCAGCAAGTGGAAGGACTGCATCGGCTCGGGCGGCTGCGACGCCACGCGTTTCGAGACCTGCTCAAACTGCGACGCCGGTTGCCAGACCGACTGCGCCGACTTCGGTGGCTACTGCGAGGGCAACTGTGGCGACTGCGCCGGCGACTCCTGCGAGAAGCCCAACCAGGATCAAAAGGACACCAACGGTGACGGAGTGGGCGACGCCTGCTCGCTGGACATGGACGGCGACGGCGCGCCCAACACCCGCGACAACTGCCCGGTCGAGACGAACGCCGACCAGTCGGACGCGGACGGTGACGGGGTCGGCGACGCCTGCGACAACTGCTCGGACAACTACAACCCCGACCAGGCCGACGCCGACAGCGACCAGGCCGGCGACCTGTGCGACAACTGCCCGGGGCTCGCCAACGACCAGACCGACACCGACGAGGACGGATTCGGCGACGAATGCGACGTGGACGTGGACGGCGACGGGGTGTGCAACATCGGCGCCGCGGCCACGACCGAGCAGCCCTGCCTGGGCCAGGACAACTGCCCGACTGTCAAGAACCCGCTCAAGGCCTGCACCAAGAACAGCGACTGCGTGTTCCGCTCGGGAATCTGCGACATGGCCACCGGTTACTGCCTGGGCCAGTACGACGTGGACGGCGACGGTGTGGGTGACGGCTGCGACAACTGCCCCGGTGATCCCAACCTGACCGAGGCGAACGCGAACGACATCTACAAGAACCCCGACCAGGCCGACAGCGACGGCGACGGCGCGGGCGACATCTGCGACAACTGCGCCGGCGTTACGAACCCGCGGCCCGAGTGCGATCCGACCTCCGCGACCGCCAATGACGAATGCGCGGCGGCGGGCGCGGGCTTCTGCCTGGGCCGCGGCGAGTGCTTCGGCCAGGCGAACACCAACGCCCCGGCCGCCAACCCGGTGCCCTGGGCCACCAACCTGCTCGGCGACGCCTGCGACCCGGACATCGACGGCGACGGTTACTGCAACCCGGGCATCGTGGCTACGGGCTGCAAGGGCGCCGACCCGCACATCCCGGGCGGCATCCCCTGCGCCTGCGGCATGACCCAGGGCTGCGACGACAACTGCGAGCTCTACAACCCCGACCAGGCCGACCGTGACTGCGACGGCGTGGGCGATGCCTGCCAGACCGACACCGACGAGGACGGCATCATCGACACCGTCGATAACTGCGCCACCCTGGCCACCGACACCTGCGACTCGGGCAACCCCTGCGGCTACGGCATCTGCAACAGCTCGGGCCACTGCGAGGCCCGGCCCCAGGGGGCGACCAAGTTCGGTCACCCGGACGCCGATGGCGACGCGGTGGGCGACGCCTGCGACAACTGCCCGGCGGCGAAGAACGCCGACCAGAAGGACAGCGACGACGACAAGCTCGGCGACGTGTGCGACAATTGCCCCGGGGCCGCCAACGCCAATCAGCACGACGCGGACGGCGACCTCATCGGCGACGCCTGCGACAGTGACGCCGACAACGACGGCCTCTCGAACAGCGCCGACAACTGCCCGCTCGTCCCCAACCTCAACCAGGCCGACGGCGACGACGACGGCGTGGGCGACGCCTGCGACACCTGCCCGAGCGTGGCCAACCCCGACCAGCTCGACACCGACGGCGACGGAGTGGGCGACGCCTGCGAGTGCGACAGCGACGGCGACACCATCTGCGATCCGGGCAAGACCACCGCGGACTGCACCGCGCCCAAGACCTGCACCGGCTCCGACAACTGCCCGGTGGTGGTGAACCCCGGGCAGGAGGACACCAACGGGAACGGCGTCGGCGACGCCTGCGAATCGACCGGGCCGAGTTTCATCGCCTTCACCGAGACCGAGAACAACGACATCCAGGCCGGCGGCGAGGCCAACGACATCGGCACCTTCGGGCCTCCGACCCTGGTACGGGTGCTGGGCCTGGCCGAGACCGTGGACGGCACCGGCCCGAGCTCCTGGCCCTGGATCGGCGATAACGACTGGTTCGTGTTCACCGCCGGGGCCTCGGGCACGCTGCACGCGACGCTGAACTGGGACGACCAGAGCGCAAGCAGCGACTACGACTTTCTCATCTGGGACGAGAACCTCGGCTTCCTCAGCCAGGCCGGGGCCACCAGCGCCCGGCCGGAGATCGACAACTCGGTGAGCGTGGAAGCGGGCAAGGCCTACTACATCGTGGTGGCGGGCTACGACGGCGGGCCGGGGTTCTACACCCTGGATCTGCAAATCGTTCCTTAGGATCAGGACTGGCCATGAGGAGGAACACCATGAACCAGAATCGAATCACGGCGTGCCTGCCGCTCGTCGCCTTGGCGCTGCTTCTGTTCTCGGCGCCGGCGCTAGCCCTGGAACAGACCGGCAAGATCACCGGCACGGTGTACGACCCCGACGGCGTGCCGCTGTCGGGCGTCAACGTGCAGGTGACCAGCCCCCAGCTCATGGGTGAACGCAAGGTGCAGACCTCCGAGGACGGGTCGTTCTTGTTCTTCGGGCTGCCCCCGGGCACCTACACCCTGCAAGTCGAGCAAAGCGGCTTTCTCCCTTACAAGAACACCGAGCTCAAGGTGCAGATCGGCGGCACCCTGAGCCTGGACGTGCTGCTCGAGCTTCCCACCGCCGAGGAGACGGTGGTGGTCACCGCCAAGCGCCCGGTGGTGGACAAGGAGAAGACCAACCTGGGCCAGAACTTCGACGACGAGTTCCTGGACGAGGTGCCGGTGGGCCGCTCCTACCAGAGCGTGGCCCAGCTCGCCCCCGGCGTCACCGGCGGCGACAACCCCAACGTCCATGGCAGCTCGATGTACGGCAACCAGTACCTCATCGACGGCATCAACACCACCGACCCGGCCACCAACACCTGGGGCACCCAGTTCAACTACGACGCCATCAAGGAGGTCCAGGTCCTTACCGGCGGCCTGGACGCCGAGTACGGCCAGCTCACCGGCGGCCTGATCAACGTGGTGACGAAGAGCGGTAGTAACGAGTTCCACCTGGACACCTCCTTCCGCATCACCCCGGAGTGGCTGCGCCTGCGCGACGAATTCGAGAAGGAGGCCTCGGCCGACTCGAACAGCTACAACTTCAACCTCAACGTGGGCGGCCCGATCTGGAAGGACAAGATCTGGTACTACGCCTCGTTGGAGCTCCGCCGCGCCATCTCCTACAGCCCGGCCCACCAGGACTTCTTCAACCCCTCGAACCCCAACCAGGTGCGCAACGACCCGTTCCGCAGCTGGACGCTGCTGTACCTCGGCAAGGTCACCTTCCAGGCCAGCGAGAAGCACAAGCTCACCGCCATGGTGCTGGGCGACCCGGCCTGGTTCGAGAACCTGCAGCAGAACGCGCAGTACGCCCCGGGCGTGGACGAGCGCAGGTTCCAGTTCGGCGGCTTCTATTCGCTGGCGTGGGAGGCGGTGTGGACCAAGAACCTCTTCCAGCGCACCCAGCTCGGCTATTCCTACAGCGGCATGGAGCAGACACCCATGTCCGGCTGCACCGACGTCGACAACCCGGATTGCCGCTCGCACACCGATAGCGCCACCGGGCTCACCTCGGTCAACTGGAACCGGGACTCGCTCGACACCCGCAACCGCCTCCAGTTCGACTCCTCCTGGACCTACTACCTGGACGGCCTGGTGGGCAACCACGAGTGGAAGGCCGGCTGGAACTACGCCCGCACCTGGGGCGGGTTCGACCGCTTCTCCTATCCCGGTGGCGGCTACTACACCGATCGCAACGGCCAGCCCTACCGCTTCACGCGCCTGATGGCGGACGCGGACGGAGTCATCCGGCCCTACACCGAAACGAGCTACGGCAACACTCTCGGGGTGTACCTCCAGGACGCCTGGAAGCCGCTCAAGGTCCTCACCGTCAAGCCGGGCGTGCGCATCGACTTCATCCAGATGATGGACCAGGACATGGTGGCCACGGTGAAGTACCTCACCACCAGCCCGCGCCTCAACGTGGTGTGGGACATCACCGGCGACGGCAAGACCGTGCTGCGCGCCGGCTACAACCGCTACGTGGACCCGGGCTGGTTCAACGTGTCGAGCTTCCTGGGCGGCCGCGCGCTGCGCACCGAGACCTACGAGTACAACCCGGCCACCGGCGAGTACGACATCTTCTTCTCGCGCACGCCCGCCGAGCAGACCGTGGTGGGCAGCAAGAACAACACCGCCCCGCATGCCGACGAGATCTCGCTTCAGGTGGAGCGCGAGCTGTTCACCGACTTCTCGCTCAGCGTGAACGGCCTGTACCGCGAGTTCAAGCACCTGTTCGAGGACGTGGAGGTCAACCGTATCTACAACCAGGACGGCTCGGACATCATCGGCTACCAGAACGGCAGCGAGACCTACATCTACCAGACCCAGAACCCCAAGGAGGCCTGGCGCCGCTACTGGGGCTTCGAGATCGTGGCCCGCAAGGCCATGTCGGACAACTGGCAGATGAGCGCCTCCTACACCTACTCCCGCTCCGAGGGTAGCTCGGAAGGGTACTGGACCAGCTTCCTCGACAACCCCCGCCAGGATCCGTTCTACTGGAGCTGGACCAGCTTCGATCAGCGCCACGTGATCAAGGCCGACGGCTCGGTCCACCTGCCCTACGGTCTCGAGGTGGGCATGGGAATCGAGTGGGCCACCGGGACGCCCTACTCCAAGTACTACAAGGACACCTACTACGGCTCGTACTACCTGTACCGCGCGCCGCGCGGCTACGATCCCGACCATCCCAACAACCCGTACTGGAACCGCCTCCCCGACACCCTTTCGATCAGCGCCCAGGTGGTGTGGGATCTCAAGGAGCTCACCGGTCAGCAGATCGACGTCATCGGCCGCATGTTCAACCTGATGCACCTGCGCTACAAGACCGATCTCGAGACCAGCGCCTACCCGCCGGGGAGCGCTCGCGAGTACGGGCAGTACTACGCCATGACCGACGGCTTCGCCGCCTCGCTGGGCCTGCGCTACCGCTACTAATCGCGCAGGCATCGCAGTGCCAAGACCGCCCTCCACAAGGAGGGCGGTCTTTTTTTTGTTGCTCGTCGAAGAGGGAAAGGATGATTTCGCCAGGGGGCTGTGCTCCCAGGGCCCCTGACGCAGACATTTTTTATTTGCATGACCCGGTGGGCTATGGTAGGAAGCGCCTCCGGCGATCTTTGACATGTGATGCCCAGGTGGTGGAACTGGTATACACGTACGTTTGAGGGGCGTATGGCGAAAGCCTTGCGGGTTCAAATCCCGCCCTGGGCATCTGCGTTCTCAACCCGCTCGGCCGCGAGCGGGTTTTTTGTTTGGCTTGCGAGAGGGGACCGGGTCTGTTATCTTCTCTGCCCATGACGAGCCTGCTCCTCGGGATGCTCCTGCTCCAGCCGGCCCGGGCGGATGCGCCGCAGGCCGCCAGGGAGATCTGGCTGGCCCAGACCTTCAAGGTCCGCTCGGGTGAGGCGCCGGGGGATCCGACCCGACCGAAGGCGGCCCAGAAGAAAGAAAAGATTCCCGCCACCGAGGACGATCTCTTCAGCGAGGAGCCGGAGGAAGGAACGCCGGACGCCGGCACGAAGAAGAAGCCCGCGGAGCCCGACGTGGAGGAGATCTCCCCCGACGAGGTGGGCGAACCGGACAACGCGAGCGACGAGGGCGACGAGGCCGAGCCCAAGGAGCCGGACAAGACGCCCAAGTCGCCCGACCAGGAGATGGGGGGCTGGGGAGGCAAGGTCGAGCGCGACCGCTGGGGCGATGAAGCGGAGCGGGAACGGGCCAACGCGCCGCTTCCGGGAACGGCGCCCGACGCCGGCCCGGCCCGGGCCCCGGCCGACGCGGGACTCCCGGCGGACGCCGGGACAGTTTTGGCAGGGACGGACGCGACGCCCAGTGATGGGGCGGCGGACGGCGGAATGCAAGCCGCGGCCCCTCCCGGGTTCCCGCCGGTGTCCGAGGACGGCACCCAGGTCATCCGGCCTCCCTCCGGGACCTTCGCCGATCTGGATGTCCTGTGGGAGAAAAGGCGCCAGCACCTGGAGCAGCGGGACTTCGCCCTGGCCGAGGCCGACCTCGAGAGCTACCGGCGCCTCAAGGAAGAGCTGGGCGTGAAGAACGCCACCCTGCCCGCCCTGGCGCTGCTGCGGGAGGCGCGGCAAGCGCGGCAGCGGGAGGACAAGGAGGGCGCCCAGAAACTGCTGGACGCCGCGGTGGCCCTGGCCCCGGACCTCGGAGCGGCGCGCCTGGCCCGGGCGGCCTTCTGGTTCTCCGATAGCCCCTTCAAGATCGGCCGGGTCTTCGACGAGATCCTGGTCGCGGTGTCGGCCACCTTCTCGAACCCGCCCACCCGCCTCGGGATCCTGGGCAACACCGCGCTCGCCCTGTGGCTGGGGCTGCTGTTGGCCGGAGCGGTGTGGCTGCTGCTCATGTTCCTGCGGCGCCTGACGCTCCTGTTCCACGACTTCCACCACCTGTTCCCGCATGGAGTGGCGCGCGCCCAGACCGGCTTGCTGCTGGTGTTGTTGCTCGCCCTGCCCATCATCTTCCGCTCCGGCCTGATGCTTTGGCTGTTGTGCTGGACCGCGGCATCCTTTCTGTACCAGGAGCGCAAGGAGCGGGTGCTGACGCTCCTGGTGGTGCTGATGTTCGGGGCCTCGCCCCTCGTCATGGAGTGGAGCTTCCGGGCCCTGTCGAGCCGGACTTCCACGGCGGTGGACCTGCTGCGGGTGCAGGACGATCTCCCGACCGCGCCCGCGCTCGAGCGGCTTCGCTCGCGCCTGGCCGAGAGCCCCGAGCAACCGGCGCTCCTGGTGGGGCTGGCGGGTCACGCCAAGCGTAACGGGGATCTCCCGGCCGCCCGTGCTCTGCTCGAGCGGGTCCTGGCCGTTCGCCCCGACTCCGAGGTGGTCCAGAACAACCTGGGCAACGTGCTGTTCCTCTCCGGGGAGATGGACCGCGCGCTGGAACTTTACCGTCGCGCCGTGCAACAGCGGCCGAACGCCATCGAGCCCTACCTCAACATGAGCCGCCTGTACTTTCGCCGCCTGGATCTGAACAAGGGCCGGGAGGCGCACCAGCAGGCTCTGCGCCTGGACGCCGAGGCCGCGCGGCGTCTATCGGAGGCGGCCCAGAGCGGCCGCGCCAACCACGTGGTGGCGGACATGACGCTGCCCGGGGACTGGGTGTCCAGCCTGCTCGACGATGGGGTGCCGCCCGGCCCGATCGCCGCGGCGATTGAGGGACTGTGGCGGCGGGTGGGGGGCGTCGGGTCGGTGCAAACGTTCCCGTGGCTGGCCCTGGGGTACTTGGTCCTGCTGCTTGTGCTGTGGCCGTTGTCCGCCCGGCTCTCGCTCTCCCGCCCCTGCCTGCGCTGCGGCGGGGCGGCCTGCCGGCGGTGCAACGCAGAGCTTCGGGACGACACCTACTGCGGCCCGTGTTTCCACGCCTTCGTGAAGAAGGAGCAGGTGGACGCCAAGGCCCGCATCTCCAAGGAGATCGAGATCCGCCAGTTCCGCAGGCGGCAGACCAGCTTGTCGCGGGCGCTCTCGTTCGTGCTTCCGGGCGCGGGCCAGGTGTTGCGCGATAAACCGGTCCGTGGCTATGTGTTTCTCAACCTGGCGGGCTGCCTGCTTGCGGGCCTGATCCTCGGAGAAGGTCCGGCCCGTTCGCCGTTGCCGGTTGGCGGAGGGATCGACTGGTGGCGGCTGCTCTTGTTGCTCGTGCCGCTGCTCGGCGTCTACCTGTGGGCCATCCTCGACGTCTTCTTCTCCTCCGAGAACCCCTAGGCCGCGGGGCAGCGCGAGGAACACGCCATGGCGCTCAAGGGCACCCTCAAAGACTTCGGGATCGCGGACATCTTCCAGCTCATCAGCCACCAGTCCAAGACCGGCGTGCTGCATCTGCACTCGGGCGATCAGGAGGTGCGCATCTCGTTCGTCTCTGGCGACGTGGTGCGCGCCGAGTCCAGCACCCGGCAGAAGCAGGACTTGTTGGGTGCCATGCTGGTCCGGGCCGAGGCCATCACCGAGCCCCAACTCCAGGAGGCCCTGGACCTTCAACGCCGCACCCTGCGCCGGCTGGGCGACATCCTGGTGGAGCGGGGAGTATTGTCCCGCGATGACCTGAAGCAGTTCGCCCGGCTGCAGACCACCGAGACCATCTACAAGCTGTTCCACTGGCAGACGGGGACCTACCTCTTCGAGAGCGAGGAGGTGGTGTACGACAAGGACTCCATCGACCCCATCCGCAGCGAAAACGTCCTCATGGAGGGTTTTCGCATGGTGGACGAGTGGCCGATGGTGCGAAAGCGCATCACCTCCTACGAACTCGTCTTCCGCAAGGTGAAGGAGTTGCCGGTCCGCGCGGCCGGCGGGGGGGACGACCTGGACGGTGCCTTCGACGAGGCCTTCGGCGAGAAGCCGGCCAAGGAAGGCGACAAGACCCGCGACATCGGCCCCAACGAGGAGAAGGTCTTCGGCCTGGTGCGCGAGGACCGCACCGTACAGAAGCTCATCGACCTCTCCCGCCTGGGCGAGTTCGACACTTGCAAGGCGCTGCACAACCTGCTCAACGGCGGTTTCCTGGAGGTGGCCGGCAGCATCAAGGACGCGGCGCGCCCCGAGGCGCGCAAGCCCGGCGGCCGGACCGGTGGCTTCCCGCTGGGCCGGATCCTGATCCAGATCGGGATGTACCTGCTGCTGGCGGGAGCGGGGTTCTTGGTGTACCGGCTGGTGGATCTCGACCTGTTCGGCGCAGTGCGCGGCACCGGCCTGCAAGAGGTCCAGGCGCCGTCCGTTCAGGAGTTCATCGACGGGCTGCAGCTGCAGCGGCTGCGGGCGGCGCTGGAGCTCTTTCGCCTCGAGCACGGCGCCTTTCCCGAGACGCTCCAGGAGCTCGCCCAGGCCGGCCTGGTGTCCGAGCGGGATCTGGCCTACCCCTGGCGGCAGCCGCGCGCCTATCAGCGGCGCGATGGCGGATACCTGCTGGTGCGGCCGCTCGAATGAGATGTGAGGCGGTGCCATGCAGGCGAGTTTTCTCCGAAAACGATTCTTCGGTCCGCGCTAGCTTTCGGGAGGACGTGCCGTGACGTCTCGCGTCCGCAAGTCATCTGCCGGGTGTGGCCTCTCGCCACGCGAGGAGACCTTCGACGTGGCCGACACGGCGCTGGCGCGCGCTCTGCTGGGCCCGGGGAACGCCAACCTGCGGCCGGTGGCGGACGGTTGCGGGGTCGAGCTTTCGACCCACGGGACCGTGGTGCGCCTGAGCGGCGAAGCTGCCGGCGTGGCGCGGGCCCGGCGCCTGCTCGAGGGCCTGCTGGAGCTCCTGCGCGGCGGATGCGCGCTGGGCCTCTCCGACGTCGAGCAGGCGGTGCGGCTGGCCGCCGAGGACGAGCGGGTGAAGCTCGGGGACATTTTCCTGGACACCGTCTTCGTGTCTCACCGGTCCCAGCGCATCACCCCGCGGGGTCTGGGCCAGAAACGCTACGTGGACGCCATGCGTCGCCACGACATGGTGTTCGGCATCGGGCCGGCGGGCACCGGCAAGACCTTCCTGGCCATGGCCATGGCGGTGGCGGCCCACAAGCGGCAGGAGGTGCAGCGCATCGTCATCACCCGGCCGGCGGTGGAGGCCGGCGAGCGCCTGGGCTTCTTGCCCGGCGATCTGGCCCAGAAGGTCAACCCCTACCTGCGCCCGTTGTACGACGCCCTGCACGACCTGTTGGACGCCGACCAGGCCCAGCGGCTGCTCGACCGCGGCGTACTGGAGGTGGCCCCGCTGGCCTTCATGCGGGGACGCACCCTGAACGACGCCTTCATCATCCTGGACGAGGCCCAGAACACCACCTCCGATCAGATGAAGATGTTCCTCACCCGCCTGGGATACCGCTCCAAAGCGGTGATTACCGGCGACATCACCCAGATCGATCTGCCTGCCGAGCGGCGCTCGGGCTTGGTGGAGGCGCAGCGAATCCTCTCTGGGGTCGAGGGGATCGCCTTCTGTTTCTTTTCGGAGAGAGACGTGGTACGGCACCCCCTGGTACAGGACGTGATCCGGGCCTATGAGCGGGCCGAACGGCGTTTATCGCCAGAGGATGCGCGTGAACACGACTGATCCCCGACCCCCATCCAGATGGAGGCAGGCGGTCTCGGTTCTGGGACAGGCCCTGCGGCGCTATCCGGGCTGGCGCCGGCTGGGGTACCGGGCGTTTCTCCTCGGGCTCGTGCTGCTGCTCTCTGCGGTCGTGGCGATACTGGTGAACCCGGGCACTTCCGGGCCGGCCTTCCCGGTCTCGGAAGAAGACATCGGCAAGGTGGCGGGCTCCGACATCCGGGCGCCGGTGAGCTTCAGCGTCCCCGACGTTGAGGCCACCGAGCGCAAGCGGCGCGAGGCCGAGGAGGCCGTGCGCTCGGTGTACGACTTCGAGCAGAACCTGCTCTCCGAGCGCATCGGGCGGGTGCGCCGGGCCTTCGGCCTCATGCGTGCTCTGCTCGAGGAGCCGGCCGCGGACGGCGGTCCGCTCGATTCACCCGAGGAGCCGCTCGACGGTGGCGGGGGCGACGGAGAGGCGGGACGACGCCGGCGGGCGCGGGCTCTCCCCGGGGCCGAGACGGCGGAGCCGGCGGGTGACCTCGACGCCCTGCTCGATCGGCACAAGGACGCCTTCATCCAGGCGCTGCAGACGGTCATCCGCGACGAGGACTGGAACCGCCTGCGCGAGGCGCGCTTCTCGGACGAGGTGCGGGACGCGGTGATCCAGCTGCTACAGCCGCTGGCCGACGAGCTGATCGTGTCGCGGCGGGAGCTGCTGGGCGCGGAGCGCGGTCGCGGCATCCACGTGCGCTACCTGCGGGACGGTGTTCCGGAGCGCGAGGCGGTGCTGAACTCGCTGGTGCAGATTTTGGACACGGAGGAGGTGTGGGTCCGCATCGAACGGGCGGCCGAGGAGCTGGAGCTGCCGGTCCCGCTGCGCGCCTGCGCGGTCCGCCTGGCGCGTGGTCTGGTGGCGCCCTCGCTGGCCTACAACTACACCGAGACCGAGCTGCGGCGGCAGGAGGCGCGCGAGGCGGTGGGCCCGCTGGAGATCCGCATCAAGAAGGGCGCCAAGATCATCCGCGACGGCGATCTGATCGAGAAGAAGCACATCCTGGTCTTTCAGGAGTTGCGCAAGCACACCGAGGTGTCCAACGAGGGCGAGCTGTTCCTCGGCACCGTGCTGCTGGTGGCGCTCATGCTGTGGGCCACCGGCCGCTTCTCGGTCCAGAACATCCGCAAGTTCCGCTCCGAGCCGCGCCATCTGCTGTTGTTGGCGGCGCTGCTTCTGGTGATGGTGCTTTCCATCAAGGTCTGGTTCTGGATCTTCGGTGCGGTGTGGGAGCAGTTCCGGCTGTTCCCGCTCGAGTCGTACTACTACGCCATACCTTTCGCCGCGGGGGCCATGCTGGTGCGCTTCGTGCTCAACAGCGAGATGGCGTTGGCCTTCACCCTGGTGGCCTCGCTGCTGTCGGGCCTGCTCATGGAGAACAACATCGGCTACAGCCTGTACTGCCTGGCCAGCTCGCTCACCGCCGCCGGAGCGGTGGGGCAGGTGAGCCAGCGCTCGTCGCTGCTGCGGGCCGGGGTGCTCACGGGGTTCGCCAACGTGGCGGCGGTGGTGGGGCTCACGCTGCTGGCAGGCAGTTTCCTGTCCATCGAAACCCTGTTCTCCGCCATCTTCGCCTGGGCCGGCGGCATCTTGGTGGCCATCATCGTGACCGGGACCGCGCCGGTGATCGAGACCGTGTTCGGATACACCACCGACGTCAAACTCATGGAGCTGGCGAACCTGAACCACCCTTTGCTCAAGGAGCTGATCGTCGAGGCCCCCGGCAGCTACCACCACAGCATCATCGTGGGCTCGCTGGTGGAGGCGGCCGCCGAGAGCATCCACTGCAACCCGCTGCTGGCCAAGGTCATGGCCTACTACCACGACATCGGCAAGATCAAGAACCCGGCCTACTTCTCCGAGAACCAGCGCGAGGGGGTGAACCGCCACGATCGCATCAAGCCCTCGCTCTCCGCCATGGTGCTGAAGGCCCACGTCAAGGACGGCGCCGAGCTGGCCCGGACCAGCAAGCTCGGCCAGCCCATCGTCGACGCCATCCTGCAGCATCACGGCACCTCGCTCATCAAGTACTTCTACCAGAAGGCCAAGGAGCAGGAGGACGCGCAGAACCCGGTCGACGAGCGGGAGTTCCGCTACCTGGGGCCGAAGCCGCGCACCCGCGAGGTGGCGCTGGTCATGCTGGCCGACGCGGTCGAGGCTGCCGCCAAGAGCATCGAGGATCCCTCGCCCTCCCGGCTGCAGGGCCTGGTGCAGAACCTGATCAACCGCATCTTCGTCGACGGCCAGCTCGAGGAGTGCGATCTCACCCTGCGCGATCTGCACGAGATCGCGCGCGCCTTCAACCGGGTGCTGGTGGGGATCTACCACAGCCGGCCGGACTACCCCGAGCCGGCCACCAAGGAGCGCGGGCCGGAAACGAAGAACGGCACCCCGCCCCCGGCGGGCGACAAGCCGCGCGGCGAGGCCAGCACACCCGAAGAGCTCCACCGCCTCGGGATGTGAGCCCATGCCCGTCATACTGCGATGCACGGCCCGGCTACCGTCCCGCGCCCGGCAGGGGGTGCGGCGGGATGCGCTGCGCTTGCTGCGGGCGCTGCGGCTCGAGGGGGCGGAGCTCTCGCTGTGGCTTCTGGGCGACCGGCGCATGACGCAGTTGAACCGCCGCTGGCGCGGGCGGGCGCGAACCACCGACGTGCTGTCCTTCGCCCAGCGCGAGGGTCCGCGTCCGCGGCTGCACCCGGAGATCCTGGGGGACGTGGCCATCTGCCTGCCGCAGGCCCGGCGGCAGGCGCGCGCGCGGGGCGCCACGCTGCAAGACGAGCTGCGCGTGCTCCTCGCGCATGGCCTGTTGCACCTTCTGGGTTATGAGCACGAGGACCGGCCCTTGCGGGAGCAGCGGCGCATGTGGCGCCGCCAGGAGGCGCTGGTACGGCAGCTCCATCGCGCCGGGCGGTCGTGACGCTGTGCCCTCCGAAACGCCCCTCGTATCCCCCCAGTTTCTCACCGCCGCGCCTCCACCATCCACCGGCCTGCGCTGGAGCGACATCGCCCTGGCCGCTGCCTCCGGTGGCCTGATGAGCCTGGCCTTCCCCTGGACCGTGCCCTATTCGGGGTTCGAGCTTCTTCCCCAGGGCTATCTCGAGCCGCTTTCGTTGCTTGCGCTGATCCCGCTGCTGCTGCGGCTCCCGGCCTGGCCGGGGCGACGGGCGTTCTTCTTGGGCTGGGCCGCCGGAGCGGTGTTCTTCGCCTTCCTGTTGCGCTGGCCGGCGGAGGCCATGATCACCTTCGGCGGGCTGCCCCCCATTGCGGCCTGGCCGATCCTCTCGCTGCTGTGGGTGTTCCTGGGGCTCTTCTGGGCGGTGCCTCTGTGGGTGGCGCGTCGGGTCCATGCCGCCTTGCGCTGGCCGGTGGAGTGGACGTTGCCGGTGTTCTGGGTGGCCTCGGAGTACGCGCGCAATTACCTGCTCTCGGGGTTCCCCTGGGGAAACGTAGGCTCGTCTCAGGCGCGCACGCTGTGGCTGGCTCAGCTCGCTTCGCTCGGCGGCGTGTACCTGGTGGCCGGGGTAGTGGTGCTCTCGAACGGCGTCCTGGCCGCCGCGCTACGCTCGCTGCGAGAGCGCCGGCCGGTGCCGCGGGTGAGCTTTTCGCTGCTGCTCATCGTCCTGACCGCGAGCGGGACCTACGGCGCCGCGCGCCTGTCCGCAGGCTCGCGCTGGCCTTCGGGCGAGCGGCTGCGCATCGCGGCCATCCAGGGCAACCTGGACGAGCGGGCCGCCCTGCGCGGGCCGCTGGCGCAGGCCTGGGTGATCCAGCGCATGCTGGCCCAGAGCCGGGACGCGGCGTCCGAGGGCGCACGGGTGGCGGTGTGGCCCGAGGGGACCTTGCCGGACGCGGTCCCGGTCGGCGTCGAGAGGCTGTTCGGCCCGCCGCTGGCCATGGAGATCGCCGGGCTCGAGCTGATCGCCGGCGCCGCCGCCCGCGACGCGCACGGCGGCGAGGTGTTTTTACGCAACAGCGCCTTTGCCCTGGACGGGGCCGGCCGGGTGCTGGGCCGCTACGACAAGCGCCACCTGGTGCCCTTCGGCGAGTACGTGCCGCTTGCCGGCATCCTCCCCTGGCGCTGGTTCGTGCCGCCGGGGGTGGCCTTCTTCCGGCCGGGGGCGGGACACGAGCCGCTGCGCCTCGCTGCCGGCCCGCTGGGCGTGCTGGTATGTTACGAGGCCATCTTTCCCGAGATCGCCCGCGAGACGGTGGAGCGGGGGGCGCGTTTGCTCGTCAACATCACCAACGACGCCTGGTACCTGCGTAGCGCCGGCCCGGCCCAGCACCTCAACCTCGCGCGCATGCGCGCCATCGAGACCGGGCGCTACCTGGTGCGTGCCGCCAACTGCGGCCTGTCCGCGGTGTTCGACGACCGGGGACGAACCCTGGCGATCCTGCCGCTGGCCCTCGTGCCAGGCGGGGAGGCGCGGGTCTCATACCAGGACCTCCTCCCCGCCCAGCGCCTGGTGGCAGAGGTGGTACTGCTGGATGCGCCGACCGTCTACCAGCGCACCGGCGACGCCTTCGCCCTGCTGTGCGTGCTGGCCTCCGCCGCCGGCCTGATCGGAGCGCTGATCCGGGGACGCCGGCAGCCGGCGGGATCCCCTCCAATACCCGCATGACCCGCCGCGACGGGTTTGACATCCCCGTCCCGGTACGGTAGGGAGCGTTCGAGCAGAACCCGGCCAAAGGAGACGCCATGAGACGGATGGCAGCCGCGACGGCGTTGCTCGCGTTGGTTCTCTTGTGCTGCGAGAAGGAAGAGACAGGGCCGTCGGGCCCGCAACCCATCGTGCCGCCGCCAGGCCAGGGCGCCGCCCAACCCGCGCAACCGGGACAGCCGGCGCAGCCGACGGCGCCGGCCCACTCGGCCGAGGTCCAGAAGTTCCTCGACGAGGCCATTGCCGCTGCCGGCGGGGCGGAGAAGCTCTCGGCGCTCCAGGCCATCACCTTCGACTCGCGCGGGACGTACATGGGCATGAAGTTCACCTCGACGAACTACCTGGCGCCCGACGGGATGCGCATGGACATCCGTGGCGACTACCCCATGCTGATGGTCATGGGCGAGAAGTGCTTCAGCGCGGCCGGCCCGGTGGTGATCCCCTGCAGCGCAGAGGAACGGGCGAACTACAAGCTCGGCCTCATCCTCAACCAGGCCGCGCGGCTGGTGCCGCTGCGCGACGCCGCCGTGTGGGAGCTTTCGCTGGACGGGACGAAGCTTACCGTGCTGCACAAGGACGAAGGTGCCAAGGGCACGCTGGCCTTCGATCCCCAGAGCAAACTGCTGGTGGGCATCACCTACCGCGGCAAGTTCATGGGGAAGGAGGGCGAGTTTGTCACCGCCTACTCCGAGCACCGCGACTTCGAGGGCCTGAAGTTCCCGACCCAGGTCAAGGAGTCCTTCGAAGGACAGGGCTTCGCCGATTACCAGCAGGAGGCCTTCAAGGCCGTCGCGGTCGATGCAGAGCGGCTGGTTGCGCCGCCCCAGGTCGAGTTCGGCAAGGTCTCCGAGAAGAAGCTGCCGGCGGCGACGCTGGCCTGCGTCACCCACATGGGGCCGTACACCGGCATCGGCGCCGCCATCGAGAAGTTCATGGCCGCCGTCATGGAGAAGAAACTCCCCATGGCCGGCCCGATGATGATGATCTACAAGAAGGCCCCGCCCCAGGTGAAGGACCCGAAGAAGTTCGAGACCGAGGTGTGTCTGCCGGTGGCCGTCCCCGCCAAGACCAAGCTGGGCAAGGGCGAGCTTCGCTTGGTGGCGCAGAAACCCATGAAGGTCCTCTCGCTGTACGGGCAGGGCGACTACGGTCAGAAGGCCGGCGAGGCCATGGGCGCGCTCATGAAGGAGGTGGCAGCGAAGAAGAAGAAGCCGGCCGGCCCTTGCATGCAAGTGACCTTCATGGATCCCAAGGCCTACCCGCCCGAAGAGCTCATCTTCGAGGTCGTGCAGCCGATTCGTTAACCCCACGCCAAGGCGGAGTCGCCATGTCCAAGGAACTGCTCGAGTCCGTGCAATCTCTGACGGCGCGGCTGGACGCGCTGCGGAGGCCGCTTTGACCTGGACGGTCGCGCCGCCCGCATCGCCGCCATCGACAAGGAACAGGAACGGCCGGACTTCTGGGCCAACCAGCAGCAGGCCGCGCGGCTGCAGAAGGAGCGCGCCGACCTGGCCGCGGTGGTGGATGGGTTCGCCAAGCTCGAGCGCCGCGTAAAAGACGCGGCCGAGCTGGTCGAGATGGTGCGCGCCGAGCCGGACCCGGCCATGGAGGCCGAGATCGCCGCGGAGCTCGGCGCCTTGCAGACGGACGTGCGGCGCATGGAACTGGCGCGCATGCTGTCCGGCCCCCATGACGCCTCCAACGCCTATGTGAGCATCAACGCCGGCGCGGGCGGCACCGAGAGCTGCGACTGGGCGGAGATGTTGCTGCGCATGTACCTGCGCTTCGCCGAGCGGCGCGGCTGGAAGACCAGCATCCTCGACTACCAGCCGGGCGACGAGGCGGGCATCCGCTCGGCCACCTTCTCGGCCGAGGGCGATCATGTCTACGGCTACCTGAGGGCCGAGGTGGGGGTGCACCGGCTGGTGCGCATCTCGCCGTTCGACGCCAACAAGCGCCGGCACACCTCGTTCGCCTCGGTGATCGTGTTCCCCGAGGCCGGGGAGGACATCGACATCGAGATCCGCGAGGAGGACCTGCGCATCGACACCTACCGCGCCGGCGGCAAGGGCGGGCAGCACGTGAACAAGACCGACAGCGCGGTGCGCATCACCCACCTGCCCAGCGGCATCGTGGTCCAGTGCCAGAACGAGCGCTCCCAGCATCGCAACAAGACCTTCGCCCTCAAGGTGCTGCGCGCCAAGCTCTACGAGATCGAGGAGCAGAAGTTGCGCGAGCAGAAGGAGGCGCTTCACGGCGAGAAGAAGGAGATCGGTTTCGGCTCCCAGATCCGTTCCTACGTGCTACAGCCGTACCAGCTCATCAAGGACCACCGCACCGGCCACGAGAGCGGCAAGGTGGACCGGGTGCTGGACGGCGACATCGAGGACTTCATTGAAAGCTACCTTCTGCTCGCGGGCGCGGGGAAGCCGCTCCAGGCGGGCACGGATCTTCCCGATCTGTGAGGGGCGAGCCTGGCGGCGGGAATACCCGGTTCGCATTTCCGGTTCTGTATGCGCCCCGTGGCCCAATTTTCCTTGACCGTCTTGCCGGGTTGGGGCTATGTTACGGCACCCGGTGCCAAGAAAAGCATCGAAATTGCGATAGGTTACGCCTAGTCCATGGAAGAGCAAGTCGAGCAGCGAAGAAAGAAAGTCTCGCGCCTGCGCGAACGCGGGAAGAACCCGTACGCCAACGACTTTTGCCCGAGCCACCTCGTCTCCGAGATCCAGGCGGCGCACCAGGGGCAGTCCGCGCAGGAGCTGGAAGCCGTCACCCACAGCTACCGCATCGCGGGCCGCATCATGGCGCTGCGCTCGTTCGGCAAGGCGGCCTTCGTCAAGATCGCGGATCGCTCGGGCCTGTTGCAGGCGTACCTTTCGCAGGATCGGCTCGGGGAGGACTACCAGATCTTCCGCGAGTGTGCCGACGTGGGCGACATCGTGGGCGTCGAGGGGCCGCCCATGCGCACCCGCACCGGCGAGCTCAGCCTCAATGCCTCGCGCTTTCGCATCCTCACCAAGAACATCCGCCCCCTGCCGGAGAAGTGGCACGGCCTGGCCGACGTCGAGATCCGCTACCGCCAGCGCTACCTCGACCTGGTGGCCAATCCCGAGGTGGCACAGACGTTCCGCATGCGCGCACGGCTGGTGGCCGGGATCCGGCGCTTTTTGGATCAGCGGGGCTTCCTCGAGGTCGAGACCCCCATGATGCACACCCTGGCCGGAGGCGCCACCGCCCGGCCGTTCGTCACCCATCACAACGCGCTGGACCTCGACCTCTACCTGCGCGTGGCGCCGGAGCTGTTTTTGAAGCGGCTGCTGGTGGGCGGGTTGGAGCGGGTGTACGAGATCAACCGCAACTTCCGCAACGAGGGCATCTCCACCCAGCACAACCCCGAGTTCACCATGCTGGAGTTCTACCAGGCCTACGCCACCTACCGCGACCTGATGGAGCTCACCGAGGAGATGTTCGGGTTGCTGGCCGACGAGCTCAAGGGGGCGCGGCGCTTCCTCTACCAGGGGCGGGAGCTCTCGCTGGAGACGCCGTTTCGGCGGGCCTCGGTGCACGAGCTGGTGGCCGAGGCCTTCTCGCTCGACGTCGCGGCCCTGGACGACCATTCGCGCCTGCAGGCCCTCGCCCGCGAGCACGGCATCTCCGTGGACCCGGCCTGGGGCCCGGGACGTTTGCTGATGACCTTGTTCGAAGAAAGGGTCGAGAAGACCCTGTGGCAACCCACCTTCGTGTGCGACTTTCCGCTGGAGGTTTCGCCGCTGTCGCGCCGCAAGGAAGAACGGCCAACGCTCGTGGATCGCTTCGAGCTGTACGTCGCGGGACGGGAGCTGTGCAACGCCTTCTCCGAGCTCAACGACCCCGATGATCAGCGCGCGCGCTTCGTGGAGCAGATGCGACAGAAGGCCCGGGGCGACGAGGAGGCCATGCCCCACGACGAGGACTACATCCGGGCGCTCGAGGTGGGAATGCCACCGGCGGCCGGCGAGGGCATCGGGATCGATCGCCTGGTCATGCTGTTCGCCGACGCACCCTCCATCCGGGACGTGATCCTGTTCCCGCTGCTGCGCCCGGAGAGCTGATCGTGGAACACCACCGCACCCTCCGCTCGCTCGCGGGCTTCAGCCTGGCCGGGGTGGTGTGCGCCGCGGCGCTGGGGTGGTACCTGGCCTCCGCGCGTGACGAGCTGCGCCAGGCCAGCCCCTGGCTGCCGTATTTGCTGTGCGCGGCGCTGGGGTTGCTGACGGGCGCCTGGATGGGCTGGCGCTTGCGCTACTTCCCTTCCTGGGAGGGCCTGTTCACCGGGCTTGCGGTGCTGGTGCCCTTCGTGATCTACGATCTGCACACTCTGGGCGAATTCCGCATCGGGCTCGACAACCTGGTGGAGTTCTTGCTCACCTTCGAGGCCCTGTTCGCGGCGTTCTACCTGGCCGCCTTCCTGGTGTTCGTGCTCAAGGGCGGCGGCTTCCACTACCCGTGGTTCGTGGGGCTGCGCTACCTGCGTTTCAAGATGATCACCGCCATCTCGGTGGCAGGGGTGGCGCTGGGCGTGGCCGCCATGATCGTGGTGCTTTCGGTGATGAGCGGTTTCGAGAACGACCTGCGCCAGAAGATCGTGGGCACCAACGCCCATGCCATCGTGCAGAAGCGCGGCAGCGACTTCTCCGAGCACCGCGTGCTCCTCGACAAGATCCAGCGGGTGCCGGGGGTGCGGGCCGCCTCTCCCTTCATCTACAACGAGGTGATGGTCTCCTCGGACTACAACATCTCCGGCGTGATCCTCAAGGGCATCGATCCCGCCACCGCCGGGGCGGTCACCGAGCTGGATCAAGGCATGCGCGAGGGCAGCCTGGAGCTGCTGGCCCACCCCGAACGGATCCGCGCCTACGTCGAGGAGCAGAAGCGCAAGTCGCTCCCGCGGGTACGCACCCCGGACAACCCGCTGGGGGACGGCCAGCCGCCGGCGAAGGACGCCGCCTCCGGCGACAGCGAACCCCGACCCCGGGACGGGCTGGTGGACGAGCCCGCCCGGCCGGCGGCGGGTCCGGCCACCAGGGCGGAGACGAGTGCGGACGAGGGGGGGGTGCCGGAGCCGCTCCCCATCAACGCGCGGGAGCCGCGCCAGGCCACTCCCGGCATCTTCATCGGTGTCGAGCTCAAGAAGATCCTCAAGGTGAAGTTGGGCGACCGCATCAACGTGGTGTCACCGCTGTCGGAGGAGCTGGGGCCGTCGGGGCCGGTGCCCAAGGCCCGCGCCTTCCGGGTGGCCGGGGTGTTCTACACCGGCATGTACGAGTACGACGCCAAGTGGGTGTACGTGACGCTCTCGGCCGCCCAGGACTTCTTCGGGCTGGGCGAGACGGTGACCGGCATCGCCCTCAAGCTCGACGATCTGGAGCGGGCGCAGCGCATCTGCGACGAGATCCTCTCCACCATCGACGGCTGGCCGTACTTCACCCGCACCTGGTACGACATGAACAAGAACCTCTTCTCCGCGCTGAAGATGGAGAAGGTGGCCATGTTCATCCTGGTGGTGATCGTGACCCTGGTGTCGGCCTTCGGCATCATCTCCACCCTGATCATGCTGGTGTGGGAGAAGATCAAGGAGATCGCCATCCTCAAGTCGATGGGGGCCACCGCCGACGGCATCATGAAGATCTTCCAGGTGGAAGGGATCCTGATCGGCCTGGTGGGCACAGGACTGGGCCTTCTGCTGGGGTTGGGCAGTTGTCTGTTCATCCGCAGCATCGGGCTCGAGCTCAACCCCGAGGTGTACTACATCGAGAAGCTTCCGGTGAACATGGACCCCTTGGAGTTCGTGCTGATCGCGGGTATCGCCCTGCACATCAGCTTCATCGCCACCATCTACCCCTCCGGCCGGGCGTCACGGTTGCGCCCGGTGGAGGGTTTGCGGTACGACTAGGCCCCGGCATGGAAGCGCACCTTGTGGTCAGCGACCTGGAGAAGAGCTACTTCTTGCGCGAGAAGCGCATCGAGGTGCTGCGGGGCGTGTCTTTTACGGTGCAGCCGGGCGAGATGCTGGCGGTGGAGGGCCCGTCGGGCGCGGGCAAGAGCACGCTGCTCCACTTGCTCGGCACGCTGGACCAGCCGAGCCGGGGGCGCATCGTCATCGACGGCCGCGATACCAGCCAGATGTCGGCGGACGAGCTGGCGCGCTTTCGCAACCAGCACATCGGCTTCGTGTTCCAGTTCCACCACCTGTTGCCGGAGTTCACCGCGCTCGAGAACACCATGATGCCGGCCCTGATCCAGCGCGTGCCGCACGCCGAGGCGGCGCGCCGGGCGGAAGCCGTGCTGGGCGAGGTGGGGCTTTCGCACCGGCTGGAGCACCGCCCGGTGGAGCTGTCGGGCGGCGAGCAGCAGCGAGTGGCGCTGGCCCGGGCGCTGGTGCTTTCGCCCAAGTTGCTGCTGGCCGACGAGCCCACCGGCAACCTGGACGAGGAGACGGGCGAGGGCATCCACGCTCTGCTGTTCGATCTCAACCGGCGCATGAACATGACCACGGTGCTGGTTACCCACAACCCCCGCCTGGCCGCCCGTATGGGGCGCCGCCTGCGCATGCGAGACGGCCGCGTCGAGCCGGTCCCGGGAGGCGCGGCATGAGACTGGGCGTCATCCTTGTCCTCGGGTGCTGCTGGCTGGCCTTCTCTGAGACGCAGGCCCAGGAAACCCCTGCCGTCGTGTCTGCCATCCGAATCTCGGGACAACAGCGGGTCGACGAGGACGCCATCCGGCTGGTCATTCGTTCCCAGCCCGGCCGACCGCTCTCGATGGCCCAGGTGGCCGACGACGTCCGGGCCGTGTTCGGCCTGGGCTTCTTCGCCGACGTGCGCGCCGTTTTCGAGGAGGGCAACCAGGGAGCGGTGTTGGTCTTCGAGGTGGTCGAGAAGCCCTCCATCGCCGAGATCGTGTACCGGGGCCAGAAAGAGCTGGACCTCGACAAGATCAAGGAGGTGGTGGACATCCAGCCCATGTCGGTGCTCGACACCACGCGCATCCGCAAGAACGTGGAGAAGATCAAGGATCTCTACGTGGAGAAGGGCTTCTTCCTGGCCGAGGTGGGCTTCACCCTGCAGACGCTCAAGAACAACCGGGTGCGGCTCGTGTTCCTGATCGAGGAGCGCTCCAAGGTCCAGGTGAAACGCATCACCATCGTGGGCAACGAGGCGGTCTCCGACGAGGAGCTCAAGGACGGCATGGAGACGCGCGAGGGCAACTGGTTCTCCTGGCTGACCTCCTTCGGCACCTACAAGGAAGAGGCGCTGAAGCGCGATCTCAACCGCATCAGCGACTACTACTACAACCACGGCTACATCAACGTGAAGGTGGGGGATCCGCTGGTGGAGATCAACCCCGCCCGCGACGGGCTGTACATCTCCATCCCGGTCGAGGAGGGCCTGCAGTACCGCTTCGGAAACCTCTCCTTCGCCGGCGACCTGCTGGTCCCCGACGAGGCCCTGATCAAGGAGATCGAGCGGGCGCAGGGCGAGCGGGAACCCACCCTGGCGCTTCCGCAGGAGATCCAGCGCCAGCTCGGCAAGTCTCTCTCCGAGGACGAGCTGCGGCGGATGATGCGCGAGGTGTTGGAGGAGCTCCGGCTGGCGGCGGAGGCTCGCCGCAAAGAGAAGATCTTCGAGGAGGACGAGCCACCGCGTCGGGCCGCGGACACGCCGCGGGAGAAGCTTCGCGCCGAGGTGCTGCGCCTGCTCAAGGTGCGCATCCTGGAGCAGATGCTGCTGGTCAAGACGGGCGAGATCTTCAACCGCATGATGCTGGGCATGACCATGTTCCGCATCCAGGACTCCTACAAGGATCGCGGCTACGCCTACGTGGAGGTGGTGCCCCAGACCCGCATCGATCCGGTGGCGCGGGTGGTGGATCTCACCTTCGACATCCAGCGCGGCCTGAAGGTGTACGTCGAGCGCATCGAGATCCGGGGCAACCTCAAGACGCGCGACAACGTGATCCGGCGCCAGATGCGTCTGTACGAGGGCGAGCTGTACTCGGGCACCGGGCGGGAGATGAGCGAGCGGCGCATCAACCAGCTCGGCTTCTTCGAAAAGGTGGAGCTGGCGGAGAACCGCGGCAGCGGCCCCGATCGCATCGTCATCGTGGTCACCGTCAAGGAGCGGCCCACCGGGACCTTCCAGATCGGCGCGGGCTTCTCCTCGGTGGAGAACTTCATCGCCACGGCCCAGATCTCGCAGGAGAACCTGTTCGGCCGCGGCCAGACCCTGGCGCTGATGGCCCAGCTGAGCTCACTGCGGCAGTTCTTCTCGCTCAACTTCGTCGATCCGTACTTTCTGGATACGAGCTGGTACTTCGCCTTCTCGGTGTACAACATGCAACTCGACTACTACAGCTTCGTGCGCGAGGCCTCGGGCGGGAACCTGACCTGGGGCTACGAGTTCATCGACAACTGGCGCGTCTCCACCACCTACACCCTCGAGTACGTCAACACCAGCACCCACTCCGAAGAAGGCATGCGCATCCACAACATGACCTCCTCCGGCTGGACCTCGGCCATCCAGCTCACCCTCCAGTGGGACACCCGCGACAACCGGCTCTTCCCCAGCTCGGGGCACCTGCTGCAGGGCTCGGTCGAGCACGCCAGCCCGTACACCCTGAGCCAGAACGTCTTCACCCGCTACAGCGGGGTGGCGCGCTGGTATTTCCCGCTGTTCTGGGGCTTCATCATCAAGACCAACCTGTCGCTGGGGTACATCGCCTCCGCCGCCGGCTATCAGATCCCCATCTTCGAGCGCTACATGCTCGGGGGCATCTACACCATCCGGGGCTATGAGCCGCGCTCCATCGGGCCCGAGCGGCTGGCCGGCCTGTACGGGCGCGACCCGGAGAGCCCGCTGGGTACCTACAACGCCGGAGGCAACAAGCAGATCATCGGCAACGTCGAGCTCGAGTTCCCCATCTTCCCCCAGGTCAACATCCGGGGGGTGGTGTTCCTGGATGCGGGCAACTCGTACGCGGAAGGGGTGAACCTGTTCACCGAAACCGTCAACCCCTCCACGCACGGCAAGGAGACCTTTGCCGGACTGTACTGGTCTACCGGCTTCGGCTTCCGTTGGTTCTCCCCCATCGGCCCGCTGCGCTTCGAATGGGGCATCCCGCTGACCCGGCGGCCGGGGGACAAGGACATCCTGTTCGAGTTCACCATCGGAAACTTCTTCTGATGGAGGCGGTGAATTCCAACCGACCCACTGCGGTCGAATCTTGCGAGCCGGACGGCCGGCGCTGCGACGAAGGAGAAACCCCATGAAGAAACGAACGGTGATCACGTTGGGAGCGGTTTGCGGCCTGCTGTGGTTCGCCCCCGCCGCCCTGGCCCAAGGTCGGATCGGCTATGTCAACCTGTCCGAGATCCTGGAGGGCACCATCGAGGGCAAGGCCATCATGGAGCAGCTCAAGACCGAGTTCGCCGCCAAGCAGAAGGTGCTCAACGATCGCATGAAGGCCTTCGAGGAGAAGGCCAAGCAGTTCCAGGCCCAGGCCTCCCTGCTGAAGGACGAGGTGAAGCGGGAGCGGGCCCAGGCCCTGGCCCAGGAGGAACAGGAACTGCAAGGCCTGATGATGAAGTACCAGTCCGAGATCAACGAGAAGAAGGGCGACGCCCTGGGCAAGTTCGAGGGGAAACTGCGCGGGGTGATCGAGGACGTGGCCAAGCGCGAGAGCATCGACTACGTGCTACGCCAGGAAGTGCTGCTTTCCGGGCCCCCCAAGATGAACATCACCAACGAGGTGATCCGCGAGTACGACAAGCGGCACCCGGGGGCGGGCAAGGGCAAGTGACCTTGCGGCGCCGCCTGTCTGCTATCGCTCGGGCGCTCGGGGTGCGCTGGGAAGGGCCGGACGTCCTCCTCTCCGGTGTGGCGCCGCTGGAGGCGGCCGGGCCGGACACCGTGAGCCTGTGCACCGATCTACGCCAGGCCGGGAGTCTGCGGAAAACCCGGGCGGCCGCGGTGATCGTTCCCCGGGACAACGCCACCTTGTGCCAGCTGGCGCGGGGCCGCGCGCTACCGGTGGCCGAGCCACGACAGGCGCTGCGCCGGGTGCTCGAGTTGTTCGCGCCGACCGAAGCCACCCGCCGGGGTAGGGCCGCGGGCGCCCGCGTGGCGCGGACGGCCAAGGTGCACCCGCACGCCCGTATCGAAGCCGGCGCCGTCGTCGAGGCCGAGGCCCGCGTCGGACCCGGGACGCGACTGGAAGCCGGTTCATTCGTCGGCGCGGGCGCCGTCATCGGTCGCGCTTGCCGCATCGGCCAGCACGCGGTGGTGCTGGGCTGCTGCCGCATCGGCGATCGAGTGGTGGTGGGGCCGGGCACGGTGCTGGGCGGCGACGGCTTCGGATTCGTCCACGAGGACGGGGCCTACCGGCGCATGCCGCACATCGGTGCCCTGGTGATCGAGGACGACGTGGAGATCGGGGCCAACTGCACGGTCGATCGAGGCACCCTGGGTGAGACGCGCCTCGGCCAAGGCAGCAAGATCGACGCCGGAGTGCACATCGCGCACAACGTGCACATCGGGCAAAAGGTGCTCATCGCCGCCCAGTGCGGGCTGTCCGGGAGCGTGACCGTTGGCGACGGCGCGGTGCTGGGTGGGAAAGTCGGCGTGGCCGATCACCGCACCATCGGCGCCGGGGCCCAGGTCGGCGCCGGCTCTGGCGTGGGCAGCCACGTGCCGCCGGGCATTCGGGTGGTGGGCTACCCGGCGGTGCCCATCGGCGACTGGCTGCGGATGCTGGCCGAGCAGCGCCGGCGGACGCGGCGTTCCTCTCGGCCGGGGAGGCATTCGTGATCCGCGTCCATCCCAGCGCCGTGGTGGAGCCGGGCGCCGAGTTGGGCCCCGAGGTCGAGGTCGGGCCGGCGGCGGTGATCGGTCCGCACGTCCGGATCGGTGCGCGCACCGTGATTGGAGCGCACGTGGTCATCGACGGCCACACCGAGATCGGCTCGGACAACCAGATTGCCCCGCACGCGGTGCTGGGCACGCCGCCGCAGGATCTCAAGTACCGCGGCGAGCCCACCCGGCTGGTGATCGGGGATCGCAACCGCATCCGGGAGTTCGTCACCGTCCACCGCGGCACGCCGCAGGGGCACGGGGTGACGCGGGTCGGCTCCGACGTGTTCCTGATGGCCTACTCCCACCTGGCTCACGACAACGTGGTGGAAGACCATGTCGTGGTGGCCAACGGGGCGCAGGTGGGCGGCCACGTCTTCCTGGGTGCCCACGCCATCCTCGGGGGCTGCTCGGCGGTGCACCAGTTCGTGCGGATCGGCGCGCACGCCTTCGTGGGCGGCGGCAGCGTGGTGGTGATGGACGTGACGCCGTTCTGCCTGGCCTCGGGCAACCGGGCCCGCTTGTTCGGCCTCAACGGCATCGGCCTGCGCCGACGCGGCTTTTCCCCGGCCGATCTGCTCGCGGTTCGCGCCGCCTACCGGCTGCTGTTCCAGTCCCATCTGCTGCTCCAGGAAGCCACCGAGCGCATCGAGCGCGAGCTTCTGCCGCGATGTCCCAAGCTCGAGGTGTTGCTCTCCTTCGTGCGCTCCTCCGAGCGGGGGCTCACCCGCTGAAGCATGCCGGATCTCCAGCCCGTCTTTCGCATCGCTGCATTGGGGGTTTCGCTTGTCAGCCTGGCGCGGCTCTGTTACTCTGCGCCACGAAAACGCTATCCGCGAGGTGACCGGTGGCGCGAGAAAAGGTCGTCAAGAAGAAGGTGCTCGGTCCCACTCAACGCTGGAGCATCGCCGACGCGAAGGAGCTGTACCTCATCGACAAGTGGGGACTGGGCTTCTTCGACGCCAACAAGAGCGGCAACCTGGTGGTGCATCCCACCCGGAATCCAGAGCTGGGCTTCGATCTCAAGGAGCTCATCGACGAGCTGATCGAGCGCGGCATCTACCCGCCGGTGCTGCTGCGCTTCACCGACATCCTGCGCTCGCGCATCGACGAGATCAACCAGGCCTTCATCTCGGCCATCCAGCAGTACGGCTACCAGGGGCGCTACCGCGGCGTGTATCCCATCAAGGTCAACCAGCACCGCGCAGTGGTGGAGAACATCGTGGAGTTCGGACGGCCCTACGACTTCGGCCTGGAGGCCGGCAGCAAGCCCGAGCTGCTCCTGTCGATCGCTTTGCAGGAGAACCCCAAGGCGCTGATCATCTGCAATGGCTACAAGGATCGCGAGTACGTGGAGACAGCCCTGTTCGCCACCAAGCTGGGGCGACAGGTGTTCATCGTGGTGGAGAAGCTCACCGAACTTTCGCTCATCCTGCAAGAGTCGGAGCGGCTCCAGGTGCGGCCCAACATCGGATTGCGGGTGAAACTCTCCAGCCAGGGCCGCGGCAAGTGGGAGGGCTCGGGCGGCGACAAGAGCAAGTTCGGCCTGTTCGTGTCGGAGCTCTTGCAGGCGGTGGAGATGCTGCGCGATCGCGCCTGTCTGGGCTCCTTTCAGCTTCTGCATTTCCACCTCGGCTCGCAGATCAGCAGCATCCAGACGGTCAAGGAGGCGCTGCGCGAGGCCACCAAGATCTTCGCCGAGCTGCACCGCCTGGGCGTGCCACTGCGGATCATCGACGTGGGCGGCGGGCTGGCGGTGGACTACGACGGCTCGCAGACCAACTTCGCCAGCTCCGCCAACTACACTCTCAAGGAGTACGCCGCCGACGTGGTGTCGGCCCTGTTCGAGACCTGCCAGGAGCGTGGCATCCCGCATCCCGACATCGTTTCCGAGAGCGGGCGGGCGGTGGTGGCCCACATGTCCGCGCTCATCTTCGAGGTGCTGGGGTCCTCGGAGCTCAGCTTCGACGAGCCGCCGGTGCCCGAGGGTTGCGAGGAGAACGAGCTCTTGCGCTCCATTCGCGAGGTGGACCACAGCCTGTCGCGCAAGAACTTCCAGGAGGCCTTCCACGACGCGGTGCAGATCAAGAACGAGGCGCTGTCGCTGTTCAACCTGGGGTACCTGGACCTCAAGACCCGGGCGCAGGTGGAGTCGGTGTTCTGGCGGGTGTGCCAGAAGATCATCAAGTTCATCCGCGAGCTGGAGCTGGACTACGTGCCGGACGAACTGGAGGGCCTGGAGCAGTTCATGGCCGACACCTACTACGGCAACTTCTCGGTGTTCCAGTCGGTGCCGGACCACTGGGCGGTGAAGCAGCTGTTCCCGGTGCTCCCCATCCACCGCCTCAACCAGCGGCCCACGCGCCGGGCCACCTTCGCGGACATCACCTGCGACTCGGACGGCAAGTTCGACCAGTTCATCGATCTGCGGGACGTCAAGGACACCATCGCGCTGCACGCGCAGGCGCCGGACGAGCCCTACTACTGCGGCATCTTTTTGATCGGGGCCTACCAGGAGATCTTGGGCGATCTCCACAACCTGTTCGGCTTCACCAACACGGTTCACGTCTCCATCCTCGAGGATGGCGTGTACCAGATCGACCGCGTCATCCCGGGCGAGACCGTGTCCGAAGTCCTCAGCCAGATCCAGTATCACCGGGCGGACCTGGTCAACGCGGTGCGAAAGGCGGTCGAGCTGGGCCTGGCCCAGAAGCGCATCACCCTCAAGGAATCCAAGCAGATCCTGACCCAGTACGAACAGGGGTTGGCCGGCTATACCTACCTCGAGAAGGAGTAGGGCGGGGGAGGCAGGCGCGGCCCGCCGGCTCATGGATGCCTCGATCATATATGGAGTGAATCCCGTGCTGGAGGCGCTGGTGGCCGGGGTGCCGGTGCGCGCCTTGTATGTTTCGGGCAGCCTCTCGGGCGCCACCCGGCGGCAGATCGAGCAGGCCGCCCGTGACCACGGGGTGCGGCTGTTGCGGACCGATACCCGGGAGCTGGATCGCATGAGCGACGGCGGCGTGCACCAGGGCGTGTTGGCCCAGGTGGCGCTCACGGTTCAGCCCACCCTCCCGGAGCTCATGGCGCTGCGGGGGGAGCCGCGCACGCTGATCCTGTGTCTCGACGAGGTGCAGGATCCCCGCAATCTGGGGGCGCTGGCGCGGTCCGCGTTGGCCTTCGGGGCCACGGGCATGGTGGTGCCGGGTCGGCGCTCCTCGTCGGTCACACCCGCGGCGATCAAGGCCTCGGCCGGCGCGTTGTGCCGGCTGCCGGTGGTGACAGTCACCAACCTGGGACAGGCGCTGGACCGGCTCCAGCGGGAAGGGTTCTGGCTGGCCGGCGCCACCGCGAAAGATGCCCGGCCGCCCTGGGAGATCGATCCCGGTGACCGCGTGGCCCTAGTGTTGGGCTCGGAGGGGCGCGGCCTGCGTCAGCACATCGAGGAGCGGCTCGACTTTCGAGTCTGGATCCCCATGCGCGCCCAGTCCGAGTCGTTCAACGTCTCCGTGGCGGGAGCGATCCTGCTCTACGAGTGGTTGGGGCGGGCCCGGCGGCCGTGACCGGGTTCAGGTCGAGGCTGGCTTCTCCGTACCGGGTTCGGCGGCGGCCGTAGAAGGTGCAGCTTCGGTGACGCCGGCCAGGGCCTTCCGCTGGCGTTCCAGTTCTTCCTTCTCGCGCTTGATGCGGCTGGCGTACTGCGCCAGACGGGCCACGGCGTCCTTCTGCTCCTTCCGGCGCGCCTGCAACGCCTCCTCTGCCTTCTTGAGCGCTTCTTCCCGCTCGGCGAGAGCGCGCAGGCGCGGTTCCAGTTCGCTCTGGGCCTTGTCCAGCGACTGCTCCCGGGCCAGCACATCCTGCTCCCTGTGTATGAGCTCCTGCTCGCGAAGCGTAAGGTTCCGCTCTCGATCCTGGATCTCGATCTCGCGGCCAGACAGCTCCTCCTGGATGGCGCCGAGGCGTGCGCGCTCCTCCACCGCCTGCCGGCTGGAGTCGGTGAGTTCCAGCGCCCGCGCCTCCAGCCGCGCGCGCTCTGCCGCGAGTTCAGCTTCCTTGTGCTCCATTTGCTCACGCCAGCTCGCCCGCTCTCGTTCGCCTTCTGCCCGCTCGGCCTCCAGGGAGCGAAGCTTCTCTCGCACGGATTCTTGCTCTGCTTCGAGCTTGCGCGTTCGTTCCGCGAGCGAGGTCTCGGTGGCGGTGAGCTGCTCCTCTCGCGCTGCCAGAGCCTGAGAGCGCTGCTCGTGCGCCTCCTCGCGATCCTCCAGGGCTGCCGCACGCTCCTCCAAATCCCGGGCGCGCCGGCCCAGCTCTTGTTCTTGGCTTGCCTGCTCAGCCTCGCGACGGGTGACCTCTTTTTCGCGCGAAAGAAGCTGTTGTTCCCTCGCTGACAGCGATTCCTGAAGTCGGTCGTTGTCGGTCCTCTCCTGACGCGCCTGGGCTAGCAGGGCGTCCGCCTGGCGCCGTTCCTCGGCCGCCTGTGCCGCGAGGCGCAGGCTCTCTTCGGACTGGGCGGTGAGGTTCCGCTCCCGCTCGGAGACAGCCGTCTCCCGTTCCTCGATGGTGGCCAGGCGCCCAGATAGCTCGGTGGCCCGCTGCTCGGTCTCATCGGCGCGGGCGCGCGCCTGTTCCTCCAGACGGCGCGCGTTCTCCAGCGCGGCCTGCGCCTCGCTCTCGGCCTGCCGGATTTTGTGCTCTGTCGCGGCCAGGTCTTGCTTCTGCTGGAGAAGCGCTCGCTCGCTCTCCTCGGCCCGGTTTCGCGCCTCGGTCAGGTCGCGCCGCGCCTCGACAAGCTCGCGCTCCCGCTCCTCGAGTTCTCCGGCGCGCTGTTCCAGATCGGCTCGAACGCGCGCACATTCCTGCTCCGCCTCGGCGCAATGACGCTCGCGCTCGCCCAGGGCGGTCTCCCGCGCGCCCATTTCCGCTTCCCTGCGCGATACTTCGACCTCCCGTGCTTCCAAGTCGGCCTTTCGTGTCTCCAGCTCGGCCTGCACGCGCAGCGCGTCTCGCGCCCGCTCCTCGAACTCCTGGCGCCGTTGGGAAAGCTCCTGGTCGGTATGCTCGATGATGGCGCGTTGTTGTTCTTGCTCCCGCTGGGAGTTCTCCAGGGCCGTGCGCTGGGCCTCGAGCTCGCGCTCCCGCTCCTCGAGCGATTGCTCGCGGCTGTCCAGCTCCGCCTGGCGGGCTTGCGTGTCTTCGCGGATGCAGCGCGCTTCCCGCATGGCGTTCTCCGTCCCTGTCTGGAGGGCGTCCAGCTCGGTCTGGCGGCGAGTGAGACCCTCTTCCATCTGCTCCAGCTCTCGGGCGCGCTGCACGAGGCCGGCCCGCTCCTCTTCCAGCGCCGCCCGCTGCTGGCGACAGGCATCGTTTTCCGCCTCCAGCGTCGACCGCAATGCTCGTAGCCGTTCCTCCTCCGCCAGGAGCGACTGTCTCTGCTGTTCGAGGTCTCGGCGGGTGTTTTCCGTGGCGTTCCGCTCTTCCCCGAGGCGAGCGCGCTCCTCCTCGAGCGCGCGCCGATCGGTCTCGAGCTCGGTGCGCCGGAGCATGAGCTGCTGGGCCTGCTCGGAGAGCTCATTCTCGCGGGAGGCATAGAAGCTCTCCTGCTCGGAGCGCCGCAGCTCGAACTCCTGGCGCTCCTTCTCCTGGCGCTCGCGGATGGCCTCGAGCTCTCGCCGGGCCTCGTCCGCACGGGCCTCGAGTTCGCTACGGTCGGCCTGCTCGGTGCGGGCGCGCTCGAGCTCCAGCTGGAAGTTCTGCCGCTCGGCGGTCAGATCCTCCTGAGCGCGCTGCAGGTCCTCCCGCGCGCGTTGCAGCTCCTGCTGGAGCGTTACCACGCGCCGCTGCAAGCCCTCCATCTCGAGTTCCCGCACGCGGGCGCGCTCTCCATCCTGCGCCAGCTCCTCCCGAGCGCGCTCGAGCGCTTCCTGGCTCGCGACCAGCGAGGCCTCGCGCACGGCGAGATCCTCGAGCTGCCGGGCCAGGCGGGCGGCCTCCGTGGCTTGCTTCTGTTCCTTGGCGGCGGACTCTATCAGGCGCTCGCGCAGCCGCTCTTGCTCCTGTTCCAGGTCGCGCAGGCGGGATTTCACCTCCTGCTCGCGCCGTTCCAGCTCTCGAGCCCGCTCCTGCAGTTGCCGCTCCTGGGCCAGGCGCTGGGATTCCCGCTCGCGCTCGGCCTGGACTCGCTCTCGATCCGACGCCTCCAGCCCTTCCATGCACCGGCGGCAGCCCTCCTCGAAGCGCGGGTCGGGGTACCGGCGCAGCGCGGTCTTGAAGAGCGCCAGGGCCTCGTGCAGGATCTCGCGGTCCTGTCCATCCCCCGCCCGCTCCAGCAGGCGCTCGGCCAGCAGGCCGGCGGCGAAGGAGTTGGGATCTGCGTTCAACATCTCTTGCAGGTGGGCCACCGCGCCATCCACGTCGCCGCGTTCGTCGGCGGCCTGGACCAGCTCGAACAGAGAACGCAGGTCCCGAGGGTTGCGCTTCAGACGGTCGCGGGCGTTCTGCTCGATCGATTCGAGCACGAAGGCGGCGATCACGCTGGCGCCCTCCTGACCCGGAGGCTCGAAGGCCGCCGCGAACCCCGTCTCGCTTCCGCCGCTGTGCACCCGGCACACCCGTGCCTGGACGACCACCGATGGGTGACCCGCGTCCAGACTGATCTCGAGCTCGACGGAGCTGCCCTCGGCGGGCAGGTGGGAGGTGCGTAAGAAAACACCCTGACCGCTGAGATCCCGGGTGAACGCCAGCCGGGAGGTGCCGTCCAGCAGAAACGAGACCTTGCGACTGATCTTCAGTCGCAGGCCGCTCCGGCGGCTCCGCCACGGGAAGCGCTCGAAGTCCTGAGGCTCGGGCACGGGGTTATCGACCATGGGGTATCCCCATCGTAATTTCGATCCGTGGCGGGTCGCGCCGGATCACTCTATACACCAGGGGACCGCCTCGTTGGAAACAAATATCGCGTTGCGGGCTTCGATCAACTCCCGCTCCCACAAGCACAGGATGTCCGCCTGGCGCAGGTATCCGAACGGATAGATGGTGGGGTTTACGCCGGGAGAAAGCAGCCGCTCGGGTTCAGGGTAGGCGAGATCGGCATGCCGGCGGCGCACCACTTCGCGGGCCTGCTCCATGAGAGACTGCGCGTGTCGGAGCGCGTCTTCATCCCGCTCCAGAGCGGCCCGGTACACCGACGAAGCGAACCGGGCGCGCAGCGCATCGATGGCGATGCCGTCCTCGACCTCTTGCTCCCATCGCGTGCGCGCGGCTTCGCCCGCCGCGCCGGTCAGGGCGTCCAACTCGTCTGCGAACAGCTCCATGGGTTCGATGACGCGCTCGACGAAATCGTCCTTCTCCGCCCCGGTCAGCCCCGCCGCCTCTTTCACCAAGATCCGGTACGGCTGGCTGATGATGCCGGAGTAGTGGCCGGCCTCCACCCAGAAGTCCACCCCGGCGAAGTACGCCGCCAGCCGTCGCTCGATCAGATAGCGGTGCTGCGCCTCGGCCAGCGCCACCACCCGCTCCGAGAGCCGCGCCCCGTTCGGCAAGGGCGAGAAGAGCCAGCGCACATCGTCGCGCCAGTCGTCCGCCAGATGGTGGTTCATCCGCAGCGTCAGCGCGTCGGTCTGCCAGTAGCCCCACTCCCAACCGCTGGAGAACAGGACGTGCTGCGACAGCAGGTCTCCGCCCTGCGCCGATGCCCGCTGCCGGGTCTGGGCCAGGTCCAACCAGCGGGAGCGGATGTAGAGCGGCAGGTACACCGGCACCGAGTTGTCGAAGGCGATCCAGTAGGCGCTCTCGGGGAAGTACCCCACCGCTTGCCGGTCCCGCAGGCGCCCGAGCAAGAAGTCCCGGTGCTCGTCGAACTCGTCGTGCCGGTAGGCGCCGCCCGCGTCCTCGTACAGGTTGTAGTACATCACGCTGTGGATCCAGGGGACGATGGCCGGCACGAACTGCACCAGGAAGTAGTACTGCATGCGCTGGCCTTGATACTCCACGCGCAGGTTGTCGAAGTTGCCCACGTGCACCGTCGCCGAGAGCCGGCATTCCGGGCGGATCTGTCGGGTCCACTCCACGACCTCGCCGAGCCGGTCGACGAAGAACTGGGGATCCTCGCCCACGAACTCGCCGAAGGAGAGGTTGAGCCAGTCGAAGGGCAGGTCTTGCAGAAAACGCAGCGACTCGAACGAGTCAGTGAGGTAGGCGTGCTGCAAGCTGCTGGCGGCGAAGACCAGCGTGTTCAGCCCGACCTGGACGCCGCGGCGGTGGGCGTATGCCAGGACCTCGCTGTTGAACGTCTTCCAGGCCGCGGCCCGCGCGCCGTCCAGGATGTCGTCGAGCGCCACCCATTGCAGGTAGTTGCCCCGGTTCTGGATCACCCAATCCACCACGCGCCGGGCGCGCTCTGGGTCCTGGGCCAGCCAGAAGTCGAACAGCCCCTCGATGGTGTGCAGCGTGTGCAGATGGAGGCCTCGCAGCGCCATTTCGGGCGCGTTCTCCTCGTGGCTCGCCTCCACAAGCTGCTGGTATAGGCGGTCCGGATCGATCCGTTCGGGCTGGAACCCCTGGTACGGCGTGAAGAAGCGCCACCCCATGAGTTCGAGCGCATGGTAGACACCGTACTGCAACCCCAGCGGTCCGCCGCCCTCGACCCGGATTGCCAGTCCGGAGTCATCGGGTCGAGCCGGGATCAGGCGATAGCATTCCGCGCACTTGTCCGCATGGGCCAGAACGATCTCGACTCGAAAGTCCCCGTCGCTGGGCAACGACAGGAACTCCCCGATGTCGTTCCGCAGGCCTTCGAGCGTAAGATCGCCAGCTACCAACTGGAGGGTGTAGCGTGTCACGGCCGATTCGCCACATCCGACGAGGACCACCAATGCCAGGGAAGCCGCCAGCGGGGCGATCCGCAATAGCATGCGGCGAGAATACCACAACGTCCCGGGGAGGCAAGCGCGCCGCCGTACCGTAGAGACCTCGTTTTCTCAAGGCCATTTGGCAGAGAAATTGCTTGACATGCCGCGACGAATCAATTAAATGGATGCGCTCTTTTGGAGGAGTGTCCTGGATTCGTGTACCCGAATCCGGAGTGGTTCTTTGAAGAATTGAGCGCTGGCGTAGCTCAGATGGTAGAGCAGCTGACTTGTAATCAGCAGGTCAAGGGTTCGAGTCCCCTCGCCAGCTGGATGCCGGTTCGGCGCGGGCGTTGGCCCGGGCCGTGGACGTTTGACAATTGGAGATGGTGAGGTTCCCGAGCGGCCAAAGGGAGCGGTCTGTAAAACCGCCGGCTCAGCCTACGAAGGTTCGAATCCTTCCCTCACCATAGTGGAAGCGACGCGGGAATAGCTCAGTTGGTAGAGCATCAGCCTTCCAAGCTGAGGGTCGCGGGTTCGAAACCCGTTTCCCGCTTGTTTGGTGGCAGGTGCCCACGTAGCTCAGGCGGTGGAGCACTTCCTTGGTAAGGAAGAGGTCACCGGTTCAAGTCCGGTCGTGGGCTTATTAGGAACGAAAACGGAACGAAAAGGAGAGCGCCATGGCCAAGGAAAAATTTCAGAGGACGAAGCCGCACGTGAACGTGGGGACGATCGGGCACGTGGATCACGGCAAGACGACGTTGACCTCGGCGATCACCAAGGTGCAGGCGCAGCGCGGGATGGCGAAGGCGCAGAGCTAC
>JAAZNF010000060.1 GCA_012798435.1 Myxococcales bacterium | reverse complement strand
GGACGGGGCGCGACCGGCGCCGGCCGGGGCTGCGGCGCCGCGGCGGCCGCGGGGGCGCCGGAGAGCATCTGCTTGACCCGATCGATCAGGGCCTGGCTCTCGAACGGCTTGGTGATGTGGCCATCGGCGCCGACCTCGCGGGCGCGATTCTCGTCGAAGGCCTCGAAGGTACCGGCGAGCAGCAGCACCGGGGTGTTCTTGAGCAGAGCGTCGGCCTTGATGGTGCGGCAGACCTCGTAGCCGTTGAGCTTGGGCATGATGACGTCGGCCAGGACGATGTCCGGCCCGATCTCCTTGGCCTTGAGCACCGCGTCTTCCCCGTTGTCCACGGTGGTGATCTCGAAGTCCTCGTTGGCGAAGGTGATCCCCACCACCCGCTGGATGGTGATGCTGTCGTCGGCGAGCAGGAGCTTTTTGGCCATCGAATCCTCCATCTCCCCGGATGTGCCACGACCCGGCGCCAGGCGGGGAACCGGATGAAAATAAACGACTTCTCGCGTACCATACCGACGTTCGGGTGTCAACCCATTTGCGCCGGTATAAAACCCTCCTCGCCAGCCCCAAACGAGATGCGCGCGGATGTCCGAATTTCGGACGCCATGTTCGAAATCCGGACAAAGCGGGAGTTTTCCACATCCCACCCTGCGCGACCGTGATTGTTTTTTCCCGAAGTAACAATGTGTTGCGGCTCGCGGGTGGCGCCCGATGCTTTTGGCGCGCAAGTTGCAAAGAGCCTCGGGCGTCGACGCTGACAATATCAGGAGGATGCCATGTTGGAGAAGATCCAATCTCAATCCGGGGTAATCCAGGTGGAAGCGCCGCGCTCGCGGCAGACCGTGGACAACAGTTTCGGCGCGGTGCTCGAGCGCGGGGCAAAGCGCGCCGCGGGGACGATCCTCGGCGGCGCCAAGGCGGTGGCCTCGGCTCTTCCGGGCGGAGGGTTCGTGGCCGCGGTGGCGGACGCCGCCGGCGAGGCGCTGGGGGTGGAGGGCGTGGGCGGCGATCGCTGGGCCTTGTTCCGGGCCCAGGAGCGCTTGCAGCAGGAGGGGCTGGAGAACAGCCTCCGCCTGCTCGAATTGCAGCGGCGCATCCAGCAGGAGACCGAGGCGGTCACGACTCTCTCCAACGTCATGAAGAACCGCCACGAGCTGGCCAAGGCGGCCATCAACAACCTCCGCTGAGGGGGCCCGTCATGGGAGTCGCCGCCATCGGATCCGTCAGCGCGCTGGAAGCGTCCCGGCCCGTGTCTCCGGCCGGCGCCACGAAATCGTTTGGCGAGGTTCTCTCCGCGACCACGACGCCGCCAATGCGTGCCCCGGAGGCCGGCGCGAACCTGCTGCACTCGATCGCGGACGGGCAGCGCCGTCTGGACGAGATCGTGGCGCGGGCCCGTTCGGGGCAGACCTTCAGCCCCAGGCAACTCCTGCTGTTGCAGGCGGAGGTGTACCGCATCTCGGAGGAGGTGGCCCTGGTGCAGCGAGTGGTGGAGGAGGGGCTGTCCGGTCTCAAGCGCTTGTGGACCATGCAGCTGTAGGAAAGGGAGAGGGGACATGCGCTGGATGATGGCACTTGGGTTATTCTGCTCGTGCGCCGCGTGCCAGCAGATCATCGAGCAGGATCTGGATCGGCGGGAGGCTTCCGAGATCCTGGCGCGCCTGGCGGCGCACGGGATCGGCGCCGAGAAGGTCGCCAGCCGGGACGGGCAGACCCACGCGGTGCAAGTCGCCTCGTCCGATCGAGAGCGAGCGGTGCAGATCCTGGCGCAGGACGGGTTGCCGCGGCGGCGCCACGCCGGGTTCGGCATGGCCTACCGCGACAAGGCGCTCGTCTCCGGCAAGCTGGAAGAGCAGGGGCGGTTTCTCTCCGCGCTCCAGGAGGAGCTCTCGGAGACGCTGGAGGCGGTGGAGGGTGTGCTGGCGGCCCGGGTGCACCTGGCGTTGCCCCGGGACGGCGCCCGCGCGGCCGGGGACGGCGCGCCACCCGTGTCGGCTTCGGTGCTGATCATGTTTCGGGGCGATGGCGCGGCCGCGCCGCCCATCGCCCAGGCCGACGTGCAACGCCTGGTGGCCCACGCCTGCCCAGGGATGGAGGCGGAGCGGGTGGCGGTGGTCTTCTCGCGCTCGGCGATGCTGGCCGCGCCGAGCGTGCGGGCTGAAAGCGGCGAGTGGATCCGTGTCGGGGCGGCGGGCGTGGGGTTGGGTGGATGCGCCGCGGGTCTCTTGCTGGCCTGGCTTCGCCGCCGGGCTCGCCGGAGGATGCCATGAAAGCCGGCGTTTGGACCGCGGCGGATCGGCAGGTCTTCGAGCGGGCCACGCGCGTCTGGGGCGGTCCGCCGGCCGCGGACCTGTGCCGCTACCTCGACGAGCAGTTGCAGGTGCCGAGCGACGGGCGAGTGGACGCGCTGAGCCGCGTGGAGATCGAGTGGGCCGGGGAGCGGGAGCTGGAGCTGGCCAGGCCTGCCCTGGTCGGCGGCACCTGGGACCGGTTTCGCGTTTGGTGGAGAGGGCTTTCGCGGCGCCGCACCCGCCACGAGCTCCGCTCGCTGGCGAACGTTCTCGCGGCGCCGGTGCCAGAGGAGGTGGGGCGCACCGTCCGGGCCGGCCTGTTTCGCCTGGCGCGGGCGTTCGCCGATCGCCCGCTCGTCGAGATCTCCGACGTGATGTGCGCCCTGCCCCCCGCCTGGCAAGCCCTGGCGCGGGCGGCATGGGAGAGCCAGCGGGGCCGGTGCCCGGAATCCGAGTCCCGCCGGCTGCGTGAGGAGTTTGCGCGGGGTGCGTCATGAGAACGCTGCGCGCCGAGCAAGCCCTCACCCGTCAGGTGCGGCCGGTCTCCTGCCGATTGCTCGTCGCCGAACGACAGCGGGCGGAGGAGGAGGCGCGTTCCTTGTTGCAGGCCACGCGAGCCCGAGCGGAGGAGGAGCGGCGAGCCATCCTCGAACAAGCGCATCAGGAGTCTTGCCGGGAACGCCAGCGGATCCTGCAGGAGGCGACCGTCGAGGCGACGCGGCGGATCTCCCGGGCGGCGTGCTGGTCCGCCGCGCGGCGGGCCCGCTGGGCGGAGGAGCTGTCGCTGGTGGTGGAGGAGGTGTGCCGCCGTATCCTGCGGGCTGAGATCCAGGCGCAACCCGGCTGCGCGCTGCGCCTGGTGCGCGAGCTCCTGGAGCAGCGTCTGTTGCAGCAGCCGCTCGTGCTGTGCCTTCATCCGCGGGACGCCGCACGGGCGGCGGACATCCTGAGCCGTGAACCGGGCGGGCAGATCCGCGTCGAGGGCCGCGAAGACGTCGAGCCTGGTGGCTGCCGGCTGTTGGGAGCGGGGGGAGAGATCGACGCCAGCCTGGAGGTCCAGCTGGGCGGCTTGCTGGACGCGGTACGGGAGGGGTTGCGTGAAGACCTCGTCGAGAGCTGAACTGTGGCGGCGGCGGCTGTGCGGTCGCGATCTCTATCGCCGTCGCGGCTGGGTGCTGGCCGCGCGCGGGGCGCTGCTGGAGGCCTGCCTGCCCCGCGCCCGCCTGGGCGAGGTGGTGCAGCTTGGGCGCACACAGGCCCAGGCCGAGGTGTGCGGCTTCTGCGGCGACCGGGCCATGCTGCTGCCGACGTGCGGTTGTCAGGGCCTGGCGCCCGCAGAGCCGGTGGAGGCCACCGGCGAGCCCTTCTCGCTGCCCTGGTCGGAGAGCCTCACCGGGTGCCTGGTCGATGCCCACGCCCGCCGTCTGGACGGGGGGCCGCCGCTGCCGGTCGAGCGACGCTTGCCGCTCTTCGCCGCGCCTCCCGATCCCGCTCGCCGTCCGCCGATCCGGGAGGCGCTCTTCACCGGGGTGCGGGCCATCGACGGCCTGCTCACGCTGGGCGTGGGGCAGCGGGTGGGCCTGTACGCCGGGCCCGGCGTGGGCAAGTCGACCTTGCTCGGGCAGCTCGCGCGCCAGGCACGGGTCGAACGGGTGGTGCTGTGCCTGGTCGGGGAGCGGGGTCGCGAGGTCAACGAGTTCCTCGAGCGGGTGCTCGGCCCCGAGGGAAGACGGCGCACGGTGACGGTGTGTGCCACCTCCGACGCCCCCGCGGGGGAGCGGGCCCGGGTCCTGCCGGCCGCCACCGCCATCGCCGAGGGATTTCGCGATCGAGGCCAGTCGGTGCTCCTGCTGGTGGACTCGCTGACGCGCCACGTGCGAGCCATGCGCGACGTGGCGCTCGCCCTGGGAGAGGCCCCCGGGCGAAGAGGTTTTCCGCCGTCGGTGTTCGATCAGCTGGCCGGGTTGCTGGAGCGGGCCGGAGCGGCCCCGGCGGCTGCCATCACCGCCGTGTACACCGTGCTGGTGGAGGGCGATGCGGAGGATGATCCGGTGGCCCAGGAGACGCGCGGCCTGCTCGACGGTCACATCGTGCTCTCGCCCGAGCTGGCCCGGGCCGGGTTGTTCCCGGCCATCGATCCCGCGGAGTCGTTGAGCCGGTCGATGGACGGCCTGGTCGGACCGGAGCAGCTCGCGGCGGCCCGGCGGGTGCGGGCATGGTGGAGTGCCTTCGAGTCCCGGCGCGAGCTCATCGCCGCCGGCGCCTACCAGTCGGGCGCGGAGCCGCTGCTCGACGAGGCTCTGCGCCGGCGTCCCCGCCTGCTGGAGTTTTTGGCGCAGCCGCCGCGCGAGTGCGCCGACGCGCAGGAGACCGAACGGCGCTTGCGGGCCCTCGTCGATGCGGAAAGCGAGGAAGGCCGATGAAGACCCGCTGGCTCTCTCGCCTGCGCTCCATTCAGGTCGCGCGCGCGCTACAGCATCTGGTCCGGGTGCGACAGCGGGCGGAGCGGGCGGTGGCCGAGGAGCTCAAGGCCGGCGGCGCGCTCGAGCGCGCCTTGTGCCAGCGCTGTTCCACGCGCGCACGCAGGGAAGAGGCGGATAGAGTCGGCCAGGCCCAGTGGCGGCTGGCCTTGGAGGAGGGCGGCGAAGAGATCCTTCGGGCGGCCCGGCGGGCGGCGAACCTGGCGGCGCGCGAGGTGGACCTGGCCCGGCGGAGGTGCGCGGAGGCGCTCGGGGACACGGCCCGCTCCTCGGCGTTGCGCCGGGCGGCCGACCGCATCGAGCGGCGCTGGCGCCGAGATTCGGAGCGGCGTCGAGCGGCGCGCGACGAGGAGCGGTGGCGCGAGGAGCGCCAGGTGGCCACGGATCGAAAGGAGGACGCCATGCACATTCACGCCTCTCGGCGGGCCAACTCGGTGGCGGAGGCGGCGCCGGCGGCCCGGGCCACGACGGAGCGCTTTGAACAATTGCTGCCAGCGGGGGCGGCGAGCGCTGGCGCGGCCCTGCCGTGCGGGTGGGCGGTCCTGCCGAATCCCGCGGAGGCCAACGCGCCGGTTCAGACTGCGGGCGCGAGCGCCATGGTGGCCGCCGTCGAACTCGAGCGGGCCATCCTGGAGCGGCTGGAAGGCACGCCCGCCGCCCAGGCGCAGCTCTTCCAAGGGGGCGTGGAGCTGCGCCTGCGCGGCGGTGAGCTGGATGGGCTGGTGTGTCACGTGCGTGTGTTCGAAGGCGCGGTGGATTGCCGGCTGCGGGAGTGCAGCGCAGCTCGCCGCGTCGATCTGCGGGCGCTGTCGTCAGGGCTCGAACGCCGCCTGGCCGCGGCCGGCCTGCGCCTGGGGCGGTGGGAGGTGCAGGAATGAACTTGCGCGCCGAGGTGGGCCCGTTCCCCGCGCATCGGCTGGCGCGGGTGGGGCGCGCCGAGGTGGAGCTGGCGCGCCGCTTGCGGCTGCGCGCCAGGCTGGAGGCGCTGGCGCCGGCGGCATTCGAGCTCGGCCGGCAGATCGGTCTGGGGGGCGCAGCGCTCGCCTTCGCCAGGGTCGAGGGGTTGGCGCTGGAGGATCTGCGCCGGGCCTTCCCGGGGGAGTGGCGCTTCGCGGTACTGAACGAGCCGACCTCGGGGCGGATGGGGTTCCTGGCGCTGGAGGGCTCGTTCTGGTCCTTGCTGCTTTCGCGCCTGGAGGCGCCAGGCGAGGAGCCGGAGCGCGGCCGGGATGGTTTGTGGGGCTGGCTGGTGTGCCGTGGCCTGGCGGCGCTGGGCGGGGAGGCCACCGCGTGGCGCTTCTGCGGCGTGGCGACTTCGGTCGGACAGGTGGGTCGGCTGTGCCAGCAGAGCGAACGAATGGCGTGCGCCTGGATCCGCATCACGGCCGGTTTCGCGCCCGGCCGGGCGGCCTGGCTGGAGCCGGAGGCCTCCCTGCAGCGGGCGCCGGCCGATGCCCGGGAGGTGAGCGCCGCCTCCGACATCGCGATTCCGTTCTCGCTTCTGTTGGGACAGGTCGAGCTAGAGGCGGCGGAGGCCGGGGGCATGCGCCGCGGTGACGTGGTGTTCTTCCAGCCGGAGGCCGGCGGGCGGCGGGTGTTGGCCTGCGGCGGTGCCCGACTGTACGGGCAGATCGAGGGGGCGAACTTTCGGTTTTCCGACTGGAGTCTTCAATCCGGAGGAGGAAACATGGGCGAGGTCAAGAATGAGGAGGGTCGGGCCCTGGAGCCGGTGCTGCTGGAGGGCCTTCCGGTGCCGGTGTCCGTCGAAGCGGGAACGGTGCAGCTGACGGTCGGGGAGCTGTCCGGGCTGCGCTGCGGAGACGTCATCGTGCTCGGAGACCTCCTGCTGGCGCCGGTGAGCGTGCGCGCCGGCTCGCGCCTGCTCGGGCGGGGCGAGCTGGTGGACGTGGACGGCCGGCGCGGCGTGCGGCTGCTGGAGGTGTTTTTGGCGGGGGCCGATCATGCGGATGCCGTTTGAGCGCCGCTCCCTGCGATTGGCGGTCGCGGCGGCCGGCCTGCTCCTGCTGCTCGTCCTGGCCCGGCCGCTGGCCGGCGCCGGGCTGGGTTTCTCGACGCTCCTGTGGGGCGGGGGACTGCTGGGCCTGTGGTGGTGGCGCCGGCGGCGTGTGGCGACCCCGGACCCCCGCCTGCGGTGCCTGGAGCGGCTGCGCCTTTCCGGTAACCGGGAGGTATGCCTCATCGAGATCGACGGCCGCCGGCTGCTCCTCGGCTGTGGCGAGGGGGGCATGCGTGTGCTCTCGCGGTTGCCGGAGCCCCCGGCCTCCGGGGGTGCCCCATGAACACTTCGCCGGTGACGCTGCTCGCGCTCATGGCGGGCCTGTCGCTGCTGCCGTTCGTGCTGGTCATGCTCACCTCGTTTGTGCGCATAGCGGTGGTGCTCTCCATCCTGCGCTCGGCGCTGGGCGCGGGCCAGGTACCCCCGGGGAGCGTGATCACCGGCCTAGCGCTGGTGCTCAGCCTGGTGGCCATGTCGCCGGTGGCGGCCCAGATCGGAGAGCGCTTCGAGGAGAGCTGGCCGCGCCTGCAGCAGGCCGCCCCCGAGGAGCTGTGGCGCGAAGGCGCGCGCATCGTCGAACCGCTGTCTGCCTTCCTGCACCGCCACACCGAACCGGAGCGCCTGCGGGAGTTCGCCCGGCTGCTGGGCGACGATCCCCAGGCGCCGGGCTGGCGCTCGCTGGTGCCGGCGTTCGCGGTGGGCCAGCTGGAGCAGGCCTTCCGCACCGGTTTCGTGCTGTTCTTGCCGTTCCTGGTGCTGGATCTGCTGGTGGGCAGCATCCTGCTGTCGCTGGGCATGCACATGCTCTCGCCGGCCGGGGTGTCGCTGCCCTTCAAGCTGCTCCTTTTCGTGGCGGCCGACGGCTGGAACCTCCTCGGCGCGAACCTGCTGGCGTCGGCCACCTGAGGCGCGTCATGGAAGCGGATCTACTCGAGCTGGCCCGCCGGGCCTTGTGGCTGTCCATCGCGCTGTCGGCTCCGCTGGTGGGCCTGGCCCTGGTGGTGGGCCTGTTGGTGGGGCTGTTCCAGGCGGCGACGCAGATCCAGGAGTTCACCTTGTCCTTCGCGCCCAAGGTGATCGGCGTGCTGCTGCTGCTCTCGCTGCTCGCGCCCTGGATCGGCGAGCAGCTGGTCCAGTTCTTCCGCCTGGGCCTGGGGGGGTGACGTGGACGGGATCGCGCTGGCAACCCTGGTCGCCGCCCGTTTGCTCCCCGCCCTGTGGATCGTCCCGGCCCTGGGGGGAGGGCGGGTGCCCGTGCCGGCGCGACTCGGGCTGGCGCTGGTGCTGGGGTGGGCTCTGCGGCCCGAGGTGGCGCCGGCCATGGCTACCGGCCGGCTCCTGTTGCTGCTGGGGCTGGAATTGGCGCTGGGATGCGTGCTGGCCGCCGCCGCCAGCACCGTCTTCTTCGCCGCGCGCCTGGCCGGCGAATGGGTCGACGCCATGAGTCAGCGCCCCGGCGGCGCCTTCATCGTGCTGGAGGGCGAGAGCCTGAGCCCGCTGGGCACGCTCGAGCTGCTGCTCGCCTGCGGGCTGTTCTTCGCCTGCGGCGGACCGGAGCTGTTCCTAGAACAGTTCCGCGAGAGCCTGCGCCGTCTGCCGCCGGGCCAGTGGCCGTCCCCCGCCGACGTGACGGCGGCGGCGCAACTCGTGTTGCAAGCCGGAGCCGGGGCCTTGCGCGTCGGCGCGGCGCTGGCCTTCCCGGCCATCGCCGCCCTGTGGCTGCTGGAGGGGGTGTTGGCCTTCGCCGGGCGCGCGGCGCCCCAGCTGCCGGTGTACTTCGTCGGCATGCCGTTGCGGGCCGTGCTGGGCGCCGGCATGCTCGGGCTCACCTTGGACGGCACCCTGGCGCTGTTCTTGCGCGGCCTGTGAGATGCTCAGGCCGCGGGGGCGCCGCGACCTGGCCGGTCCAGCGCCAGCACCACCACCGAGGCCGCGATGAGCGCGTAGCCTGCCGCCATGCTGGCGGTGAGGGGCTCACCGTAGGCCCAGAAGGCCACCAGACCGGCCAGCAGGGGCTCGACCAGCGTGGCGGTGGCGATGCGTCCGGCGTCCAGGTAGCGCAGGGCGAAATTGAACGAGGTGTGGCCGATGAGCGTGGGGACGAGCGCCAGCAGCCCGAAGGCCAACCAGGTCCGCCCGTCGAAGCCGATCAGCGGGAGCCCGAGCAGCGCCGCGGCGGCGAACCCGGCCGACCCGGCCACTCCATAGATGCCGGCGGCGTACACGTCCGTGTCGAGAGTGCGCCGCAGGCGCTTTCCCAGCAAGAAATACAGGGTGAAGAACGCCGAGCACAGCAGGGCCAGCAGATCCCCTGCCAGGTGCTCAGGTCGCAGGCTGAAGTCGGACCAGCCGATCACTGCCGAGCCCGCCAGCCCCAGCGCGATGGACACGAAGAGCCGCGCCCCCAGCCGTTCGCCGAAGAAGAGGTGCGCCGCCAGGGCGGTGAACACCGGGTTCACCGAGAAGAAGATGGCGGCGGAGGCCACGGTGGTGGACTGGACCGCGGCGATCCAGGTGATGAGGTGCGCCGACAGCGCCAGGCCGGCGAGCAGCAGATAGAGCCGATCCGCCCAGCGCAGCGACGCGAGTTGGCGCAGCTTGCCTCGGGCGAGCAGCCCGAGCAGGGAGGAGGCCAAGATCAGCCGCCAGGCGGCCATGGTCACCGCCGGCGCCTGGCCCAGCCGCACCAGGTTTCCGGACTGCGATGCGGCCACCAGGCCCACCGACAGGAACAGGTACACTCGCGGGGGCGTCGGCATGCAGTGCTCGCGCCAACGGGTCCGAGGGGCCAGGGCCCTCAACCCAGCGCCGCTCCTTCTCCGCCAGTTGCGTCCCCGTACCCCACGGCCACCTGGTACATGGCCCGGTCGAAGAACGCCACCAGACGCCGGTCGAGCTCCAGGGCCCGGTAGGCCTCGATGGGGCGGGCCCATACCCCGTGGCCGCGGGCGAACAGCCAGATGTTCTTGCGCAGCAGGGAGAGCGAACTCAGGATCTCGGCCAGGGCCACGCCCTGGCGCCGCCGCGCCACGCCGAGCTGCCGGTAGAAGTCGCGCACTTCCGGGCCGTCGCTCTCCTGCGACAGCCAGCGCTCGAACTGGCGCAGCACCGATTCGGCGCGGGGCAGCAAGTCGGAATCGGCCAGCGTGCGGTAGCTCGGGGTGGTGGGGTTATGGCGCACTTCTTCGAGCCACAGGCGGGCCACGTCCGCGGCGTGCTCCCGTAGCAGGCGCAGCAGCGGATCGGAGAGCAGGTCCTGGCGGTCGGTGCCGCCCAGCTTGTGAAAAGAGTCCTGGATGGCCCACTCCTCGCGGTACGCCTCGCGCAGGCGGTCGATGGCCTTGCGGTTGGAGGAGAAGGCCAGCGGCGGGAGATCCTCCAGCGAGAAGTAGGCTGCCTCCTCGGCATCGTCCCCGGGCCGCGGCTCGCCCGCGAGGCGCTCGATCTCGAAGGTCACCACCAGCAGGTCTCCGTAGAAGGAGTCCTCGAGCGAATCGGCGTCGAGGAGCCGCACCACCCGCCCGCGGACGCCGGCTTCTTCTTCCAGCTCGCGCAGGGCGGCCTGCTCGATGGTCTCGTTGAGCTCGGCGAAGCCGATGGGCAGACACCACATCCCCCGGTGAGGGTCGCGCTGACGCCGCACCAGCAGGATGCGGCGCTGATCGTCCAGCACCGCGGCGGCGGCCACCGGCAAGGGGTTCTGGTAGAACACCGCGCCGCAAGCGTCGCACACGTCTCGCTCGCGGTCGTCCAGCCGGCGGCGCGTCAGCGAGGCCCCGCACTGGGAGCACAGCTTGGGCTTCAATGGCATGGGGGCTCCCCGGCCGGGCCCACCCGGGTGGGGCGCGGGCCCCGGCAGGTGAACACCACGTCGTCCTTGGCGATGACGATCGCCCCCGCGTGGGAGAGGGACGCGCGCGCCCGATCCTCCAGGCGCGCGAGCAATCGCTCGTCGGCGCCCGCACCGGCGAGGAGCGGCAACTTGAAGCGCGCGTACTCCAGGAAGGCGGGCAAGGACTCCGGGTCGAAGCGCAGGCGGTTGGGGTAGGGGCGGGCCTCGATCTCGGAGAAATACGGCGCCAGCAGGTGGTGCCCGTTCTCGGCCGAGAAGCGGGCCAGCAGCTCGTCGTGAGGGCTGCCGGCGGGGTCGAGGCCGGCCAGCTCGAACAGCTCGCGCATGGAGCCTCGGCTGTGGGTGATGGCCAGGAAAACGCCGTGCGGCGCGAGCACCCGCGCCACCTCCGGCACGATGGCGGGGAAGAAGTACAGCGAGTACGAGGCCGCCACCAGATCGAACTCGCCCGCGGCGAACTCCAGGCGCTCACCGATGCAACGGCACAGGAACGTGCCCCGGCGCCCGACGGCGCTCAGGTGGTCTTCCCACGGCGCCTGGTTGGCCGGCTGGCTGTCCAGGGCCAGCAGCTCCGCCTGCGGGGAGAGGCACCGCGCCAGCTCCCGGCTGAACCGGCCGAATCCGCACCCCAGTTCCAGCACCCGCCGCACCCCGGAAAGCGGTAGATTCTCGAGCGCGAACTCGTGGATGTCCCGCGGATGGGTGGAGTGGCGCCGGATGATCTCGGCCGCCCGTTGGTGGATCTCGGGATGGATGAACGGCAGCAGGCTCTCGGGGATCGATTCCCTGGACACGGCCGGCCTCCTCAAAGCGCGCGAGGCCCCAGCCAGGAGGGGTTGCGCAGCGCGGAGATGACCATGCCGATGGCGGCGTCGTTGGGCCCCGCCGAGGGGATGATCACGTCGGCGTAGCGTTTGGAGGGCTCCACGAAGGTGTGGTGCATGGGGCGCACCGTGCCCAGGTACTGCGCGATGACCGCCTGCAGGTCGCGGCCGCGCTCGCGCACGTCCCGCTCCAGGCGGCGGATGAAGCGGATGTCGTCGTCAGCCTCCACGAAGATGCGGATGCTCATGCGTTCACGCAGCTCGGGGACCGCCAGCACCAGGATGCCCTCCACGATGATCACGTCCCCGGGAGATACCGGTACGGTGCCGGGCAGTCGGGTGTACTGCTGGAAGGAGTACACCGGCTTCTCCACCGGCAAGCCGGCCGCGAGTTGCCCGATGTGCTCGGCCATCAGGGCGTTGTCGAAGGCGTCCGGGTGGTCGAAGTTGAAGGCGCGGCGGTCTTCGATCGGCAGGTGACCCAGGTCGCGGTAGTAGGCGTCCTGGTCCAGCAGCGCGATGGGCTGGCCGCGCAGCGCCTCCAGGATCTTGCGGGTGACCGTCGTCTTGCCCGAGGCCGATCCTCCCGCGATGCCGATCACCGGACGAGCCATGGGGCGCCTCCTCCGCCGGCTTCTACCGGATCGGACGCCGGGATGCAACCGGCGTTTGATCCCTTACGCGCGGTGTGCTGTACTCCGGGCCATGCTGCGGGCGGTGTGCTTCGATTTCGGCGACACGCTGGTCTCCACCCGGCTGGACTGGAGCCGTATCCACCCAGCCATGCTGGACGGGTTGCAGGCCGCGCTGGAGCCGCACCTGCCGCACCTCGACTACCGGCGGCTGCGGCGCGACTTCTTGTTCCTGCGGCGCATGGGCAAGATCCGCGCCGAGCAGACGCTGGTGGAGGCGCCCGCCACCGACAGCCTGGCGCGGGCGCTCATGCTCCAGGGCGTCGGCCCGGTGCCGGCGCCCGTTCTGCAGCAGGGCGTCGACGGCTTCTTTGCGCCCGAGGAGGCGGAGTATTCCCTGGTGGCGGGCATCCCTGAGGCGCTGGCCCGGCTACGGGTGATGGGAGTGAAGCTGGCGGTCATCTCCAACGCTACCTGCGGGGTGTTGATCCGCCGCGCGCTGGAGCGGCGCATGTTGCTGCCTTTTCTGGCCGAGGTGGTGGTGTCCGCCGAGCACGGCCGCTGCAAGCCGGAGCCCTCCATCTTTCGATACGCGCTGGAGCGGCTCGGGGCGAGCGCGGCGCAGGCGGCCATGGTGGGGGACCGCCTGCCGACCGACATCGCCGGGGCGCGTGCGGTGGGGATGCGTGCGGTGCTGGTGGACTTCTTCGGTGACAACACCAGCAGAAGCCCGAGCGCGGCTCGCCCCGACGCGCTGGCGCGTACCCCGGCCGAGCTGATGGTGGTGCTCAAGGCCTGGATGGCGTGAGGCCCCACGGCTCAGGTGGGCAGAGCCAGACACTCGTCCAGCCAGTCGTGCGGCGGCCGCAGATCGGGGATGGCCCGGTGTGCCCCGGCGTCTGAAAGCTCTCCGACCGAAAAGCGGCCCGAGGCCACGCCCACCGCCAGCGCCCCCGCCCGGCGCGCGGCCGCGATGTCGCGCGGAGTGTCGCCGATCACCACGGCCCGGGCGCGCGCGTCTCGGGTGCGCTCGCGGCCCCGCTCGATGGCTCGTTGCACCAGCGCGGCCCGATCCTCGGCGTCCGAGCCGAAGCCACCGAAGTCGAAGAAGCCGTCCAGGCCAGCGTGGCGCAGCTTGAGCCAGGCGGCCGCCTCCAGGTTGCCGGTGGCCAGGCCGAGGCGGCAGTCCGGGCGCCGCGAAAGCGCGGCCAGTCCCTCGGGCACGCCCGGCAGCACGCGAAAGGATCGCGCATGGGGGAGTCGCCGCTGGAAGTGCGCCAGGTACGAGCGCAGCACCGCCTGGACGATCTCGGGTCGGTCCCGATCCCGCGGGGCCAGCAGCTCGCGCACGATGGCCGGGTCGGTCATGCCGTCGAAGCGGATGGTTTCGAGGCCCTCGAGGGGGAGGTTCGCGTCGGCCAGCGCGTCGCGGAAAGCCGCCAGGCCCGCGCCCCCGGTGAGCAGCAGGGTGCCGTCGATGTCGAAGAGCAAAAGATTCATAGTATCTCAGCGCAGGCCCACGTACCCGGCCTGGATCAGCGACTGGAAGGTGCGCAGCGCCTCCACCTCCTTGAGCGGGCTCACCATGATGATCGAGCGCAGGTTGCGCTGGCCATCGATGCGCGAGAGGAGGTAGCGCTGGGCCGGGGTCCACTTGGCGCTGCGGGAGAGCACGTCCTCCCGCAGCAGGTAGGGGATGCGGTTCTCGGCAAGGAGTTCGGCGCGCAGCGTGTTCACCAGCCCTTTCTCGGCTGTCTCCAGCGCGTCGCACAGGTCCGGATCGTAGGGGAACTCCTGCAGGCCGCGCCGCAGGATGGACACCGCCCGCCCGAAGTCCCGCTGTTGCATGGCCGCCTCGGCCGCCAGCAGCGCCTGGTCGGTGCCGCTCTGGACGCGGGTGGCGGTGTCGAACACCTCCACGTCCACGTCGGGCTCGGGGATCTCGGCCGCTGGCTGGGCCACCGCCAGCCAGCCCCGCCGCACCATTTCGTACAGGTTGCGCAGGATGGGGAAGTCCAGCGAGTGGAAGCGCAGGATGATGTCCTGCACCGCCAGCCCCTGGCGCGCCAGCTCCAGCATCACCCCGTCGGTGGAGCGGGGATCGATCGTGGGCGGGAGGTTGGGGCTGCAGGCGAAGCGGCAGCTGTTGTCCGGGATGTGGCGGCGGATCTCCAGAAAGTGGGTACGGCGGTTGACGCCTTCCTGGAGCAGGGAGGCCAGGGCCACCGCCACCGGCACGGTCGATGACTCCTCCGCCACCATGTCATCGTGGAACTCGAACAAACCGTCGTCCCACAAGAAGACGTCCAGCACCGTCTCGCGGATCTTGAGCTCCAGCATGCTGTGGATCTGCTCCTCGCTCACCAGGCCGGTCATGACCAGGATGCGGCCGAGCAGCACCCGCGTCTCCTGCTGGGTCTCGAAGGCCTTCTGGAGCTGATCCTCATCGATGAGCCCGAAGTTGATCAAGAACTGCCCGAAGTACTCGCGCGGATCGGTGGAGCCGGCGTTCACGATCCGGCCGCCGTCCAGGGTCACGGTCTTGGTGACCGGCCCCCGTTTGAAGGTGAGCGTGCCGGTGTGGGGTCGCCGGCTCAACCAGGTCATGAGTTCCACGCTCGGCATGGTGTCCAGGGTTCCCGATAGGCCCATGGGTCCTCCTCGCCCAGCCGCCCGCCGAGCTCGAAGTCAACGCCGCAGCGCCGCCGCCTCTCGGTACAAGGCCTCGTAGCGCCGGGCCGGGATGTCCCACGAGAGGTCCAGCGACATCCCGGCGGCTCGCAGCGCATTCTGGCCATCCGGCGACGCCATGACCCGCAACGCCCGGCGCAAAGCGGCCAGCAGCTCCGGTGCCTCTGGCCGCTCGAAGACGAAGCCGCAGCCCTCCCCCTGAGAAAAATCCTCCACCGTGTCCGCCAGCATGCCGGTGGTCCGCGCCACCGGGATGGCACCGAGTCGCAAGGCCGCGAGGAGGAACGGCGCGTACGGTGCCTCGCGCGCCGGGAACAGCGCCACGTCGGCCCCCGATAGAACGTCTTTCGCCACCTCTCTCTCGTCGGCGAGCCGCACCGCCAGCCGGTGGGGGAAGCGGGTGGCCAGATCCTGGACGGCGCTCTCGACCGCCGGATCGCCCCGGCCCGAGAGCACCAGCTGGATGTCGAGCTGCAAGAGCTCCGGCGCCGCCTGGAGCAGCAGGTCGAACCCGGCGCGTCCCGAGAAGGGCAGCACGGCGGCCACCAGCGGGTGCTCGGCCACGACCGGCAGGCCCAGGCTCTGCTGGAGCGCCGCCTTGCACGCGCTCTTGAACGCGGATGACCCGGCCGGCTGTTGTTGCGGAAGGGGCGCCTCCGGGCCGGCGTCGAAGGCCCGCGCCTCCAGGCCGTGGGGGATGCCGCGCAGGTCATCCCCGCGCTCTCGCAGCAGGTGCTCCAGCCCGCGCCCGGCGGGAGGAACCTTGATCTCGGCGGCGAACCTGCGCGAGCCGGTGGTGATGCGATCGGCGAACACCAGCCCCGCCTTGAGGAAGGACACCTTGCCCGAGAACTCCAGATGGTCCGGGGTGAACAACGACCAGTCCAGGCCGAGGGACATCATGGCCTCGGGCGGGAAGAGCCGCGGGCCCTCCACGTCGTGAAAGGTGAACACCGTGCCGCACCCGTTGAGCTCCGGCAGGTCGCGGTACTTCTCTTCGAGCAAGGCGCACAGGGGCCCCAGGCGCCAGTCGTTGACGTGGATCACCTCTGGCGAGAAGCCCAGCGGCTTGCAGCACAGCAGGGCCGCGTGCCCGAAGGCCGCCACGCGCTCGGGGAGGTCGAGCTCCTCGTTTGTCATGGCCGGGCCGAGTTGCGGCGCGTCCACCACGAACAGGGAAAAGCCGTCCGGGTGGGGGATCTCCTGGCAGGTCCCGGAGCCGCTGCGCCCCTTGAGCCCCAGCGAGAGGCGGTGCTTGCGACCGGTACCCTCCGGCGTCGGCGCGCCGGAGGCAGGCGTCACCACCGCCACCTGGTGTCCTCGGGCGGCCAGCGCCCGTGGCAAGGCGCCGGCGAAATCGGCGGCCGGGTCGTTGGAAAAACGCTCGGCGCGCTGCAAGGTTGCAAACAGGATCCTCATCGGGGTTTTCCGGGACTCCGCGGCGCGCTGGAGGTGGCTTCACGCAGAGGCACCACCGCCTCGGATTCGCCGGAGGCGAGGCGCAGCCGAATTTGGAGGAGCGCCTCGCCCCCCGGGGGCAGCTCCAGCGCAAAGCGCACGAGCAAGGCGTGTCCTTGGTAGATCAGCGAGAGGCCGCTCTCGGTGCGGGTGATGGTCTCGACCGGGTGATGCCACACCGGCGCCGCCGGTGTGAACGAGAAAACCAGGCGCAGGTTCTCCGACTCGTCCAGAAGCTCCAACCCATCGGCGATGGGCAGCTCGCCAGCGCCACGCAAGAGCGGACCGGGCCCCGCCATCCCCGCGCTCTCGAGCCGGCAGCGGTCCCGCTCGATCCCCGGCAGCCGCAGGCAGAACTCCGGCGCGAAGCACAAGGCGAGCGCCTCCGCGGCGGGGTTGACGAGCCGGTAGCGCACCTCGATCTCGGCTTGCTCCAGGGGCAGGCGCACGGTCTTCTCCAGCGAGAGCGCACGCGCGCCGTCCGGCCGCCGCAGGTGGCCCGCTCGCGCCAGGGTGGCCGTGAAGGAGCAGTCCCCCGCCTCGTCGATGCCGGCCTGCGAGACCTCGAAGCGCCCGTCGCCGAAGTCGCCCTCCTCATGGTAGGTGCCGCGCAGGATCTCTTCCAGCGTGGTGCCGACCACCGGGAACCGATCCACCAGGCAGCGACGCAGGAACCGATCCGGGCGGAAGCGTTCGAACAGCGCTTGCTCGCCGTCCGCGTCATCCCCTTCGGCCGCGGTCTCCGGCTGCCGGTGGTAGAGCTCGGGGTGGCGGCTCACCACGTGGGTCAGGTTGAGCCGGGCCGGCCGGTAGTCCAGCTCCGCCAGCGTGCCGCCCCGGTTCGGATCGAGCACCAGCGAGAGGGAGGCGTTCTCCGCGATCAGCTCGTCCTGGCCGTCGCCGTCGAAGTCCCGGGGCTCGAACGAGATCCACTCGTCGGCGCCCTGGATCTGCCGGTCCAGGATGTCCTCGGCGGACACCAGCTCCCGGTACAACTGATCGCGCAGGTGGGGCAGATACAACCCGCCGAACCAGCCGTGCCAACAAGCGCAACCGCACTGGCCGCGGTACAACGAGCGGCGGGCCGGCTCCAGGCGCTGTGCCGCGGTGCCCTCGGCCTGCGCCTGGCGGAGCTTGCGGCTGACGTGCAGCATCTTCTTGTGGATGTGGTTGGCCTCGGGGTACTTGACGAAGAAGTCCGCCACTCGCCCGCTGCCCAGCCAGGGGCGGACCTCCTGCCACAGGCCCGCCGGTTCGAGTTTCTTCCGCAACCCCTCCAGCCGCTCGCGGGCGGGGAGCGGCAGCGACCAGAACAGCAAATCTTCGTGCCCTCCCGCCGACAGGTACACCCGCTGGCGTGGCGGGAAGCGCTCAAGGCAGGCCGACGGGGTCAGGGTCTCGATGGACTCGGAGGCTTCCAGGGTCGTGAAGAACTCCTCGAGCCAACCCTTGCCGAACACCCACTCCTGCGTGCCGGGCCACAGGCCGAACTTCTCGCCGTCATCGGCGTAGCACAGGCACTCGCTCCCTGTACGGCTGGCCTCCTGCAACAGTCGGGTCACCTCGGCCACCGGGTGGAAGGGGATGAGGTAGCGCAGCTCGCGGGCGATGGGCAGCACCGCCAGCGCGCGCCCCTGGTGCTCGGTCACGAAGGTTCCGCGCACGTGAGTCCTTCCGGCGGGGGGTGGCGGGAAGTGGATGTCGTCCACCAGGGTGTACTGGATGTGGGCCCGCGCCAGAGAACGGGCCAGCTCCGGGCTCCATAGCCGCTCGCCCAGCCAGGCGCCGCGGGGCGCGCGGCCGAAACGCGAAGACAAATACTCGCGCATGAGCGCGAGCTGGCCTTGCGCGTCCTCCTCGGGGATGAGCGGCAGCAGCGGCTCGTAGAACCCGCCCCCGAGCAGCTCGACCTGTTCCCGGCCGGCCAGCGTGGCGAGGCGCTCGAGCAGGCCGGGGCGCTTCTGCTCCAGCCACTCCAGCAGGCAGCCGCTGAAGTGCAGCCCGAGGCGCACCCCGGGGTGGGTGTCCAGGGCCTCCAGGAACGGCGCGTAACACAGGTCGGCCGCCCGTGAGAAGACCTCGTCCAGGTTGCCCACCGGCTGGTGGCAGTGGATGACGAGCACGAGCGGCAACCGGTCCATGGCGCTTCCTCCTGGGACTGGAAATGTATCTATGGAGAGGTGCCGATGGCAAGAACTTCAGAGGTTGAGGATCTCCAGGGTGCGCTCGGTGAGCACCGCCTCGCCCCCGGAGTCGAGAAAACTCACCACCTGGTCCAGCGCCGCGTTGACCACGCGCCGGTCGTTGCCCACCGTCGCCAGCCCCAACTCTGCCGAGGCGGGGTCCTCCAGGGCGCCCACCTCGCCCACGGCCACCGTGAAGCGAGAGCGGGCCCGATCCAGCAGACTGCGCAGGGCCCGGCGCTTGTCCTTGAGGGAGGCGCAACCGGGCAGCGCAAAACGCAGCTTCACCACGCCGACCACCATTTGCTCACCTCGCGATGGCAACCACGTGTTGCGCGAGAACGCGAGATCGCCAGAGCCCGCGTGTTCTCGGGACGTGTGTCGAGATCACGCCTGGCTGCGCTGGCTCTTTCGGCCCCGCGCCCGCGCGCTTTTTCTTCGGAGCAGTCAATCGTCACCCTCATCTGGGAAAAAACCCGCAGGTGTGGGGACGGAAGCGGGGCTCACAAGCTGGGCCGGATCTCCTCGACCATGAAGGCCTCGATGATGTCGCCCCGCTTGATGTCGTTGAAGTTCTCCAGCCCGATGCCGCACTCCATGCCCGAGGGCACCTCACGCACGTCGTCCTTGAAACGCTTGAGGCTGGCCATCTTCCCCTGGTGCACCTCGACGTTGTCCCGCAGCAGGCGCACCATCGCGCCGCGCTGGATCTTCCCCTCCGTCACCGACACACCCGCCACTACCCCGATCTTGGGCACGGTGAACAGATCGCGCACCTCGGCCCGGCCGATGACGTTTTCCTTGCGGGTCACCGGCAGCAGGCCGGTCTGGGCCTTGCGGATGTCGTCGAGCAGCTCGTAGATGATCTTGTAGGTGCGGATGTCCACCGAGAGATCCTGGGCGGCCTTCTTGGCGTTGTTGTCGGGGCGGACGTTGAAGCCGATGAGCAGCGCCTTGGAGGTGGCGGCCAGGTTCACGTCGGCCTCGCTGATGGCGCCCACGCCGAAGTGGATCACCTTGATGCCCACCTTGGGGGTGGAGAGTTTCTCCAGCGCGTCGCGGATGGCCTCGGCCGAACCCTGCACGTCGGCCTTGATCATCACCTTGAGCTCGAGCTTCTCGGCACCTTGCAGACGCTCGTAGAAGTCCTGCAACGACAGCGCCGAGCTCTGGCCGGCGCGGGCCTTGCCCGCCTCCTCCTGCCGGTGCTCGATGATGCGCCGCGCCTCGCGCTCGCTGGGCACCACGTCGAAACGATCTCCCGCCATGGGGACCTGGGGCAGTCCCTGGATCTGCACCGGGCGCCCCGGCCCCGCCTCGTTGACCGCCTCGCCCTGATCGTTGAACATCATACGGGCCCGGCCGAAGGTGTTGCCCACCACCAGCACGTCGCCCTTGTGCAGGGTGCCGTCGCGCACCAGGGCGGTGGCCACCGGCCCGCGGCCTCGATCCAGGCGCGCCTCCACGATGGAGCCCGAGGCCGGCAGGCAAGGGTCGGCCCGCAGCTCCAGCATCTCCGCTTGCAGCAGCAGCGAGTCCAGCAGGCCCTCCAGCCCCTGGCCGGTCTTGGCCGAGACCTCGTTGATGATGGTGTCGCCGCCCCACTTCTCGTCCACCAGGTGGTACTCCGTGAGCGCCTGGCGCACCCGCTCCGGCTGGGCGCCGGGCAGGTCGCACTTGTTGATGGCCACCACGATGGGCACCTTGGCCTCCTGGGCGTGGTGGATGGCCTCCGCCGTCTGGGGCATGATGCCGTCGTCGGCGGCCACCACCAGCACCACGATGTCGGTCACGCTGGCGCCGCGGGCCCGCATGGCCGAGAAGGCCTCGTGGCCCGGGGTGTCGATGAAGGTGATGGAGCCCTTGGGCAGGTGCACTTCGTAGGCACCGATGTGCTGGGTGATGCCGCCCTCTTCCCCGTCGGCCACCCGCGTCTTGCGGATGGCGTCGAGGATCGAGGTCTTGCCGTGGTCCACGTGGCCCATGACCGTGACCACCGGTGGCCGTGGCGTCCGCTCGCCCGTGGCCTCCTTCTCCTTGCACGCCTGCAGGAAGGCCTCCTCCTTGAAGGAGGCGTCCTCCAGTCGGTACTCGAACTCCTGGGCCAGCATCTGGGCGGTTTCCAGCTCCAGCGGTTGGTCCTGGCGCGGATCGGCCACCTCGCCTCCCAGCTCGGACAGGCGCCGGTACAGCTCGTGAAGCTTGATCCCCATGCGGTGGGCCAGGTCGCTGGCCAGGATGGTCTTGTCTTCCACGCGGATCACCCGTTTCTTCTCCTTGGGGGTGGTCACCGAGGTCTTCTTGCCGGCCCGGGTGGCGCGGATCTTCTTGCGGCGACCCATGCCCGGCACGTAGTCATGGGTGAAGGCGTCGAACAGCTGCTCCCGCAGGTTGACCTGGTCGGTGCGCGTGGCCAGGACCTTGCGCCGGCCCTTCTCGGGCTTGGAGACGTCGATGAATTCGGCGCTGCGGCCTTCCTTGCCGGGGATGACCTTGAGCACGCGGATGCCCGTCGGGCGGGCCGCCGTGGGCGGTGGGCGGGAGATCACCTTGGCCTGGTATTCGGACGGCGGCGGCCGCCGGATCACCTGGGCCCGGTAGGTGGTGTCCCCCACCGGCGGAATGGCTGGCGGAGCCGCTGGCGGAGTCGTTGGCGGAGTCGCCGGTGGAGTCGTCGGTGGAGCCGCTGCCGGGGTTGACGTTGCCCCCGGGGCGGGTGTGGGTGCCGGCGCCGGTGGGGTGGCGGGGGTCTCCTGCGGAGGCGGAGCGGCCTCCTGTTCCACCGCTGGAGCCGGAGTCGCGGCCGCAGCCGGCGGAGCGACTTCCGCTGGCGGCGGGGGCGGTGGGGCGGGGCTCTCGGGGGCCGGGG
>JAAZNF010000059.1 GCA_012798435.1 Myxococcales bacterium | reverse complement strand
CGAGTACGTGGTGAAGCTCAGCGCGCGGCTGGTGTTCCCGGATGAGCTGTACCCCGAGGTGAGCACCGCCGAGACCACCCTGGCGCTGAATGCGACCGGTTCTCCCCAGAGCGGCTGCGCCACCGCCGGCACCGGCGGGCTTCTGGGCCTGCTGGGCCTGCTGGGCCTCGGCTGGGTCCGCCGGTTCCGCGGCTGACATCCGGACAAATCTAAGAACCAGAGAGCCGGGCCTCCGATCTGCGGGGGCCCGGTTTTCTATACTTTTTGCGCACCCGGAAGCATCACGGCGACAGGTGGCCCGGTGCATTTTCCCACCCGCGCGCACCCGCCAGACAAATCTATTTGTTTTCATCTGGTTGCGAGGGCACTCGAAGTCATCCCTGGCATGCTTCTTGAAACTCCCTTCTTTGGGCGAAGAGCTTGTTTTTTTGGCGTTTAGTCCTCATAATGGCCGCTGGTCGAGCCGGTATGGAGGTTGCCATGAAACGGAGCTTTCTCTCGTTTTTCGTGGTGCTGCTTTTCGCATCCGCCTGCACCGATAGCGGGATCGAGGTGAGCAGCAGCATCTTCCATCCGGAGGTGGACAACCTGCTCACCATTCACGGGGAGGTCTGCACCCAGCCGCCCTCCGACGTGGAGTTCCCGGTGAAGATCATGTTCATCGTGGACTGCTCGGGCAGCATGCAGCAGACCGACGAAGGCGACCGCCGCGTGGAGGCGGTGCGTCAGGTGGTGCGCCGCTACGCCAACAACCCCAGCGTGTACTTCGACGTGATCAAGTTCAACGGCGTGGTGTCCGACCTGACCGGCGGGTTCGTGCACCTGCAGGGCGACGAGGCCAACGTCTTCGGCTCGGGCGGCCTGCTGCAGGCCGACTCCATGACCGACTACCAGGGCGCCCTGGGCCGGGCCTACGAGGCCCTGCTCAACGACATGAACAAGGTCAACACCTCGGGCGGCGGCCTGCCCGAGCTCACCCGCAGCAAGTACGTGGTCATCTTCTTCTCGGACGGCACCCCGGACCCGGTGTGCTTCGGCTGCGCCACCGACCCCGCCAGCCCGCGCTACACCCCGGAGTGCGAGGAAGACTACCACGTGATCTGCCAAACCATGGACGCCACCGGGGCGGTGGTCAACCTGGACATGGAGGCGGTGTTCTCGCAGCACGCCGCCAACGGGATCTTCCCCGAGCTGGAGGAGGGCGCCGACTACAACCAGAACTACCAGCTCTTCCAGCTCGTCGACGCCATGATGGACCTCAAGGCCAACTTCCACGTGGGCGACATGCGCATCCACTCGGCCTTCCTGTATTGCCGCGACCAGTTCGGCAACCCCACCTCGCCGCTGTGCGCCGCGGCCGAGGAGGCCTACCACCTGGATCCGGATCGCGGGCGGGCCTTGCTGCGGGAGATCTCCCGCCGCGGCAACGGCACCTTCCGCGACTTCACCTCGGGTCAGGACATCAACTTCCTCCAGATCGACTACACCTCCATCAAGCGCACCTACGTGTCGAAGAGCTTTTTGGTCGACAACCGCAGCGCCCGGCCGGTCATCGACCGCTTCCAGCCCGACTCGGACGGCGACGGCCTGAACGACGAGGAGGAGCAGCGCCTGGGCAGCGATCCGCTGAGCCCGGACAGCGACGGCGACTACTACGGCGACTTCGTGGAGTATCGCCTGCGCAACGCCGGCTTCGATCCGCTGGACGCCAGCCGGCCGGACACGCCCTGCCAGGACACCAACGACGGCGACGGGGACGGGATGCTGGCCTGCGAGGAGGTGCTGTTCTTCCCGAGCGAGCTTCGCGACCGCACCGATCGCATGGTGGACGTGGACAGCGATGGCGTCCCCGACCGGATCGAGATCTTGATGGGGATGGACCCCGTCACGAACGACCTCATGCAGGACCTCGACTCGGACGGCCAACGCAACCTGGACGAGGTCATGTACCACACCGATCCGGCGCGTTCCGATCCTTCTTTGTGGAACACCAGCCGCTACTGGTACGAGCTCAAGGAGGGACGGACCAACAACCGGGACCAGTACTGCTACAGTTTCGACGTGCGCTACCTGAGCCTGGTGACCACCCTCGACCGCAACCGCAGCGGCAGCCGCGGCTTCAACGACATCATGCTGTGGTTCAACCAGAGCTCGTCGGACAACCCCCTGGACGTGGGCGACTACCGGGTGGCCTGCGTGCGGCCGCAGTACATCGAGCCCGACTACAAGGTGCCCTTCAACGGCGAGATCACCATCAGCGACACCGACTTCAAGAAGCCGTACCTTCTGGATCTGAGCTTCGGCGGAGACTGCGTGACCGACTCGCGCAGGTGAGTCGAATGGCGGGCCTTCGCAAGAGAGGTATGTCATGAGAACGTGGTTCCTCCGGGCGGCGTGGGTTGGCGTGTGTCTGCTGGCGGCGGCCGCCTGCACCGACGCCGATATCTACGAGAACGCCGGCTCGGGCACCGATCAGGACGACAACAAGCTCTCCGTCAAGGGCAGTTTCTGCACCGAGCACCCGGACGAGCTCTTGTTCCCGGTCAAGATCATGTTCATCATCGACTGCTCGCAGAGCACCAACGTGACCGATCCTCCGCCGACCCCTAACGACTACCCCGGCCGGCTGCGCGCGGTGTGGGAGGTGATCCAGAAGTTCCGCTACGACTCCGGGGTCTCCTACGCCATCATCCGTTTCGACTCGGCGGCCAACGTGGCCACGCAGCGGGACACCAACGGCGACGGGGTCAACGATCAGTTCGGTTTCACCAACGACCTGCCCTCGCTGCTGCGGGCGCTGATCTCGCTGCAAACCGGCGGCGGGAACACCAGCTACCAGGCGGCCATCGCCCTGGCCGAGGCCACCCTGGCCATGGACATGAGCATCACCACGGTGGACGAGCGCGCTCGCACCAAGTACGTGGTGATCTTCCTCAGCGACGGCCTGCCCTACCCGCAGGACTTCGACAACGACATCAACACCCCGTCCAGCATCCGCCGGGCGGTGGAGGAACTGATGGCGCTGCCGGCGCGCTTCGACGTGGCCGACTTCACCCTCCACACCAGCTACCTCTCGGTGAACACCCCGGACTACGTGGTGGCGCAGGCCGAGGCCCTGCTCAAGGGGCTGGCCAAGATCGGCAACGGCACCTTCCGCAACTTCCAGAACGGCGAGCAGATCAACTTCCTCGACATCAACTTCACCTCGGTCAAGCGCTCGTTCGCGGTCAAGGACGGCGCCTTCCTGGTCTCCAACCTCAACGCCCACCCGGCCTGGGCCAACCGCGACGCCATCGACACCGACGGCGACGGCCTGGTGGACTCGCTGGAGTTCGAGATCGGGACCGACCCGCGCCTCGTGGACACGGACGGCGATGGTTTCTCCGATCTTCTGGAGTATCGGCTGCGGCGCTCGGGGTTCGACCCGCTAGATTCCGACGATGCCGACTGCCGGCTGGCGCTCGACCGGCTGGATCGCGACGGGGATGACCTCCTGGACTGCGAGGAGCGCTTCATCGGCACCAACCCCGAGCTCTACGACACCGACGCCGACGGCATCCCCGACATCATCGAGGTGCGCTCGGGCACCAACCCGGTGTGGCCCGACGCCCAGGTGGACACCGACTTCGACGGCTCGCTGAACGGCGCCGAGGTGGCCTGGCACACCAACCCCCAGATCAACGACGCGGCCCGCTTCTCCATCCTGGGCTACCGCTACAACCTCTCCTTGCGGCCCGGCTCTTTCGAGAGCCGCAAGTGCTACGACTTCGCCGTGTCCAACATCACGCTGGAGGGCACCCTGCCGCGCCGGTCCGGCGCCCCCGCCGGGTTCAACGACATCATGGTGTACGTCGGCCAGACGCCCTTCGACAATCCCGACGACTACGGCACCTTCCGGGTGGCCTGCGCGCGGGCGCGCTACGTGCCGCGCTACCCGGACTCGGACCTGAAATACCCCCCGACCGGGGTGATCAAGTTTCAGCAGAGGGACTTCAAGCGCCCCACCGGCACGCCTTGCTCTCTCGACTCCGAGTGTCCCCACCACGTGTGCGACCCGCGCAACAACCTGTGCCTGGCGCCGCTGGGACAGGCCTGCGACGAGGCCACCCCATGCCCGCGGTTCTCCTGCGTCGAGGATCCCTACTCCCACAAGAAGCAATGCCAGTACCCCATCGGCGTTCCCTGCCTCAAGAACGAGGACTGCCCCAACTACCCCGTCGATCCGGTGACCGGCATGTGCATGGATCCGGCCCGCTCCGCGCCAGACCCCACCACCCGCAACTGCCCGCAGCGGGAGTGTCTGCCGCAGTACACCCCGTGCAGCCCGACGGTGGCCTGCCCGCTGGACGGCGACTCCAACCCCGACAACGATCCGCAGTGCATGAGCGGCTTCTGCCGCGTCCCGTGCTTCTCGGCCAACGACTGTCACCCCGGCGAGAGCTGCGATCCGGATCGGGCCGACGAGTACGCTCCCGCCTGCCAGCTCGACACGGACTGCCCCAACCCGACCGGCATGATGTGTCTGGAGGGGTTCTGCCGCACCCGCTGCGCCCAGGCGGCCGATTGCCCGAACCTGTCGGACACCTGCGAGAATGTCTCCGGCAACTCGCTGTGTGTGGCCCACCACTGCGTCGATCACCACGGCGGGACCTGCGCGCCGCTGGAGTGCGCCACCGACGCCGATTGCCCGGTGCAACCCTGCGACGACGAACTGCACCGCTGCCGCATCCAACCCTGCCTGGACTCGCGCGAGTGCCCCTACCAGGTGTGCGAGCCCGTGGTGGGGGTGTGCATGGGCACCTCCTGCGCCACCGACGACGAGTGCCGCGGCGAGCGCGGCTACTCCTGCAATGACGTGGTGGGGGACTACTGCCAGTTCGACCTCGACTGCCCCTTCAACCGCTGCTCGGAGCAGGCCAAGGCCTGTTACTTCGGCTCCAACATCTGCGACACCACCGCCCAGTGTGGCGCCGGAGAGGTATGCCTGAACCGGCGCTGCGTGAAGGAGTGTCAGGAGAACAGCGAATGCCCGGTCAACGTGTGCACCGGCTCTCAGCGCTGCGCTTACACCGGCGATCCCTGCAGCACCACCCAGGACTGCGGCGCCTCGGGCGGCCAGTGCGTCCGCTCCTGCTCGCTGAACTTCACCCCCTGCATGCAGGACGGCGACTGCAACCCGAATTTCTGCCGGCCCTACATGGTGTGCGCCACCGACCCCGGCAAGCCCTGCACCGAATCGCTCGACTGCCCGCTCACCTTCTGCCGGGAGTCCAGCCCCGGGGCCACCACCGGCACCTGCGTCAACGACCCGGCCATCTCCTGCAATCCGCAGCGCGAGGCGCAGGACAACGTGTGCGGCGGCGGCATGCTGTGCCAGCGGGACGCCGGCCGCGGGAACTGCGACACCGTCGGCCGCGAGAGCTGCAGCAGCGACGCGGACTGCCCGAACTACATCTGCAACCTGGGGGCCACCAACCCCTCGTGCCTCTACCCGGTGAACATCTCGTGCAGCGCGCCGGCCGACTGCCCGGACGCCACCTGGGCTTGCGAGAACGGCTTCTGCGTCAAACACTGCGCCTCCGATCAGGACTGCCCCCACGCCTACTGCCAGGGCCGCTGCGTGCCGCGGGACCCCGACAGCCGCCGCCGCTGCACCGACTGGTTCGATCCCGATCGGGACTGCAAGGTCTTCGGCGACACCTCCGCGCCCGGTCCCTGACCTGGGCTTCTAGAACAGCCTCGAAAAGGAGACGGTACGATGCGTCATATCTCAATTTTGGCATGGGTGCTCACGGTGCCGTTCGTGGCCGGGATGGCCGGCTGCGGAACCAGCCAGCAATCCGACGGCGGCGAGAGCGACGTCGACGAGGGCTTCGACGTGTGCCAGCGCGACACCTCCCAGCGCGACAACGTCGATCCCGAGTGGGAACTCACCGCCGCCGGCGCGGCGGTCAGCGGCTACATCTGCCCCCGTGGCGACGAGGACTACTTCTGGTTCAACGCCCCCGAGGACGGCACCATCGTCAAGGTGCACCTGTACAATGCCATCTCGCTGACGGGAGTGGACCTGTGCTACCGCATCCGGCCTGAGGACGGCCACGTAGCGGCCATCGGCAGCCATTGCGATCACGACGGGTCGGACGCGGTCACGGACATCACGGGGACCTTCTACCTCGACAAGGCCGGCAAATACTTCCTGGAGGTATACGACGAAGGCGGCGACGAGCAGGACGCCCGCGCCAGCGCCAACTACCTCCTGACCATCGCCACGGTGAAGGATCCCGACACCTATGAGCCCAACAACACCGCCGACCAGGCGAATTCCATCGGGGGCGCCAAGGGATTCATTTCCTTCATCGGAGACCAGGACTGGTTCCGCGTCGAGGTGAGCGCCGCCGGCCAGATCATGAGCCTGCAGCTTTCGACGAGCGGGCCAGCGCCGGTGGACGTGAGCTACACCGTGTACCGCCCGGACAAGCTGACGCCGGTGAACACCGGCAGCATCGCCGATGGCATGAAGGGCGCCGCCCAGCTCAAGGACGTCCTGCAGCTCGCCGAGTCCGGCACCTACTACATCCTGGTGAGCGACGCCTTCAACGACGACAGCGATCTGGAGGTGGGGTACACCCTGACCGCCACGGTCCTGGCCAACCCCGACTCGCGCGATCGCACCGGCGCCGGCAACAACGACTTCCGCAACGCCTCCGCCATCAGCAGCGGCGCGACCGTGTCCGACGCCTACCTGGCCACCCGCGGCGACCAGGACTGGTACGTGATCCAGTCCCCGGGCACCAGCGATACCAACCCCGCCCTCATCGAGGTGGACCTCAACTGCCAGACCCTGCCCGAGATCGACCCGGCGGTGGACCTCATCGTGGCCGACCCGCGCACGCCCTGCACCAAGGACAGCGACTGCGATCTGCTCTCCTGGAACTGCGGCGGCCAGCTCGCCGAGTACCGCAACGCCCAGTGCCCCTCGCACGAGTGCGTCGTCGCCTCGGGCAAGTGCCGCGGGGCCGGCATCTGCCTGCCCGGCGGCTGCGGCATCCGCACCCTGATCATGCGGCACATCGTGGACGACCAGAACCCGGCGCGCGACTGGGCGGTGCCCGGCGAGCCGCGCCACCTGCGCACGGTGGCCCCCATGTTCGGAGACACCTACTACATCCTGGTGCGCGACTTCACTTCCCAGAACGCCGACCTGCAGCACCCCTACACGCTGACGGTCACGGTGCGGCCGGAGCCCGACGCCAACGAGCCCAACAGCACCTTCCAGCCCTACGCCACCAACACCTCCGAGGAGGAGACCAAGGCCTGGAACGCGAGCTTCGCCACCACCATCAACTGCACCCCGGACGGGGGCGGCGGCGCCACCTGCGGGCCGTTCACCGGCTACATCTCCTTCCGCGCCGACCAGGACTGGTACAAGCTGGAGGGCATCCCGGCCGAGGCGCAAAACCCGGTGAACCAGAAGGACACCATGAAGGACTACCGCCTGTCCTTCAGCTATAGCTACGCCGGCAACTCCGACATGCACGTGACCTTCGGCTGGAACCGTCCCGGCGACTTCGACGAGTCCTTCGGCTGGGACGTGCAAGGCAACGGCTCGGGCACCTTCGGCGACAACGAGTGCTCCTACCTGTGCGGCGAGTACCATGGCGGCCGGCCCATCTACTTCGTGGTCCAGGAGTACCAGCGGCTGCACTACGACTACGCCCATCCCTATCAGATCACCCTGCACGTGACCCCGGAGTGCCCGGCGGAGTGCTCCTGGTGCACCCCGGCCGGCGGCGCCTGGGCCTGTCCCTGCACGGCCAACCCCAACCCCTAGGCGGACACATCGGGCCGCGGGAGGCAGAGATGAAACGGATTGCGATGATGGTTGTGGCGGCTCTGCCGGCGCTCGCCGGGATGGCGTGCACCGACACCAACATCTACCAGATCTCGCGCGAGCCCAACATCCCCAACAAGGTCACCCTGTCCGGCACGGTGTGCACCGACGACCCGGCCCAGCGGCGTTTCCCGGTCAAGCTCATGTTCTTGTTCGACACCTCGGGGTGGGACGGGAACGTGAACCCCGACCCGGCCAAGCGCCAGGAGGCCATGCAGTACATCGTGGACCGTTACCGGGCCAACCTCAACTACTCGCTGGCCATCATCAAGTTCGGCGGCGGCACCCGGCTGCTCACCGAGGGCGGTTACACCCGCGACTACGGCATCCTCAACAACGCCCTGGGCGAGCTCGTCAACTTCGATCCCCAGGTAGACGCCTGCGTGGGCGGCGGCTGCCGCGACTGGTTCGCCGCCCTGTCGTTGGCCAGCAGCGTGTTCTCCGGCGATCTCCTCACCACCAACCCGGGCACGCGCTCGCGCACCCGCTACGTGTTCATCTTCATCGCCCATGGCCCGCCCGACCCGGGGTACGGCAGCCTGGCCGCCAACCGCGCGGCAGTCCTGGCCGCGCTGGACGAGATCGAGAAGTTTGGCAAGGAGAAGGGCGTGGCCGAGGTGGCCTTCCACACCATCCAGATCGACAACCCCACCGGCACCTGCCAGGGCACGCCGCAGCCGCGCAACTGCAACTCGACCACGCCGTGCCCGGCCAACTGTTCTGGGGGCGAGACCTGCAACGACGCGGTGCGCCTGTGCGCCGACGACCACACCCTCACCTGCACGCTCGCCACCGATTGCTGCGCCGACCCGCAGAACTGCAGCACCCGCTGCGCCCCCATCCGGGTGTGCTCCAACGACGTCTCGCGCGAGTGCACGCGGCGCGAGGACTGCTGCCCCACCTACCCCTGCGACGATCCCAACGGCGCCCAGAACGACCAGGTGGCCCAGCTGCTCCAGGCGCTGGCCTTCCAGGGCCACGGCGACTACGTGCGTTTCTTCGACGAGGGGAAGCTCAACTTCACCACCCTCAAGTTCGACACCACCGAGAGCGTCTTCGTCATGAAGACCTTCATGGTGACCAACCTCAACACTCACTCCATCAATGGGCGTCTCCTGGCCGACAGCGACACCGACGGGATGTCTGACGCCGAAGAGCGCTGCTACGGTGAGATGCTGGCCGGGACCTGCCGGGACCTGTGGAACTGCTCCTGTGTGGAAGACTTCTTCAACAAGGGCCTGATGAGCGGCAGCGACACCGACCCGGCCAACGCCGACAGCGATGGGGACATGCTGGGCGATCGGCTGGAGGTCGTGTTCGCCACGCTCAACCTGGATCCGCTGCGCTTCGACCTACCACAGGCCTGCTACGGGCTGGACTTCCCCTACAGCGATCGGGATGGAGACGGCCTCAACGACTGCGAGGAGAAGATCCTCGGCACCGATACGGGGCTGTTCGATTCCGACCGCGACGGCTACCCCGATCGCATCGAGTTCAACGCGGGGACGAACTACCTCAAACCCGATCAGTTGCTGGACTCGGACATGGACGGCCTGTCCAACGGCCAGGAGATCCGCGAGCACCTGGACCCGCTGTCCAACGACATCACCTCGCGCGCCGGGGACGCCTACCGCTACAAGGTGGTGGACGAGGGGCTGCGCATCGTGCCGTTCTCCGCCCAGCCGGTGACCATCACCGGGGTAGAGATCACCGACGTCTCGGGCCGCTCTGCCGAGGGCGCTGGCATGCTGTACTTTTACCCGCCCGGCACCCTGCGCCCGGACGGCCAGCCCCGCCCCTTGCCGACGCTGGCGTGGAAGGATCCCATGGACAGCCAGCCCGGGCCGGAGATCGAGATCACCGGCAGCGGCATCTACCAGCTCTTCTCGGCCTGCTCCTGCGTCAAGGACTGCAACCCGGCCTGCTCGGTGGGGAACTGGTGCGATCCCAACACCGGCGCCTGCGTGCCGGATCCCTGCGCCCTGGTGACCTGCAAGGCCGGCGAGGTATGCGACTCCTCCCAGGGGTTGTGCATCCCCGACTGCCGCGCCATGGAGTGCGCCGACGGGCAGCGCTGCGATCTGATGCTGGGCAAGTGCCTGACCGATCGCTGCATCAACGTGCGCTGCCTGAGCGGGCAGGAGTGCGACCCCGAATCCGGCGTGTGCACCCCACCGCCGTGCCAGAGCTGGAGCTGCCCGGCCGGCAGCCGGGTGAACGAACACCAGAAACCGACCTGGATCACGGTGAAGGTGGACGCCAACCTCACTCCCCTGGATGGCTTCTGGTGCGACGGCGCTCAACCGGTCACGCTGTGCGCCAGCGACGGCGACTGCCCCGCGGGGAAGCCCTGCCGCATGGGTGAGACGATCGTGGTGGGCATGGCCGACAAGAACTGCATCACCTTCAAGGTGAAAAACATCACCCTGGTGGAGACGCTCGAGACCATCCCCGGCATGGGGCCGGGCCGCAACGATCTGTGGCTGTACTTCGCCGAGACCCCGCTCAACAACCCGACCGCCTATTCCATCTTCCGCCGGGCGCTCTACCAGATGAAGTTCGCAAACGGCAAGAAGGAACCCAACGTGGCCGAGATCCCGCTGGGGGACGGCGACTTCTTCGCGGTGGACGAGAAATAGCTATCCGGCAAGTTGATCTTGCTGTCGCCCACCATTAGGATGGGACCATGCGAACACTCCTACGGATCTCGGCGGTCGTTCTCGCGGTGTGGAGCTTCACCGGCTGCGGCGCGAGCGACTCCGCGTGCGGCCCGGGCCACGACGACATGCCCGCGGTCGTCGACGACGACACCGATCTGGCCACGTTCTGGATCGGAACGGTGGGCGTGAGCGAGCTGAACATCATCGGCGCCGGCGCCGAGCACACCACCCTGGTCCAGGCCCACTTCGAGGACATGACCGACTACCAGGTGTACGTGGCCCAGCGCACGCTGCTGTCGGACGCGTGCTTTTTGTACGAGGGCCGGCCCGAGGTGCTGCGCCGCTGCCGCCCCGTCGACCCCTGCGACGACACGCACCCCTGCCCCGCGCCCTTCGTGTGCCGGGCCGGGTCCTGCTTCGCCCCGCACCAGAGCTGCACGGACGACGCCGAGTGCGATCCGGCCCTGCGCTGCGACCGCGACACCGGCCAGTGCGACGCGGTCCGCTGCAACTCGGAGAGCTGCGGCACGAACTTCGCCTGCCAGGAAGGCAGCCCCACGCCCCTGCGGGTGGAGCGGGTGGCCTTCACCGGCATCACCTGGACGGGGGGCGCCGCCGAGCTCGTCCCCGATCCCGACAAGAAATACCGCCTCCCGCCCAAGGTGTTGCCTCTGCGGGCCTACGCCGGTACCGAGGTCGGCATCCAGGTGTTCGCCAGTGGGAGTGGCGAACAGGACTACCCGGCGTTCGCGGAGACGTTGCGCGTGCCCGAGGCGCCGACGCTCACCCACCTGGACCAGCACTCCGGGGAGGCGCTGGCCGACGGGCCCAGCCTGGGCATCGACGAACACCGCACCGAGGCCCTGACCGTCTCCTGGAAGAAGGGCAACGGGGACTACGTCGAGGTGCTGCTCTCGCCCGGCAGTGGCTCGGACACGCCCTGGAAGAAGCTGCGCTGCATCACCTTCGACGACGGCTGTCTGGAGATCCCGGCCGAGGGCATCGCTCTGCTGGCGCGGGACACGGCCACCAACTTCAACTTCAAGATCGAACGCCACTCCTTCAAGCTGGTGCAGCTTCTGGACGGCACCGTCCTGCGGGCGGTGGGTCTGCTGGATCTGTCCGCCGAGCTACAGGGCGTGGTGGGGCGGTAGCGAGAGAGGGCGACGTGGCGCGTGTATTGTTCCTGCTCTTGGTGCTCGGCCTGCTCTTCGCCTGCGGCGTCCAGGAGGGCGACTTCATCGCCGGGGCCGACTCCGATCCCTGCATGGCCAACGTGCCGGTGTGTCAGACCACCGCGGGCTGCAACCTGGACGAGTCCCACTACATCGAGGGCGACTTCCCCGGCTACCGCAACTTCGTGGTCTCCACCCCGGCCGACACCACCATCGTGGTGAAGCTGTTCTTCAAGACCCGCAAGCATCCGGGGGAGGACACCGAGATCATCTGGTACGAGCCCGGCTGCCACGTCTCTTACACCTGGGAGAGCAAGGGCCAGGATCTCTTCCAGATGGCCGGCACCGACCGCATCTTCACACAGGGCAAGAAGGTGCGCCAGGCGGGGGATCACCTGGTGGAGATATACTCCGACGCCACCTGCCACTTCTTCGCGCGGGTGGACATCCAGACCCCCATGCAGTAACCCCCGGCCCGCATGCCGGCTCGGTCGGGCACGCGAATGGATCCATCCGTATGAACACCGGCGCTCTCCAAGCGACGCTGGCGCGACGGGAACGGCTGGCCGGGCTGGGCACGGTGGTGGCGGTCTTTTTCGCCTGCATCTACTTCTTTCCCTTCTTTCCAGAACTCGGCTCTCCCAACGAGCTGACCCGCCTCTACCTCACCCGCGCCATCGTGGACGACGGCAGCTTCTCGCTGGACGGACCGGTGGCGCGCTACGGGTACATCACCGATCTGGCCCGGCACGGCGGGCGGCTGTTCTCGGACAAGGCGCCCGGCGTGGGGCTCGTGGGTGTGCCCGTGTACCTGTGCCTCCTCGGCGCCGCCGGAGGGGATGCGGCCGCGGTCTCCAACACCGCGCTCTTGCGGGCACTGCGGATCGCGCTCGCGGCCATCCCCACCGCGGCCACCGCGTGGCTCCTCTTTACGCTGCTCGCGTTGTGGACGCTTTCCCTGCGATGGCGCCTTCTGCTCGCGCTCGGCTACGGGATGGGCACGGCGGCGTTGCCCTACGGCAACTTGCTCTACGGGCACCAGCTGTGCGCCTTCTTTCTGCTAGCGGCGATCCCGCTCATTCTCCAGGAGCGCGAGCAGAGTCGGCCCTGGCGCGGTGCGCTGGCCGGCGGGTTGCTCGGTGGCGCGGTGCTGACCGAGTACCCGGCGGTTCTCCTGGCCCTGCCGCTGGCGCTGGCCGCGGTGGCCGGAGCCAGAGAGCGTGTAAGGACGCTGCTGTGGGGCCTGCTGGGCGCGGTGGCTCCCACGGGGATACTGGTCGCTTACCACCTCGCCTGCTTCGGCGGGATCTGGCAGCCGGGGTACGGCCACCTGCTGCACGCGCCGTTCGCCGAGGTCCACAACCGGGGGCTGTTCGGGTTAGGAGCGCCGTCGGCCGGGCACCTGCTGGAGGCGCTGTTCTCTTCCACGCGCGGACTGCTGTTCTTCTCCCCGTGGCTGCTGTTCGGGCTGTGGGGCACGTTCGCCAGGCTCCGCCACCCGGACCCCCGGACAGGACGGCCGCTCTCGCTGGCCATCGCGGCCGGTAGCGTCGGGTATCTGCTCCTGGCGTCGGCGCTCGACCCGGTGGCCTGGGGCTGGAGTTTCAGCGCGCGGCACTTGTGTCCGCTGATCCCCTTTGTCGTCCTGAGCCTGGGGCGCCTGCTTGCGAGCCGCGACCTCGTCGCCCGGCTGGCACGGCACGCTCTTCCCGTGCTGCTACCCCTGTCCATCGTCGCACACGCGCTGCCGCTGGCCACCTTCGGCGGCTTTCCGCCGGATTTCTCGAACCCGTTGGCCGACTTCTCCGTCCGCCTGCTCGCGGCGGGCTGTCTCTCTCCTTCCCTGGGCAGCCTCGGCGGGCTCGGCTCGCTCTTGGCGGTCCTGCCCATGGCCTTGCTCGTCATCGGCATCTGCCTCGGCATGCTCTTCGCGGGAGAGGGGCGCGCCGTTGTGAAGATGGCGCGCGCGGGCGCTTTCATTCTCCTGCTCGGGCCCATGCTGGCCTGGCGGGGAACGCCGGAGCCGCGGGAGGAACGCGCCTTCGACTGGGCCCGGCGCGAGGTGCTGCGTTGCCAGGCCAAGCCTGCGTGGCTTGACACCCCATCGGTGGCCTGTTTTACTCCCCAACCGTCGCCCCCAACCGGGAGGATGCGTGTACGTCACAACCCAGGAAATCTCCATGGTTCCGGCATGCCAGGCCCGCCTGCGGGCACCTTTTTCGGTGCTGGAGAAGATGTTCGGCACCCCGGTCGCGAACGAGGAGGGCTATTCCACCTGCTGGCTGGTGCGACGCGTGACCGAACCGATCCTGGGATTTTGCATCCACGATGAGGCGCGCACCGCCGAGGGTTTCGCCCTGGACGCCTTCCGCCGGCAGCCCTTCTACGACTGGTTCGTGGAGGGGGCCGAGCGCAGCGCCGTGGAGGAGTTCTGCCAGTGGCTCTCGGCGGAGGTGATTCGCGCCCTGGGCGAGAAGCCGCCCGGCCGGCGGTTGACAGAGCGCGCTCGCAACCGCATGAATCAGCTCATCCGGCAGGGAGTTCCTCCCGACGCCGCCCTGGCCCGCTGCGCCGAGTGGGAGCTCACACCCTCCACCGGCGAGCTGTTTGCCTGGCCCGTTCGCGATCTGCCAGGTGTCCGTGACATCCAGAAATCTGCCGCACCACGAAAGAAAGCCGCAGGCAAGGGCCCGCCCGACGCGAAACCGGCGCCCAAGGCCGCTGCCCGGCCCCGTCCGCCGGCCGCTTCCCGGAAGAAGCCTCCGCGCCCCGCGCCGAAGAAGGTCGCCCGAAAGAAACCCGTCACCGGGAAGAAGGCCGCGCCTCGCAAGAAGTAAAGACGCCCTCGCCGCCGTCAGACGCGGCGCCGCCGGGCCATGAGCAGACCGGCCAGCGCAAGCCCGAGCAAAGACAGCGAGCGCCCTCCGCCGGTGCCGCACCCTCCCAGGACCACGACCTCGTCCTCGGGGTCCGTACCGAGCCGATCGAGCAGCACGGAGCAATCGGCGTGGGCGCCGCCGGCGATGGTGCAGGTGACGGAACCGGCGGAGAACTTCTCCGCGCTGGCTTCGATGAGGTGCTCTCCCGGCCCGACCGAGAACTCGAAGTAGCCCTCTTCATCGGCCGCGGCCTGCACCTGGCCATCCAGCCGGATGGACGCCCGCGGAACCACCGGCCCCTCGTCCTGCTCCCGCGCGCCCTGGCGCCGCTCGCGCACTGTGCCGAAGACCTTTCCCCGGTCGGGAGGAATGGTCTGACAAGTGCCCGCGGCGGCGTCGCAGAGAAGCTCGGCTGCGCACACGCCGCAGCGCATGGAGCAGCGCGGGTCGGGGCCGCAGCTACGCCCCGCGCAGTCCGGCACACAGGCCAGGCACTGGCCGTCCTGACACGCCTGGCCCGCAGGACAGGTGCCGCAGCTCTGACCGCACAATGGATCCGGGCCACACACCCGGCCGGCGCATTCGGGGACGCAGGCCTGACACAGACCCGATGCGTCACAGAGCAACCCCGGCGGACACCCGCCGCAGCTCCCGCCGCAGCCGTCCGGGCCACACTCCCGGCCCTGGCAGGCCGGCACACACTCGCAAACCCCGGCCGCGGAGCAGCGGGTGCCGTCACCGCAGGTCCCGCAGGAGGCGCCGCACACCGGATCGGGGCCGCACTCCCGGCTCCCGCACTGCATGACACACTCGCACTTTCCGGCGTTGCACGCCTGGTCGGCGCCGCAGCTTCCGCAGCTCCCGCCGCAGCCGTCCGGGCCGCAGACCTTGCCGGCGCAGCTCGGCGTGCACACCGCCGTCAACCCGATGGAGCACCAGGTTTCGCCACCCTCGGGCACGGAGCAGGAGCGGCTCGCGCTGTGGTAGCCGCTCATCGCGGCGCTGACGGTGTAACCGCCGGCGTCGAGGGTGAACGACCAGTAGGCGTCGCCGTCGCGCGCGGTCGCGGTCTTGCCCGCGGTGGAGACGGTGGCGCCGGGCAGGCGCTGTGACATGTCGTCGCTCCCCGATCCCTTGTCCACGTACACCGTGCCCTGGAGCTTTCCCTGGGCGGGCTGGGTGGCCAGGTTGTGCCGGCGGATGCCGATGTAGCTCGTCGAGATGGAGTGGCTGCCGTGCACACAGCCGTAGGAGCAGCCCTTGCATTCCCACACCTTGGGCGTGCCCCAGGCGTCCCCGCTGTCGTAGATCATGATGTGCCCGCTGCCGTTGCTGTTGTACACCAGCGCGTCGCCGCGGATCATGGTTCCGCCGCGGGCCACTCGGGTCCAGTGGGTGGTTTCATAGCGGAAGTTGTAGGTGGAGTACGGATGGTAGTCCTCGGTCACGGCGCTGGCGCGGGGCACCTGCCACACCTTGCCGGCCAGACCGGAACAATCCGCCCCGTACTGCCCGGAGTGGGTGCAGTTGGGGCAGCTTCCCGAGCACGAACCGTGGGAGGCGCCGTCGCTGCGCCAGCTGGCGTGACCCCAGTAATAGGAGTATCCCATGGCCTGGTTGCACAGGCGGACGATGTCGTCGCGGGAGATGCTCGGACATTCGGCGATGGCCGCCCTGCCCGAGAAAACGACGGCGGCGGTCACCACAACAAGCGCAAGTGGCTTCATAGCACAGCCCTCCTGAACACGACGCCCTCTTCCGTGAAGGCCATCTGGTAGATGGCTCCGGCGGGAGAGACGCGGATGGGGACAAGGCTTTCCTCCGGCAGGGTGCGAGGCGGGAACACCACCCGGCCCAGCTCTCTGCCCTCGGGCGACAACACCACCACCGGCTCGTACTCCTCGATCACGCGAGTGGGATCGCTCTCGTCGAAGCGCGCGATGATCGCCGCCAGGTACACCCGGCCGGCGCGATCGCTCTCCAGAGCGGTGAGCTGCAACACGGGTAGCAAAAACTCCACCCGAGCCAGCAGCACCGGCACCGCTTCTGGATCGCTCGCCGGGCGGACCAGCACCACCGCGGCGTCGGGCCCCTCGCGCAATGCCTGGAGCAACCAGCGACCGTCTCGCGAGGGCCGGCCGGGCAGGGTCCTGCGGGACGCGACCGGCTGTCCGCGCTCGTCCGCCACCTGGACCAGCCGCTCGTGCTCGACCTCGACCCAGGTGCCGTCGGGGCGCGAGAACAAGCCGGTGGCCAACCCACCCTCGGGAATCTCCAGGCCGGTGAGGCGCACCCGACTCTCCACCTTCCCGCGGTCGGATATGAACACCACTTCATCGCCGGAAAACCGATCGAGCACGGCGATCCGGCCATCCGGCGCCATCGCGAAGTCGTGCAGGGTTTCCGCCGGGACGGGGATTGACCTGACCCAGGTACCATCCTCGAATACCTGGAGCCTTGCGTTGACCTGGTCGAGCACGAGGAGCCTGCCCTCATCGTCAACGGAGAAGCTCATGGGGCCTTCCGGGTTCCCTTCCTCCGGCCGAAGCCTCCCAAGAGAATCCTTGGTGAAGCCCCAGGGAACCATGATAAAATCCTCTATCTCTCCTGCCGGTTCTTGCGCCTCGGCCGCCACATCAGGTGCCTTTTCGCCAGACCTAAACACGCCATGTTTGCCAACAAAATGGGGCCTGTCCCCACTTTTTATTTCGTTTTTAGAGCTAGTTACATACGATCCCGCTGATTCGGCCTCGGCTGAGTCAACAATATGGAAAATGGCAATCGAGGCTATCAACAAGACACCAATCGCAGCTGACATCACATAATATCTTGCGAAATATGGTTTTTTTTTATTATTCGACATGATGGGGGGCAAGGAGCAATGTTTGTGCCAACTAATTCCTACCCGCTAAATTTGTAACTAATTGAAAAAATAGATTAAATAATAATTACCACATTACACCCGCCAGAGACAGGGACAGAAAGTCACAATCTGCGCCTGTGACTACAATAAAAAAATGTGTATTATTTATATTTATCAAAATGTTATACAAAAGCCGCGTCTATCTCCAGGTGGAAACACTTCTTACCACATGGGTTCTTGAAAACTCGGTACGCTGGAGATAGACTCCAACACCAGGAAGATACATGGATACTCCCGGCAATCTCCTGGCTACCGAGATCAAGATTTTTCTCGATCTCGAACGCGATGCCGTGTTTTGCCACGGACGCTTCGAAAACCTCTTCGACACCTATCGCCGCCACGTGGCCCGCTGGGAGAGCCTCCCCGCCGAACCGCTGCTCTCCAAGATGCAAGCGCTGCTCGCCGCCACCTGTCTCCACCTGAGCTGCAAGCCGCGCGACCAGTTCACCGCCTGGACGCTCAACCTCAACCAACCCGTGGCCAACCTCTTCGCCACCGGCGACAACCAGGCCGGCACCGTGGCCGGGCGGCTGATCACGACCGGGGTGCGCACCGAGCCCGAGAACCGCCTGTTCGTCGAGTCTCGCCGCGGCGCGCAGCACAGCGAGAGCCTGCTCTCCTTCTCGCTCGACGAGATCCCGGCCATCGTCGAGGCCTACTACGAGCGCTCCGAACAGACTCGGGTGCGCCTGTTCGCTCCGGCGGAGGCGGAGTTCCTACTGGTGTTCGGGCTGCCGCAGGTGGACGAGTCCTGGCTCGCTTCTCTCGACGCCAGCTCGGCCTTGAGACGCATCGAGCAAGAGCTGACACCGGTGGAGAAGCGCGCCTTCCGCTTCGATTGCGGCTGCAACGCCCAGCGCATGATGGACGTGCTGCGCTCTCTTTTCGGAGACAAGGTGGAAGCGCTCTTTGCCGGAGAGGATCAGCTGGAGGTGTTCTGCCCCCGCTGCGGCCGGCGTTGGTGGATCGCCCGGGAGGACTTTGCCGAGGGCGCCGGGCGAGTGGGCCTGTCTTGAGGCCGCGGCGCCTCGGCTTCGTTGATCCGCCCGCATTCCTTTGCTAGGGTAGGCGCGGGAGGAGTGGCGACATGCATTCGATCTGCTGTCTGGCGGGGGCGCTTCTTTGGATGTCGCTCGCGGCGGGATGCGGCTCGTCATCGGATGGGCCCGACCTTACGCGCTTCGCGGGCGACTACGAGGTCTGGGAGACATTTTTACGCCAGAGCGGCGCGGGCTGTATGCCGTACACCGGTGGGATCCTGGAGAACACCCTGCGCGCCAGCATCCGCGCGAACGACCTCACCACCGAATTCACCTCGCGCTGGGGCACCCTCAAGGGCCAGATCCAGAAGGACGCGAGCTTCCTGGTTTCGGGAAAGATCGGCAACGAGGAGACCATCAACCTGAGCGGCACCCTGAGCGAGGGCGCCGCCCCGGACGGCGGCCCGCGCACCACCGTGATCGGACAGCTACAGGACATCCGCCCTGACTGCACCCGCCAGTTCGATGTGAGCGGCGAAAGGAAGATCCCATGAGCCGAAACCACCCAGGCTCGCGCCTCGCGCTATTGCTCGGGCTGGTGGCGCTCGAAGTGGCCTGCATCCCGGGCTGGGTCATGGAGACCAGCAACACGCAAGAGGACCTGATGGCGGTGTGGGGCTTCTCGTCCTCGGACGTGTACGCGGTGGGGGCGAACGGTACCTTCCTGCGTCGCGAGAACGGGCGCTGGCGCGCGCTGAAAGCCAAGTCGGAGATCTCCGCCACGCTCTTCGGCGTGTGGGGCAACGCCGCCGACCACGTGGTGGCGGTGGGCAACCAGTGCACCATCCTGCGCTACAGCGGAGACCTCGAGCCTCCCGAGGACGGCGGCACCGCGCCGCCGCCGGTGGAGATCCTGAGCGCGCGCACCTGCGCCGACTTTCGGGCCATCGATGGCCCGGACGACGCCATCATCGTGGGCCAGGACGTGGCCCAACGCTACTCGGGCGGCGGCGTGGCCAACTACAGCTTCTGCTCCGGAAACATGGCCGGGATCACCTACCCGGCGCAGAACCTGGCCTTCGCCGTGGGAGAGCAGGGGCGGGTGTGCTACTACCAGGACGGCTGGAAGACGAGGACCATCACCTTGTGCGCGGTGGAGCTGGTCAACGGCGAGTGCCCCAACGATCCCATCTCCGGGGAACCGCTGCTGATCACCCCGGTGCTGTTCGGCGCCTGGGTGGGCCCGGGCGGGAAGGGCGCGGTGGTCGGCATGTACGGAGGGGTGTGGCCCATCCCCTCCGAAGACCCCTGGCAACCCATCCGGACCGGGTACGACGTGGCCTTCCGCGCCATCCACGGCTATGAAAAGGCCTCCGGTGAAGTCGAGATGATCGCCGCGGGGGACATGGGCGTCGCGGTCCGCATCCAGGGCGACAAGGTGTCCCGCGAGGTCATCGACACCCCCGAGACCCTGAACGGCGTGTGGATGTCGGACGATGGCAAGGACGCCTATATCGTCGGCAACAAGGGTCTCATCGCCCATCTGCACAAGTAACAAGCCCGAAACGCCGCCTCCGTCGGGCAGAGGAGGCGGTCGCCTCTGGCGCTCGGAACGCAAGGCCGGCGATACCTGCGCGGTCAGGCGGCACAGGCCGCGGTTCTTGCTCAAGCGACGGCCATGCGAGAGAGGGGATTCGAGAAAAGCTATCGCTGGCTAATTCCAGATCGCCTCGTAGACGTGCTGCGTCGAGGTGACCTCGATGAGCCGCACCGCGGTTTGCTTGGCCCCGCCCGCGGCCAGCGCGGCTCGGAACGAGCCGCACATGTTGATCTTGGACTCGGGCAGGTACAGCCACTCGGGGAAACGCAAGAACCCCAGGGCGCGGTTCTTCTCCGCCTGGACGTCCAGGGTGGTCCCGCGGTGGAAGGCCTCCCAGCGCTTGCCCACCGTGCGCAGCACGGCGATCGGCGACATCACCACCATGAGCAGCCTATAGAGCTTGCCCTGGAAGCGAGCCAGGTCGTGGGTGTAGACCCACTCCTCGGCCTCGGCGGCGGTGCGAAAGTGCAGATCGCCCACCGCCTGGAAGACCACCTCCATCAACATCTCCGAGGTCCACACGTTGACCGGGGGCGGGTTCTTGAGCAGCTCGGCCACCTCGGGAGGCAGAACGTCCATCACCTCGGCCAGCAGTTGCTCCTCGACGACGTCACGCAGCAGGCCGCCTTTGCCCTGGCATTGGGGGTAGCGATCGAGGCGGCCCCGGTGGACCTCCAGGTAGCGGGCCACGGTGGGAAAACGGTTCGCATCTACGATCGCCATGGACACCTCGATGGGCAAAAGTATAGCCGCACTTCATCCACGACGATAACAGTTTTTTCCAGCGAGAGGGCCTAGATCCCAACCTCCACGCCCACCGCGCAGGAGATGATTTTGGAAGGTTGTCTGCGAACGCCGGTCTGCCCCGGGGACGACTCGGGACTCGCGTAGCGGCTCACCCCAACAACTCGACCGGATCCCCGGCCGCGATCTCGCCGCCTTCCTCGACCGAGGCGAACCGCCCCAGCCGCGGCATGATGCAGTCGCCGGTGAGCTGGCCGATGCGGCACGGGGTGTGGCACTCCTTGCCGATCTGGGTGATGCGCAGCACCACGGATGTCCCCAGCCGCAGCCGGGCGCCCACGGTAAGGCGCGAAAAATCGACGCCGGAGAGCACCAGGTTCTCGGCGAAGGCCCCGTCCGCGATGTCGGGAAGGCGCAACCGCGCCTCGGCGATGTCGGAGGCCGAGAGCAGGCTCACCTGGCGGTGCCAGTCGCCAGCGTGGGCGTCGCCCTCGATGCCGAACCCCGCGCGCAGCCGGGCCCGCGGCACCGGGGTCTTCTGCACGCCGGTCTTTTCGGATACGCAGATGGCTTCAACGCGGCCCAAGGTGGTCCTCCCGCTTCCAGCTCCCCGACTTCCCGCCTTGCTTCTCGACGAGGCCGACGGGGCCGATCACCACGCCCTTGCCGGCGGACTTCACCATGTCCACCACGGTGAGCGCGGCCACCGAGACGGCGGTGAGCGCCTCCATCTCCACGCCAGTGCGGGCATGGCACTCCACGCGCGCGCGAAGGCGCACCCGGCGCCCCACCACCTCGGCCGAGACATCGACCACTGATAACGGCAGGGGGTGGCACAGCGGGATCAGTTCGGCGGTGCGTTTTGCCGCCTGGATCCCGGCCAGGCGCGCGGTGGTGAGGGCGTCGCCCTTGGCCACGCCGCCGTGGGAAGCGAGCAGCTTCGCCACCCGCGGGCCCACGTCTACCCAGGCCTCGGCCACGGCCACCCGGTGGGTCACGGGCTTTTCGCCGACGTCCACCATGCGGGGCGCCCCGTCGGGAGCGAGGTGGGAAAGCACTCGGCGCGGGCGGGCCATGTCAACCTCCCAGGAGCGGCATGAGGTCCGCCCGGGTGAATTCTCCGCGCGGGCGTTTCGCCGCGAGCACCTGGTGCACGGCCTGAGCCAGCTCTTCGTCGGCGTCCCGGTCACCCAGGCGCAGGTATTTGCGCAGATCGCAACCGTCGCCGCGGGCCAGGCAGCCGATGAGCGTGCCCGTGCTAGTGAGGCGCAGCCGGTCGCAACCGGCACAGAACGGGCGGCTCTCGGAGCTGATGAAGCCGACCATTCCGTGCAAGCGCCCCGAACCCTCGATGGTGAACTCCCGGCTGCTGGAGGCGGGGTTCACCGGGAGCTCCGCCAGGGTAAAATCCTTCTCGAGCTCCCGGTGGACCTCCTCCGAGGAGACGAAGTCCCGCTCGAAGAAACCTCGCGCGCAGCCGATGGGCATGAGCTCGAGGAAGCGCGGCTGCAGCCCCCGCTCGAGGGCGAAGGTCGCGATGCGGCCCACCTCGCAGAGGTTCACCCCGCGCAGCACAACCGTATTCAGCTTGATGGGCGCGAACCCCGCCGCGCGGGCGGCCTCGATGCCGGCGATGGTCCGCTCCAGGCTTCCGCCTCGGGTGAGCTCGCGGTAGCGCGCCGGGTCGAGGCTGTCCAAACTCACGTTGATGCGCGTGAGCCCGGCTCTTCGCAGCGGCTCGGCGAGGTCGGAAAGAAGCTGGCCGTTGGTGGTGAGCGCGAGCTCCATCTCCCCCATCGAGGCCAGCGCGCGCGCCAGCTCGGTGATCCCCGAGCGCAGCAGCGGCTCGCCCCCGGTGAGCCGGACCTTGTAGAGGCCGAAACGCTCCCGCAGCAGCGTCACCACACGCAGGATCTCCTCGAAGCGCAGCACGTCGTGGTGCGAGACGCGCGGCACGCCCTCGAGCGGCATGCAGTAGCGGCAACGCAGCTGGCAGCGGTCGGTGACCGAGAGGCGCAGCGTGACGCGTTGGCGAGAGAATCCCACCGGGTCCTCCGCGTTCCGTCAGATGAGGGCGGTGGAGAAGTACCGCTCGGCCCGATCGGGCAACACCGTCACCACGCGCCGCTCGCCGCCGGGTTTCGCCGACACCCGGGTGCAGGCCCACACGTTGGCACCCGAGGAGGTGCCCACCAACAACCCCGCCTTGCGCGCCAGCAGGCGCGCGGTGGCCACTGCGTCCTCGTCGCTCACCACCTCCACGTCGTCGATGAGCGACACGTCCAGCACCGGCGGGATGAAGCCGTCGCCGATGCCCTGGATCTGGTGCAGTCCGGGTTCCTTGCCGAGCAACGCCGCCGAGTTCTTGGGCTCCACCGCCACGATGCGGCAGCGCGCGTTGCGCTCCTTGAGGTATTTGCCCACGCCGGCCAGGGTGCCGCCGGAGCCGACCCCCGCCACGAAGGCGTCGACCTTACCGTCCATCTGGCGCCAGATCTCCTCGGCGGTGGCGCGGTAGTGGATCTCGGGGTTCTTGGGGTTCTCGAACTGCTGCGGCACCCACACCTTCGGATCCGCGGCCTGCAGCTCGCGCACCTTGGCCACGCACTCGGGGAGGCTCCCCTCGGCCGAGGTGAAGATGAGTTCGGCGCCGAAGGCCCGGATGATCTTCTTGCGCTCCTCGCTCATGTTCTGGGGCATGACGATCTTCACCCGGTAGCCCTTGAGCACGCCCACCATGGCTACGCCGATGCCGGTGTTGCCCGAGGTGGCCTCCACGATGGTCATGCCGGGCCGAAGCTTCCCCTCGCGCTCGGCCTCCTCGATGAGATGGAGCGCCACCCGGTCCTTGATGCTGCCGCCGGGGTTGAGGAACTCGGCCTTGGCGAAAATGTGCGGGTAGCCGACCAGCTCCAGGCTCACCATGGGCGTGTTGCCGATGCACTCCAGAATGCTCTTGTGAAACATGCGCCATCCTTTCCTTTCGCGCGCACCTTGCTAGCATACTTTCGCGGCGGTTGCCAGCCTGCGGTCGCGGGACTACAAATAGCGTATGACGGACTTCGAGCAGGGCCCCATCCGTCCTCCCTCAGAAGCGGGCAGCCTCCTGGTGCGCGTGTCGCGCAACTGCCCCTGGAACCGCTGCGCCTTCTGCCCGGTGTACAAGGGGACGCGCTTCTCGCTGCGCTCCGTCGAGGAGATCCTGGCCGATCTCGACGCCATGCGGGAATACTATGGCGACGCGCCGCGCACGGTCTTCTTGCAGGACGCCAATCCTTTGCTGAGCCCGACCGACGACCTCGTCCGTGTGGTGCAGGCGGTGCGCCAGCGCTTCCCCCGCGTGCGGCGCGTGACTGCCTACGCCCGCTCCCACACCCTGGCCCGGCGGGCGCTTTCGGAGTTGCGCCGCATCCGCGATGCCGGCCTGGATCGGCTCCACGTGGGGATGGAATCCGGCTGCGACGCGGTGCTGTCGCTTGTGAAGAAGGGGTGCACCCGCGCCGATCACATCGAGGGCGGCCGGCGCGCCAAGGCGGCCGGCTTCGAGCTCTCCGAGTACGTCATGCCGGGCCTGGGCGGGCGGGAGCTGTCCGCCCGGCACGCCGAGGACACCGCCTCGGCCATCGCCGAGATCGGGCCCGACTTCGTGCGCCTGCGCACCACCGCCCTGCCGCCGGGCACCGAGCTCTTCGCGATGGCCCAACGCGGGGTGTTCGCACCGCTTTCGGAGATCGAGCTGGTGGCCGAGATCCGCGCCTTCCTGGGGGGGCTCTCGGGCGTCCGCACCCGCCTCGAGAGCGACCACGTGCTCAACCTGCTCATGGAGATCCGCGGCGATCTGCCGTCCGACCAGGCGCGGCTGCTCGCGATCTGCGACGAGTTCCTTGCGCTGCCCCGGGACGAGCAGGCCCGGTTCGTGCTGGCCCGCCGGCTGGGCTGGGCCGGCGGGCCCTCGGACATCCAGAAGCCTTCGCTTCGACGGGAGCTCGACGGCGCCATCGAGGAGCTGCGGCGCCAGGGCCTCGATCCGCTGGCGGCGGCGGACGAGATCCGGCGCCGGCTGGTGTGATGGATGGGAACGCGGCGGACGAGGCGGGTGCGCCTCGCGAAGGAGGAGCCTTGTGACCCTGGTGGAGATCTTCTTGCTGGCGTTGGCCCTCTCCGCCGACGCCTTCTCGGTGGGGGCGGTCGTCGGCGCCACCGCCTGTGAGCGGCGCCAGCGCTTCCGGCTCTCCTTCCACTTCGGGCTGTTCCAGACGCTGATGCCGCTCCTGGGTGCACTGCTCGGGCGAGTAGCCGTCGAGTACCTCGAGGCCTACACCCACTGGATCGCCTGCGGGCTGCTCTCGGCCATCGGTGTCAAGATGATCATCGATGGACTTTCGGAGAAGGAGGGTCAGGAGGCCGCCGAGAAGACGCGGGAGCGGAACCCCGATTGTGTCCCGGCCGATCGCACCCGCGGCTGGTCGCTGGTGGCGCTGTCGCTGGCGACCTCCATCGACGCGCTGGGCGCCGGGCTGGGCGTGGGCCTGGTGCTGGAGACGGGCCGGCTGCTCTTCGCCGCCGCCGTCATCGGCGTCACCTGCGGCACCATCACCTGGCTGGGCATGCGCTCGGGGGCGCTGGTGCGCCGCTACGCCGGGCGCTGGGTGGAGCCGGCCGGCGGCCTGGTTCTCATCGGGCTGGGGATCCGGATGCTGTGGGGCTAGTCGCCTCGGGCGCCGCCTCCGGCGGCAGCGGCGGCGGCGGCAGGGGGACGAGCAGGTAGTCCTCACCCAGGATAGCGGCGGCAGCGGCCTTGCGCGCGGCGAAGAACTCGATCTGCTTCTTGAGCTGAAGCGCCCGCTGTGGCTCGGCGGCGGGGTCGAGCCGCTCGAGCTCGGCCTGAGCGGAGGCGAGGCGCTCGTCGTTCACCACCACCCGGATGACCGGGGAGAGTTTCTTGTCGCGCAGGCGCTCGCGGGCGTTGTTCTCGGTCCAGGTGGGTTGCACCGACAGATCGGCAAGCTCGCGGACGGTCTGGCCGTCGCCGTAGTCTTTTCGCACCACCGAGAAACGCAGGATGGCTCCGTCGCGGGGGTTGCCGTTCTTGGCCGGCTCGATGCCGAAGGCGTAGAAGCGCGCCTGGTTGGAGAGGAAGTTCCCCAGCGAGTACGCCACGAAGGTGAGCCGTCCGTCGGCGGCCGGGTAGATCTCCAGCGGTTGGAGCACGTGCGGGTGGTGGCCAATGATGGCGTCGAACCCCCCGTCGAGCAAGCGGTGGGCGGTGTCGATCTCCTCCTTGCGGGGCGCGGTCTGGTATTCGTTACCCCAGTGGACCGAGAGCACCACCGCGTCGGCGCCCGCCGCCCGCGCCTCCTTCGCGGCCTGGATGAGCTTCTTCTCATCGAGCTTGGCGGCGCAGGGTGCGGGTTTCTTGGGCTCGGCGTTGAACATCTGGGCCGCCGCCAAGAATGCCACCCGCAGGCCCTCCTTCTCGACGAGGCGGGGCCGGAAGACCTCCTCGCAGCTCTTGGCGATGCCGACAAAGTCGAGCCCGGAGCGCTCGAGGATCTCCAGCGTCTCGGAGAGGCCCTTGGTGCCCTGGTCGTAGACGTGGTTGTTGGCCACGCTCACCATGGAAAAGCCGCTGGCGCGCAGGCCGGAGAGCAGCACCGCCGGGGCGTTGAACTGGAAGGGCCGGCTCTCCTTGCCCGTCTTGGGCGCGACCGGGGTTTCCAGGTTGGCCAGGGCCACGTGGATCCCCGAGAGCGCCTCCCGCACCCCGAGCAGAAGCTCGTCGAAGCCCTCGTTGTTCTGGGAGGCGCCTTTCTCGTCGCGGCGGTCGGCGGCGCGGGCCGAGTTGAGCACCGAGCTGTGGGGCAACACGTCCCCCACCGCAGCCAGGTCGAGGCGAGCGACCACGCGCGGCAGCGGGATCTTCGGCGCCGGCGCGGTGGGAGCGGTCGGCGCGAGAGGACGGGCGGGTGGCGCGGCCGGAGCAGGCGGCGCTCCGGGCGGGGGCGGCGCCGGGGCGGGAGCGACGTGCGCGCAACCGGTGGCCAGGGCGAAGAGCAGGGAGAGAAAGCCAGTATAAGCCGGAGGATTCGAACGGCGGTTCATGGTGTATCTTTTTGCATCTTTTCAAGCTCCCTGGCAAATCCTGGGCCGAAGAGTTCATCCAGCGTCGCGCTCATGGAACGGATCAGCGGCGGCAAGGCGGGATCGGCGAGGCAGGGAAACCGGCTCGGATGGAGCGCCTGCCAGGCGCGGTAGTTGTGACGGTTCACCACGGTGAGCAGGACTGCGCGGCCGAGGTTGACCAGGACGAGAGGGAACAGCCGGCAGCTCCGCGGCTGGAGGGCGGACAGCGGTAGCTGCGACCTTTTCGCGAAGGCGTGCAGCCGGCATCGGATCCGGGCGCGCCGGTCGATGACCGAAAACACGCAGCGTTTTCCGGGACGGCGCAGCACCTCCCCGGTCGCGTCGAAGAGCTCGACCTGTCCGCGCTCGTTGGGCGTAAGCCTCGGCTCGTGCCGCAACAATTCGGAGGAAAGTTGCCGGATGTTTTTTTCGAGAGGCTTTCGTTCGGCGGGTGTGAGCAAAAGATCGATGTCGGCGCAGCAACTTCGAAAGCGGCCCCGGCCGGGTCCGGGCGCGCATCGCTCCGGGACACACGCGAAGCGCGTCTTCAGGACCGCCGCATCCACAAACACCGGCCCGACGCGACGGATCTGCTCCCTGGCCATGAGGCCCAGGATCCACCGCGCAAAAGCCCGATCAACCTCGATGTCGGGCGGACCGGGGTCGGGCGCCTTCAGCCACTGGTTGAAGTTACGTGAGAGCTCGAATCGGACCTTTCGTGCGCCCGGCATGCCGACGGATCATATGGATCCGATACAAGATTGCACGATCTTTTCGCGCAATTTTCAAAAAAACGCAAAAACAACGGGGCCTGTCCCCATATTTTATGATTGTTTTTCAGGTAGTTGAAATAATGACAGCGGGCGCCCGGCAAAAAATTTGACCAGATGAGCTACCGACAGTATCCTACATGTAGGTCTTTCAACTACCCAGGAGGGTGCGATGGAAAACGATAACAGAAGAAAAGGCAGCCGGGTGAAACTCGATGTCTTCGTGGGCGAGACCACCGGCGGAAGATACTTCGTTCCCCTGGCTGCCGACCTCAGCGAGGACGGCGTGTTGCTCGAGTTCCCCCGCGGCCTGGACATGCCGTTTTGCGGCGATTCCATCATCGAAATGTCGCTGCCGGGTATCAAGCACCTGGTCTGGGCTCGCTGCAAGCTGCTGCGCCGGGAGAAAAGGGGCTTCTTCGAGACCCGGGCGCTTCGCTTCATCAACATCGCCCCCGCTGACCGGCAGAAGATCCGCTACTTCATCCACCGCCGCTCGGGACAGGCCTGAACCAGCAACGAACTTGACTCTCCCGGATCTCCCCCATACGATCGGGTGGATTCGCCGCCGCGCCGGTTTTTTCAGGTGGCGCGTGGCGTCGGGGAGGGCGGTATGAGCCGGAAAGTCCTGGTGGTGGACGACAGTCTGGCCTCGGCCCGGCAGCTCACCAAGGTGCTCGGAGATCTTGGGGACTATCAGGTGGTGGGCCATGCCCGCAACGGCGCCGAGGCGGTGAAGCTCTACAAGTCGCTCTCTCCCGAGCTGGTTCTCATGGACATCATCATGCCCATGATGGACGGCATCCAGTCCCTGCGCACCCTGCTGAAGATCGACCCGGCGGCGCGGGTGATCATGGTGAGCTCGGTGGGAGGCGTTGGCTCCCAGGCGGAGGAGGCGCTGCGCCTCGGCGCACGCAACGTGATCTCGAAGCCGTTCGACTTGGAGCGCATGCGCCAGGTCTTGGAGAAGGCCTTCGAGGCCAAGTAGGCGACGCATGGGAATCCAGTTCTTCGGCGAGTTTCTCATCGAGCGCTGGGTGGTCACCCGGGGACAACTCATCGAGGCGCTCGAGCTTCAGGAGTATCGCAACCTCAAGTTCGGGGAGCTGGCCGTGCGCCGAGGATTCATGACCCCCGATCAGGTGCGCGAGGTGAACGAGCTGCAACGCTCGACCGACCTGCGCTTCGGCGACCTGGCCGTGGCCAAGGGGATGCTCACCCCCGAGAAGGCCCGTGAGATCCTCACCTATCAGAAGAACAACTACCTCATGCTGGGCGAGGCGCTGCTGGAGCTGGGGCACATCAGCGAGGACGTTCTCGAGCGAGAGCTGGCCATCTTCCAGGAGGAGCAGGCCCGCTACCGGGTGGTCGAGGAAGTGGCCATGCCCGAGGCGCTCCCCGCCGCCGAGCTGCTACGCGCGGCCGTCGACCTCACGCGCAAGCTGTTTTTACGGGTGGCCGGGATCACCGTCAAGGTCGCCGCGGGCCGCGACGCCGACGGAGCGCCCGAGGGCGAGTTCCACCTCAGCGTGGGGGTGCGGTTCACCGGCTCGCCGCAGGTGCAGTACGTGCTCAGCGTCTCCTCCGAGATCGCCGTGGAAGTCGCCTCGCGCATCCTGGGCCAGGACGCCACCCGGGAGTCGGAGGAGATGGTGGAGGACGCGGTCAAGGAATTCACCAACCTGGTGTGCGGCAACACCGCGGCCGCCCTGGCCCAGCAGGGGAAGGACGTGGAGATCTCCCCGCCCGAGACGCTCCCGGCCGTGCCCGCGCCGGCGCCCGGTAGCCGGCTGGTGGTGTTCCCGCTGCACGTGACCGAGGGAGCGCTGGATCTGCGTTTCCGGCTCGAGGACGCCTGACCGGCACGCCGCCGGCGAGTCCTCGTGCGCCGATCGGAGAGAGAACATGAAACACGTCGCCATGGCCACCATCGGCATGTGGGAGCTTCTGGTCATCCTGCTGATTGTGCTGGTGATCTTCGGCGCGGGAAAACTGCCGCAGCTCGGTGAGGGCCTGGGCAAGGCCATCCGCAACTTCAAGCGCAGCTACCGGGAGTCTCCGCGCGAGATCGAGGGCGAGGCCCGCAGCCTGGACGAGGCCGCGCCGCCCGGGGAGCTTCCCGGACGGACGGCGCCCACCGGCGCCAAGTCCCCCCGCGACAAGGAGTAACCCGCCAGCGGGTCGTCATGTTCGGCATCGGCACCTGGGAACTGGTCGTCATCCTGGTCCTGGCGCTCATCGTGCTCGGGCCGGAGAAACTGCCCGACATGGCGCGCAAGATCGGCCGCACCGTGGCTCGCCTGCGGCGCACCGCCGACGAGGTGAAGCGCGAGATCGACCTCGACGGCATCCAGCAGGACCTGTCCCGGGACGACGATCTGCGGTCGCTCCAGGAGGACCTCGACGTGCGGGCGCAGATGCGCCGGGCCATCTCGGAGCTCGAGCTGGCCCCGCCACTCCCGGCCGCCAAGGATCCCGAGACGTCCTCCCCAGCCGCCCCCACCGCGGCTCCTACGCTGCCTCCTCCCTCCGAGCGAGGACCGGATGGCTCCACGTCGCGGGAGTGAGCGCCGCCCGGCGCTGCCCTGGCTGCTTTTGCTGCTGTGCGTCGGCGCCTCGGGCCGGGCCTCGGAAGTCGATCTCGCGGTGCAGACGGTGGGCCAGGGGTACGACGTGCTGGCCGCGGACGGAGAGCTGCTGCTGCGCCGCCGTCTGAGCCACTGGATCGTCCTCGACGCCAGCCGCCTGTTCGAGAGCGAGCGGCTGTCGTTTTCGCTCGACTTTCGCCTGGACGCGGATCTGGAGGACTCCGTCGGGGCCCATGGAGGCCGGCAGGCGCTGCTCACCCGGGCCGAGCTGCGCGTCGAGGCCGTCCCCGAGCGCCTGCGCTTTCGCGTGGGGCGGTTGTGGGAGTTCTCCGAGCTGGGATTCTTTCGCTTCGATGGCGTGCACATCGAGGGAAGGCCGCTGTTTCGTCTGCCGCTCGAGTTGTACATGGGATTCGCGGTCCGTGATCGCAGCATCCTGGGGGACATGGAGCTTGCGCTGCCCGGCAGCGAGGACGAGACGCTGTGCCCGGTGGTGGGGGCGCGGCTTTCTTGGACCACCGCGCACCATCGGGTGGAGGTGGACTACCGGCGGCTGGCGGCCTGGCAAGACGGCTGGCCGCTCCAGGAGGAGCGCCTGGCGGCCGCGGGCGCGCTGCGCCTTTTCGAGGGCAAGCTGGGCCTCGACGCCGGCGCGGCCTACAACCTGTTGCTCGACGGCTTCGATCGGTTGCGGGCCGACGCCTTCGTGGGCTTCCCCGTCGCCAGCGCGCGCTGGCGCCTCGAACTGGGCGCGCTCTACCTGCGGCCGTTCTTTTCGCAAGACTCCATCTTCAATTTTTTTTCACCCGAGCCCTTCGCGGAGGCGCATGGCGGCACGAGTCTCTCCTGGGCCGATGGAAAGACGGCGCGCTTGCGCCTGCGCCAGCGCTGGTACCTGAACGTTACGCCCTCGGCCTATCCGCCCACGACGACGGGGATCGAGGCCGAGGGCGGCCTGCCCACCGGGCGTTCGGGAATGTTGTCGGCCTATGTGACTTACGAGGACGGCGCCGCGGGTCGCCGCTACCTGGTCATGGCGACCTGGCGCGTCTCCCCGGGCGAGAGCTGGCTCATCGAGGGCCGGGCCCTGCTCAGCAGTTTTTCCGATCCGGTCCAGCCCCATCAGAGCGCCCTGGGTGGCGGCGGCGGCCTGGGGACGACCTGGATCTTCGGACCGGGCCGGGCGCTGCACCTGCTCCTCGAGGCCAACGGCAACCGTCTGCTGCCCTTCGCCTCGCGGCTGCTCCTGGTGTTGGATCTTGTGTTCCACTTCCAGGGAGGGCCGCGCGCATGAGGGTCCTCGGGTGGATCCTGGTGCTTCTCGTTTCGGCCGCACCCACCGCGGCGACGGACTCGCCGGGGGTCTACCCGCCAGAGGTCTCGACGATCCGCTTCTCCCATGCGCGGCATGGAGATCTCGGTTGCGGTGCCTGTCATGGCGACATGTCCCTCCCCAGGGCCCGGCCCGCGCCTCGCCCCGGCCACCCCCAGTGCGCCGCCTGTCACGCCGCCTGGCTGGAGCAGCCACCGGCCCGCTGTGACGCCTGCCATCGCGGCGAGGCCCGGGGCGCCGAGAGAGGCGCGGCCTACCTGCGCTTCTCCCACCCGCTGCACGCCGCCGACCGGGATTCGTGCCGTCGTTGCCACGACACGGCCCAGGAGACCGCGGGCCTGCACCCGCCGGCGGGCCGCTGCCGGGAGTGCCACGACGACTGGATGGACGGGGTGGGCCGCTGCCAGCGTTGCCATCCGGCGAACGCCGCTGGACGCCTGGAGGTCAAGACGCCGTACGGCACGCTGCGCCCGCGCGGAGTTCACGGCGGGCCCGACCACGCCCCGGGGTTCGAAAAACGCCACGCTGCGGAGGCGGCCACGCGGCGGGAGCTGTGCCTGCGCTGCCACGAGGAACGGTCCTGCGCCCGCTGCCATCGCGGTGTCCGGCGCCCGCTGGAGATCCACCCGCCCGACTGGCGTCTCTCTCACCCCGGCCCGGCCCGCGCCGGCAGCCAGGACTGCGATGCTTGCCACCGCTCGCGCGCCGACTGCCTCGCTTGCCACCAGGCGGCCGGGGTGGCGGAAGGGTCGCCGCGCCGGCCGCGCAACCAGCGCTTGCACCCGCTCGGGTACGGCAGCGGGAGCCACGCCGCGGATGCCCGGGCCAACCTGGCCGGCTGCGCCTCTTGCCACGCGGAATCCGACTGCGTGCGCTGCCACGGGGCGGCGGGGATTGGCGGCGGCGTCAACCCCCACCCGCCCTCCTTCCGCGCTCGCTGCGCGCTCATGCGTCAGCGCAACGAACGCGCCTGTCAGAAGTGCCATCTGCCCGACGACCTTTCCCGCAGGTGCCCCTGATGCGCTGCCGATTGCTCATCGCTCTGCTCGCGCTCGGCGGGTGCACGCTCACCGGCGAGGAGCCCCTGTTCGAGCCGGTCGATGCACAGCCGCCCCGGATCGTGGCCAGCCTCCCCGCAAACGGCTGGATCGCGGTGCCCGTCGGCATCGAGCCACGGGTTTGGTTTTCCGAGCCGGTCGATCCGGCGAGCGTCGGCCCCGACTCGGTGGCACTGTGGTCCGGCGATCATGAGGCCGAGGTCCGCTACCACATCGAGGTCGAACCCGACGGGCTTGGCGTGGTGCGCCTCACCCCGGTCCGACCGCTGCTCTCCGGGGTGCGCTACGTGCTGGGGATCGCCCGGCGCGTGACGGACGTCTACGGCAACCCGCTCGACGACTTCTGGATCGCCGCCTTCGAGACCGCGCCCTGACGGAGCCTGCCTCAGGGCACGTTGAGGGTGTACTCCACGCTGGAGGCCACCGCGTGGCCAGCGTCGTTCAGCGCCCATACACCCCAGTAGTAGACCCCGTCCTGGAGTGGCGCCGGGGCGTCGCTCGAGGCGGGATGCGGCCGTCCGTCCGAGTAGCGGATGTTCCCCTCGCGCCCCGTGCCCAAGCCGGTGTGCCAGATCCACACCACGTCGTCCGAGTTGGTGATCTGGTTCTCCTTGACGTGGATGGGACTTTTGAACACCGCGCACACCACGTGCCGGTAGCCGGTGGCGATCCAGGAGAAGCCGGGCTGGTAGGATGAGCCGTCCTTGGCCGCGTTGATGCGTGCGGTGCCGGAGAAGAGCTGGTTCTGGTAGGTTGGATCGGGGTTGCCGTTTTCCCCTTCGGCGCCGCAGGCGGCGAGGATCCACAGACTGGCGCAGGCGACGATGAGCAGGCGTGGCATGGCAGAGCCTCCTAGAAAATGTCGTTGTACCACTTGAACTGAAGTGCGGCCGAGCCGGTCGGACCGAACATGTGGCGGTTCCGTACCCGCTCCTCGCCCTCTCCGAACAGGCTGAAGGTCTTCTCGAGGTACGGGAGTTCCCCGAGGTACGAGAACCCCAGCGAGAGCAGCAGATCGATGCCGAAATTGCCGGAGCGCAGCAGGCGCACCTCGGCCTGGGCGAACAGGTCGGCCGCGCCGGTCCACTTGTCGGTCGAGCGGGCCGCGCTCTTGGCCGAGGACCAGGCCAGCCCGGCCGCCGCGCCCAGTTTCAGGTGGGCGAAGGAGTACTTCTCCCACACCGGGTAGAGGCACAGCGCCATGAGCTGGATCAGGTTGTGTTGCAGCACGAAGTCGCCCTCGTTCTGCCCCAGGAAGGTGTCCAGGCGCTGGTGGGACTCGAAAGCGGAGAAGCCGAAGCGCAGCCCCGCCTGCCAATCGTTGATGCGCAGGGTGCCGTCCAGCAGCAAGGAATGCCCGTGGCGCCACGCGGGTTCGTCGCTGTTGACAAAGACGTAACGGTAGCCGGCCGAAAGCTCGCGCGAGTCCACCCGCAGGCCGGGAGGGGCGTTGAGGAATCGCGCCGCCAAGGGATTCTGCAGCACGGCGTGCAGCTCCAGCCGGTCGCCGTCCGAAAGGTCGTGGGTGGACAGGTGCGGCCGGTATCCCTCGTGCTCTACCCGGAGACGGTAGGTCCCGGTGCGCAGCTCGACGGTCTGCGGGGTCTTGCCCACGGGCTGATCGTTGACGAACACCTCGCAACCTTCGGGTTCGGAGGTCACCTGGATGGTCACCCGGATGCTGCGCCGGATGGAGATTGCGAAACCCTCGATCGCCTCCTCGATGTGCGAGAGCAGGACAGCGCCGAAGGGCTCGCTGAACTTCCGGGACAGGTGGACACGGCCGTTGCGCAGATCGACCAGGCCGAGCGCGAGCTCGAAGCTCGCCTCCTCCCAGCGCCAGGACACGAAGATCACCCCGTCCAGCCCGGTCTGGTTCTTGAGGTCGATGAGCGCAAGCCGCTCCATGGAAGCCAGGGCCGAAAAGTCCACAAAGCGCTTGTCGAGCTCGGGCAGCTTGCCCGGCGGGGTCAACTTCACCGCCGGCACGCGGGAGAGCGTGTTTTGCACCAACCGGGTCACCATGGGGATGAGCCCGCGGGACTCGCCCTCTTGGCCCTCCGCCCCGAGCGGCGCGAGCAGGATCTCCACCACTTGTTCGTCGGCGGCGGTCCGCGCATCCATCGCCGGTTGGTGCTTCTCGAAGGTTTCGTCCGCCCAGGCGGCCTGGGCGACGACGGCCGAAATGATGCAGCTCATGAGAGATGGAAATAGTTTTTTCATCGGAGAGGACTCCTTGGGTTGGCCTTCACTCGAGAAAAGGAACGCAGTCTCGCCACCAAGCAAAAAGCACGCCACGAGGTGTCTTCCGTCACACTGCTTCTTTTTAGTTTTTCAATCAGGATGTTACGGGGTGGGTGGCACTCCCGAAAGACATCTTCGATGGTGCCGGCATGTCGTTGTTGCCGCATCGGGTGCGACAGCGCTGTCAGGGCCTCGTGCGGGTCTGTTGAATCGACGGGTTCGCCGTGCCATACTTTGTTCGTTGGCGCGGCGCGATAGAGAGTGAGCCGCGATGGCTCATCTCAGAGGCTTTCCCTGGAGGCGCGGTGGAAGAAGAGAAGTCCCTGGTGCTTATCGTCGATGACGAGCCGGCGACGCGCGATCACCTCAGGGAACTCCTCGAGCGAGAAGGTTTCCGGGTGACCGAGGCCGCGGACGGCAACGCCGCCATGGCCGCGGTGCGGGACCACTCTCCCGATCTGGTGCTCCTCGACGTGGTCATGCCGGGGCTGTCGGGCCTCGAGGTGTGCCGGCTGCTCAAGGCCAACCAGGGCCAGCGTTTCCTGCCGGTGATCCTGCTCACCGCGAAAAACGATCTCGAGAGCCGGGTGCAAGGTTTGCGCCTGGGCGCCGACGACTACCTCAGCAAGCCGGCCAACCCGCGCGAGCTGCTCGCCCGCATGGAGGCGTTGCTGCGGATCAAGAAACTGCAGGACCGTATCAACCAGAACCAGAAACGCCTCGAGGATCAGGCGATCGCGGACCCCGCGACCGGCCTGTTCAACGCCCGCTACCTCACCCAGCGCCTGCACGACGAATTTGCGCGCGCCGAGCGTTACAAGGAGCCGCTCTCCTGCCTGGCGGTCAGCCTCGACAACGCCGCCGAGCTCGGCCGGCAGGCGGGCGCGGAGGGCCTGGAGGCAGTGGTCCATGAGGTCGCCCAGATCCTGGAGCAGGGGGTGCGCGAGTTCGACATCCTGACCCGCCCCGAGGCGGACCGCTTTGTGCTCATCCTGCCGCGCACCCACTTCACCGGCTCCTTGTCCGTGGCCAGCCGGATCCTGGCGCGCCTGCAGGCGCATGCCTTCACGGCCGGGGGCAAGGTGGTGACGCCTGGCTTCAGCCTGGGCGTGGCCTTCTATCCCAACAAAGACGTGAACTCGGCCGAGGTGCTGCTTTCACAGCTCGAAGACGCCCTGCGCCAGGCCCGCCAGGCGGGCGGCCGGCAGATCTGCCTGTACCAGCACACCACGTACTTCTACCGGCCCGAGAGCGGCAGGTAGCCCGCCGCCCAGAATTTCCCGTCCTCCACCCGATCCAGCAGCCGCAGCGCGCCGTCCACGAGCACGAGCGGAAGCTCGCGTAGGGCGCTGCTGCGAGCGCCGCGCCACAGGCGGGCCAGGGCCATCCAGCCCGACACGGGGAAGGAATGGCGCAGCATGACCTTGCGCGCATAGGCCGAGCAGGACGGTTGGTGGGCGCAGCGATCGCCGTCGGCCCGCGAGAGCCCATCCACCCAGAAGCGGAACATGAGGCCCAGGAAGAGTTCGTCCTCGGCCCGGGGCGCACCGGGCGGCACGGTCCGTGGCCCGGCGCTCGCCTCGGCCTCCCGGGTCACCGGGTGCCGCTCGTCCGCGGACCAGGGGCCGAACTCGCCCCCCGCCGCGGGCAGGCTGGCGGCTCCGATCAGGGCCAGACACCCCAGCAGCCGCGGCAGAGGGCTCACTCGTCCTGCTCCTCCGGTGGCGCCGGCTTCCCCGCGCGCGCGCGCAGCTCCTCAAGGCGTCGGGCGATCTCGGCCTCGGCGCCGTTGTCCGTGGGGGTGTAGTATCGCCGGCGTAAAAGCTTCTCCGGCAGGTAGTTCTCGGGGACGTAGTTTCCCGCAAAGTCGTGCGGATAGCGGTACTCCTTGCCATAGCCGAGGTTCTTCATCAGCGAGGTCGGGGCGTTACGCAGGTGCAGCGGCACCGACAGCGGCCCGTGCTCGACCACGTCTTTCCGGGCCCGAGTCCAGGCGAGCAGAGATGCGTTGCTCTTCGGGGCGCAGGCCAGGTAGGTGGCGAGCTGGGAGAGGGTCAACACCGCCTCCGGCAAGCCCACGAACTCGCACGCCGAGAGCGCCGCGGCGGCTAGCACCAGCGCCCGCGGGTCGGCGTTGCCGATGTCCTCGGAGGCGAAGATGAGCATGCGCCGCAGCAGGAAGCGCGGGTCTTCGCCCCCCTCCAGCATGCGCGTCATCCAGTACACGGCCGCGTCCGGATCCGAGCCGCGCAGGCTCTTGATGAACGCCGAGACCAGGTTGTAGTGCTCCTCGCCGGTGCGGTCGTAGAGCAGGGCCTTGTGCTGCACGGCCTCGCGCACGGTGTCCGGCGTGATGGTCTTCTCACCGCGCGAGGCCAGGTAGCGTGCCGCGGCCTCGAGCGTGTTCAGCGTTCGGCGGGCGTCCCCCTGACTGGCGCGCGCGAGGAGCTCGAGCGCCTCAGGCTCGATGGTCAGCCCCAGTGCCCCCAGGCCCCGCTCGGCATCGGAGATGGCCCGGCGTGCGATGGCGGCCAAGTGCTCCTCGGAGAGAGGCTTCAGCAGGAACACCCGGCAGCGCGAGAGCAGGGCGGCGTTGACCTCGAAGGAGGGGTTCTCGGTGGTGGCGCCGATCAGCGTCACCGTGCCGCGCTCCACGTGGGGCAGCAGGGCGTCCTGCTGCGACTTGTTGAGGTGGTGGATCTCGTCGATGAACAGGATGGTGGGCTTTCCCTCCCGCGCGCGGCTCAACCGGGCCCGCTCCACGATCTCGCGGATCTCGCGCACCCCGCCCAGCACCGCGGAGAAGGGCACGAAGACGGCCCCGGTGGTGCGGGCGATCACCGAGGCCAGCGCGGTCTTGCCGCAGCCCGGCGGGCCCCACAGGATCATGGAGGGCAGGTGGTCCTGGCGGATGGCCTCGGACAGCAGCCGGCCCGGGCCCAGGATCTCCTCCTGGCCCACGAACTCCAATAGCTCCTTCGGGCGCATGCGCTCGGCCAGCGGCGCGTCGGCGCGCCCGTCGTTCTTGGGGCCGAAGAGTTCGCTCTGGTCCATGCGCGGCATGCTAGCCGGTCGGCCCACACGATTCAATTGCATCCATCCGGGCTTCGGAGTATATTCGGATAGTTGTTATCCTGGAGGTCATCATGCGCCGCCGTATCCCGCGAGGCGTGCGGGTGGCAACCCTGTCCCTCGTGTTGCTGTTCGCCTTGACGATGTTCCCGGCGTGTGGAGGCGGCGACGACCAGCCGCCGGCCATCCCGCACTCGACCACACAGACGGATGACGCCTACTGCCTGGGGTGCCACCAGAGTGGCGCCGGTGGGGCCAAGGTCACCCCGCATCCCACGCGCACCGGCTGCGTGTCCTGTCACAAGCCGCAGTCGTAGCGCCACGTTGCCGGCGCGTTCGCGCGCGATCTTTCCCTTGTAGCCTTCGCCTGATCTTTGCTGTCAGGGCTTGGGGGTGTCCTCGCGATTCGTTGAAGGGGCCTTCGCTCGCCTTATGAGTAGACACCTGATGCGAGACATCATCGACCCCCGGTGGGGTTTCACCTTGTAAGCCGATTTTTTTTCCGGGTTCTCTTGCTGGGGGGGGGCCTGGGGGCGAGGCCCCCTTGCGAGATGTTCGAGTTAGGGGTTGGTGGCGTAGAGGATGTTGCCCCAGTTCGCGTACTCGCACTGCGGCTTGCACACGTTGACGCCGAGCCAGTCGCCCTTGGCCGGAGCGGTCTCGCCGTCGCCGTTGCTGTCGCCCAGGCGAGCGTCGTCCTTGAAGGAGGTGAAGTAGTTGTCCGCACCCTGGTTCAGCGTGCCGAACTCGCCCACATCGATGCGGGTGTTCCACACCTTGATGATGACGCCGTCGGCCAGGGTCAGCGTTCCTCCATCGTCGTCGCCAATGCTGAGCACGGTCTCGAAGAGTACGATGGGCACCTCGGTCTCGGCCCAGCTGGTGGTGTCCTTCACCGCGTGGGATACCCCGTCCATGAAGATGCCGTTGTACTGGTTGCCCACCGGGGTGCCGTTCACGGTGGCGGAAAACACGTTGGAGTCATCCAGGCTGATGAGCCCGCTGATGACCATGGGCAGATCGTTGTCGTAGAAGGTGTTGCCGGTGATGACGCAGGTGGCCTTGGCCGAGCCCAGGTTGAGCGTGGCGGCACGGTTGTCCTCTGGGGTCCCGCCCGCGTTATGGGCGAAGGTGCAGTTGGTGATGGTGACGGCGGCGTCCTGGTCCACCGACATCGTCCCGCTGTAGGGCTTGGCGTGCCCGGCGAACTCGATCAGGCAGTGGTCGAGGACCGAGCCATCCGCGGTGAAGTAGATCCCCCGCCAGTCGCCCGGGGCGGCCGCGGTGGCCGAGCCGTCGCCGTTGGTGTCTCCCAGCACATCGTCGTTCTTGAGCGAGGTGAAGGTGATGGCCGTCTCGGCGTCGGCGAGCAGCCGGCCATCGACGTCGATGCGCTCGTCCTCGGCGAACTTCACCACCACCTTGTCGCCCAGGGTGAGCGAGCCGCCCTCGGGGATGGCCAGCGGGCCGGTGATGACGATGGGCACATCGCTCTCGGCCCAGGTGCGGTTGCCGGTGATCTGGTAGGCGCTGCCGTAGAAGACGCCGTTGTACTTGTTCTTGGCGGTGCCGGGGGTGGGCTCAGAGAACACGTTGGAGTCGTCGAGATCGAACTTGCCGCTGATGAGCAGCGGCACCTCGTTGTCGAAGAAGGTGTTGCCGGTGATGATCGTGCCGGCGCCGGCGCCGTTCGCGTTCAAGGTGGCCGCGCGCAGGTCCTGCGGGGTGCCGCCCTGGTTGTGGGCGAAGGTGCAGTTCGTCACCGTGGTCTCGCAGTCGTTGTCGAGGATCAGGGTGCCGCTGTAGGGCATGTGGGCGCCGCCGTACATGAACAGGCAATGATTGAACACCGAGCCGCACGCCTTGACCTGGATGTAGCCCCAGTCGCCGGGGGCGGGGGCGGTGGCCGCGCCGTCGCCGTTGGCGTCCTCGCCGTGCTGGTCGTCGAGGAGCGAGGTGAAGACGATGGGCGTGCCCGCCTGCTGCCCGTCGGCCACGATCTTGCCGCCCGTGCCCACCTGGAAGTTCTTCTCGCTGGAGAACTTCACCGCCGTGCCCGGCTCGATGGTGAGGGTGGCGGTGATCTGGATCGAGTCGTCGATCACGTAGATGTTGTCGTCGGTCCAGGTGGTGTCGGCGGTGATGTCCTCGGTGATGTGGACGATGGAAAGCTCCTTGGAGCCGCAGCCCGCCGCCAGCAGGGCCATTCCGAATCCACAAAGGAATAGGCGGGAGAACGTGTTCAGTTTCTTCATCGATTTTCCTTTCTCGAGACTTTTGGATCTGTTCGAGGAGCTTTCTGTGACTGGCTGACTTCGTTGTCAACAGATATATTCATTATTATCGAAATGAGGAGTCCTGCCGCGCCTGCCACAACGGGGCAAAACGACGGGGCCTGTCCCCGGGCCTCCCCGGGCCTCGCCTGTGATTTGACCTGTTTTTACAAATAGTTACATGTCATCAGGGACGAAAAACGACGGGGCCTGTCCCCGGGAACGACGGGGCCTGTCCCCGGGCCTCGCCTGCGATTTGCCCTGTTTTTACAAATAGTTACATGTCATCAGGGACGAGGTTTTCGTCGCCTGGTCAAAAAAAGCAGCAAGGAAATCGCCAGGAGACCCTGACCTTCTGGCGCGCCGCCGCAACCGCAGCCGCCGGCCGGCCCGATCGCGTCATCGCCGCCATCCCCGCCACCGCCATCACCGCCGGCGTCCTTCCCGTCCCCACCGTCTGACCCCCCGTCCGCTCCGTCCGTGGTCGTGCCGTCTCCGG
>JAAZNF010000058.1 GCA_012798435.1 Myxococcales bacterium | reverse complement strand
GTCCTCTCGAAAAACCTCGCTCATGGCTCCGGCCGGCTCTTTCTCGACCCGGCTCGCTTCTTCTTGGCGCGCCGGGTGCGGTCGGCCTGGCGGCGGATGAGGTCCACGATCATGCGGATGGCCTTCTGGTTTTCGCGCGAGGCCGGCACGATGATGTCGGCGTAGCCCTTGCTCGGCTCCACGAACATCTCGTGCATGGGGCGCACGCTGTCGAGGTACTGCGCCACCGCGCTCTCGAACGAGCGCCCGCGCTCGGATAGATCCCGCTGCAACCGCCGCAGCAGCCGCAGATCCGCCTCGGTCTGCACGAAGATCTTGAGGTCGAAGAGGTTACGCAGCGCCTCCTCGGCGAACAGCAGGATGCCTTCCACGATGATCACCGGCGTGGGCCGCACCTCCTCGCCCCCGGGCATGCGAGTGTGGGTGACGAAGTTGTAGCGCGGCGGGCAGACCGGCCGGCCGGCCTTGAGGGCCTTGAGGTGCTTGATGAGCAGGGTGGTCTCGAGCGCGTTGGGGTGGTCGTAATTGATGGCGGCGCGCTCGTCCTCGGGGATGCCCGAGCGGTCGCGGTAATACCAGTCGTGCTGGATGACCGAGACATGGTGAGGGCGCAGCGCCTGCAGGATGTTCTTGGTGAAGGTGGTCTTGCCCGAGCCGGTGCCGCCGGCCACGCCGATCACGAACGGTTTACCCATGACAATCCTTTCGGCACGCTTCGCGCCTCAACCTCGCCCCAGCGCCATGCGGGCCACGGCCAGGGGGTTGGGCGGGGTCAGCACCCCGGCCACCAGCGCGGGCAGCGTCTCCTGCGCCAGCGAGAGCGACTTCGGGATGACGAGGTAGGTCATGGCCACCTCCACCAGCGCAAAACCGGCCAGCGAGGGCAGCAGCCCGAGGTAGAGCAGCCCGACCGACAGGCCCAGCCCCAGCACCGAGGCGAAGAGGTAGCCGAGCGTGAGCCGCTGGTGCTGGTTGATGGCCGAGGGGACGACGAAGCTGGTGTACCACAGCGAGCGCAGCACCACCAGCGCCACGAAACCCAAGAACAGCCCCATGTCCAGCTCCACCTTGCCGTGTGTCCATACCCGGAAGAGCCAGGGCCCGAGCAGCAACAGGCCGGCGGCGGAGAGAACCCCCAGCCAGAACGACGTCTGGCACGATACGCGGTGGAGCCGGCGCACCAGCTCCCGGTTGCCCGCGCCGAAGGCCATGCTCACCTCGGGATAGAAGGCCTGGTTGACGAGGTCGAAGAGGCGCGTCACCAGGTTGGTGAGCGTGCGCAGCGAGCTCCACAGCACCACCGCCACCGGCCCCACGATGCCCCCGATGGCCATGACGATGCCCTGGTTGATGACGGTGTTGCCCACCGGGTAGGCGGCGAACGACAGCGCCGGCGAAAGGAGGGCGGCGAACTCCTGGCGGCTCGCCTGGCGCAGGCAGGGGCGGAACCGCTTCACCACGAGAAGCTGGTCGAGCTGCAGGCCGGCCAGCAGCAGCAGGCGCGAGGCCGTGATGGCCGCGGCCACGCCCAGCGTGCCCGCGCCCAGGGCGAGCGCGAGCGCCATGGCACCGAACTCCAGCAACTGGCCGCCGTTGGTCCAAAACAGCCCGCGGTGGAGCATGCCCACGGCCCGGTAGGCGCTCATGGCGGGCGAGGTGAGAAAGCCCAGCACCACGTAGCCGGCGAACAGGAACACGATGGCGTCGGTGGACGACTCGGGAATGAGGGCGATGTTCATCCAGCGGTTGAGCGGTAGCAACCACGCCACCAGCGCCGCCAGCGCCATGAGCAGCGCCGATAAAATCAGCACGATGACCCAGGTCGTCTGGTACACGCGATCGGCGCGGGCCTCGTCCCCGGCGGCCAGGGCCATGGTCATCTGGTTGCCGGCCGCCTGACCGAAGCCGAGCCCGCCCAGGGTGAAGTAGGAGATCAGGGTGTACAGGATGAGCCACTCGCCGTAGAGGTCGGGCGTCCAGGCCGAGAGGAACAGCGGCACCGAGAAGAAGCGCGCCAGCGAGATGATGCCCATCTCGACCGACTTGGCCACCCCGACCTTGATGATCCTCGCGCGGACGCTCATTCAGAAGATCTTCAGGAACACGTCCCGGATCCGTTCCGCCGCGTGCCCGTCCCACAGCGGCGGGACGCTGCCCCGCTTGCCTTGGCCCCGCAGGATGCGCTCGAGCCGCTCGCCGACGAGCACGGGGTCGAGCGGCACCAGCTCGTTGGTGCCGAGCTCCACCGTGACCGGGCGCTCGGTGTTCGGCCGCAGGGTAAGACACGGCACGCCCAAATACGTCGTCTCCTCCTGCACCCCGCCCGAGTCGGTGACCACCGCCGCCGCCTCGTCCATGAGGGACAAGAAGTCGAGGTAGCCCAGCGGCTCGCACAGACGCACCCCGCGCGCGGCGGAGAGCCGCTCCCACAGGCCGTGCTCCTCGAGCCGGGCCCGGGTGCGCGGGTGGACCGGGAACACAACCGAAAGCCGCTGCCCCGCCGCCTCCAGCAGCGCGAGCACTCGCAGGAGCCCCTCGCGCCCGTCCACGTTGGCCGGCCGGTGCAGCGTGGCCAGGCAGAAGTTCTTCGGTGAGAGGCCCAGGCGCTCCGGGGTCTTTCGCGCGCGGGCGGACGAAAGAAAACGCGCGAGCGTGTCGATCATCACGTTGCCCACCAAGTGGACCGCACGCGCCGGCACGCCCTCGCGCGCGAGGTTCGCAAGGCCGCTCTCCTCCGACACGAAGAGCAGATCCGAGAGCTGGTCGGTGAGCAGGCGGTTGATCTCCTCGGGCATGGTGCGATCGAACGACCGCAGCCCGGCCTCGACGTGGGCCACGCGGTAGCACAGCTTGGCGGCCACCAGCGAGCAGGCCACGGTGGAGTTGACGTCCCCCACCACGACGACGAAGTCGGGCTTTTTCTCCTCGAGCACCGGCTCGAAGGCCTGCATGATGCGCGCGGTCTGTTGCGCGTGCGAGCCCGAGCCCACGTTGAGGTGGATGTCGGGCGGCGGGATGCCCAGGTCCGAGAAGAACACCTGCGAGAGGTTCGGGTCGTAGTGCTGGCCGGTGTGGACCAGGGTGGCGCGGATGCGCGGCGAGTCCGCGAAGGCGCGAAGAAGCGGCGCCACCTTCATGAAGTTCGGCCGGGCCCCGGCCACGCACATCAGTTCGATTGCGCCCATGTTCGCACGGCCTCGGCCACCGCCCGGAGGTCCTCCTCCGAGAGGTGCGGATGGATGGGCAGGCTGAGCACCTCGGCGGCGGCCCGCTCGGCGACGGGGAAGGCGCCGGGCGCGTAGCCGAGGTCCCGGTGCGCCGGCTGGAGGTGGAGCGGCACCGGGTAGTAGATCATGCTGGCGATGCCCCGGCGCTCGAGGTGCGCCCGCAGCCCGTCGCGGTCCTTGGCGCGCACGGTGAACTGGTGCCAGGTCGAGCCGAAGCGCTCGTCGTCGGGCGGCGGCAGCGCCAGGCCGGGGAGGTTGGCCAGAAGCTCGCGGTAGCGGCCGGCGTTCCTGCGGCGGGCCTCCGTCCAGCCGGCGAGGCGCGCGCGTTTCACCCGCAGGGCGGCGGCCTGGATCTCGTCGAGCCTGGAGTTCGCTCCGATCTCCTGGTGGAGGTAGCGCTCGCGGCTGCCGTGGGCGGCCAGGGCGCGCACCCGCTCGAGGAGCCGGGTGTCGTTGCCGAGCACCATGCCGCCGTCACCGAGCGCGCCCAGGTTCTTGGTGGGAAAGAAGCTCAAACACCCGAGCGCCCCGAACGAGCCCACCGGCTGGCCACGGTAGCGCGCGCCCACCGCCTGGGCGCAGTCCTCGACGACGGCGAGATCGCGCCGCCGGGCGATCGCCAGGATCCCGTCCATGTCGCAAGGGCGGCCGTAAAGGTGCACCGGCAGGATGGCGCGGGTGCGCTCGCTCAGCACGGCCTCGACGGCGCTCGGGTCCAGGTTGAGGCTCTCCGGCTCGACGTCGGCGAACACCGGGCGGGCGCCGGCGAGGACGATAGCCTCGCTGGTGGCGAAGAAGGAAAAGGGCGTGGTGATCACCTCGTGGCCGGGGCCGATGCCGAGCGCGCGCAGGGCGAGCAGCAGCGCGTCGGTGCCGCTGTTGAGGCCGACCGCGCCCGCGCAGCCGTGGTCGACGGCGAGTTCGCGCTCCAGCGCGGCGACCTCCGGGCCCAGCACGTAGTGGCCGCTACGGGCCACCCGCAACAGCGCCCGCTCGAGCTCGGGCGAAAGCTCCTCGAACTGCCGGGCCAGATCCACGAAGGGCACCGGGCTCACGGCCTTGTCACCACCTTGACCACGCGCGAGGTCTTGCCGTCGATGACCACCACGAAGTCGCAAGCGCCGGCCTCGCTCTCGGGACGCTCGAAGGTCACGGTGTAGAGCCCGTCGCAGAACGAGACCTGCACACTGCGGTCGCGCGGCTCGGCCCCGGCCGCCTTCAGGGAGAGCTCGGCCAGGGTGATGGCGGTGGAGGTCGAGTAGATGGGCTCTTCACCGCTCGCGGGGGCGGCCGGGGCACCGGAGGCGACGGGCCGGCCCTTGTGCTCGATGGGGGGCTCCACCCGCAGGACTTGGTCGTCCGTGGCGGCGCAGGCCGAAAGGAGAACGGCCGCCACGGCGCCAACGATGGCGCGAAAACGAGACAGCCTCCGGCCCCGTCGGTTACATCGCTGCACGCAACCGATTGAATTCATGATTGAATTTTCTCGGCATGAATTGATCGCCGACCTCGTCCGGAACGCCTCCGGCCACCCCGCAACATGCCGATATCACGGGGTGTTAATGACACAGCCAGGCAGTTTACGGGTTGAAACATGCGATTGCAAGATCTACCTCGTCCACTCTCCCACTCTCGAATGCACCTCACCCCCTACCCCTCTTTCCACTGTGGAGCGAGGGAATGGGCTTACACGAAAACGATCTCGGGGGTGAGGTGGATCGCGTCTGGCCGCGCTTGCTCTGGCGGCTCCGCGGCCAGATGCAGCAAGCGATCGTTGAGATCTTCCCGGAGCAGGCAGGGCATGCCGCAGCGGAGAATTGAGCGCTCGGGCCGTGGTGTGACAAATCTTTGACTTGCGCGCTGCGTTGTGCTAGCCGAAACCGTTCTTTGGGGGGCAAAGGCGGCCGTCGGCTTCATGCGCACGGTATATTTCGACATCGACGACAAGACCGAGGACCTCAAGCACCGCCTCTCGCGCGACAAGGAGGAGGCGGCGCGCTTCACCGAGCGCTTCGAGGTGTCGTGGATCTTCCACGAGAACGCCATCGAGGGCCAGGTGATGGACGTGTTCGACCTCAAGGCGGCCCTGGATCACGCCGCCGGGGACGACGGCATCCTCATCCCCACCTACCAGCGCATCCGCAACCACAAGAACGCCATCGACAAGGTGCGCGAGGCGGCCGCCGCCGGAAATCGCCCGCCGGCGCTGAAGTTCATCAAGGACCTCCACATCATCCTCACCCACGGCCTGGCCGGGCAGCAGGGCGGCGCCTACCGCAAGGAGATCCCCATCCACCGCTCGTACTTCCACGACATCATCCCGCCCCAGCGCATCCCGGCGCACATGACCAAGCTGGTGCAGGACCTCAAGGGCAAGGAGTTCCGCCAGTTCCACCCCTTCCGGCAGGCCGCCGAGGCCCACTTCCGCCTGATGAGCATCTTCCCCTTCGACGAGGACACCGGCAAGGTGGCCCGGCTGCTCATGAACCTGTACCTCATCCGGGCCGGCTACTACCCGGTGATCATACCGGACGTGGAGCGCCAGCGCTACTACGAGGCGCTGCGGGTGAGCCCCGAGGTGATCCACTCCCTCATCGTCGAGTGCATGGAGCGCCAGCTCGACGCGGCCATCCGCGCCCTGGGCGCGTGAGCACCCCCGAAATCAATTGACCCGAGCGCGCCGCCGTGCTCGAAACACATCATGGCGGTGAGCGTCGATCTCGAAAAGCGCACCGTGCAGGCCTCGATCACCGAGCTGGCCGCCTCGGCCGGCGCGGCCGTCTCCAGCGGCGCCTTCTCGCGCCTGCGCGCCGAGCTGGGGACACGCGTGCACCAGGCCTACCGCAAGGCGCGCGCGGCCGTGCCGGGGTTCGAGTTCGAAGTGCCGGTGCGGCTCGGAACCAGCGTGGACGGCTTCGCGGTCGAGCTGCGCGGCCGCCTGGACGGCCGCCGCCGGGCGAGCGGCGAGGTGCTGATCGAGGAGGTGAAGTCGGTCATGCTGGGGCGGGCCGACCTGGCCCGCGTCGCGCCCGAGACCTTCCCCGACTGGGCGCTCCAGCTCCGGCTGTACGCGCTGGCGCTCTCCGGGGAAGGCGCGCCCGGCTCCCTGGCGTGCCGCCTGCTGCTCTTCTCGCTGCTCGACGACGGCGTACGCGAGCTCATCGTCCCGTTCGACGCCGGACATACGCAAAAGCAGCTCGAGAAGGCCGTGCGCGAGCGCATCGAGCAGGCCCGCGCCGAGCGCGAACGAAGCCTGCGCCGGCGCGAGCTGGCCGATGCGCTGCGCTTCCCCTACCCGCAGGTCCGCCCCGCCCAGCGTGTGCTGATGGAGAGCCTGCGCGAATCCTGGGCGGCGGGCCGGCCGCTCCTGGCCATGGCGCCGACCGGCACCGGCAAGACCGCGGCGGCGCTGCTTTCGGGGCTTCGCTTTGCGCTCGAGAACGACGCCGCCCTGCTCTACCTCACCTCGCGCACCACCCAGCAGGAACAGGTGGCCCGGGCCTTCGAGGAGACCGTGGCCGCCTCGACGCTTTCGCCGGGCTCGCTGCTCGGCCTCCAGCTCGGCTCGCGCGAGCGGCTGTGCCCCACCCGCAGCATGCTGTGCGACCCGCGCGCCTGCGAGCGCCTGGCCGACTTCGAGCGCCGGCTCGCGAACGTCGGCATCGAGGAGCGGTTGCGCGGGCGCGCCTTCGTGCGCGCCGACGACATCGTGGCCGAGGGCGAGCGCGCCAACCTGTGCCCCTTCGCGCTGACCCAGTGGCTGGTGCCCGGCGCCGACCTGCTGGTCGGCGACAGCAACTACGCCTACGACCCCGGCGCGGCGTTGCTCCACTTCTTCGGCGACGAGGCCCCCGGCCGGGCGGTGATCGTGCTGGACGAGGCCCACTCGCTCTTCGACCGCTCGCGCGAGGCTCACTCGGCCTTCGTGTCCGTCGAAGAGCTGCGCTCGCTCGCCGCCCGCCTGGAGCGGGGAGAGTTCGCCGCCGCGCCCAAGAACACCGCCCAGCTCGCCTTCGCCGGCGTGCTCTCGGCCATCGACTCGACGCGGCTGTTTTCGGACCTCTCCAGGCTGCTCACCCGGCTGGCCGATTCCGAGCCCGAGCTGGCCGGGCGCGCCCTGCCCGAGGAGCCGGCCTTCGAGGACTGCCGGGTGATCGAGCCCGACCGCGAGGCGCTGTCGCGGCTGTGCGCCGAGGCGGCGCTGCTCATGCTCCGCTACCACGCCTACCGCCAGGCCTTCGGGCTGCCGCTGCGCGAAGACCCGTTGAGCGACCTCTTGGGCCGGCTGCAGCGGCTGCGGCTGGGGCTCTCCATCGGCGGTGCCGAGTTCGTGCCCTACCACGCCGGGCCGGCCGCGCCGTCGGGGGCAGGGTTCGGGGTGCTGTGCACCAACCCCGCCGCGCAGCTCGAGGCGCGGCACCGCCAGGCGCTCGGCGTGGTGGCCATGAGCGGCACGCTGCTGCCGCTGCCCTACTGGGCCGAGGTGCTGGGGCTGGCCCCGCTCGATTGCCAGACGCTGTCGCTGCCCTCGCCTTTTCCGCGCGAGAACTTCGGGGTGTTCTTCTGCCGCGACATCGAGACCACCCTGCGCGCGCGCGGCCGCTTCTACGAGCGCGTGGCGCGCCTGGTCGAGGAGGTCGCCGCCGCCCGGCCCGGGCACTACGCGGCGTTCTTCCCCAGCTTCGCCTTCCTGGAGGAGGTGCGCCGCCGCCTGGACCCGCGGCTTGGGGTGCTGGTCCAGCGCCCCGGCATGAGCGATGAGGAGCGCCGCACCGTGATCGAGCGGATGCGGGCAGAAGCGGGCCCGCTCTTGTTGCTCGCGGTGATGGGCGGCGCCTTCGGCGAGGGGCTCGACCTCCCCGGCGAGGCGCTGGTCGGGGCGGTGGTGGTCGGGCTCGGCCTGCCGCAGGTGAGTTTCGCCCGCGAGCGCATGCGCGTGTACTTCGAGCGCGCCACCGAACACGGCTTCGCCTACGCCATGCTCTACCCCGGCCTGCAACGCGTCATCCAGGCGGCGGGCCGGGTCATCCGCGACGAGTCGGACGTGGGGGTGCTGGTGCTGGCCGACCGGCGTTTCGCCTGGGAGGGTGTCCTCGGGGCGCTGCCGGAGCACTGGCTCGGCCCGGACCTCGAGGTGCACTTTCCCGAGGATCTTTCAGCGGCGCTGCGCGCCTTCTGGGTCAGGAACGGTTGAAGGCGCGGCGGAAGGCGTCGAGGGCCTCGTCGCCGAAGAGCACGAAGCGTACCAGCGCGACCTTGGTGGCCGCCGCGCGCACCGACGAGAGCGCCACCTCGGCCGCCTCCTCGATGGGGTAGCCGTAGGCGCCGGTGGAGATGGCGGGGAAGGCCAGCGAGCGGGCCGCGACCTCATCCGCCACCCGCAGCGCCTCCCGATGGCAGCTCGAAAGCTCCCCGGCCGGGTCGGCCGAGCGAGCGTACACCGGCCCCACGGTGTGGATGACCCAGCGCGCGCGCAGCCGGCCGCCGCCGGTGGCCACGGCCTGCCCGGTGGGGAGGCCGTCCGGGTAGCGCTCGGCGCGAAGGCGCTTGCACTCCTTCAATATCTCCGGGCCGCCGGCGCGGTGGATGGCGCCGTCCACGCCGCCGCCGCCCAGCAGCGAGCGGTTGGCGGCGTTCACGATGGCGTCGGTGTCCTGGGCGGTGATGTCGCCCTGCACGATCTCGATCTTCACGGCTCTCTCCTTTCGTGCGCCATCGTCCGAGCCATTCCTACACACCACGCGACAAGGCCCTTCTTACGAAAGCTAGCCTTCACTCGGCCTGTGCCGTCAAGGGCCTTCGGTCGCTTCGCGGTTCGCTGCGCTCGCCCTTGACGGCGGCCGAGCTCCGGCTGAATCGGCTGACAAGGCGAGCATGCCAGCATGCTCATCCTGTTCCAGGAAGATCTTACAAATGTATCGGTGCGGATGCCGCGATGCCCCACGAGCAAGCGCGGCCGGCGGCGATCTGCCGGCTTGCCGCGCGAACTCGGGCCCCGCAGAGCCTACCCGCGGGCGCAACGTGAAAACCTCGCATCCAGCTGCGGTCATGGCCCGGAGAGCTGGCGCACCGCGTCCTGGAAGAGCTTGAGCATGGCCGGATCGAGCTGCGGGAGCTGGACGTTGCCGCCGGGCCCGCCCAGGCCCCCCTGGCGCGCCAGGAGCTGGAACCAGCCGGTAAGATCGCCGGCGGCCGGCACCCCGATGTCCTCGTCGCCGTGCGCCTCCTCGATCCAGCGCCGGTACAACGCCTCGGCCTTCTTGCCCGAGGCCTTCTTCCGGATGAGGAGCACAAGATCCTGCGGGGTGGCCTCGCGAAAGGCGAACTCGGCGGCGTAGGCCCGCAGCAGGCCCAGGAAGGCCTGCTTTCCCATGGCGCGGCGCAGCGCGTGGAAGAACAGCGCGCCCTTGCCGTACACGATGGCGGCGTACTCGAGGGGGTTTGCGAACTTGTCCAGCCCCCGGTTGACCGGGCCGTCCGCCCCGCCCATCACCCGCCACATCTGGTAGGGCATGGACAGCTCGAGCTCGATCTGCTGCGTCCCCGCGGCCCCGCCGTGGCGCGATTCGAAGTACATCACCGCCGAGTAGTTGGCCAGCGCCTCGTCGAGGAAGGGGTGGCGCAGCGAGTCGCTCCCCACCAGGGCGTGCCACCACTGGTGGGCCACCTCGTGGGCCACCACGAACTCCGGGGTGCGCGTCTGCTCGACAAGCTTTCCGAGCAGCGCGCCCATGGGCCCGCCCGCGGGGGGCTGGTACAGCGAGAGCGCCACGGTGATGAGCCCGGGATACTCCATGCCGCCCGCGCCGTTCTGCAGCGGGGCCTGGGCCACGGCAAGCCCGGCGTACGGGTACGGGCCGAACATCTTCTGGTACAGCGCCACCGCCGCGCCGGCCTGGTCGAGCAGGGCCTCGGCGGTGGCCTCCTGCTCCTCGACCACGAAGGCCCGGATCGCGACCCCGCCGACGTCGCGCGCCTTGTGCTGGTAGCGGGTCGAGATCTGCATGGCGAAGTGCCGCGCCGCCGCGGCCAGCAGGAACACCTCGCGCGGGTGCTCCGGGCCGGGCCCGAGCGGCTGCTCGCCGAGCTGGATCCCGCTCGAGGCCACCGCGGCCAGCTTGGGCAGGTTGAGTTTCACCAGGTAGTTGGCCGGCTCGAAGTGGGTAGGATCCCCCATGCCCGAGAGCTCCGGCGTGTCCCACCCTTGAGCGGTCCAGGCGGCCAGGATGGGGTAGGAGAAGCCCAGGCTCAGGATGCCCTCGCCGAAGGAGAGGATGCCGTAGCCCCCGCCCCCGCCGGAAGCGAGCAGCTGGTCGAGGCCCGAGGCGCCCGGGTTTTCGCGAAGCCGCGGCACGACCAGGCGATAGCCGAGCTCGATGCGCGCTCGCTCGCCGGGCGGCAACGGCGGATCGAGCGGGATCTCGAGCACGGTGGGATCGACCTCGCGCGCCGCGCACGGCCGGCCGTTCACTTTGGCTTCCGAGACGGTGAGGTTGCGCCCGCCCTCGGCCACCAGGTGGGCGCTGTTGGGGTACACGCGGAAGACCACGTTCGAGAGCGGGGCCGCCGAGGGGTTCTTGAGGATCACGCCCTCGCTCCCCTCGACGGTGCCGAGCAAGAGGTCGATCTTGAGCTCGAGCTGGTACAGGGGAAGGTCCGCGAGCTTGCGGGGGCCCGATGCAAAGAGCTTTCGGTAGTGGGGCGAGAGCGCCCGGTAGAACTCGGCGGGGTCGTAGGCCTCGATCTTCGGCGGCGCATCGGCCGCTCCGGCCAGAAGCGGCCAGAGGAGAAAAACCGAAAGGGCGAGCCAAGCGCCCCGCGTCGGGTTCATTCGTCGCGCCACCATTCGCCCGAGTGTACACGGCACCGGCGCGGCGAAGCAAGGCAAGGCAGCCGCGTACCGTGTCAATCGAGCGCGGCGTCGGGGACCTTCTACGATTCGAGCGAGAAGTCCAGCGTGATCTTGGCGTTGAGGAGTTTCGAGATGGGACAGCCGGTCTTGGCGGCCTCGACGGCCTTTTCGAATTTCTCCCGGTCTGCGCCCGGCACCTTGGCGGCAAGAACCAGGTGCGAGGCGGTGACCGCGAAACCGTCGCCGACCTTCTCCAGCGTCACCGTGGCCGAGGCGTCCAGTCTCCTGGCGGTCATGCCAGCGGCCTCGAGCTGGGCCGACAGGGCCATGGCGAAGCACCCCGCGTGTGCCGCGGCGATGAGCTCCTCGGGGTTGGTCCCCGGCGAGTCCTCGAAGCGGGTAGAGAACGAGTATTTGGTGTCCTTCAGCACCCCGCTGCCCAGGGTGATGGTTCCTTTGCCTTGTTTGAGGTTTCCCTCCCAGCGAGCCGAAGCCTTGCGTTTCATGGCATCCTCCTTGGGTTGAATCACCGAACGCTGACAACCTTAGGCTCGGCGGCACGGTTGTCAAATGGGCAGGAGGTTCTTTACAAGGCCGATCGGGTCTGATAGCGAAGGTGGCAACGAGGAGGCGTGGAAATGAAAAATCAGGCCGTTCAGGATCTCTACGGCGAATGGTGCTCGCACTGCTACGGCTGCGGCCGGCTCAACGAAAAAGGGCTCCAGATCAAGAGCTTCTGGGAGGGCGAGACCTGCGTGTGCCGCTTCGTTCCTCGCCCGCACCACACGGCCATCCCGGGCTTCGTGTACGGGGGGCTCATCGCCTCGCTGGTGGACTGCCATTCGACGGGGACGGCGGCGGCGGCGGCCTTCCGGGCGGCGGGGGCGAAAGCGGGGACGGAGTCCGACTTTAGGTTCGTCACCGCCTCGCTGCACGTCGATTTTTTGAAGCCCACTCCGCTTGGGCCCGAGATCCTGCTCGTGGCGAAGCCCGTCGAGGTCAAGGGCAAGAAGGTCGTCGTCGAGTCCGAGGTGTTGGTCCAGGGCGTCGTGTGCGCCAAGGGACGGGTGGTGGCAGTGGTGGCCCCGGATTCCATGAAAATGAACAAGTCCAGCTAGCCGGCATCTCCCCGCCCTCGTAATCCTTGCGCTCCGAAAAGCCGTTCCCCCGCCACCGGTGGGGACAGGCCCCTACCTAACATCCTGAAAAGAAAACAATAACATTGGGGACAGGCCCCGATGTTTCCCGATGTTTCTTTCAAGAGAATCGTATTTGCCATAATGCGTCATCGGGCTTGACGTGGCGCGTCAACGAGGGTAAGTTTGTGGCTGTTAGATCATGCCTGGAGGCTGACTCCATGCGTCAATCAATCGCATACGCCAAGACCATCCCCTCGTACATCAAAGGCTCGGTCAAGCAGACCCTGGCCACGCTGATCCCATCAAGGCGCTTCGCGCCGGGCACGGATGCGCCGCTGGTCCTCGTGCCCGGCGCCTTCTGCACCGCCTCGGTCATGAACCGCCTGGGCCGGGCCATCGAACGCCTGGGCCGCCCGATCGTCGTCGCGCCCACCTTCCCGTACTTTCTCTCCGCCGCCGCCAACACCTGCCGCATCCAGGACGCGGCCACGCGGCTGCTTCGCTTCCTCGAGACGCTGTCCGCCGAGCGAGGCGTTAGTTCCTTCGATCTCGCCGGGCACTCCAACGGCGGCCTGATCGCTCTGCTCGCCGCCGCCATGCAAGAAGACGCCGGCGAGCCATCCCGGGTCGGCCGGATCGTCACCATGGCCACGCCCTTCGGCGGGTTTCCCCTGGCGCGCCCGCTGCACGTGGTCCTGCCGTTCTGCCGCGATCTGGTGTCCGGCTGCGAGACGCTTAGGCGCGCAGGCCGTATGCAGCACCTGGTGGCGCGGGCGCTGGCGGCCGATCGCGACACGCTCATCCCGCTTTCGCGCCAGTCCCTTGCGCCGGAGCGGACCACGGTGATGCGCGGCTTTCAACACATGGACTTCATCGTGGGCGAGGAGGCGAGGGTCCAGGCCACCGCCACGGAGGTGAACGCATGGCTCTTTCAGAAAAACTGAACTCCCCCCGCCTGCGGGCGATGAAGGCCGTCGCCGGGTCGCTGCTCTCCCGGGTCGACCCCGACCGGGTGGACATGTTCGAGCCGGAGGTCGTCCGCCTGCTGGCCCGCGCCGTGGACCGGCTGGCGCGCTTGTACTTCCGCATGGAGGTCGAGGGCCTCGACAACGTGCCGCGCGAGCGTTGCCTCATCGTGGGCAACCACAACGCGGGCATCACCTACCTCGAGCCCATCGGCATCGGGGCCCGCTGGTACCTCGAACGCGGCCTTCAGGACACGCTGCACTTTCTCGTCCACGACGCCATGGTGGCCCTGCCCGGGCTCAAGCAGTTCCTGGTCCGCACCGGCTGCGTGCGGGCCTCGCACAAGACCGCGGACGCGCTCCTGGCCCAGGGCAAGAAGGTGGTGGTGTTCCCGGGCGGGAACCTGGACGCCTTCCGCCCCTACAAGGACCGCTATAAGATCGTCTTCGGCGGCAAGAAGGGCTTCATCCGGCTGGCGCTGCGTCACGGCGTCCCCATCGTGCCCATGGTGGTGGCGGGCGGGCACGAGACGTTCTTCGTGCTCCACGACGGCCAGCGCTTGGCCCGCTTGCTCGGCCTGAAGAAGCTCCTGCGCTCCGAAACCTGCGCGGTTTTTTTGGGCCTCCCCTGGGGGCTCGGCGTCGGGCCCATCTTCCACCTGCCGCTCCCCGCCAAGAGCACCGTGCGTTTCCTCCCGCCCATCCCGCTCGACGCCTACCGGCCGGAGGACGCCGAGGACTCCCGCGTGCTCGAGGAGATCTACCAGCGGGTCACGGAGCGCATGCAGCAGGCCATGGACGAGATCGCCGCCCGCCGCAAGTGGCCGGTGTTCGGCTGAGGCTCAGGCCGTCGGCAGGTCCTCGGGGATCTCTCCCCGCTCGAAGGCCCGGATCAGGTAGCCCAGGATGAGGAAGGACGAGGCGTTCTCCAGGATCTTGTCCGGGCTCGCCTGCATGACCTGTCGCGCATAGTTGAACATCACCGAGGCCAGTTCCTCTCCCACCACCTGACGGATGACGTGCTGGAGCCGATCGCGCGGCATGTCGGCGAGCTCCCCCAGAAACTCCAGGGCCAGCTCGGTCTTGCTCGAGGGTTGCTTGGCTTCGGTGTCGCTCATGAGTGGCACCTTATCAACCGGCTCTTTCGCGGTCAAGCGAGGTGTTTGACAGCGCTGTAGGGGAAGGCTAGATTCTTGCAAGCGTCCTCCCCTGGAGCGCGTTCTGCGACCCGAGGTGTGCATGAAAATACTCGCTGTGGCCCTGCTGCTCCTCGCTCCGGCGGCGGGATCGGCTCAGGATTTCTACGGCACCCGCCCCCTGGGCATGGGTGGCGCCTTCCGGGCCATCGCTACCGGCAATGACGCCATCGAGCTCAACCCCGCCGGCATGAGCTTGTTTCGGCACTACTCCATCGAGGCCCACTACCTGGGCACACCGAAGTGGCGCGCCGAGGACGGGCCATACGAGCACGTGATCCACGCCTCGGTGGTAGACAACCAGACCCAGCAGTTCGCCACCGGGCTGGCCTACACCCGGATCGAGCGCGGCGACTCCAAGCAGGGAAACCGGGTGGACCTCGCCTTCTCCTTCCCCCTGAGCGACAACCTGCTGCTCGGCCTCGACGTGTACTACTTGAACTTCGAGTCCGACCCCAAGGACCGTTACCTGGACGCGGTCACCGTGGACGTCGGAATGCTGCTGCGCACCGACTTCGGCCTGAGCCTCGGGGTGGTAGGGTACGCCCTCACCAACCCCGCCGACTACCAGGAGCACCCGCTGTCGATGGCCGCGGCCGTCGCGTACTCCCCGTTCCGCTCGCTGGTGATCGGTTTCGACTGGTTCATCAACTTCCAGCGTCCGAAGGATCTGACCGACCTCGCCGGCGCCAAGGAGACCGCCTTCGGCTACCACTTCGGCGCCGAGTACCTGGTCCTGGGCCAGATGACCATCCGCGCCGGCTACTGGATCGACAAGGCCCGTCCCGGCGAGTCCGAACAGTACTGGTCGGCGGGGCTGGGCTGGGTGTCGGAGACCCTGGCCATCGACGCCGGCTACCGCGGCTCCATCCACCACGGCTACGACGGAACGTTCGGCGTGGCCGTGCGCATGTTCCAGTAGCGCCGGCAACCAAGACCAGGCCCACCCCCCTCGGCCCGGACGACCTGAACGAACCTCACCAGCGTTCTCTCGGAACGATTTCCCGGGGAGTTCCAAGACACCATGCGGGCGTTCTTCGCCCCTCTTCGCCGCGGCCCATGTTTTCAGCTCGGCCCACAACTACCAGATCCCCCCACGCCATCCTCGGGATGGCGCACCTCGATGATTCGCCTGTCCGGGGAACGAGAGCAGGAGACGGAGAAGGGAGCGGGCCGATACCGCGCGAGGTCTACTTGGCGAGCACCTGATCGAAGCCCGGCAGTTCGTCGATCTTGGGCATGAAGATGATCTCCACCCGCCGGTTCATGGTCTTGTTCTCGGGGCTGTCGTTGGGGACCAGCGGATCGAACTCGGCGGAGCCCGCCGCGTTGATCATCTCGGGCGGAACGCCGGCCTGGATCATGATCTTCACCACCTCCACCGCGCGCTGGGTGGAGAGCTCCCAGTTGGAGGGGAAGCGCTCGTTGCGGATGGGGTCGGAGTCGCTGTGGCCCACCACCTGGAATTTGCGGTCGGGGAAGGTCTTGAGCGTCTCCGCCAGCTCGGTGATGGCCGCCTTGGCCTCCTTCTTGAGCTGGATGGAGGCCGGCGGGAAGAGCACGTCCGAGGACATCTGCACCAGCATGCGCCCGTTGCGGAGCTTCACCTGGAGCGTGCCGGCGTCGATCATCTTGCGCAGCTTCTCCAGCAGGGAGCGGAACTCGGCGTTGCGGGCCTCGGCCGCGGCGCGCATGCGTTTCAGCTCCTCGATCTCGGAGGAGAGGCGCTCGCGCTCGCGCGCCAGCTCGCCTTTCTCGCCCAGGAGCTGCTGCACGTTCTGCCCCATGGAGGAGACTTTGGTCTCCAGGATGTGGTTCTGGTCCAGGGCTACCGCCAGCGAGTCGTCGCAGGACTTCTTTTGGCCAGCGAGCTCCTCCTTCTCCTTGCCGAGCTGCGCCTTGGCCTCATCGCAGCTTTTCTTGGCGTCGGCCATTTGCTGCTTCAGCGCGGCGATGTCCTTGTTGTGCTGCTCCTCGGGGATGCCACAGCCTCCCGCCAGCAGGAAAAGCCCCGCCACGACGGCCCCGACGAGAATTCCAATCCCTTTCATGGTCGCACCTCCTTGCGCGAATGTTGTCGCTTTCGCCCGCGCACTGTACCACCCCCTGCCGGCACCGTCAATCCACGCCGCGCCGTCGGCCTCCCGAAAACCGCATGCCGAAAGATTGCACAAGGCGAGCGAAAAGAGATAGAAGATCCGTCTAACAACCTCCAAACCGGATGGAAAAGGAGAATTCCATGGCGACGAACGGTGACGGCGGCGGGTTCTGGAGCCGCTCCAAGCGGGTGCTGCCCAAGCGGCCCGAGCTCACAGTGGATACGGTGAAGCGGGCCATCGAGCAGGGGTTCGCGGCTGGGAAATACGAGGTCTACCCGACCAAGCTGGTCGGCGCGGACCTGGTGATCAAGAAGAGCGGTTGGAGTGGCATCGCGGTCAAGATCAAGCAGGACAACGACAAGACCACGTTGCTCTACAACCCCATGTCCCCCTCGGCCGGCGTGCGCATGCTGGGGATGGGCCTCATCCCGCTGCTCATCATCTACCACAAGAGCTGGAAGCACATGATCCGCGAGTTCCAGGAGTTCCTGGACCGCACGCCGATGTTCCAGAAGTGACGCAGGCCGCACGGCGGCGAGGCCGCCGGCGCTTTTGCCTGAGGGCGAAAAGCAGCGGCATCAGCGCCAGGCCTTCCGGCCCTGCGATCCCGCAACCGCACCCGCCGCCCATCTCGCCACCATCGTCGCCGCCACCGTCCCGGCCCCCGTCCGCGTCGGCCGCGCTGTCCGCCATCTCGTCCGGCCGGCCGCTATCCGCGCCGTCCGCCCCGTCCACGCCATCCACCCCGCCGTCCGGCTCGACGCCGGAGAGCAATCCGAGCAGCTCCTCGATCATCTCCGCCACCGCCCGCCGGTAAGCGTGCAGCTCGCCGGGATCGGAGCCGAACTGGCTGGTGGAGGCGACCAGCGTGGCGGGCAAATCGAGCAGCGCCCGGGCCTCGGCCACCCGCTCGGGCGCCAGCCCCCGCGCCTCGACACGCCCGGCCACGTCGCGCAGGAGCCAAAAGTACTCGAAGTCCTCGATGCCGTCGCGGATGAGCTCGAGCCGCAGCGAGGGCACCGGGCCCTCCAGACGCGTGCGCCCGTCGGCGAAGTCGCGCGGCGGGTACAGCAACCGCCCGTCGCCGTTGCCCCAGGTGCCGACCTGGCCCTGGTAGAAGTTGTAGGCCATGGGATCGGCCCACGGATCCTGTAGCGTCCCCGGCGGGAAGGCCCCGTCGCAGGTCCAGTAGTTCACCGCCCAGTACAGGTCGCCCTGCACCCCGTACTGCCAGGCCATCCAGTAGCGGATCCGATGCTCCAGGCCCTCGTGGTCGATGAAGTTGCCGGGGTAGGGCGCCGGGGGCCAGGTGCACACGTACCACCACACCTCCTCCCCCAGCGACTGGCGCGCGCGCGACCAGTTCGTCGAAAAGTAGTCGAGCAGCGGCGACCAGATATCCACCGCCCCCGCCAGCTCGGGCTCGAACTGCTCGGTGAGCAGGCGCCGCAGCCGGGGCTCGGCCCGCCGGATGAGATCCATGCCCTGGCGCACGAGTTCGTAGTCCGCCGGTTGCGGCTCGTCGTACCAGTAGGCGTAGGCCTTCTCCAGCCAGCCGCGCGAAGCGAGGTGCGAGGTCATGGCCTGGATCACGCGGGTGTAGAGCGCTTCGTACTCCGGCGTGCCCCACGCAAGCCCCAGCAGCGTGGGCAGGGTGTGCCCGGTCCAGTCGCCGCCGGCGAAGTACGGCAGGTACAGCCGGAAGGCGTCCATGCCCAGCGTGTCCAGCGCATACTCGAGCGCCGGGTCGGCCGCGGAGAAGTCCGCCTCGACCGGCGAGTCTTCGGCGCGGATCTCGAAATCGCCGTTGGGAACGAGGTTCTGGTCGCTCCCGGAGGCGACGAGCCGCACGTCGTCGAACCAGGCGGTCCCGACGAGCTCGCCCGCCGAGGTCCAGGGACAGGCGTACAGATGGATGCGCAAGAAGGCCGCCTGCGGGTCGAGCGATCCGCCGTCGATGAGGGCGTTCGCCGGGAGCCAGGTGCCGTCGCCACCGCGCACAAAGTCCAGGTTGCGCCCGGAGATCCAGCTGCGGTCTGCGCGGTGCTGGGTGGCCGCCACGAGGTAGTTGCGGGAGGTGTCGGTCCTGGCGCGCCAGCTCAACTGGTAGCCCGTCCCCGGCCCGACCGGGATGAAGGCCTCCCCGTCCGCCGAGACGTTGGCGTCCGTGCGGTCGTCCTCGACCCGGAGCACGCGGTTGCCGGGGTCCTCGGGATCCGCCACCACGCCGGAGAGGGGCCAGTTGATCGCGGCGAAAGAAATGCCGATGCCGTCGTCGCCCATGGGATCGTACACGCTGATCCGGTGCGCCGCCAGCGCCTCCAGGTACAAACGGAACACCTGCCGGCGCAACGCCGGGTCGCCGTTCAAGTGGTGATAACGATCGAGATCGTAGAGCCACAGGCCGTACGCCGTCTGCAGGTGGTGCTCCCGCGGCACGTCGAAGCCGAAGACCCGCACCTCGACAGGGATCGAGAACCGGGTGTCGTCGGCGAACTCGAGCGAGAGTGTCCCGGCGCAGGTTCCCGCCGGAGCGCTCGGCGGGAGCGCCAGGCTCAACCAGAGCGGCGCCGCGCGCCCCGCGGGGAGGTTCAGCGGGGGTGTAAGCGTCGGCAGGGGATCGGGCAGCCAGCCCAGGTAGGAGGCGTGATCCGAGGGCTGGGTGACCTCCAGGTACGCCACCTCGCGCGCGCTCCAGTGCTCAGGAGCGACGGCACCGCCGCCTGAACAGGAGAGCGGCGAGATCGACAGCGCAGAGAGCGCATTGTCTCGCTCTGGCCACAGCACGAGCTGCACGGCCTCGGTCTCCCCGGCCGCGAGCTCGAGGCGCAAGGCCGCTCCGTCCGCGGCCTCTGGCAAAAGCTCCGTCTCGCGCCGCACTTTGTGCTCGACCGGGGCGCTCCACGCCCGCACCGGACCGGCGCGCCGCAGCCACTCGCCGCGGGGCTCGGCCTGATCCGGCACCGTCTCGAAGACCACGTCGTCGAACCAGGCCGTGCCGGTGGCCTCGCCGGCCTCGCTCCAGGGGACGGGCCGCAAGTACAGGCGTACCGCCCCCGCCTGGGGATGGAAGGAGCGGATGACTCTCTCGAAGAGCGTCCAGCCCGTCCCCGCGTTCGTCAGAAAGTCCATGTTGTTGCCCGAGATCCAGGCGCCACCGGCGTCGTGCTGGTTCAGCGTCACCAGCAGCGCCTGGCCCTCGAGCGCCGCCCGGATCCACACCCGCAGGCGGTAGGCGCGGCCCTGTTCGATGGGGATGAGCGCGCTGGTGTGAGCATCGATGCTACCGGCGCTATCGAGGTCGTCCACCCGCAGGCAGGAGGCACCGCCGTGCGGGCGATCCGCATCGATGACGCCACCCGTCCAGCCCGCCAGGCCACCCTCGAAGTCCCCGTTGGGAACGAGGTTCTGCGCGCCGACGGGGGACGCCAGCCACAAGACGAATACGCCAACTGCGATGCGAGCGTTCATGACCCACTCCCGCGATTGGCGGGGCGCCAGGGCGCCGGCCGCCGCTTGCCATCTCCAAGCTATGACATAAGATAGGGGACCCATGGTAGACCCTCGCCGCTATCTCGCCCTGCACACCGTGGAGATGCTGCGCGAGCTCGGCCGCCGTTGGTGGCAGCTCGACCTGTACTTCACCGACAGCGCCGGCCGGCCGGTGGAGTTCCCCCACGAGGCGGATGGCGGCACGGGCTGCGACTTCTGCCGCGGCGTGTGGCTCTCGCCGCAGGGGCGCCTGCGCTGCCAACGCAGCGTCCACGAGGCCTACCTGCGCCACCGTGCCTCCCAGCGCGATCGCGCCACACGCCTGCACACCTGCCATCTGGGCCTGACGCTGGCGACGCAACCCATGTTCTGCGGCAGCCGCTTCGCGGGCATCTTCTTCGCCTGCGGCTTTGTGCGCCGGCCGCCGGGGCGGGCCTTGCTGCACCGGCTGCGCGGCGCGCTGCGAGAGACGCTGCCGGAGGGGCGCGCGCTCGCGGGTGAGCGGGTGCCGGTCATCTCCAACACGGACCTGGAGCGCCTGCGCGACCTGCTGAGCTACGGGGCGCAGGAGATGGGCGCCTTCGAGGAGGAGCGCGCCCCGCGCCCGCCGCCGACGAGCGTGGCCAGCGGCGGCTTCGGCGAGGTGATCGCCCGCGCGCCGGCCATGGTGAAGGCGCTGCGGCGCCTGCGTGCGTTGGCGGCCTCGAGCGAGCCGGTGACCCTGTGCGGCGAGCCGGGGACGGGGCGGCGCACGCTGGCGCGCGCTTTGCACCTGAGCGGCCCGCGGCGGGAGCGTCCCTTCATCGTGTTCGAAAGTTCGCCCGACTCGCCGGCGGGCGAGCTGCTGCTGTTCGGCCAGGGGGCCGAGACCGTGCGCAAGGGGCTGCTGGAGGACGCCAGCGAGGGCACGCTGTACCTGGCGCCGGGGTCCTGGCTGCCGCTGCCGATCCAGCTCAAGCTCACGCGCTTCCTCCAGGAGGGGACCTTCGTGCGCCTGGGAGAGGCCCGGGCCCGCCGCTGCGACGTGCGGCTGGTCTTCGGGCTGGAGGGAGACCTGGAACTGGAGGCGGCCGAGGGGAGCCTGCGCCGCGAGCTGGCCGATCTGTTGCGTCCCGGCCTGGTGGCCATCCCTCCCCTGCGTGAGCGCCCCGAGGACCTGGAGCCGCTCACCGATCGCTTCCTCCTGCGCCACGCCCCGGACGGCGCCACGCCGCCAACCCTCTCGGCCGCCGTGCGGCACGCGCTGCACCAGTACGACTGGCCCGGCAACGCGCGCGAGCTCGAGGACGAGATCCGTCACATGCTCGCGCTGCCGTCCCGGCCCGGCCCGCTCTCACCGGCGGCGTTGTCCCAGAAGGTGCGACAAGCGGCGGGCGGGGGCCTGCTGGCGGGCGGCGCGGGAATACGCGGCTCCTTCAACCTCAAGATCGCGGTGCGCGCCCTGGAGCGAGACCTCATCCAGCAGGGCCTGGCGCGCACCCACTTCAACAAGTCGCTGCTCTCCCGCCAGCTCGGCATCAGCCGCGCCAACCTGTTGGCCAAACTCAAACGCTACGGGCTAGAGCGTTCCCGTCCCGCCGGGGAGTGAGCCGTGCGCGCGCGCGTCTTTCTTGCGCTGGCCACGCTGGGGCTGTGTGCCGCCGCGCGGGCCGGCGAGCTGACGGGAACGGTGCGCAGCGTGGAGGACGGCCGGCCGCTGTGGGGAGCGCAAGTCTCGCTGCTGCCGGGCGGCCGCACCGCGGTCACCGACGAGAACGGCGCCTTCTTCTTCACCTCGGTCCCGGCGGGGCCGCTGCGGCTGCGCGTGGAGATGTCGGGCTTCGAGCCGCTGGAGCAGGCGGCACGCGCGAATCAACCGCTCGAGCTGTGGCTGGTATCGAGCGAGCGCGACGTGGAGCAGGAGGAGATCGTGGTGCGCAGCCGGCGCGAGGAGCGCCAGGCGACGGGCCGGGCCGAGGTGTCCACCGTGCTGGTCTCGCGCGAGGACATCCTGCAGAGCGCCGGGACGCTGCAGGACCCGGTGCGGGTGGTGGCCAGCTTGCCAGGGGTGGTGGGGCTGTCGGAGATCACCCCGCTCTTTTTCGTGCGTGGGGGCGCGGCCCACGAGTCGTTCTTCTACCTGGACGACGCCATCATCTACAACCCCTTCCAGCTCGGCGGCGGCGCCACCATCTTCAACCCGGCGTTGATCGAGGACGTGAAGTTCTACGCCGGGGGCCACGGCGTGGAGTACCCCGGCTCGCTCTCGGGAGTGCTGGACATCCGTTACCGCGATCCGCGCGCCGACGCCCTGCACGGCGACGCCGAGCTGTCGCTCATCAGCACCAACCTCACCCTGGAGGGCCCCACCTTCCAGAAGGGCCCCTCCTTCCTGGCCTCGTTCCGCCGCTCCAACTTCGAGATCCCGCTCCTGGTGGCCCAGGCGCTGGACCTGGTCTCCGACCGCTTCGCCGCCCCGGCCTTCTGGGATCTGTACGCGCGGCTGCGCCAGGATCTCGGGCGCGGGCACACCCTGCGCCTGTCCGCCCTGTACGTGCGCGACGGGCTGGACCTCATCGAGTTCACTCCCGAGGACGTGGAGGGGATGGGGGCGGGCAGCTTCTTCTACCGCAACGAGACGCTGGCCCTCATCGCCAACTACCGGGGCGAGATGCGGCGGGACGTGCTGCACACCGCGGTGTTCTCCATGGTGAACAACCAGCTCGAGGCGGCGGCCACCGGGCTCAACCCGCTGGCGGTGAACTCGCGCATCGAGAGCTTCACCCTGCGCTCGGACTGGCTGGTGCGCCTGCGCGGCGACGACGCGCTCATGTTCGGCGCCTTCGCCAACCGCACCCGCGCCACCTTGCTGGCCGACGGCCCGGACATCCGGCGCTTCATCGCCGGGGTGCGCTTCGGCGGCTACCGCAACATCCCCAACCTGGAGTTCGACCTCAGCTTCCCGTTCTTCATGACCGGGGTGTACTTCAAGCACAGCGCCTCGTTCTTCTCCGAGCGGCTGGTGCTGGAGCCGGGGCTGCGCTTGTCGTTCGAGGAGCCGGCGCAGGAGTTCCTGGTCGAGCCGCGTGCCAACCTGCGCCTGCGCCTGCTGCCCAATCTCCAGGCGCGGCTGGCGATCGGGCTCTTCCTCCAGCCGGTGCTCAACCCGGTCATGGCCGATCCCGACCTCGGCAACCCGCGCCTCGCCTCGGAGCGCGCCCTGCACTTCATCGGCGGCCTGGAGTGGACCTTCGGCCGGGGCTGGTTGCTGCGCGTCGAGGGATTCGCCAAGCGCTACTTCCACATGCCGGCCAACACTGACGACGTGACCGGGTTCCTCTCCGGCTGGGTCGAGCCCTACACCAGCGAGGGCTCGGGCTTCGCCTGGGGCGGCGAGCTCTTCTTGGAAAAGCGCGGCAGCGTGCTCTCCGGCTGGCTCAGCCTGGGCTACCTCACCGTCACCCGGCACAACCCGCGCCTCACCGGGGAGTTTGCCGCGGCCGCCAACCTCGATCCGGGCCAGGACATCCCGCTCTCCGCCGCGCTGGTGGTGTTCTACCGGCCGCACCCCCGGCTGGAGCTTTCACTGCGCCTGCTGGCCCACAGCGGCAACCCCTACACGCCGCTGGATCCCGAGCAGCCGTTCCGGCTGGAGCTCGACGCCAACACCCGCCAGCCGGTGTGGGAGGTCAACCCCGACATGGCGCGGCTGAACGGCCTGCGCGCCCCGTTCTACTTCAAGACCGACCTGCGCGCAGCCTGGACCTTCGCCTGGTCGCGCTTTCGCCTGCAGCTCTACCTCGAGCTGATGAACGCCCAGTACCGCCGCAACGTGGTGGTGTACTCGGCCACCCGCGGCCGCCCGCCCGAGCAGGAGCCGCGCTTCGGGCCCATCTTCGAGCTGCCCATCATCCCCTTCATCGGCGCGCGCGCCTGGTTCTGAAGGCTACAGCTTCAGGCCGCAGCACTCGAAGATCTGCTCCTTGAGCCCGCTGCAGCAGGTGTCCTCGCCGAAGTAGATGTCCCACAGCACGCGGGCGAACTCCGCCCCCGCCAGCACCGGGCCGAGCTCCTTGCCGTTCTGCTTGAGGCTGGTGCCGGTGCCGGGCAGGTAGAAGAACTCCAGCACCGTCCCCTCCTTGCACTCGTCCTTGAAGTAGTTCATGAACACGTCGGACTGCTTCTTGAGCTCGGCCGACGGGTTCTTGGGCATGTGCTCCTTGAAGGACTCGGAGATGGTGTTCGCCATCTTCTCGGCCGAGACGTCGCGCAGCATCTTGAGCTTGAGGTACTTGGGCTCGTCCGCCGCCACCAGGGCCTTGGGATCGCACTTGCCGGACTCGGAGTAGGCGCCCATGGTGTACACCCCCACGAACCACTTCTTGCGTTTGCCGGCCCCGACGAGCTTCATGGTCTTGCCGTCGATGGTGACCGTGGCCGGGTAGTCGTGCCCCTCCACTGTGATCCCCAACGCCAGCGCGGGCACGAGCAGCAAGGCGATTCCCAACGCAACTCTTCTCATGATCGACCCCTTGGTTTTCCCGAGGGCCAGCAGCGCACCCCGGGGTTGGTTCTTTGCGGCACCCCCGTCGTAGGCGCGAATCTACAGGAAGCGGCGGGCGGCTTCAAGCACCTCGGCCGGGGTGACGCGCCGCAGGCACTCGCGCTCCGGGCAGTCGTGCATCTGCTCATCGGCGCACGGCGAGCACGGCAACCCCGCGCGCAACACCACCACCCGCGCCCCGCGCGGAGCGTACCGCCGCGGGTCGGTCGGGCCGAAGACGACCAGGGTGGGCCGGCCCAAGAGCGCCGCAAGGTGCGTCGGCCCGCTGTCGTTGCCGATGACCAGCCGGCAACGCTCGAACAGCCCGGACAGGGTGAGCGGCGGGTCGTCCCGCAGCACCGGTGGCGTGGGCGGGCGGAGATGCGCCAGGGTCTCGGCCACCGCGGCCCGATCGGCCGGCCCCTCGAACAGGATCGGGGCCAGCCCCTCCTCGCGCAGCGTCGCGGCCATCGTGGCGAAGTGTGCCGCGTCCCAGTTCTTGGCGGCGCTGCCGCTGCCCGGCAGGATGGCCAGAAGCTCGCGGTTCTCCAGGCCCAGCTCGCCGAGCCGGCGCGCGGCCGCCTCCCGCGCCGCCGCCGTCACCGGCAGCGGCGGCGTCTGCCCCTCCCGCGCCAGGTCGACGCCGCGCAGAGCGTCGAGCAGGTGGTCGGCCAGGTGGCGCGGCTCGCCCGCGGGGGGCAGCGGCAGAAAGGCGTGCACCTCGGCCGCCCCGCACAGCGAAAGGTTCTCGGCAAGCTGGTTGTCGCTCGCGGCCGAGAAGGCGACTACCGTGTCGAACCCGCCGAAGAAGCGCTGCGCCTCCAGGGACAGGACCGGCTGCGCGGACATCAAGAGATGCAGCCCGGAGCCCTCTCCCTCGTGCGCCGCGTCCGCGCCGCCCGGACAGACCAGGGGGAGCAGGCGGGCGCGCGCGCCCATCAGCGAGATGTGCGCGGCGGGGAAACGCCGGCGGACGGCCGTCACGGCCGGCCACAGGAGCAGGCTGTCCCCCAACCCGCCGGTCCGGATGATCAGCATGCGTCGCGGTTCCATGGCTCCGGTATGCCCGCTCGCGCCGGGCCTGTCAAAGTTTCGGTGGCGCTAAGGTCCGCCGCGGCGCCGCCAGACGCTCGGCTACCCGGTCGGCCACCTCGGCGGAGAGGATCAGCGTGAGGTGGGCGCGGAAGCGCAGCAGCAAATTCTCGCCGTGCGGCGACAGGGCGCAGTTCCAGGGGAGCACCAGGTTGTCATGGATGGAGCAGATGCCGGCGATGCGCACGGATTCCGGCGGCGGTTGCGCGTTCAGGCTCTCCAGAAAGGCGCTGCCGCGCCGCATCTGGCGCAGGTTGCGGCCGATGCCGACGGCCGACAGCGCCGAGCCCAGGTGGGGCGAGGCCACCGTGACGATGGAACGCACGCGCTCGCCGAGCTGGGCCGGCTGCGAAAGCAGGCGCGCCAGGATGCCGCCCATGCTGTGGCCCACCAGGTCCGCCCGCGTGCAACCCGTCTCCCGCAAGAACGCCTCGATCTGCTGCCGGCAGGCGGCGGCCAAGTTCTCCAGCGAGTCGAAGTAGCGGCGGGGCGTGATGACCAGGACGGGCGCGCCGGTGCGCCGGCTCAGGCGGCGCGCCAGAATGGAGAGGGTGAGGGCGTTCTCGCACAGGCCGGGAATGACCACCAGCGCGGTGCGGCGGCCCGCGCCGGCGGCGGGGATAGCGTAGCGAAATCCGCGCCAGGGAAACGCCACCATCACCCAGGCCGTGGCCAGCCACTCCATGAGCACGCAGGCGAAAAGGCCCAGCGCCTGCGCCGCCGGGCGCGCGCGCGACCCGCCGGAGGTGCCCGGGAACACCCAGGCGGCCAGGGCGAAGGTCAGCCCCACGAAGGGCAGCGCCAGCCACAGCGGCGAAAGCAAGATGAGCAGAACGATGCCCATGCGTCGTATCTCGCCGGAGGCGCCGCCCCGTCAGCGACGCACCCAGCGCCCCAGCCAGTAGGCGAATCGGAAGTCCACCCCGGGCAGGAGCTGAGCGCCGTCGCCGCCGCCGTTGGGGGCGTAGGGGTTGCTGCGCCAGTGGTAATTGGAGGGCGGCCGGACCCGCATGGGGACCGGGCGGGCCGCCACCAGTTTCTCGCCGCGCCCCACGTCGCCCAGGAGCTCCAGGACGGTGCCGTCGTCGGCCACGCAGTGCAGGGCGGCCACCTCTCCCTCGTCGCAGTTCTCGCGCAGGGTGTCCCAGTAGGGGCAATCGGGGAAGTCGCGCAGCGTGCCCAGGCCCCGCGCCAGGGCGGCCTCGTCGGGCGGCGTGCGCGGGACCCGGTTGACGCCGCCCCCGGCATGCCCGGCCACGTAGACGAAGTCGAAGAACGACTGGGCGATCTCGGACGGCTGGCGTTCGGCCCCGGGCCGCTCGTAGAGGATGTTCTGGAGAGAGTCCCACAGCGGGTCGAGCGCGGCGGGGTTGTCCAGGTAGCGAAGCGCCAGATGCGCCCCGTCAAAGGCCATGTTGTAGTTGGAGTAGTTGCTGTACACCCCCATGTCCACCATCATGAGGTTCTCCCGGCAGATGCCGGGGAGATCGCGCGCGGCGATGAGCTGCTCTGCCAGGTACGCCTGGCCCTGCTCGTCGCCCGAGACGAACACCAGGCCCGCCACGCAGCCCAGGGCCATGAGCGAGTAGAAGCCGTTGCGCGCGCCGGGCAGGTAGGCGCGGTCGACGTTGTTCTCGTTCATGTAGCCGTGGTAGGTGGTGCGCCCATCGGCGTCGATGACCTCGAGGTCGTAGCCGCTCTCCCGGGTCTTCATGAGCTCGCGCAGGATGAGCCGGGCGTCCTGGCGCAGAAGGTCCTTCGCCGCCTGCGGGATCTCGGGGTCGTCGCGCACGACCTCCCAGGCCCCGGCCATGCCGATCACCCAGCCGATGTACATGTCGCGGCTGCAGGAGTCCTCCCACACGTACTGGGGGTAGAGCCCCGAGTTGTCCTCGCGCCAGGTGCCGTTGTTCTTCTCCGCGGGCAAGGGGTTCCCCTGCCCGTCGAAGAGCGGCACCGTGACGACGCTCTGCCCGTCGCCGGGCACGTCCTTGCGGGCGATGCCGCGGGCGATGACGCCGGGGACGCCGGGGATGGTGGCCACGAGATGCAAGCCCGAAAGGCCGCGCAAAAGCTGCGCGCGCGCCTGTTCGATCTCGGCGGCGGGGTAGCGCTGGTCGCGCAGCACGCCGTAGCGGAAGGCGTCCGCCGCCACCCCCGGCCCGGCGTAGCCGCCGGCCACCTTGTGGAAGGCGCCGATGCCGGCGAGCGAGAGCCCCGAGAAGGCCTCGAAGTCGAAGCTGTCGTCCTCCTCGAAGAAGCGCCGCAGGGCCGCGCGCGCGGCCTCGTCGGCGAGCGGGACGCTGAACTCCTGGTTGAGGCCGGTGCCGTTTGTGAAGATGGCCGCGAAGCCGCGGTCGTAGCGTCTGGCCTTGGCCTCCAGCGCGGCGTCGTACCCCGCCTCCTGCGGGCCGGGGATGAGCGCCTGCCAGTCGTAGCCGTGGCAGCCGCAGTCGGACGAGCCGGAGCAAGCGCCAAGTCCAACGGCGCCGATGACAACCGCAACAAAGACAGTCGCCTTCATGTCCGCCCTCCAGCGAGAGCTTGGCAGAAGAGCCGCCCGCAAGGCAAGCGCCCCGAGCGCACCTCACTTTTTTCAAGAATACTTCCTTCAGGCGTGGCGCGCCACGAGAAGGTCCGCCATGCCTCAAACGAATTGCGCAGTGTTTGTGATGTACGGCCAGCAAGCGGTCATGTTGATTCTTGGACTTTCCGCGGGTAGCATCCGGCCGATGGAAGCGGATTGCCGGAGACGCTCTCGGCTGCGAAAAATCGGGTGGGGCCTTCTGCTTACGATGTTCTTGTTTCCGGCGCCGGCGCTGGCCTTCGGGCCGGCCGCGCACCTGGAGTTCTCGCGCGAGATCCTGGCCGACCTGGTGTGGCTGGCACCGGCGCTGGCCGCGGTGTTGCGCCGCTTCGCCGACGACTTCTTGTACGGGGCCATCGCCGCCGACATCACCGTGGCCAAGAACCTGACCCCCTACCGCGAGCACTGCCACAACTGGCGGGTGGGATTTCAGATACTGGACGCCGCCGAGGACGACGCCGGGCGGGCCTTCGCCTGGGGCTACCTTTTGCACCTGGCCGCGGACGTGGTGGCGCACAACTACTTCATCCCCTGGAAGACAGTGGCGGATTTCGCCCACCGGGGATTGCCGCACGTGTACTGGGAGGTGCGCTTCGACCACGCCATGCCCACCGGGCGCTGGGAAGAGGCCCGGGAACTCGCCCGGCGCGGCTTTCCCCGGCACGACGCTCTGCTCTCGCGGATGCTCTCGGGGACGGTGCTGCCCTTCCGCATCAACCGGCGCATCTTCGACGGGGTGTTCTTTCTCAACCGGCTGTCCCGCCTGCGCCGCGTGCGCGAGGCCAACGCGCGGCGCTCCGCCCTGGCGCTCACCACCGAGGAGATCGCGGACGTGAAGACCCTCGCGGTCGCGCTCATGCGGGATCTGCTGGCCCGCGGCCGCGAGGCAGACTGCCTGCATGCCGATCCCACGGGGCAGCGCAACCTGGTGCTGGCCCGCTCGGTCCGCCGCGGCCTCAGAGCGCTTTCGCGCGAATCGCGCATGACGAACGGCGACGGGCTCGAGATGCGCTTTCGCAAGTTGTTCCGCGAATCGATCGGGCAGACGGTGGAGCTGCCCTCGCTGGAGGAGTACACCGCTCGCGCACCCACGGCGCGACAGACCCGCCGGACCAGGGCGCGGCATTTCGTGCGCCGGCTCCTCGGCCGCCGCCGTCCCCGCTGATCCTTTCCGGCCCTCCCGATTGGTTTTCCGCTATCCGGGTTTCCGGGGTGCGAAGCAGGGGGCTGTCCCCATTGAATGTGTAATGATTTCAGGGTGGTTACGACAGAAAACCGCTTCATCCCTGACGTGATTTTCTCAATCTGTATAAAATGATGATTGCAACCGAGACAACCAGAAGACCCCCCGCACCCGCCACCCACGGAATCCATCCTCGATCGGCGTGGAGCTGCCCGCCCGACAACGGGTGCACCAGTCCTCCTGCATGGGAAATATCGTGCGCAAGCTGGCAGTTGCGCTCGATCTGGACTCGATCGCGAGCCTTCGCGGGGATGCGGTCGGCGTCCACCGTCTGCGTGAAGACCCCTGATTCGTCCAGATAAGAGTACACCTCGCAGGAGACCTGCTTCTGGTGGTGGGCGCTGGCCGGAAATGACAGAAAAGCGACCCACGGGCTACAAATCAGCACGACCCCCAACGACCGCCGGCGCATGAGACACCTCCCGCCGGCGACCCAACGGTCCCGGCCTCAACGCAGCCCGATGGTATCAAAGTGCTTGCCGAGGATAAAGAACACCCGGTAGGCGGGTTCCGTCTCGTCCTCGATGGCGGCGCCGGCCATGGCCAGGATGTCGATGTGCACACCGGAGATGGGCCGGACCAGGAGGGAGGGGCCGACGAGAAAGTTCTTCTCCACGAAGTCGAACCGGCTCCCGCTCACGTCGACCAGCTCAACCACTCCCTCCAGCCCGACCGAGACCACGCCGTCCACCAGTGCGTAGGCCACGCCGAAGGAGGCCGCGTACTCGCCGGTGGACTCACCCCCCAGCTCGCGCTCGTACACCAGGTTGAACCCCCAGAACAGGCGGGGCGAGATGGCGTCGCCGAGCAGGATCTTGGCCTCGATGGCCTGCGGATCATCGCTCGCGCGGACCCACTCCAGGTACAGGGTCGGGTTGCCCGGGATCACGCCCCAGTCGGCGAAGGCCCAGCGCAGCTCGATCTTCTCTTTCTTGATGGCGATGGGCTCGTAGCCGCTCGACTGGCGGGTCTCCAGGTAGAGGTCGAGCTGCAAGCGGTGCCCCAGGCCGAACTCGAGCTCGTACTGGTTGCGGAACCGGGCCCGGTCGCCGGACCGGAGCAGGCCGTCCGCGCGCACCCAGTACTCGAAGGTCACCGAACCCGCGGGCATCACGTACACTCGCGTGGTGGGAAAGCGGCGCGAGGCGGTCCAGAAGGGTTGGTTGTAGCTTCCCACGATCTCGGACTCGCGCACGATGCGCTGGCCCAGGACGGTGATCTCCTCCTCACCGGACGCCGTGCCCTTGTCCTTGCCCTTTTCCTTGGCCTCGTCTTCCTTGGCGATGGGCTTCTGCCCGACGCCCGGCATGGCGTCGTCGGCGAACGCGAGCGAGCAAGAAAACAGGATGCACAACAATGGATCCGTGAATTTCATTCGTCCTCCTGATCGAGGCGCGGCAGCGAATTGTCCGGGCGGGCACGCTACCAACCCGCGGGTCGGCGCGCAATCCGTAGGATCCCCTGCCCCGAACCCGGAAATACCCCTGTCAGCTCGCGGGTGACGTTCAAGGCTCGGGAGGGACGAGGCCGGACTTCACGCTGTAGCGCACCAGCCCGGCCAGGTCGTGGATGCCGAGTTTCTCCATGATGTTGGCCCGGTGGCCCTCGACGGTCTTCGGGCTGATCCCGAGGATGGCGGCGATCTCGCGGCTGGATTTCCCCGAGGCCACCAACCGCAGCACCTCGCGCTCCCGCTCGGTGAGGGACGCCCGCGCGCCTTCAACTGCCACGCCGCCATGGCGAACATCGCGCGCCAGCACCTCGGCCGCGGCCCCACAGAAGAAGGCCTCGCCGGCCGCCACCGCCCGGATGGCCCGCACCAGATCCGTGAGCCCCGCTCCCTTGACCAGGAAACCCGCGGCCCCGGCGCGCAATGCGGAGCGCACGTACTCCTCGCCGGAGTGCATGGAGAGCACCAGCACCCGGCACCCGGGCAGCTCGTCGCGCAGCTCCTCGGCCACCCGGATGCCGTCCTTCCCGGGCAGGCCCAGGTCGAGGACGATGACGTCCGGCCGCACCTTGCGGCACGAGGCGAGCGCCTCCTCGCCGTCGCCGGCCTCGCCCGCCACCTCGATGCCTTCCTGGGTCTCGAGGAGCGCGCGCAACCCCTGGCGCACGATGAGATGATCCTCCACCAGCATCACCCGGATGGGTCTTCTCGATGTCATGTCTTCCTCTCCCCTGCATCGGCGCTCGCCGCCGGCAGCGGCAGGCGCACCCGGAGCCGGGTGCCCTGGCCGGGCGCGGACTCGATGGAGAAACTCCCCCCGAGCAAGGCCACCCGTTCGCGGATGCCACGCAGGCCGAGACCGCGGCCCTCGCTCTCGCCTGGCGAGAAACCGCGCCCGTCATCCTCCAAACGGACATCGAGCTCGCCCGTCCGGACTGCCATCTCCATCCGCACCGTCGAAGCGCCGGCGTGGCGCGAGACGTTGGTGAGACCCTCCTGGATGAAGCGAAAACACGCGCTTTCCACTTCCGGTGGAAACCGCGTCGAAAGCGGCGGCAGCGCAAGCTCGGCGCGCGTCCCGGTCCGCTCCCGAAAGTCGGCAAGGTACCGGCGCACCGCCTCGACCAGGCCCAGCTCGTCCAGCATGGCCGGCCCCAGCCGCGCCGCGGCCCGGCGGACCTCCTCGATGGCATCGTCGGCGCGCGCGCGGGCCCGGGCCACGGTCTGGCGCGCCTTCGCGTCCTCGCCACCTGCCGCACCCAGCACCTCGAGGTCCAGGCGCAGGGCGGTGAGCGCCTGTCCCACACCGTCGTGAAGCTCCCGAGCGACGGCGCGCCGCTCGACCTCCTGTAGCGAGAGCCAGCGTTGCGAAAGCTCGCGCATCCGGCTCCGCTCTTGTTCGAGCGCCGTCACGGTGTCCGCCAGGGTGGCCGTGCGCTCGGCCACCTCTCCTTCGAGCCGGGCATTCAGCCGCGCCAGCCCGTCGCGCGAGGCTTGCAGCTCAACGAACAACTCCGCCAGCCGGGCCTGCGCCCCGCGGATGGTCCGCAGCGGGATCCAGAACAGCGCTCCGGCGAGGAAGAGGCCGAGCAAGAAAGCGGGCAGCGACACGAACATCGCGCCGCGCCAGACGGGCCCGGCGTCCATGGCGACCCACAGGCGCCCCGCCACGCCCTCGCCGCGGCGAAGCTCGGCGGACGCCCACAGAAGCGAAGGCGCCTGCCCGCGGCATTCGCTTCCGCTATCCAGCAAGCCCTGGCCCGCCCGCTCGACCTCGATGCACACGATGCCGGGCCGCTCGCGGAAGGCGCGCAGGTGATCCAGGAACTTCTGGGTGTTGTAGGTCCACAGGGGCGAGCCGAACCAGTCCGCCTGCTGCATGTCCCGGGCCGCCTGCGCCGCGGTGGCCTCGCCCAGCGCGCGCGTCGCGCGCATCCCCAGCGCCAGGTAGGCGAGCGGAACGCCCAGGGCGATCGCCGAAAGCGTCGCGGCGCACAAGGGGAGCAGACGCCGCCGCAGGTGCCGCGCCAGGTCTGGCAGTGGCTCGGTCATTCCCACGGCCGCGCTCCCGGCGCGAGGAAAAAGTACCCCGCGTCTTCGATCACCCGGCGCCCCTCATCGGAGAACACGAAGTCTAGAAACTTGCGAACCGCGTCGGACGGCTCGGGTCGCACCACGAAGGCGAGGTCCTTGGTGACCGGCGCGGCCTCTCTCCCCCGTCCCGACCGCATCTCGACCATCCGCAGTCCGGGGGCGAAGAGCCGGACCTGCCCCCGATCCGAAAGGCCCACCGCGCCGGGCGTGTCCGCCACCGCCCGGAGCAAGGCCTGGTCGGAGAACAACACGCGAAAGCGCCTCTCAGCGTGGGCGGCGCGACAGGACGCGGCGAACTCGGGCCAGGCCCGTTCCAGCGCGGCGTGGCTGGAGTCGCCCGGCTCCCGCAAGAAGACCACGGCGCTCCGGCTGTTGCCAAAGGCGCTCTTTCGGCCCGCGAAGAGTTCGAGGAGCGACGCCTGGTCGAGTTCCTGTTCGGGAACGGACGGGTGCGCCACCAGCACCACCTCGGTGCGCGCGTAGGGAATGATCTGGAGATCCCCGGGCTCTTTGGGCTTCAGCCCGCGAGATATCAGTCCGATGTCGACTGCGCCATCGCGGACGGCGCGCACCCCGCCGCTCGAGCCGATGCTGTCGTGGAGCACGAACATAGCGCCAGGCCGATCCTTGGCGAAAGCATCGAGGAGCCGTCGGGTGAGCGGAAGGTTGCTTCCCGAGCCCGCCAGCGAAAGCATGGCGGAGGCTTTGGTGGCTGTGCCGGCGGCACGGGGATCCACTGCGGCAGGTGGTCGCTCGGCGAGCTGGACCCGGTCCCAGGTGTGCCACAGCAAGACGCCCGCTGCGGCCAGGGTGGCACAAAAAAGAGCCCACAGCCACGCCGGCGACGCGAGCGCCTTGCTGTGCCGATCGTCCGCCATGTGCGTGTCGTGCTCTCTCCCGAGAACGCGCCGCTCACTCCTCGTCCGCGGGCCGCGCCTTGGCCAGGTCGTGCTTCTCCAGGAGCGAGTACAGGTGTTTGCGATCGATGCCGGCCTCGCGGGCCGCGGCCGAGATGCCGTCCGGGTGCCGGGCCAGCAGGCGCTTGAGGTATTCGCGCTCGAAGGCGGCCAACAGTCGCTCCTTGGCCTCCTTGAAGGGCAGGGCGTAGTCCGGGACCAGCCCGGCACCGGAGGCCGCCGGGGAAGCGAGGCCCGTGGCGCTCACCTCCACCAGGCCGTCTCCCTGGAGCGCCCGGCCGCGCTCGACCGCGTTGCGCAGCTCGCGCACGTTGCCCGGCCAGGCGTAGCCCAGCCAGCGGGCCCGCACCGGCTCGGGCAGCGCGTCGAAACGCGGGCCGCCCTCGCCGCTGAAGTGATCGTACAACAAAGGAATGTCCTCGGGCCGTTCCCGCAGCGGCGGCAGACGGATGGTCACCACCGAGAGGCGGTAGTAGAGGTCCTGCCGGAAGCGCCCCGCGTCCACCTCGCGCCAGAGGTCCTTCTTGGAGGCGGCCACCACCCGGGCGTCGAAGCGGATGGTCTGGGTCGAGCCGAGCCGGGAGAACACCCGCTCCTCGATGGCCCGCAGGAGCTTGGGCTGCAAGTCGAGCGGCAGGTCGTCGAGCTCGTCGATGAACAGCGTGCCGCCCTGCGCGTTCTCCAGCGCCCCCTTGCGCAGCCCGGCGGCGCCGGTGAAGGCGCCCTTGACGTGGCCGAAGAGTTCGCTCTCGATGAGGTTGCGCGCCACCGCGCCACAGTCCACCACGGTGAGCGGACCGCGGCGGCGCGACAGCTCGTGGATGGTCTGCACCGCCGCGCCCTTGCCGGTGCCGGTCTCGCCGAGCAGCAGGATGGTGCTGTCCGACGGGGCCACCCGTTCGAGAAGCGCGAAGATCTCCCGCATGCGCAGGGACTTTCCCGAAAGCGCGCCCAGCCGCTCGCGCGCGGAGGGAGCGATGCGCACCGGGTCGTAGCCGGCCTGGAAGCGCAGCACCACCGAGCCCACCTGGATGCGCGCCCCGGGCCGGAGGTAGGCCTCCTTGACGCGGGCCCCGTCCAGCTCGGTGCCGTTGGTCGAGCCCAGGTCCTTGACCAGGTAGCGGCCGCCCTCCTCCAGGATCTCGGCGTGTTGCCGGCTCACCGTGGGGTCGGGGATGAAGATGTCGCACTCCGGGCTCTTGCCCACCACCGAGCGGGCGCGCGTCAGCTCGAACACCGTCCCCGGCTGTGGCCCGTCCACCTCGACCAGGCTGCAACGCTGCAGGCTGAGCGAGGCGGCCTCCACCGAGATGGCGTGGGTCGGGGCGGGGTTTGGCTGGTCGGCGGCCATCGGTTGTTTCTTACCCTCGGGCGGAAAAGTTATCAACTTTCGAGCCGTTCCAGCTTTGTGTGGCAATGTCGGCCCTTTTTCCGTATGCTACCGCGAAAACCCTGTATTGCAGGAGGAGATCCATGAGGATGGCAAACGCGTTCGGGATGGCGGCCGTGGCGGCGTTCGCCTGGCTGGCCGGCTGCTCGACCAGTTCGACCACCCGCTGCGAGAGCGACGCCCAGTGCCCCGAGTCGCTGCCGCGCTGCGACACCACAAAGGGCCTGTGCGTCGAGTGCCTCGCCGCCACGGACTGCGGCACGAGCTGCCTCGATGTCTGCCTGGACGGCAAGTGCTCGCAGGTGAATGCGTGCGTCACGGACAGCGACTGTCCACAGCAGCACGAGTGCCTCCAGGGGTGCTGCGTTCCCAAGACCGGCTGCCAGAGCAACGACGACTGCGCCGCCCCCACGCCGGTGTGCGATCCGGCGAGCCATAGCTGCGTTCCGTGCCTTGTGGACGGCGACTGCCCGGCCGGCCGCTGCGTCGACAAGAAATGCCTGACCGCCTGTCAGAGCGATGGCGATTGCTCGTCGCCCACCGGCCGCTGCGACACCGCGAGCGGCGTGTGCGTCCAGTGCCTCTCCGGCAGCGACTGCACCCGCACCCTGCCGCTGTGCCGCGAGTCGGACCACACCTGCGTGGAGTGCCTGGACAACGCCGGCTGCGGACCGAACGAGGTGTGCCGCGACGGGAGTTGCGAGGCCGGCCCCACCTGCACCACCGACGACCAGTGCGACCCCGGCATGATCTGCGAGGGCGGCACCTGCATCACGGGTTGCCGCAGCAGCCGGGACTGCCCCAGCGGCTGGGAGTGCATCCCCAGCGGGGTGGGAGACGCCCGGGTGTGCGCCGAGTGCCAACAGGACGACGACTGCCCGGCGGGGTTCCGCTGTCGGGAGCTGCGCTGCGAGTTCTTCTGCACCGAGGAGGCGCACTGTCTGCCGCTGCACTGCGACACCTCGAGCGGCCAGTGCGTCCCCTGCCTGGAAGACGGCCACTGCCCATCCGGGACCATCTGCGAGAAGAACGCCTGCGTCTCGGGCTGCCGCCAGGACTCGGCTTGCATCAGCGGCCACTGCGACCTGGACACGTTCTCCTGCGTCGATTGTCTGGCGAACGAGCACTGCCCGCTCGGCTACATCTGCTCGGAGCGACACTGTATCGAGGGTTGCCAATCCGACCGCGACTGCCCCCAGCCCCTGCACTGCGACACAGACGCCGGCGCCACCGGCCGCTGCGTGGCATGCCTCCAGAACAGCCACTGCCAGAACAACCAGGTGTGCCGCGACGGGGTGTGCGTCTTCTCCTGCCGGGAAAGTAGCGACTGCACCCCCCCCGCGCCGGTGTGCGATACCCAGAACGGCGTGTGCGTCCAGTGCCTCACCAAGGATCAGTGCCCGCTCGGCAACCTGTGCCGCGACTTCGTGTGCGTCCCCGGCTGCGAGTCCGACCGCGACTGCCCCGTGGGCTCGACCTGCCAGGGGGGCCAGTGCCGCACGGTGTGCGTGCCCACCGGCCCCGAGTCGTGCAACGGCCTCGATGACGACTGCGACGGGCTCACCGACGCCCAGGACTCCGACCTGTCCCTGACGCTCTGTGAGCGGCAGGATGGGGTGTGCGCCGGCAGCCGCCACCGCGCCGACCAGTGCGTGAACGGCCTTTTCGCACCCTGCGACGCCACCAACTATGGGCCTTCTTTCGGCACCGAGGTGTGCGACGGGCTCGACTCGGACTGCGACGGCTTCGGCGACGAGGGGCTCCAGCTCAACTGCCAGAACTACTACGTGTGCCAGAGCGGCCAGTGCGTGTACGCCGGCTCCTGCACCAGCGACTGCCAGACGGGTCAGACCAAGTGCCCCTTCCTCGACAACACCCGGGTCTACGTCTGCCGCAACACCGACACCGACCCGTGCCTGGAGTGGTCGCTGGAAACCTGCCCGGCCTTCTCGACCTGCGACATCCTCATAAGCAACCGCTGCGAGTGCACCTACGAGGAGTGCGGCGGAGCCTGCTGCGCCGAAGGCCAGCTATGCGGGCCGAACGACGTCTGCTGCATGCCGAGCTGCCCGGCGCGCACCTGCGGCAGCAACGGCTGCGGCGGAAGTTGCACCTGCGAGTACCCCAACGACCGCTGCGAGAACGGGGTGTGCCGCTGCACCCCTTCCTGCGCCGGCAAGGAGTGTGGCACCGACGGCTGCGGCGGAACGTGCCCTAACCTGTGCGGGTCGCTCGAGCACTGCGAGAACGGCGTGTGCGTGTGCGACTACGCCGAGTGCAACGGGGTATGCTGTGGTTCGGGCCAGGTGTGCAACGCCACCACCGGCTCTTGCTGCACGCCCGCCTGCACCGGCAAGGAATGCGGGCCGGACGGCTGCGGCCACACCTGCGGCACCTGCTACCCGGGCGACGTGTGCCAGAATGGCCAGTGTGTGTGCGTCCCGAACTGCACCGGCAGGGAGTGCGGCTCGGACGGCTGCGGCGGCTCTTGCGGCTCCTGCGATAGCAACTACACCTGCTACGATGGCCAGTGCTGCTACCCCTGGTGCTACACCGAGTGCGGCTCCGACGGCTGCGGCGGCTCCTGCGGCACCTGCCCCGAGAACGAAACCTGCAACACCTCCGGCTACTGCGTGTGCGCCTACGACACCTGCGGGACGGTGTGCTGCTCGAGCGACCAGCGCTGCTACCAGGGGAGTTGTTGCGATAAGCAATGCGGCAGTGGGACTTCGAGCGACCCCTTCACCTGCGGCGCGGATTCGTGCGGCGGGAGCTGCCCCAGTTGCACCTCGAGCTACGGACCGGGCAGCACCTGTAACAGCCAGCAGGTGTGCGTGTGCAACGCGCCGTCTTTCTACTGCGCCTCGCTCCTGTTCCCGAACCAGTGCTGCTCGCAAGGGCAAAGCTGCAATATGCTTTTCGGTTGCCTCTAGGCGAGGCAACCACAACCTAAGGAGGGTTTCATGAAGCGGATCGTGGCGTTGGCGGTTCTTCTGTTGTTCGCGCTTTCCACGACGGCGTTTGCCGGCAACGTGGGCAAGGACTGCACCTTCAAGGGCAAGAAGCTCCAGGGCAAGGTGCAGATCGTGACCTCGTTCCCGGACATCAAGGTGCAGGTGGTGAGCTCCTTCCCCGACCTCAAGGTCCAGAAGGTGACATCCTTCCCCGACTCGTGCGGCAAGTGGCAAATCGTGGACTCCTTCCCCGACTTCAAGATCCAGCTCGTGGATTCCTTCCCCGACATCAAGATCCAGTACGTCGACTCGTTCCCCGGCGTGCCCTGATTTTTTTCACAAAGGCAATAATAGTCAGTCCCCAGCCGGAGCCGCAACAGGGCCTGTCCCCAATTATTATCATTACAAATCAAGCCGTTATGCGGACAGCGGGTGGCGCACAAGCGTAACTTTATGACAAATAATGGTTTTTTTCGAGGGGTGGTCTCTGCGTCTGCAGCCGATTGAATCACAAGGGAAAAACTTGGGGACAGGCCCCGGTGATTCGGTGATTACGGTGATTCCCCACTGATTCCCCTGTCGCCCACTGACGCCCGAATTCTCCGATAACTACCAGAAAACTACCAGATGGAGACAGCACCCGTGGTACAGGGACTGTTCTGTGCGCCGCAGGCGGGGCTCGAAATCCCGGTCAAGTTGACCTGGGTTCCGTTCCTGCTGTTCAGCCGGATGCGGCCCACCCCGCCGGCGCCCCCACCCCCCACGCCCTCGTCCTGACCGGCATCTCCCGCGAAGAACACGCTCGCACCGCCATCGCCGCCCTCGCCGGCGTCCGGTGCCGTCCCCGTTCCCGAGCAATCCGCGCCGCCCTGTGCGCGCTCATCCGAGAACAGGCCGGCCTGTCCGGGTTGCGGCGTGTTCGAGGAACAGTAATGTCCCCAGGGCGTATACTCGGTCCGGCCGCCACCGCCCCCGCCGCCGTTGGCCGCCAACGTGCCCTGGACTTCGACCAGCGCCGCCTCGAGCAAGATGCCCCCGCCCGCGCCTCCGCCGCCGCCAGCGCCGTAGTTGTTGGCCGAGCTCAGACCGCCGCCACCACCGCCCACCCAGATCCCGCCTTGCGGGCCGATGGTGATCGTGCTTTCGCTGCTCACCTGGACTGCGCCGCCCCCGCCGCCACCCGGCGCTGAGGTGGCGAAACTGCCGCCGCCACCACCGCCGCTGCCGCCCAGCAAAGGGATGAGCTCGGGGGTCCCGTTGGGCTGTCCGGCGCTTCCACCGGCGAGACGATCGCCGCCGTTGACGCCGTCGCCACCCTTGCCTCCGGCCGCGCCGAACCCGCCGCCGCCACCGCCGCTCTGGCGGTAGGGATAGCTTTCCTCGCGCCGGCCCGCCCCACCGGCTCCCGCTTCGTAGCCCTGGCCGGCATTGATCGCCTCATACGCCGCCGCCGCGCCGAGGAAGCCGCCCGGCCCCGGTGTCCGCCCCGACGCCGTGGCCCGGATCACCCCCTGGATGTCCACTGGACCGCAGGAGAGGAGCACCAGCGCGCGCGAACCTTGCACCCGGAGGATGGCGGTCGCCGGGAGCGAAAACGAGTTGAAGGCGAACACACCCAACTCCGGAGCATCGGGGTCGGCCTGGGGCACGGCCAAGAAGTTCGGCACGGCTTGGCCGTCGATCTGGCCCGTCCCGGTGTCGAAGGTCACCGTCACACCGGGCGCTCCCTGAAAGACGGGCAGACCCACCTGGCAGAGCGGGACCTGGCCCAGGTTGGAGACGTCCAGGTGGTTGCAGCGGGCGGGCTGGACCGAGGTGTTGCACCCCAGCGGACAGGTGTCCGTGCCCCCGACGCAAACGCCGGCCTGGCAGACGCCGCCGGTCGCGCAACGCGAAGGGTCATCGCACACCGCCCCGTCGGGCGCGATCCGCACGTCGCAGCCGCCGAGCGACTCGCTACAAAAAGTCTCCCGACAGGGGACGTCCGACGGCGGGCAGGTGCGCGGTATACCGTGGGTGCACAACCCATCGTCACAGACCTCGGCCATGGTGCAGAACAGCCCGTCCTGGCAGGCGTCGCCTTCGCGATCGGGTTGCTTGCGGCAGTCGCGCAAGCCCTCGTCGCAGACACCGGCGTTGCAGTAGTCGGCCAGAGAAGAGCAATCCCTCAGGGTGCCGCCCTGGCACACGCCGCTCTGGCAGGTCTTGCCCTGGACGCAGAAGAGGCCCGTCTGGCAGGGGGTACCGTCGGTCAATGGATCGACCCGGCACTCGCCGGTCGCGCCGTCGCAGAATGCCGTGTGGCAGTCGTCAGCGAGCGCCGAGCAGTCGATGGGCGTGCCCGAGCAAACACCGCCGCCGCAGGCGTCGTTTTCCGTGCAGCGGTCCTCGTCGTTGCATAGCGCGCCGTCGGGAAGCGGATCGCCCACGCACCTCTGTTGGCTCTCGTCGCAGGAGCCGTCCACGCAGGCCCCCCCGGCGGCGCTGCAATCGCGCGGAGTGCCGCCCTGGCACTGGCCCTGCTGGCAGGTTTCGTTCACGGTGCAATACTTCCCATCCTCGCAGGCGGCTCCTTCTTGCCGGGCGCGAGTGTCGCACGACTTCTTGTCCTCGTCGCAGAAGCCCTCCAGACAGGGGTTCAAGCTCGCGCATTCCCGCGCCTCCCCGGTGCACACACCGCTCGTGCAGGCGTCGCGGACTGTGCAGAACAACCCGTCGTCGCAACCCGTGCCGTCCTCGCGGTTCGCCACGCCGCAGCTTCCGGCGGGCTCGCGGCACGCGCCCACCACGCAAACACCGTCGAGGGAGGAGCAGTCCACCGGCGTCCCCGAGCGGCAGCGCAGGTCCACGCAGCGCTCGAGGCCGTCGCAGGCCAGGTGGTTGTCGCACTCCTCGTCGCTTTCGCAACTCTGGCCGGCCACCGCGACCGCGACCGTGTCCAGGTCCGACTCGGCCCGGCCGTCGCTCACTTGCAACCCGACCAGCCACAGCCCTTCCCGTGTCGGCGTAAGCCGCGCCAGGCCCGCCGGCAGCTCTGCCTCCGGTCCCTGCTGCAGAGCGCCGCCGCTGAACGCGCTCGGCGGGGCTGCCAGCAGGCGCCAGGAGAACGCGAGCGTGTCCCCATCGGGATCGACGCTGCCGGTCCCGTCCAGCGTGGCCGTCTGGCCCATGAGAATGCCTATGTCCGGCCCGGCCTCGGCGTGCGGCGGACGGTTGGGCCCGCCGATCGAATCGGCGCAACCAGCCAGGCCGACGGTCAGGATCGATAGTCCCAGGCACAGGTAGCGCATGGACGGCCTCCAATGCTCCCCTATGATATTCCGATCGCCGCCGGAAAAAAACTGCCCCCCACCCCGCACAGACGAGCATGGCCATCATCGGAGAGCGCGGCCGGCCTACAGCGTCACTTCGAGGATCCGGCCCGCCGGCGGAGAGATGGCGCCGAGGCCGAGCTTCTCGGCGGCCAGCAGGTGTTTGACCTGGGTGGGTTTCACGTTGCGGCCGTAGAGCGGGGCGAGTTTCACGCCCAGGGCGTCCACCGTCACCGGATCGGTGCCGGCCACGATGGCGTTGCAGGTCACCAGCTCGCCGGGCCCGGCGGGGCCATCGGTGGTCATGACCGAAAGGCCATCCAGGATGACCAGGTTCGCGCGCAGGAGCGTGTTCAGGTCGGCGATGGCCTGGTTGATGTCGAAGCGCGAATGGAAGCTCTCCCGGTCCAGGATGAGCCCCATCATCCCCTTGAGGGTGCCCGAGTATCCGGTGGCCATGTGCGACTTGGCGATGGGCAGGGCGATGTGGACGTCCACCTCCAGCGCCTCGCGGAACACGTCGGTCTTCTTGAGGACCACGCCCCGCGGGATGTCCTTTTCCATGAAGAGCTTCTCGGAGGTGGGCAGGAAGGTCTTGACACCCAGCGGCTCGCAGGCCTGCTTGATGCCCACCAGCTCCAGGCAGGCCTCCGGGCGGCGCACCGGGTTGTCGATCACGGTGACGCGCTTGGCGCCGGCCTCGAGGACCAGGCGGGCTACCGCCTTGACCAGCTCGGGCGAGGTGGTGGCCCGCTGACTGGGAGGGGTAGGGAAACCCATGTTCGGCTTGAGCATCACCGTCTGGCCCTTCTTCACGAAGGCGCCGATGCCTCCCAGCGGATCGAGGGCGGCCTTGACGGCTGCCGAAAGGTCCCCGGGGACGCCGGCGCCGGAGACCTTCACGGCGAGCGGAGTCTCGGCGGCCGTCGAAAGCGGCGTCCGGGAAAGCGCCAGACCCGCGCCGGCCAGGGCGCTCGTGGCCAGGAATTCACGGCGGGTCATGCGATGGCTCATGCGATCTCCTTTCGGACAATCCGACGCAGGAATCCTAGCGGAGAATTCAGCCGAGCACAATCAGATTGGGAGGTTGCACCGATTGTGCTACACTGCGCGAGCGGTGCTTCACACATGGGAGGACTCCGTGGATCGGAGACACGCAACAGGCATGGGCAAGGGCTTCTGGGTGGCGGCGATCGTCTTGCTCCTCGCGCTGATGGGCTCGATCGGGGTCGTCGGTTATCTTCTGGGCAAGCAGGCCAAGCCAGAGAGCGCCGCTCCCGTGGCGGGCCCGGTCATGGCGCCGTCCGACGAGCCCGCCGCGCCCGAAAAGCCCGCGCTCGTCGAGAAGCCGGCACCGGAAGCGCCGGCCCCGGCTCCGCAAGGAGCGCTACGCATCGAGGACGGCCCGGATGGCGTCGTCATCACCGACGGCAATCGGGAGGGGAGCATCATCCGGAAAGGCAATCAGATCCTGCTCCTTTTGCACCAGGAGAAGGGCCCGCCGCCGGCCTCACCCCCGCCCACGATACCCCCGGCGGCGGCGCCGCCGGCGCCGGCCGCGCCCGGGAAGGCCGGGGTCAGCGAGGCGGAGGCCGTGCGCGAGTATTTCCTGAGGCTGGCCACCTTGCAGCGAGGCCCGGTGGGCGTGGGGCCGCAGCAGTTCGCGGAACGGCTGACCGGCAACCTGGCCCAGGGCAACACTGCCGACTTCGACGAGCTGGTTTCGGATGCCGAGAAGGCCTACGAAGAGGTCCGCAAGCTCTCGGTGCCGGAGCCGTGCCGGGAGATCCACAAAACGACGCTTGGTGTGATGAAGGACAGCGTGGACATCCTGCGGGATCTCCGCGACGCGGTGGTGCAGAGGAACATCTCCGAGCTCCAGGCGCTCGAGGGCCGGGCCCGTGTGCTCATGAGCCGCGTGAAGGATCTCGATCGCCAGCAGGCCGTGCTGCGCGAGAAGTTCGGGATCTACTGAGCGCCGGCTCGATCCGGTACTTCTTCATCTTCCGGTACAGGGTGACTCGGTCCATTCCCAGGGAGGCCGCGGCCCGGGTGCGGTTGCCGCCGGCGCGCTCGAGCGCCTCGCGGATGCGCGCCTCCTCGGTCTGTGGCGCCGCGGCCGCGATGCGATACCGCCCGCGGGCGGCGGCCGTCTCCGGGGGGAGATCCTCGGCGCGGATGCGGCGCGCGGGGCAGAGGGCCACCGCGTATTCCAGGGCGTTGACGAGCTCTCGCACGTTGCCCGGCCAGGCGTGGCGCATCAGGCGCTGCAGTGCCTGCGGCGTGAAGGTCATGCCGGGGCGCTTTCGCGAAGCAGCGATCTTCTCCAACAGGCGGACGGCCAGGAGCGGGATGTCCTCGGGACGTTCACGGAGCGGCGGCAGGGTGATGGGGATCACCCGGATGCGGTAATAGAGATCCTCGCGGAACCTCCCCTCCGCCACGTCTCGCGACAGGTCCCGGTTGCTGGCCGCCAGGATGCGCACGTCGGCGGTCCGGGTGCGGCTCTCGCCCACCCGCTGGTACTCGCGCTCCTGGAGGAAGCGCAGCAGTTTCGCCTGCAGCGCCGGTTGCAGCTCGCCGATCTCGTCCAAAAACAACGTGCCGCCCTCAGCCTCCTCGATCCGTCCGGCGCGATCCCGCACCGCGCCGGTGAACGCGCCCCGCACGTGCCCGAACAGCTCGCTCTCCAGAAGGTTCTCCGGTAGCGCCGCGCAGTTCACCGCCACGAAGGGCCGGCTACTCCGCGGCGAGTGCTGGTGAATGGCCCGGGCGGCCATCTCCTTGCCGGTGCCGCTCTCGCCCGCGATCAGCACGGTGACGTCCGTCGGGCCCACCTGCTCGATCATGTGGAAGACGCGCCGCATGGCGCTCGAGCGCCCGATCATCCCCTCGAAGGAGGTGCCGTCCCCCTCCGAGTCGGCACCCAGGAAGGGCCGGCGATCTTCCAGGATGATCACCGTCCCGAGCGGCTGGCCCTGCTCGCCCTGGAGCGGCACCGCGATCTCCCCTACCGGGAGCAGGATCCCGTCGGGGAGGGCGATCTCGGTCTCGCGCGAGGCCTCGGCCTCGCCGGTGGCGTGGCAGTGACGCGCCGGGCAGTCCTCCTGGCACAGGCGCGAGCCGATCACCTCGTGGCAGAACCGGCCCAGCACCCGCTCGGCGCGGATCCCGGTGAGTGCCTCGGCACGACGCGAAAAGCTGGTGATGCGATACTCCCCGTCGATGGTGATCACGCCCTCGCGGATGCTGCCCAGCACCGCCGCCTGGAGGCGCTCCCGAGCGCGGATTTCCTCTTTCTGCGCGCAACACGTCGCCACCTGAGTCGAGAGGGCCGTCTCGTCATGCAGGATCTCGAGCCCGCCCACCGTGTTCCCCTGCTCGTCCAAAAGAGCCACTCTGTCACGGCGGATCTGGAGCACCCGCCCGTCACGCGCAACCAGCCGCACGCGCTCCTCGGCTACCGCGCCACCGGCCAGCAATCCGCAGCCGGAGAGGCAGTTTTCGCAGCGGAAGCCCGACAGACAGTGACGCCCCATGACCTCGGCGGCCGAAAAGCCGGTGAGGTTCTCGGCACCCCGGCTCCAGAAAACCACGTTCTGGGCGGCGTCGACCGCGAAGGTCGCGTCCCCGGCGCGCTCCAGGACCTCGGCGAGCCTGGACGGGTTCTTCGAAAGAAAATCTACGAGGGAGAATGCGTTTCCCGACATGTTCCACCTTTGCAACGTCCTTGTGTTGCATATTCATAAATACGCAACACTGCAACACTTTCAATTCTGCTCTCGTTCAAAATGACGCCAGCAAAAATCCCGTTTAATCAATAAATATATGATATTAGTACGTTTTACCCACAAAGACAAATCCGGTTTTGGCACGAGGATTGAATGTGCCTCGGGACTGGAGAATCTTTTTGCAACGAGAGGAACGATATGGACATAGGACTTCTCGGCATATTTGGAGCTGGATTCCTCGCGCTTTTCACTCCCTGCGTACTGCCGCTCGTGCCGATCTACCTTGCGACCTTGATGGGTGGATCGGCAGCGAGCGCCGCTCAGAAGTCGCGGCTCGTCACCCGCGCCGTCCTGTTCTCTCTCGGCTTCGTGCTGGTGTTCGTGGCCCTGGGCATGTCGGCGTCATTCGCCGGCGGGTTCATCGCGGAGAACCGTTCCGTGTTCATGGGGATCGGCGCCGTGCTCATCCTGCTCTTCGGGCTCAAGTTCCTCCACGTCATCGAGATCCCCATCCTGGAGAGGTCGCTCTCGGCCAGGGGCCCGGACATGAGCCGTGGCGCCGTGGCCACGAAGTCGCTTCTTCTCGGTGCGGCCTTCGCGGCCGGCTGGTCGCCCTGCATCGGCCCCGTGCTGGGAGCGGTCCTCACCTACACCGCGCTGGAGACATCGAATCCCCTGGAGGGGGCGCTCTACCTGGGCGTGTTCGGCCTCGGCCTCACCACGCCGCTCGTCGCCATCGCCGCCTTCGCCGACCGGATGCAACGGCTCGTCTCCCGCGCCGGAAAGTATTTTCGGCCGGTCGAGATCGCGCTCGGCGGGATACTGCTCGTCATCGCCGTCGGCATGGGCCAGAGCGCCTTGACGCCGTCAGGCCAGGCCGGCCCCTGCGAGCACTCCCTCGCGCAAGCGGCAGCGCCCGCGGCCGCCGGGCCGGAGATGATCTTCTTCTCTTCTCCGGACTGCCCCGTCTGTCGCCGCATGAAGCCGCTCGTCGAGGACCTGGCGCGGCGTTGCGTAAGTCACTCCGTCTCGATGCGGATCATCGATGTCACCGCGCCGGAAAACTCGCACTACCGCGAGCGTTACCGCCTGCTGGGCGTGCCGACGTTCGTGTTCCTGGATGCCCAGGGCCGGGAGACCGCGCGTCTGGTCGGAGAGCAGACCGAGCAGGCCCTACTGCAGGCGGCCTCGGTGTTGGCGGGGCGCCCGTGCCCGGGGGTCACGGCGCTGGACGACCGGGGTGGACCCGCGCCGGGTGTCGCCTGCGATCTCGGCGCCGCCCCCTCGCAGAGCCGTCTGGATGCGCTGGCCGCACCCCAGTGCCCTGGCGGTTGATCCTTCTCTCCCTTCCCGCCGCTCGCTTGATCGCACTGAGACCCTGTGCCTAGATTGCGCAGGCGGCAGGTCGTCTTTCACCAGGAGAAACCCATGAGCGTTCTGACCCTGAACTGCGGCTCGTCCTCGGTCAAGTACTCCCTGTACCACCCCGAGAGCGCCTCCTTTCTCTGCCGGGGCATCGTGGAGCGAGTGGCGCAGCAGGGCGCGGTTCTCAAACACCGGCAGGGCGGCCAGGAGACGCGGGCCGAGCGGCCCTGCCCCGACCACGGCGCGGCGGTGGCCTGGGTGCTGGAGACCCTCACCCAGGGCGAGGGCGCGGCGCTCGTGGACCTCTCGGCGCTGCGCGCGGTGGGGCACCGGGTGGTGCACGGGGGAGAGCGGTTCGCCCGCTCGGCGCGCATCAGCCCGGAGATGCTGGCCGCGGTGGAGGAGCTGTCCTCGCTTGCCCCGCTGCACAACCCGCCCAACCTGGCCGGCATCCGGGCGGCGCTCTCCCTGCTCCCCGGGGTGCCGCAGGTGGCGGTGTTCGACACGGCTTTCCACCAGAGCCTGCCGCCGGAGGCCTACGTCTACCCGCTGCCCTACGACTGGTACCAGCGCCTGCACATCCGCCGCTACGGCTTCCACGGCACCAGCCACCTGTACGTGGCCCACCGGGCGGCTGCCCTGCTCGGGCGGCCGCTCTCTGCGCTGCGGCTGGTCACGCTGCACATCGGCAACGGCGCATCGGCCGCGGCGGTCCAGGCTGGCGAGTCGGTCGATACCACCATGGGGTTCACGCCGCTCGAGGGCCTGGTCATGGGCACCCGCTGCGGCAGCATCGATCCGGCGGTGCCGCTCTACGTCATGGAGCGGGAGAAACTCTCCCCGGAGGCGATGGACCGCATCCTCAACAAGAACAGCGGCCTGCTCGGCATCACCGGGCAGTTCTCCGATCGGCGCGACATCGAGAAGGCCGCGGCCGCCGGCGACGAGCGCTGCCGGCTGGCTCTGGACATCGAGATCCACAACCTCAAGAAGGCCATCGGGGCCTACGCCGCCATCATGGAGGGCCTGGACGCGGTGGTGTTCACCGCGGGCGTGGGGGAGAACGCGCCCGCCATCCGGGAGCGGGTGCTGCGGGGCCTGGAGTTCCTCGGCCTGGAGATCGACCGGGCCCGCAACGCCGAGGCGGTGGGCGGCGAGTTCGAGGCGGACATCAGCCGCCAGGACAGCCTGGTGAAGGCGCTGGTCATCCCCACCAACGAGGAGCTGGTGATCGCCGAGGACACTTTGGCCATCATCGAGGAGCGCTTCGACCGGCAGGACTTCAAGTACTCCTTCTCGTGACGCGCCTTTCCTTTTTTTCTAGCGCTCCCATGGCCTTCGCTCGGCTTACGCGGTCAAGGGTCTGCGATCGCTTCCCTAATGCTCGGATAACGCGAACGGGTCCTGCCGCCTCTTCCCCCGGCTCTCTCCCGAAAGATCGTTCGCCGGGGACCCCCTCGGCGTCACCCCTTCGCGTAAAAAACCTATCGCGGAATCAGTGGGGCCGAATCTTACCCGGGAGATTCGGGAGCGCTTCGCGACTCGCCACACTCGCCCTTGACGGCAGCCGGGCTTTGGCAAAAACAGACCAAGCAACGTCCCGCGTGTACGGCTTTATCCACGCGCAGAAGACATCAACAAGCAGCATCCCGCACCGGCTCCCCAAAAGGAGACCGGCGTGGTGGGCGGGTGGCGGCGGGCGCGCGAGGATGGATCAGGGCTTCTTGAGCTTGAAGGCGTACAGCTTCATGTCCCCGGAGGTCACGAACATGGTGTCGCCGTCGATCACCGGGTCGCTCTCGATCTTGTAACCGGTCTTGTACGACCAGACCTTCTGGCAGTTGTGGTCGATGGCGTACACCGAGCCGTCGCCCTGCCCGGCGCCGAAGAAGATCCAGTCCTCCCAGAACACCCCGTAGGAGATGATCGGGCCGGCGGCGGTGAAGTGGCACTTCTCCTGGCCGGTAGCGGCGTCCAGCAGGTAGAAGTTGCCGTCGTTGCTGCCGATGGCCAGCACGCCGTCGCGGACGCGGGGGGAGCTGAGCACGTCGCCGCTGGTCTTCTTCTTCCACTTGACCTGCACGCCGCTGGCCGCCTCCAGCGCGTACACGTGGTCGTCCTTGGAGCCGAAGTACACCACCCCGCCCTCGACCCAGGCGGTGGAGGTGATCCCCTCGCCGGCCTGGAAGCGCCACTTCAGCGTGCCGTCGGCGGTCTGCAGGGCGTACATGAATCCGTCGAGGTTGCCCACGTACAGCACGCCATCGCGGATGACCGGCGCGGCGTAGGAGAACTCGGCCGGCTTCACGGCCGGCTCGACGGGCTTGGGCGGCGGCGGCACCAGGGGCGCCTGGAAACTTTCCCCCTCGCGCAGGGCCAGCACCGCCACCGGGTCGAAGCCAGCCTTGGCGGCGGCGGCCTTCACCTTGGCGACCTGGGCGGCGGGCAAGCCGGGCTCGAGGTTGAGGGTGAGGGCCTTGTCCTTGCGCCCCTTGATGGCTTCGGAGAGCCTGGCCTCCAGGTTCTTGACCTCGAACGCCGCGGCGTTCAGCCAGGCCCCGGCCTTGGCCACGGTCAGGATCAGGCTCTCCTCGGCGGCCGGGCTGGCATCGGCGGCCGGGAACTGCCAGCGCCGCTTGCCGTTTTCGGCGTTCACCGCGTAGACGTGGCCGTCGTAGCTGGTGAAGTACGCCACGCCCTCGACCACCGCCGGATCCGACTTGATGCGCTCTCGGGCGGCGACCTGCCAGCGGAGCTGCCCCTTGAGGTCCACCGCGTAGAAGGTCTGGTTGGTGGTGCCGAAGAAGACGAGCTTGCCGTCGCTCTGCGGGTGGGCGAAGATCTGGGCGCTGGGCGCCTGGAACTGCCAGCGCGCCTGTCCCTTCTTGTCCACCGCGTGGAGCACACCGCTCTCCGAGCCGAAGATCACCAAGTCGCCGACCACCAGCGGGGTCGAGTACAGCGGGGAGCTGGTGGGAAACTCCCACAGCTTATCCACGGGCTTGCCGCAGGCGACGATGAGCGGCAGGAAAACCAGCGCAGCCAGGGGCGACCGAACGGGAATCCTTGCTTTCATGATTCCCCCTCGCAGGAAAGGAGTTGTTCGGTGCATACCATCACCCCGGCGCTTGTGTCAAACCGGGCTCCTCACGCTCCCAGGGCGTGAGCGCCGAGCGGACCACCTCCCGCGTCCGTTGCATGAGCTCGTCGCGGGATTCCAGAGTACGCCCGGCGACCGGGATCGGCGGGTGGATGGTGATGTCGACCCGGCCCGGCAGCAGGCGCAGGGTGTGTCCGGGGAGCACCCGCCGCGAGCCGGAGATGGTCACGGGCAGGATGGGCAAGCCCATCTCCAGCGCCATCACGAAACCGCCCTTCTTGAAGGGCCGCATGCGCCCGTCCCGGCTGCGCGTCCCCTCGGGAAAGAACATCACCGACACGCCGCCCTTGAGCTTCTCGCGGGCCGCGTTGAGGCTGGCGATGGCGCGTTCGCGGTCCGCTCGATCGATGAAGATGTGCCCGACCGCGGCGCAGCCCCAGCCAAGGCCGGGGACCTTGCGCAGCTCCTGCTTCATCACCCAGCGGAACTGCCGGCCGAAGAATCCGTAGAAGGCCAGGATGTCGAAGTGGCTCTGGTGGTTGCTCACGATGACGTAGCTCTGGCCCGGGACGAGGTGCTGTCGTCCCCGCACGCGGACCCAGGTGAAGTTGACCAGGCACAGGCAGAAGGACCACACGGTGCCGCAATGGAAGGCCAGGCGCTGACTCACCAGGCTGGTCAGTACGGCCATGGTGCCCCAGAAGATGGTGCTCACCGCCAGGAAGGGGATGAACACCAGCCAGGCGTAGGGCAGGTAGAGCCAGCGTAGCACATTCCGCCGGGTCTCGCCGGGCTCGACCTGGCGCGGATCGAGCGAGGCGGGCTCGGGGCGTTCGGAGGCGGCGGCGCTCTTGCACATGTTCGAACTCATCGGTGGAGTGTAACCCAGTCTCGCGTTTGCCGCATGCAATTTTCTTTCGGCGACGGAAGGCGCGGGATTTCTTGACGGGCACGGCGGGGCGCCGATATTATCGGCAGGGAAGGACGCATGCACCGGCGGCTGCTCATCCTTTGGCTCATCCTGTCGGGGGCGGCTGTCCAGGCCGCCCCGCAGCAGAGGCCCAAGCTGAGCGTGATCCTGCTCCCGTCCCGCGACGTGGCCCTGGAGGATCAGGACCGGGTGCTGGCCACGCTGGCGCGCCAGATCCGCGGCAAGTACGAGGTACAGGTGCTATCGGGGCGTTGCGTGGGCCGGGCCGTGTTCGGCGCGCGCGGCACCGGGCTGGAGGAGTGCGCCGCCGAGTTCGAGCGCAAGGTGGCCGAGGGGCGCAAGGCCTACCTGGGCCTGCAGATCAACCGTGCCCTGGACCGGCTGCGCGAGGCCTCGGCACTGGAGGGATACTGCGGGGCCGAAGTGCGCTCCGCCGCGGCGCTGCGCGACCTCCACCTCTTCCTGGGGCTCTCGCTGTACGCCCGCGGCGACCTCCGCGGTGCGGCCGAGCAGTTCCGCTGGCTGGCCGCGCACGACCCCAACTTCGCGCTCTCTCCCAAGGAGTACCCGCCCGACACGCTGGCCGCCTTCGACAAGTCCCGGCGCGAGATCCTGTCGGGACGGCCGGTGCGGCTCCAGATCGTCTCGCGGCCCGAAGGCGCGGTGGCGTACCTGGACGGCGCGGCCGCGGGGCGCACCCCGGCCGCGGACATCCCCGTGTATCCGGGCCACCACTTCGTGCGGCTCGAGCTCCCAGGCTACGCCCCCTGGACGCTGCACATCCCCGACGGCATCGCTCCCGAAACGGTGCGCGCTCAGCTCGTGCCCGAGTGGAAGAAAAAGCCCTCGGCGGAGCTTCTGGAGATCATCGGGCCGGCCGAGACCCTGCCCCCGAGCCTGTGGCAGGAGCTTCGCGAGCTCGGGCGGCACCTCGCCAGCTCGGGGTTCTTGTTCGTCCAGCTCTCGCGCGAGGGCCCCAACCTGCTCTTGGGCATGCGGCTCGTCTCCATCGCACCCGAGTCGGTGGCACGAGCGCGCATATTCAACCTGGGCAACCGCCCCGACGGCTACGAGAAGAAGCTCGAGGCGCTGGTGAGGATCCTGGATGCGCTGCGAACGCTGCGCACCTTCGAGGGAGCGCCCGTAGCCGCGGCGGGCCCGGCCTCGCCCGCGGGACCGGTGACCGTACCGCCCCCGCGCAAGACGGGCGGCGACGACTTCATCCCCCTGCCGCCTTCGGGGATCGCCGGCCCGGCCGTGCCGAAGCTCGATGATGAATCCCGCTCGCGCGCGGAGGACGGCGGTCCCTCGACGCCCTGGTACAAGAGCTGGTGGTTCTGGACCATCGCCGGCGCGGTGGTGGCCGGCGGCGCGACCGGGCTCACGGTGTGGCTGCTCCAGCCCAAGACCACCTGGACGTTGGTGATCCAGCCATGACGCACCTGCGCCTCGCATTCCTTACGCTGATTGCCACCACGGGATTCCTCGGCGCCTGCGGTGCCAACCACCCCGAGGTGCGGCTGGAGATCACCGAGGACGGCTCCCGGCCCTGCCTGGGCGGCTCGCACCTCGAGTTCTTCGTGCAACTCACGGGCCAGCGCAGGAAGTTCGACCAGTTCGGCCAGTTCTTCACCGACTCCGGCGGCAACGCCTGCGCCATCGGCCAGATCGCCTACCCCGACCTTCCTCCAGACGACGGAATCACGGTGAGCGTGGTGATGTGGGACTCGTCCACTGACGTGAAGGGGATCCTGTCGCAGGCTACCAGCGCGCCCTTCTCCGTGGGAAAGAGCTCGCCCAACCAGCAGATCGAGCTTCGGCTCGTGCGCACTTCGAACCTCGCCCCCGGCACCATCATCGCCCGCAACGCCCCGGCCGACTGGGGCCGGGTGGGCGGCATCACCCGTCTGGCCTTTTCCGTACGCCGCGCGGCGGACTACCAGCTGGTGCGCTCGGGGTTCGTGGTGTACGAGCCGGAGCTGCACCCAGACCCGTTCCCGCTTACCATCAGCGGATTGCCCGAGGCGCAGAGCCCGGACACCATGGTCGAGTACACGATCGAGATCCAGGGTCAGAACGATCAAGGCTCGGCCCTACGCACCTGGCTCGGCTCGGCCTGGCTTGTGCTCTCGAACGGGCCGGTGGCGGACGCTGCGCTCGCGTCGCAGTAGACGCCGCAGCGAACGATCCAACGAGCTGATGATTTCTTATTTTCGGTGGGTTTTTTGTGTCTGGTGGTGTTTCTCTACCTGAGACACTGCTTCAGGTGTTGTTCTGCTTTTGGTTTGCTTTTGGTTTGCTTTTGGTTTGCTTTTGGTTTGCTTGCTTTTGGTTCCACCCACCCCGGTTTCCCCCGGTTTCCTCCGTCCGGATTTCGGACACGGTGTTCGAAATCCGGACAGAAGGCCAATTTTCACAGATTGTCTGCTGATTTTGTGTCTTTATAGTTGTTTGTTTTTATTTGTAT
>JAAZNF010000057.1 GCA_012798435.1 Myxococcales bacterium | reverse complement strand
CGGCACCGTGAACGCCGCCGACCCCGTCGGCCCGGTCATGCCCGTGACCTGGCACTCCTTGGTCCCCTGGTTCCGCAACGTCAGCGGCTTGGTGGCGAACCCGCTCGTCGATACCTGCCCGAAGTCCAGCGTCGCCGGAAGCGCCACCAGCTCGCACATCGGGGTGGGCACCGCCTTGCCGACGAGGTCGATGTACCCTTCGCCGGAGTTGGGGTCGTTGCTGCGGATGGTGAGCTTGCCGGCGAAGGCCCCCTCGTAGGTCGGCTTGAAACGCATCTGGACGTCGAAGCTCGCGCCCGGCGCCAGATCGAAGGGCGTACCCTGCGAGGCCGCGAAGGTGAAGAAGCCATGGTTGCCGGAGTCGATGGCCAGCGTGGTGATGGTCAGGGTCTGGTTGCCGCAGGAGGTGAAACGGTAGGTCTTGTCGGTGGTGCTGCCCACCATCACCGTGCCGAAGTCCACGATGAAGGGCGGCTGGGGGCAGATCTTGGGCGCCAGGCCGTTGCCGACGATCTCGATTGCCACCAACCCCTCGTCGGGGTCGTTGGAGGCGATCTCGATGCGCGCGTTGTCGGTGCCGCCGTCGAAGGGCGCGTACTTGGCGGTGAAGCGCTGAGTGCTCTGCGGCTGCAGCACGCCGCTCCAGGCCCGGGGCTCGATGGCGAACTCCGAGCTGGCGCCGGGCGCGAGGTCCACCCCGCCCCGGCCGCCGCCCGCCTGCACGGTGAGCTCGTACACGCCCAGGTTGCGCACCAAGAACTCGCGGGAGACCAGGTCGCCGAGATCGTTCATGCCGAAGTCGATCTTGAGGTTGGCCGGGGCCACCTGATCGTTGCACACTTCCACCCCGCCCTCGACCAGGCACACCTGCACGTCCGGGGTGACGCCTTCTCCGACCAGGCGCAGCGTCATGATCTTGTGGTCGGGGTCGTTCGTCTCGACCACCACCTGGCCACTATCCGCGCCGTCTTCCTGGGGCACGTACAGCACTGCGAAGGTGGTGGCCTGGCCCGGCTCCAGCTCGGTGAGCATCGGCGGATCCAGGATGAAGTCGGCGCTGGCGTTCTCCAGGCGCACCGCGGTGATGAGGAGCTTGGCCTGGGCCACGTCCAGGTTGCGGATCACGATGGCCCGGCTGGCGCGCTGCTTCACCACCACCTTGCCGAAGTCGATGAGGTAGTCCGCCGCCTGGGTGGGATCGGCCGGCAACGCCTCGAGCACGCTGTCGCCGTTCCAGTCCTGTTGCAGCGAAGCCCGGGGCAGCACCTTGCCCACCTTGCTGTCGTCGCAGGCCGCCAGAAGGGCGGCCGTCGCGAGCGAAAGAATGACTGCCAGCGCGATTCGCATCCTCATCCCTGCCTCCTTGTGGAAGAGTGGTTTCGTCGAAGGGCCCACGCCAGGGCCGCGCACAGCGGCACGAGCGCCCAGGGCGCGCCGAGACCGTTGCCGCACCCGCAGCCGCCGTTGTCCGTCACCTCGTCACCGCCGCCACCGTCACCGCCGCCGCCGTCGGAGCTCCCCCCGTCGGGGGCACCGCCGTCCGGCCGGCAGCCGGTCAGATCCTCGTCGGTCTTGCCGTCGCAGTCGTTGTCCGTGCCGTCGCACACCTCCGCCCCGCTCGGGGTGCAAGCGTACTCGCAGCCGTTGGCGCTGTCGTTGTCCAGGTCGAAAAAGCCGTTCTGACAGGCGCCCATGACGCAGGTGCCGGCGCTGCACGTCGCGGCCGCGTGGGCAAAGTCGCAGGGTTTGTCGCAGCCGCCGCAGTTCGCCGGGTCCGTCTGGGGGTCCACGCAGCGCTGGCCGCAGCGGGTGAGCTGGGGCGGGCAGTTCATGGTGCACTTGCCGTCCCAGCACACCTGGGCCGGCTGGCAGTTGAAGCCGCACTCGCCGCAGTTCTTGGGATCGGTCAGAAAGTCGATGCCGTCGTCGGGCACGCCGTCGCAGTCCTCGTCCCGGCCGTTGCACAGCTCCTCGGCGCCGGGGTGGATCAGGGGATCGCTGTCGTTGCAGTCGTCGCCGCCGCAGCTCGTATCCTCGTGCCCGTCCTCGTCGTTGTCCGGGCAGTAGCTCGCGCCCGAGAGACCGACGATCAGGCCGTTCTTCCCGGCCACCATGCCCCGGTCGCGGATCGGAAAAGAACACGCCAACAAGAGGGAGTAGCGCGCGAAGGCCTCCATCCCGGTGAGCCCGGAGAGATCCTGGCTGTAGCTCGGGTCCACCGTCCAGGCCGCGCCGCCGTTCTCCGTGGTGAGCACCATGGGGTTGCCGTCGCCGAACCCGGCCACGGCGTAGCCGTGCGTCTCGTCCACGAACGACACGCCGTACACGTAATCTGGCTGAATCTGCCCGCTCCCGGGGACCGGTTGGGGGTTCCAGGTGGCGCCACCGTCGGTGGTGTGGAGGATGAGACCCGCGCCGCCGCCGCCCACCGCCCAGCCCTGCTGGGCGCCGGAGAAAGTCACCTGGTACAGGCATCCCTGGGAGACGTGTTCCTGCGCAAAACGCCAGCTGTTGCCGCCGTCCTCGGTCTTGAGGATGAAGCCATCGGAGGGCGGGATGGCCGGCTGGCCGGTGGAGGGATCTTCCTCTTGGCCGTTGTACCCGCCCACCAGGAAGATGCGCTGGCGATCCAGCACCCGCACCCCGTTCACGGTGCGTTCGCCCCCCAGGGCAGGGGTCGTCGAGAGCGTCCAGCCCTGGCCGCCGTCGCCGGTGATCCAGACATTGGTGCCGGAGACGGCCGCGCCGGTCTGCTCGTCGGCGAAGTGCAGCGCCGTGATGGTGCCCTGGGGGTTGTCGGGCAGGGTGAGCGGCGACCAGCTTCGCCCCCCGTCCTCGGTCTTGTACACCGTGGCCAGCGGGAAGAACGAGTCCACCCGCAAGCCGCCCGCGTAGCCCACGCGGGCGCTCGTCATGTGGACCGCGAGCGGCACGTTCATCAGGCCGCCGGTGAGGCTCACCTGCCGCCAGCTCTGCCCCCCGTCGCTGGTGCAGGCGATCAGGCCCTTGGAGTTCCCCTGGCCGTCCTTGATGGCCCCCACCGCGCAGGCGGCGCGCTCGTCCGGCATGGAGATCTGCACGAAGGCGTTGCCGTCGCCGGCGTTGAACTGCAGAAGCTTCCAGCCGGCCCGGGCCGGGCCGGGGAGGGCGAGGGCCCCCAGCAGGCACAGCCAGGCCATGGCGGTCATGGGCGAACGCTTCGCATCGGCGCGCATGTTCTCACCTCCACCCTTTCTCGGCGAGATCGGAAAGGAGCCTCTGGGCCTCGGCGGCGCGGGTCCCCTGCGGGTAGAGGCGCAGGTAGTCCTGCAGGGCCCGCACGGCCCGGCCGAAGTCGGAGAGCTTGAGGTAACACTCCGCCAGGCGGAAGGCCACCTCCTGGCGCAACAGCCCCTGGGGCAGGATGCGCCGGGCGGCGAGCAGCGTCTCCAGCGCCCGCGCGGGCTGATTCAGCACGTCCAGTTCGATGCGGCTGGCCTCGAAGAGCGCGACTTCCAGCACGTGGGGATCGCGGCTGGTGCGCGCCACCTGGCGGTAGTGGTCCAGGGCCTGCTCGGGCCGGCGGCTGAGCCGCAGCGCATCGGCCAGCAGCAGGCGCAGCTCGACGTCGCCGGGACGGGAACGCAAGCGGCCCTCGAGCAACGCCACCGCGGCCTCCGCCTCGTGCGCGGCCAGCAGCGTGCGGGCGCGGGCCAGCGCGTCTTCCGGCGGCCTGGGCGCGGGGGGGGGCGGCTCGGGCAGCGGCTCCAAGGTGAGGTGCTGTCGCAGCACCCGGCCCCCTTCGATGCGAACGTGTGCTCGCGCCTCGCGCCGGCCCTCCGCGCGCAACCGAAGCTCGAGCGCTTCCCCGTCGCTGCGCGAGATCAGCACCGGGGCGAGCCCCAGGCGGTTGTCTTCCAGCCACACCTCGGCGCCCGGCGGCGAGCTGCTCACCTGGACCCACCCCAGCTCCCCCGGCGTCGCCGGATCGAGGATCTTCGAAAAGCGTACGGCCTCCGCGGCCCGCGAAGACGGCGCGCGGTCGGGCTGCCGTCTTCCCGCGGACCAGCTCGTGGCCACCGGCGCCGTCAGACGGCGGGCGGAAGACGTCTCGTCTTCCTCTTGGAGCTCGCCCTCCAGAAGCTCTGCGGTCGCTGTTCCCTGGGCGTCCATGGAGACGTGCAACACGGTTCCCACCGTCCACAGCGCCACCGCGCCCGTCTGGATCCGCAAGGGAACGGCGCCCGGGAGGCGGCGCAGCGTGCACTCCCCGGAGAGCAACTGGAGTTCGATGGACCGATCCGGACGCTCCTGGAGCCGGATACGGGCCCCGGGCCACAGCACAAGCGAGATGCGCTCGGCCGGCCGCAAGGCGAGCGGCGCCACCGGCCCGGCCTGGATCTCCTCTCCGAAGGCGACGGCCGGGAGGGTCTGCTCGGCGGCGGCGGGTTCCATGAACGAGCCGGAGTAGCTGACCAGGGCTTGCCGCGCCGGGGCCGGGATTGGCGCCTGCGGAATTGGCGGAGGCTCGGGAAGCGCGGGCGGACGAACGCCGCCCGGGAGCAAGAACCACAGTAGCATCGCGGCCGCCGCCATGGCTGTGCCCAGCGCCGGGATCCACCAGCGGAAGCGCCGGGCCGGCGGCGAACCGAGGACCGCGGCCTCGAGCGCCTGTCGATCGCACGGCGGCGGCGGTGCGCTGGCGGCGTCGCAAAGGAGCTTTCGGACGGACTCGAGCCGGCTCAACTCCCCGCGACAGGTGGGGCACTCCTCGAGGTGGAGCCGGAACTCATGCTCCTGCTCGGCCGGCAGCCGGCCGTCCAGTAAAAGCTGCGCGTGCTCGGAGAATCGGCAGTTCACTTTTGGGGCCACGGGAACAACCTCGCGAAATGGTGCCGCGCCCGGTGGAGCCGCGTCCACACCGTCGCCTCGGGGATGCCCAGCGCCTCGGCGATCTCGCCGCCGCCATGGCCTTCCATCTCGAACATCACCAGCACCGTCCGCTGCTCGAACGGAAGCCTTGCGAGCGTCCGCTCCACCGCGCGCGCCCGCTCCAGGCTCTCCGGGTCTGCCGCCGGCTGCGCCGGCTCGAGCGCGTCGGCCAGCCTCTCGCGAAAACGGAGGAAACGCCCCAGGCCCCGGGCGCGCTTTTTTGAAAGACGCAGGCAGATGCCGAACACCCAGCTCGAGAAGGCGCCGCGCCCCTGGTAGCGGCCGAGGGAGCGGAAGATCTCCAGAAAGGCCTGCTGCGTGAGATCGTCCAGGTCGACCGGGCCCGAAAGCCGGTACAGGATGCGCCGGACGTGCGGTAACGCGATGTGAAACAGCTCGCGAAAGGCATCGCGGTCTCCTGCGCGGCAGCGGCCGAGCAGCTCGTCGGGCACGCTGAGCCGTGGTGGTGTGGCACGAGGCAAGAACCCGGTCATGCCCGGCATTCTAGCTCATTTGTTCCCGGATCCCGCAAATACCTTCCCGGCCGGAACGAGGGTTTTTATGCTTTGGTTCCAGGTAGTTGCCGCGCAAGCTAGCGGCATTGGGGCGGGGTGGTGCGGGTGGCGTTGAGCTCCAGCCAGTGCGGGCGCTCAAAGCGCGGGATGACGCCGTTCTCGCGCACGTTGGTGATGTGGTAGTCGAACTGGTTCCAGATACGGCGGGCGCCGGCCCAGGTCTCGCCGAAGACGAGCAACCCCTGGTTCACCGGGATCACTCCTCCGTCCTGGGCGAGCACGATCTCGGCGCGGCCGTCGCTGTCGGTGTCGGCGATCACCGGCGCAGAAAAGGCGGAGGTGGAAGCGCGCGGCGCCGAAAACAGCCGCTGGCGCTCGAGCCCGGCGAAGGCGGCAAGCTCGCTGGCGTCGCACTGGACGAGCTCGTACCACCCGTCGCCCTCGAAGTCGAAACCGGCGACCCCGCCGCTCGAGGTGACGTTGTCACTGACCTCCCGCCACAGCGTGCGGATCTCCGGGGTGGCCGGGTCGCCGGCGAAGCCGAAGGAGCAGGTGCGTTGTTGCAAGTGGCCTTCCACGTCCTGCACCGTGCATGTTCCGACGAGGGCGATCTCCGGGCCGCCGCTGTTGTCGAGGTTGACGATGGTGGGGGGGATGATGGCCGAGGCCTCCACGTTCGAGGGCAGCGAGGACAGGATCGCCCCGGTCTGCCCGTTGATGATGAAGATGCCGCCGTTCAGCCCGATCG
>JAAZNF010000056.1 GCA_012798435.1 Myxococcales bacterium | reverse complement strand
CGAGGGTACAGTCGAACCTCCACGACGCGAGCGACAGGCAGGTTTTTGGATTCTTCATGACGCGCCTCCGCCTTAGACCCGGGTGGGCAAGAAGCCCTTGATGGTCAGCCAGTGATCGTCGGTGAAGTAGATCGAGTTGCGGCCGCCGATGGAGCGCTCGTACTGGTAGGTGATCTGCAGCGGGATGTAGAAGGGCAAGAGGTTCACCCCGGCCGTCAGCTTCATGAGCTCCATGTGGCCGGCCAGGGCCATCTCCAGCGAGCGCACCATGGTCTCGAAGCGCCGGTCGGCGTGGAACTCCGGCTCCTGGTTGTAGCCGTAGCCGATGCTGGCCGAGAAGGCGAAGAACAGCACGGAGACGCTGAGGCTGCCCATCACCTGCACGCTCGAGCCGGGGATGACCTTGTAGGTCTTGCCGGTGAGATCCGACATGTCGGGGAAGTACTGCCGCTCGGGGTCCAAGAGGTCCAGCAGGCGCTCGCCGTCCGGGGTGGGCTTGGGGAAGTCCGGGTAGCGGCGCTTGCCCGCGAAGCGGTAGGTGTAGGTGAACTCGCCGGTGACCACCACGTCCACCCAGTGCTTGTACTTGAACAGCCGCAGGTCGTAGTCCTGGGTGAAGCTCACCCCGAACGAGCCCACGCCCCGGTCGAGCTCGGGCCCCGTGCCCAGGGTGAGCGAGCTGTTGGGGTCGGCCAGGTTGCCGGTGGGCAAGAACACCCGGGGGGTGAAGGCCCCCGACCAGCGGCTCGAGCGGTAGAAGTTCCAGGAGAAGCCCAGGTTCATGTCCGCCAGCACCGCCCCGCCCGAGTGGTAGGCCTTGCCCGGGCCCAGTTCCGGCGGGTAGTCGCCGCCCGAGATGAGCGCCGGCCGGCCCAGGCGCGGCAGGTAGTTGAGCAGCCACTCCGAGGCCTCGTTGAGGTAGCGGTCGGTGGTGCGGCCGCTTTCGTCGAACCACTCGCTCTGAATGTGCGGGTAGTCCGCCGGCAAGAAGCCGTTGATCACCATCTGGGCGTCGGGCGACAGGTGGCGCAGCTTGGGGCGCATCTCCACGTTCATGTAGATGAGCGGCACCTCGATGTAGAAGTTGAGCATGTCGGTGATGCCGTAGGAGAACTGCAAGGTGATGCCGCCGCCGCGCCCGGAGGCGCCCAGGTCGAGGGCCAGCATGGTGCTGCCGTCCGGGCCGTTGAAGTTGATGGGCAGCACGATGGGCTGCTTCTCCCGGTGGTTGCCGTAGCGCCCGGCCGCCACCCGGTCGTTCCAGTCCACCTTGAAGCTGAAGATGCCCTCGGGGAGCTGCGCCGAGGCGCCGTACAGGTCGAGATCGATGACCTGTTCGATCTTCTCGTCCCAGAAGCGCGTGTAGCTGTCCCAGAAGCCGGCCGGGGCTGCCCCGGGCAGAAGCAGGATTGCGAGCGCGGTGCTCCATGTCAGTATTCTCACTCGTTACCTCCCTGGATAGGCGGATCTCTGTTTGCGTCTGGCGCGCGCCTTGCGCGGATTTTTCCCCTGGCGCGGCCGATGGTGCTCGCGGCTCTCGCGGGACGGAATCCGGCAGGCTTCAAGCCATCCTCCAGTTCTCGCACGCAATTTTGCAACACCGACAGCGCCGACGGCCCGGGGCTCATGGCGCATTCGTAGGCGTAGGCCGGGTCGGAGAACTTCTGCGGCGGCATCAGATACCCCAGCTCGTCGTTGGCGAGGCCCAACAAAAAACGTGGCCGGCCCAAGACTCCGGCGAGCAGCGCCTGCGCCGCTTCGGGCTCGGGCTCGCCAGGGAGAGACAAGATGCTCGCCGGCCCGATGCGGACCAGCGCCGCCTCCGACTCGACGCTGTCGCCGATGTCGCGCGCCTCCACGATGCCCAGCCGGTGCAGCATGACGAACAGGCGGTTCTCGCGCGCGGGAAAGTAAATTTTCTTGCACGCGATGCGGATGCGCGGCCGGGCGGCGGGCCGGGCGCGGGAGAGTCGTTCCTTGGCCAGGTCCGCCAGGGCCTCGCCCAGGCCGTCCAGGAAGCGCTCGCGCTCGGATTCAGACTCGCGGCGGTCGAGGGCGGTGGTCACCATGGCCCCGAGCGCGCCGTTGGCGTACAGCGCCACCCCGCCCAGCTCCTGCTCGATGGCCCGGCAACAGACGCCGCAGAAGTCCGCGGAGATCACCCGGCCTTCGCGCCACAGGGTCTCGGGGTGGCAGGCGTGCTGGACCAGGGTGGCGATGACCGCGCCGTCCGCAGCGCGGGCTTGCAGGAAGCGCGCCGTCCGGTCCTGGCTCGCGCCGTGCTCGTTCCTCACCCAGCGCCCCCCCCGGTCGAACTCCGCCTGGGCGAAGAGAAGGCGCGCCGGAACCGCCGTCTCCACCGCCCGGGCGACGGCGCGCGCGATCCGCTGCTCGAGGAGATCGAGGTAGGCGTCGTCGAGCCCCGAGCGGATCGGCAAGAAACCGAACAGCGACTTGCCCCACAGGCCCAGCGTGTCGGGCCCCTGGTGGTTGTGGGTGCAGTGGACGATGACGTTCTCACGATGCGTGTCGGTGATACGGGCCCGGATGCGCTCCACCCGCGCGCGCGAGAGCCCGATGAGGTCCAGGCAGATGAGCAAGAGCGGCGTCTCTCCATCGTGGAGGTACAACGCGCGGGCCGAGATGGGATCGCGCACCCCGAGCGCCTTGCGGTCGGCGGCGAACCCGGCCAGGTAGACGCCCTCCAGCCGCGGCGGGGTGATGTCCTCGACGGCCGCCCCGGCGACGAGCACCTTCTCCCGGCCGGCGGGGCGCGGAAGCAGGCCGGGTTTCTCCGGCGCCGGCAGCGGGCGCCGCGGGCGCTCCAGCGGCAATACGCGGTTGAGCAGCCCCAGCGCGCCGAGCAGCGGATCCCACAAGCCGCTTTGCCAGAACTTCGCCAAAACCTGGTCGCTGGTGGGCCACAAGGCGCGGCTACCTCCAGCGACGCAGCTCGGCCGTCACTGCCTGCAACCGGTCGTAGCCGATGAGGTGGATGCCCTTGCCCTCGACCAGCTCGCGGGTCTCGGCGTTGGTGAAGAACTCCAGGTCGAAGCCGCGCCGCTGCCACATGCCGCCCACGCCGCGCAGCTCCTCGGTGGGCTCGGCGGGGTGGATGGCCAGCTCCCACAGGCCGGGGGTGAGCATGTTGAAGAACTCGAGGTAGTGATCGCGGCGCTTCTCCAGCGGGACGTCATGGGTGTCCCAGTACAGGTAGTCGACCACGCAGAAGCCCTCGGCCTGCAGCTCCTGGAGCCTCGGCGGGTAGCCGTCGCGCAGGGTGAGCTGGTACTCCTCGGCGAGCCGTTTGGCCGCGGCGAACAGCTCGTCCTTGAAGTGGAACACCCCCATGTGGGAGTCGATGTGGGTGGGGTGCAGGCCGAAGGAGAGCACCCGCTCGATCTGGGCGCGCCACTCGAGCTCGGCCTCGCGCGGGTCGGCATGGGCGCAGAACTCCTCGGCCGAGGGCCAGAAGCAGCCGTGCGGGTCGAGCAAGCTCGGTACCTGCGCGCGCGGCGCCACCGGCCCCCAGCGGTAGGTGCGCCACTCGCTGGTGCCGGTGAGGTGCACGCCCACCTTGAGGGCGGGATTGCGCCGGGCGCGATCGGCGAAGTCGCGCGCCCACGGGCAGGGGGCCATCAGGGTGGTGGAGGTGACGAGGCCCTGGGTCATGGCGCGCTCGATGCCGGTGTTCACCGAGTGGCACATGCCGGCGTCGTCGGCGTTGATGATGAGCAGTACGTCCTTGCGCGAGAACCCCAGGCGTTCGGCGACGGTGACCACGGGGGCCGCGTCGGCGTCGTTCATGGCTCCTCCCTCCTCAGCCAGTCCAGGGAATGCTCGGCGGCGATCTCGTCGGCGAGCGTGACCGCCAGCGCCGCGTCGGCCACCAGCGGGTGGGCCGACAGCGCCAGGATGGCGTGCCGGCGGCTGCGCCTCACCGCAGCCTCGACCGTCAGCTCCTCGTAGGCCTTCACGTGCTGAAGCAAACCACGGATCTCGGGCGGCAGCGGTTCGACCGGCAGCGGGTGCGCGCCGTGGCGATCCACCGCGCAGCCGATCTCGACCACCGAGCGAGGATCCAGGCCGGGCACGGCGCCGCCCGCGGCCACGTTGACCACCTGGCGCTCGGCCCGGTCGCCGTGGATGGCGCACATGAGATGCAGCGCCGCGGTGCTGTAGTGCGCGCCGCCGCGGCGGGCCAGGGCGGCCGGCGGCGTGTCTTGCCGTAGGTCGGCGTAGTGCGCGAGCAGCTCGCCTTCGATCTCCATGACCTCCTGGGCGCGGTCGCGCGGCGCGGCGCGAAGCTCCTCGAGCGCGCGGCGCGTGGCGTAATAATAATGGAGGTAGGAGTTGGGGATCATGCCGAGCGCGCGTAAAAACTCCGGGGGAAAGTCCAGCTCCTCGGGCAGGTTGGCCGGCCGGCCCGCCCCCAGCAGGTGCTCGATCATACCCGGCAGGACGTCCTGGCCGTCCACCAGCACCCGGCGCACCCAGCCCAGGTGGTTGAGCCCGACATAGTCGAGCTGCACGCGCGCCGGCTCCACGCCCAGGCGCGCGGCGATCTCCAGCTGCATGGTGATGGGGATGTTGCACAGCCCGATGGTGCGCGGGTGCCCGTATCGCAGCAGCGCCTCGGTGACCAGGCCCGAGGGGTTGGTGAAGTTGATGAGCCAGGCCTCCGGGCAGCGCGCGCGCATCTCGTCCGAGAGCGAGAGCAGCACCGGGATGGTGCGCAGCGCCTTGGCGCAGCCGCCCACCCCGGTGGTCTCCTGGCCGATCAGGCCGTGGCGCAGGCCGAGCTGGATGTCCCGGTGGCGCCCCTCCTGCCCGCCCACCCGGATCTGGGTGAGTACGAAGGCCGCCCCGTCCAGGGCCGCGGCGCGCTCGCTGGCGAGGCGCACGGCGAAGCGCGCGCCGGCGGCGCGGGCCATGCGCTGGCAAAAGCCGCCCACCATGTCGAGCCGGCGGGCGTCCACGTCCACCAGCCACAGCTCGGCGAGGCCGAGGGCCTTCTCCTCGCGGATGAAGCCCCCCAGCAGCTCCGGGGTGTAGGTGCTGCCGCCGCCGATGACCGCGATCTTCATGCCGCAACCAATATCACACTTCCACCAGGGCGCAATCCCCTTGCGCCAGGCCGCCGCAGATGGCCGCCGCCCCCCGCCCACCGCCCCGGCGGCGCAGCTCGAGGATCAGGGTGAGCAGGATGCGCGCCCCGCTGGCCCCGATGGGGTGGCCGATGGCGATGGCCCCGCCGTTGATGTTGATCTTCTGCCGCAGCGCCTCGGTGGCCTGGCGATCGCCGCCGGCCAGCAGCTTGGACGAGACCAGCGGCATGACCGCGAAGGCCTCGTTGATCTCGATGAGCGAAAGATCCGCGAGCGACCAACCCACCCGCGCGAGGCCGGCCCGGATGGCGGCCGCCGGCACGGTGGCGATCTGCCGCGGCGGCTCGGCGGTGGAAACCACCGCCACCAGGCGCGCCAGCGGCTCGAGGCCCAGCTCCCGCGCCGCGCGCCGTGTGGTGAGCACCACCCCGGCCGCGCCGGCGTCCAGGCCAGGGGCGTTGCCGGCGGTCACGGTGGGGCTGCCGTACACCGTGGGCAGGCGGGACAGCTTCTCCACGGTGGTGTCCGGCCGGGGCAGCTCATCCTCGTGGACCTCGATGGCCTCGCCGCGCGGCCCCTCGCCCGTTACCGGGACGATCTCCTCCGCGAAGACCCCGCGGGCGCGGGCCGCCTGGTAGCGGGCCTGGCTGAGCGCCGCCCATTCGTCCTGCTCCTGCCGCGTCACGCCGTGCTCCAGCGCCACCTCGCCCGCGTCCACGCTCACCGGGCGAAACTCGCGGTAGCTCATGCCCAGCAGCGGATCCTCGATCACCGGCGAGCCCACCCGCACGCCCCAGCGCAGGTTCCGCACCAGGTGGGGGATGCGGCTCATGTTCTCGGTGCCGCCGGCGATGCACACGCCGGCCTCGCCGAGCACCAGCGAACGCCAACTCCAGGCGCAGGCCGTCATGGCGGAGCAGCAGGCCCGGTCGACGGTGAGGGAGCGGCGCTCGGGGGGCAACCCGGCCTTGAGCAGCACCTGCCGGGCCACCACCGCCGCCACGCCGTCGGTCTCGTGGGGCGCGCAGCAGCCGAGGGCGAGCTCGTCGATCCGTTCGGAGGTCAAGTGGGCGCGCTCGAGCAGCGCCCGCACCACCCGTACCATGAGCTCCACCGCCGGCACGGCACGCAGCGCCCCGCCGAACTTGCCAAAGGGTGTGCGCGCCACCGCCGCCACCACGACCTCATCGTCTCGCCTGTCACGATCCCCTGCTGTTGCCGTCATACCGCCTCCCCGGACACGGCCGAGTGCGCCGGATCTTCAGGACCCACCGCACCGCAGGCCTGGGCCTGGTGAGCGGTCCCGCACAGCGATATCAGCCGCGAACATACGCATGGCGTGGTGCTGGACGCTGGGACGGCTCACCGGCCGCGCGGCTTCTTGGGGGGCTTCGCGCCGCCGGCTCGCTCCAGCTTCTTCTCGAGCAAGAGCGGCGCCTCGACATCCTCCGGCCAGTCGGTGCGCTCGATCTTGAACTTGAGATCCTTGTATTTCTTGGCCCGCAGCACCACCGCGTGCTCGCGGTGGGCCTCGAAGCCCTCGAAGGTCTTCGGGGTGCGGCCGACCTTCTTGTTGTCGATGAAGATGTCCGCGCCCGGCGGGTCGGACTTGAGGGTGAGCTTTCCCTTGCGCGGGGAGAGCGTCTGCTCGATCAGGCCGGGTTGGTCCGCCACGAAGGTCAGCTCGCCTTCCCAGGGGAGGTGGCCCGGCGATACCAGCCGGACCCGGTGCGTCCCGGCGCGCACACCCAGGAGCTTGGGCGGGTTTCCGTCCGGCCGGTAGGGATCGCCGTCGATGAGCACCACCGCCACCTCGGGCGTGACCTTGAGCTGGATCTCGCCGGCGTACTTCTCCACCGGGGCCGGCCCGGCGTCGGCCGCGGCGGTGGCCCCCGCGCCCGCGGTGAGGCGGGTGGCGAACCAGTAGCCGGCCAGGCCCAGCAAGGCCAGCGCGCCCAACACCCAGGCCAGGTTCTTCCACAGCCGGCCGCGCCCCAGGCCGCTGGCCTCCACCGCCATCACCGTCTCGCCGGTGGAGAACCTGCCGCGCGGTGGGGCTTCCATGAGCGGGGCGGAAGCGGCGTCGGAGGGGGCGGGCTCGCGCGAGACAACCGGCGCCGCCGGGGCGGGGGGCTCGGGCGCGGCAGCGGCGCCCGGTCCGAAGTCCTGCAAGAAGCCGTCGGCGGTTTCCTTCTGCGAGGGGGTGAGCTTCACCAGCTCCTCGAGGTTCTCTCCGCGGGCCATCCACTGGCTGGTGGCCTCGCCGAAGGCGAAGCGCGCGTTCTGCTGGTGGCTGCGGGCCCGCCCCGACAGGGTGTCCACCAGGAAGGCCGAGAGCGCCTCCGCGTCGGCCTGGCGATCCCAGCGCTGGAGAAAGCCCATGAGCCGCTCGCGCAGGGCCTCGGCGTTCTGCGGGCGTAGCGTTGGCTCCTCGGCCATGGCCGCGAACACGGCCTCGTCGAGCTCCACCGGGATGTCGGGGTGCACGCGGGAGGGCGGGCGCTGCCGGGCCGCGGCCAGCACCCCCTGGATGCCGGCCTCGTCTCCGGCGGAGCGGAGCTTCTGCCCGGTGAGGATCTCGTACAGCACCACGCCCACGGAGAAGATGTCCGCGCGGTGGTCCACGGCCTGGTGGCGGAGCTGCTCGGGGGCGGCGTAGGTGGCCTGGGAAGCGAAGGCGCCGGGGGCGGTGGGGCGCACCCGGAAGGCAGCCCGCGCCAGCCCGAAGTCCACCAGCTTCACCTCGCCGGTGGAGGACAGCACGATATTGGGCGGGTTGACCCCGCGGTGCACGATGCCCAGCGGGTTGCCGAAGGCGTCCTTCAAGGTGTGGGCGTGGCCGAGGCCCTTGAGCACCTCGCAGGCCACGTAGATGCCCAGCGTCGGCGGGAAGCGCGCCCCCTGTTCGGCCAGGGACTGCTCCAGCGAGGCCAGGTTGGTGCCCTCGATGTACTCCATGGCGATGAAGAAGGAGTCCTGGTGCCGGCCCCACTCGTACACCCGGGCGATATTGGGGTGGACGAGCTGGGAGGCCAGGCGGGCCTCCTCCAGGAAGTTGGCCGAAAACTCGGGGTTCTGGCTGGCCTCGGGCAGGATGCGCTTCACCACCACTACCAGGTTGGTGCCGCCGGCGGTGCGGGTGACCGCCCGGAAGATCTCGGCGAAGGTCCCGGCGGCCAGGCGTTCGGTGAGGGTGTACTTGCCGAACGGAATGGGCTGGTTCATGACTCACCTCGCTGCGTGCGCGGCCCTACCCCCGCTTGAACAGCCCGCCCTTTTTGCGGTTTTCTTTCTTGCGCAGGTTGAGGAGCCGAAGCTCCCGCAGCGCCTCTGTGCAGTCGGGGTTGCACTGGATGGCCTTCTCGAACTCGTGCTCGGCCATCTCCTTGTAGTTCATGGCCTTGTAGATGTAGCCCAGGAACAGGTAGGCCTTGTCCACCTTGGGGTTGAGCGAGATGGCCTGGTTGAGCTCGTCCCGCGCCCGGCGCACCACCTCTTCGTTCTTGGGGTCGTTCTGGAACATGGTCCAGCCCAGGTAGGCGTGGAACTCGCCCTCCTCCGGGCACAGGCGCGTCGCCTCCTCGAACAGCTTGAGCGCCTGGGGGTAGTCCCGCCGCCGCAGCGCGATCTCGCCTTTCTGGAACAGGCCCTCGGCGGAGAGGATCTTGGACACCTCGCTAGAGACGCCGCGCTTGGCCCCGGAGGACAGCTCCTCCAGGTACTGGGCGCGCCGCTCCTCGTCGGTGAGCACCTCGTTGGCGGTGGAGAGCAGCGAGAAGATCTCGTCCGCCAGGGTGCGGATCTCGGCGGTGCTGGAGACGGCGATGCGGTCGGGGTGGTACTGCTTGGCCAGCGAGAAGTAGGCCTTCTTGATCTCGGAGGTGGAGGCGTTCTTGGAGACGCCCAGGATGTCGAAGTAGTCCTGCTTGCGCATCTCCATGATGCGGCGCACGAGCTTCTCGCGCAGGTCGCGATCCTCGGGGGAGAGGTTGAAGCCCGCGCGCGGGCTCTCGCTGATCTCGGGGACCGGCACCCCGCCGCACTCGGCCAGGCGGCCCTTGACCTTCTCGCGGATGGGCGGCGGCTGGCCGGCGCGGGGCGGAGGCGGTGGGGGCACAGCCTCCCCGGCGGGGCGCGGCGGGACCTCCGGGCGCTCTCGCTTCTGGGTGGGCTCGGGCTCCTCGACCTCCGGCTCGGGTTCCTCCACCGCGGGCGGGGCCGCCTCGAACACGATCATGCCAGCGCAGCGCAGCGCGTACAGGATCTGGTAGGCCCGCTCCTTGTCCAGGCCCAGGTCCAGGATCTCCCGCACCGTGTGCTTGCCCTTGAGCCGCGACACGAAGGCCTCCCCGTCGGCGTCGAGCTCCATGTCCTGGAAGCGGAACAGTGGATCGGGGTGCGGCACCACGTAGGCGTCGCTGCAGCCGGCGAGCAGTTGCTGCAGCCGCTGAAGCGGGATCTTCTCGCGGATGCCGGCGTAGATCAGCGCCGCGGTGCTGGAGTCCAGCGTCACCGTGGTGGGGGGCAGGCTGCTCTTGGGGTTGTAGCGGTACTCGCCCTCCTCCCAGGCGAAGAGGTCGAGGAGCTTGGTGTGCAGCTGCAGCTCCAGGGCGAACTGCAGGTTGTGCGGGGAGATGCAGCCCATCTCGATGAGCACCGTGCCCTGCTGGCGGTTGCTCTGCTTCATGCGCCGGATGCTCTCCTCGCACTCCTCCTCGGTGATCATCTTCTCCCGCACCATCACCTTGCCCAGGCACTCGTTGAGCAGGTTGCTCTTCACGAACACCGGGTAGCCGCCCTTGAAGTACACGATCTTCTTGACCTTGCCCCGCTGCAGAAGCAGCGCCCCGTCGGCCTTGTCGCGGTACAGGCGGGCCAGGAGCTCCGGGAAGGAGGTTTCGGCGAGGTTGCCGTTGATCTCGGCGGCGGCCGACACCTCGGAGGCGCGCTCTTCCACCTCGGCGGTCTCCTGGTGGCTCTCCGGGCTGGCGTAGGGCTCTGGCGGCTTCTGGTCGATGGCCTGCTTCTCGGCCTCGGCGGCCACCGGCGAGGGGTAGGCGGCCCCGAAGGCCTGCTTGAGGCAGTCGAACACCTGGGGCAGGCGCAGCGGCTTGTCCAGGTACTCCACCACACCGTACTTGCGCATGGCCTCCTGGCGGTGGTTCACGGCGCGGTAGATGCCGGAGATCATCAGGATGGGGACGTTCTGGCCGCGGGGCAGCTTGCGGATGCGCTCGGCCACCTGGAAGCCGTTCATCACCGGGATGAGGATGTCCAGGATGATGAAGTCCACCTCCTTGGCCTCGAAGGTGCGCACCGCCCAGTCGCCGTCCTTCTCGGCGATGACGGTGAAGCCCTCGCCCTCCAGGGCTTCGGTCAGCAGGCGCTGCACCGTCTTGTCGTCCTCGACCACCAGGATGGTCTTGCTCACCGGCTCCTCCTTGCGGCCCCTACCCGCGGCGAGGCGATTATAAGAAACCGGTTCGCAAACAAGCAAGTCTAAAGGCATCTGCGCTTGTCGATTTGTCTCGCGCGATTTCCCGCCGCTTTTGGAACGCGCGCCCGCCCGCCCAGGCCGTGTCAGCCCCGCGGTCGTTCGCGCTCAGAGGCTCGGTTCGGGATGTTTGCCCCTCTCGGACAGACGCCTAGCAGCCGTAGTAGCAGGTGTAGTAGTCCACGCAGCCCCAGTAGCAGTAGGTGCAGCACACGTAACCGGAGGCCGTGTCGCAGCACTCCCAGGTGTCGTAGCAGCACTCCTGGCCGGAGCCGGTCGCGCACTCGCACCAGCCGTCGTAGTTGCAGTCCGAGGTTCCGGAGGGGCACACGCAGGCGCCGCCCGAGCAGGTCTGGTTGCCGGGGCAGCTCATGGGGGTGCCGGCGCAGGCGCCGCTTGCGCAGCGGTCGTTCACCGTGCAGGGGTTACCGTCGTCGCAGGGGTCGTTGCCCTCGAGCGGCGGGAAGTAGCAGCCGCTGGCCGGGTTGCAGGAGTTGGCGGTGCAGGGGTTGTTGTCCTCGCACTGGCCGGAGGTGGGGGTGATCTTGGTGCCGCTCTGACAGCAGCCCTCGCCCGCCTTGCAGTAGTCGCCCACGGTGCAGGCGTCGCCGTCGGAGCAGGAGTTGGTGTTGGGGGTGTGGCTGCAGCCGGTGGCGGCGGCGCAGAAGTCGTCGGTGCACACGTTGTCGTCGTTGCAGTTGCCGAGATCCACCTGCCCGGAGCAGGCGCCGCTGAGGCAGGCCTGGCTGCGCCACATCAGGGCGTCGCAGAACTTGATGCCGCACTGGGTGCCGTTGGCGACGTTGCTGTGCCCGCAGCCGCTCACGGCGCACGAGTCGTTGGTGCATACGTTGCTGTCGTCGCAGTTCTGGTTGCTGCCGGTGGCGCAGCTTCCGCTCTGGCAGGTGCGCGGCGTCCAGACGAGCCCGGCGCAGCTCGAGCCGCAGTCGGTGCCGTTGGGGACGTTGCTGTGGCCGCAGCCGGAGAGGGCGGCGCACGAGTCGGTGGTGCAAACGTTGGTGTCGTCGCAGTTCTGGTTGCTGCCGGTGGCGCAGCTTCCGCTCTGGCAGGTGCGCGGCGTCCAGACGAGCCCCGCGCAGCTCGAGCCGCAGTCGGTGCCGTTCGTGACGTTGCCGCAGGCCCCCGCCCCATTGCAGTTGCCCGTCTTGCAGGTGGCGGCGGGGCACTCGTTCTTGAGGTCCTCCGAGGCGGTCTGGGGCGTGCAGTTCCCGATCCCCGCGCACTTTAGGCACAAGCCGCAGTCGGCGTGCTGGCTGCTGTCGTAGGCGCAGGAGCCGCTCTGGCAGGCGGCGCACACCCCGCAGTCGGTGCCGTTGGCCACGTTGCTGTGCCCGCAGCCGCTCACGGCGCACGAGTCGCTGGTGCACACGTTGTCGTCGTCGCAGTTCTGGTTGGCGCCGGTGGTGCAGCTTCCGTTCTGGCAGGTGCGCGGCGTCCAGGTGAGCCCGGCGCAGCTCGAGCCACAGTCGGTGCCGTTGGGCACGTTGGTGTTGCTACACCCGGTACCGGCGTTGCAGGCGTCGCTGGTGCAGGAATTCCCATCGTTGCAGTTCGCCACCACCTCCGAACCGGTGCAATTACCGCTCTGACAGGTCTGGCGGCGGTACTCCAGGCCCACGCAAGAGCGCGTGCCGCACTCGACGCCGTTCGCGACGTTGGTGTGGGCGCAGCCCGTGCTGGCGCTGCAGGAGTCGTTGGTGCAGGAATTACTGTCGTTGCAGTTCTCCACCACCTCCGAGCCGGTGCAACTGCCCGCCTGGCAGGTCTGGCGCCGGTACTCCAGGCCCGAGCACGAGCGCACGCCGCATTCGGTGCCGTTGCTCACCGGCGCAAAGACGCAGCCCGAGGCCGGGTTGCAGGAGTCGTTGGTGCACATGTTGCCGTCGTTGCAGTTGATGGCGGTGCCGCCGCAGGTGCCGTTCTGGCAGCGGTCGGCGCTGGTGCAGGCGTTGCCGTCGTCGCAGGAGTTGGTGTTGTTGGCGTGCACGCACTGGCCGTCCGCCGGGTTGCACGAGTCGTCGGTGCAGGTGTTTCCGTCGTTGCAGTCGATCGGCGTGCCGGGGACGCAGTTGCCGCCCACGCAGTCCTCGCTGCCGTTGCAGCTGTTGCCATCGGAGCACTGCGAGGGCTGGGTGCAGGCCTGGCAGGTGACGTCGGCCGCGTCGGTGGTGCCGTCGCAGTCGTTGTCCAGCCCGTCCTGGCACATGGCGCTGCCGCGCGGCCCCTCCACGATGTCCGGGCGCACCTGGTTGTTGTTGTCGTTGCAGTCGGTACCGCAGGGGATGGGCGAGAAGCCGTCCCCGTCGGCGTCGATGGGGACGCCGCCGCACACCCCGCTCTGGCAGCGGTCGCTCGTGGTGCAGTTGTTGCTGTCGTCGCAGGAGGCGGTGTTGTTGAGGTACGAGCACTGGCCCGTGGCCGGCTCGCAGGTGTCGTCGGTGCACACGTTCCCGTCGTTGCAGCTTGTGTTGCCGGTGGGCTGGCACTGGCCGTTCAGGCAGCGGTCGCCGGTGGTGCACAGGTTGTTGTCGCTGCAGGCGGCGCTGTCGTCGTTGAAGTGCTGGCAGGCGCCGGTGCTGCCATTGCAGCCGTCGGTGGTGCAGGGGTTGCCGTCGCCGCAGTCCTTGGGCGCGCCGCGGCAGGCGCCGCTCTGACAGGCGTCGTTCTCGGTGCAGCGGTTGCCGTCGTCGCAGGGGGCGGTGTTGAAGGCGTGCTGGCAGCCCGCCTGGGGATCGCAGCTGTCGTCGGTGCACTCGTTCCCGTCCGCGCAGTTCTCCTGGCAGGAGCGGCAGAACTCGGCGCTGCCCAGGGCCGTCTCGCAGCCCGGGGCGGGGGTGCAGTCGCCGAAGCCTTCGCGGCATTCGCAGCTGCGGTTGAGGCACTGCTGGTTGGGCCCGCAGGCGTTGCCGCAGCCGCCGCAGTTGGCGGGGTCGCTGGTGAGGTCCGCGCACGCCGCCCCGCAACAATAGGAGGCGTCGCCGCCATCGCAGTCCGGCCCGATGCCGCCGCAGCGGCAGGCTTGCTCGACGCACAGCTCGTTGGAATCGCACATCACCGCGCCGCACTGTTCGCCGATGCAGGCGCCGTTCTCGCAGCCGAGCGAGCAGTCCTCGACCACTTCGGTGTATTGGCAGGATCCCTCGAGGCACTCGCCGGGGACGCGGAAGGAGACGCGTTGGTTGCCGCGGCAGGAAGCCGCGGGGGCGTCGCGGCACTCCAGCGGCGCGCCGCGGCAGGCGCCCTGCGCGCACACGTCGCCCTGGGTGCAGGGGTCGCCGTCGGAGCAGGTGTCGCCGCCCATGGCCCAGTTGGGAACGCTCTGGCCGGGGTCGAACAGACAGCGCAGGGTGCCGAAGCGGCAGTTGGCCACCTGGCACTGGTTGGCCAGGGTGCAATCCGTCTCGGGGCAGCAGCGGCCGTTCTCGCACTGCTGGAAGGCTTCGCAGCGCGTGCCCACGCACAGGCGCTCCTGGCACACGCCGTCGACGCAGGCCTGGCCCTCTGGGCAGGCCCCCGACGGGCAGTCCACCGGGTAGCACTGGCCGGCGGCGCACACCTGACCCGCGGGGCAACTCACCTCGGCGCACGAGCGCGGGGCGCAGCGGCCCTCGACGCACACCTCCAGGGGGTCCTGACAATCCTGCTCGGGACAGTCGGCCGGGTAGCAGAAGCCGTTGGCGCACACCAGTCCCTCGCACTGCACGTTGGCGCAGGTGCGCTCGACGCAGGCCCCCGCCACGCAGATCTCGTTGTAGCCGCGGCAGCCGCTCTCCGTGCAGTCGTTGGGGTAGCAGCGCCCGCCGGCGCACTCCTGGTTGGGCGGACAGCTCACGCCCACGCAGCTCGACTCGCGACACTCCTCCTCGACGCACACCTCGCCGTAGCCGGAGCAGCGCTTGCGCTCGCAGTCACGAGGGTAGCACTTGCCCAGGGCGCAGCGCTGGTTGGGCGGGCAGTCCACCCCGACGCAGGAGCCGGGCACGCACTGCTCGTCGATGCACACCTCGCCCTCGCCGGGGCAGTTGCGGCCGAGGCAGGAGGTGGGGTAGCACTGCCCGCCGGCGCAGGCCATGGGCGCCTCGCACGAAATCCCCAGGCAGGAAACCTCCACGCAGGCGCCTTCCCGGCACACGAAGCCGCCGGCGCAGGCGCGGTCGGGGCAGTCCTTCGGGTAACATGTACCCTCGATGACCACGCCGTCCGAGCAGTGGGATCCGACGGTTCCGCTGCCGCAGGTGGAGAGGAACACGCCGGCGGCGATCAGGGCCAAGCCGTGAAAAAATATCGAATATCTCACCTCGGCCTCCCAGCCACGCTCCCCGTCACCATTCTAACCGAAAATCCGCCTGCGTGCCAGGATGCGTCCCTGGGTGTGCAAGGCCTCCTTGAACATCGCGGTTCCCGACGGGAGCAACCGGAGGCTCCCCTGCGAGGAATAAGGTGATGGGGTGACATGAGACTCGTTCCGGACGGCACTCGTATAGTCTTTTGGCTGCTTTTCGCCGGAACCCGGAACCGATTTGTCATCCAGACTTGAGCCACATGAATCCAGACGACCAGCTGAATCTCACCGGATCTTGTGGCGGATTTCGTCGAGCACCGCGTCCGGGGTGAGGTTGGCGGCCTCGCCCTCGAAGTTCAGCACCAGCCGGTGGCGCAGCGCCAGGTGGCACACCGCGTCGATGTCCTCGCGCGCGAGCGCGAAGCGCCCGTCCAGGAGCGCGCGCACCTTGCCGCCCAGGAGGAGCGCCTGGGCGCCGCGGGGCGAGGAGCCGTAGCGCACGTAGTTGCGGGTGATCTCCGGGGCGTCGGGGAGTTCCGGGTGGGTGGCCAGCACCATGCGGATGGCGTACTCCTGCACGTGCGATGCCACCGGCACCTCGCGCACCACCCGGCGCATGGCCAGCACCTGCTCGCCGCCCATGATGCGGCTGGCCTGGGGTGCCTGGGTGGTGGTGGTGCGCTCCAGGATCTCGGCGATCTCGCGTCCCGAGGGGAAGGGGAAGTGGATCTTGAACAGGAAGCGGTCCATCTGGGCCTCGGGCAGCGGGTAGGTGCCCTCCATCTCCAGCGGGTTCTGGGTGGCCAGCACCATGAACGGCTCGGCCAGCACGTGGGTCACCCGCGAGACGGTGACGTGGCGCTCCTGCATGGCCTCGAGCAAGGCCGACTGGGTCTTGGGGGTGGCGCGGTTGATCTCGTCGGCCAGGATGATGTTGCCGAAGATGGGCCCGCGCACGAACTGCTGGCAGCGCCCGCCGGTCTTCTCGTCGTCCAGGATCATGGTGGTGCCGGTGACGTCGGCCGGCATGAGGTCGGGGGTGAACTGGATGCGCGAGAACTCCAGCTCCAGGCAGCGCGCCAGGGTGTTCACCAGCAGGGTCTTGCCCACCCCGGGGACGCCCTCCAGCAGCGCGTGCCCGTCGCAGAGGAGGCAGGTCAGCACCGAGTCGATGATGTCCCGGTAGCCCACGATGACCTTGGACACCTCGTCCACCAGACGGCCGAACTCGTCGCGAAACTTCGACGCCGCCTCGGTCGCCGCGGTCGCTTTCTCCGGCATGGCTGTCCTCTCCGCTCCCCCGGTCCAGTCGGGAGCATCGACCGGAGGCAAGGCGGTGTCAAGCCCGCCTTGGCAGAGATCGGCAAAGACCGGGCAAAAGATCGGAAAAGATCGGTGCCACCCACCCCGGAAAGACCCAGAAAATATCTATTATTCAAATGGTTGTGCTGAGTTTTGCGGGCAAAAAAGGATGAAGGGGCAGAGATCCGGCGGCGCATCCGGGACGGCCGCTTGGAAGACGGATGTCGACGCCGGCGCGGGCGGTTGGATCACGAGCGCCGTTGTGGTATGGGGAGCCCATGCGCACCGTCGGCATCTTCGGAAAGCTGGCTCACCCCGAGGTCCCGCGCCTGGCCGGGGAGCTTGCGGCGCAGGCCCTGCGGGCGGGCCGCGAGGTGCTGCTGGAGGAGCCGCTGTGCGCGACGTCCGCGGGGGCGCGGGCGCTCCCGTCCTTCGAGGTGGCCCGCCTGTGCGATCTGGCGGTGGTGCTGGGCGGGGACGGCACGCTGATCCGGGTGGTGCGGCTGCTCGACGAGCGGGCGGTGCCGGTGTTCGGCGTCAACCTGGGCTCGCTCGGGTTCCTCACCGGCTTCGCCGCCACCGAGGCCGTCGCCTGCCTCGGGGAGGTGCTGGCCGGCCGCTTTCGCACCTCGCAGCGCTTGCGCCTGCAGGCGGACGTGGCGCGCGCCGACGGCGGCCGCAAGACCTTCCGCGTGCTCAACGACGTGGTGGTGAACAAGAGCAGCATCAGCCGCATCATCGACATCGAGGCCCGCATCGACGGCGCGCCGCTCACCGTGTTCTGCGCCGACGGCCTCATCGTGGCCACGCCCACCGGGTCCACCGCCTACTCCATGGCGGCCGGCGGGCCCATCCTGGCCCCAGACTGCCGCGCGCTGGCGCTCACCCCCATCTGCCCCCACATGCTCACCATGCGCCCGCTGGTGGTACCCGAGGAGAGCCGCATCGAGCTGGAGGTGCGCGGCGCGGTCGAGGACATCGTGGCCACCTTCGACGGTCAACAGGCCGAGCCGTTCGGACCCGGCGACCGCCTCGAGATCCGCGCCGCCCCCGGCCGGGTGGCCCTGGTCGAACCCCCGCGCAGCCACTTCGAGATCCTGCGCACCCGCCTGCGCTGGGGAGAGCGCTGAAGCGATGCTGCGCCGGCTGTGCATCCAGGACCTGGCCATCGTGGACCGGCTCGAGGTCGAGTTCGGGCCGAATTTTTCGGCGCTCACCGGCGAAACCGGTGCGGGCAAGTCCATCCTGGTGAACGCGCTCTCCCTGCTGATGGGGGCCCGGGCGGATCCGGAGCTGATCCGGGCGGGCAGCGAGACGGCCGAGGTGGAGGGGGAGTTTTTGCTCCCGGAGGGCTCGCCGGTGCTGGAGCGCTTGCGGCAGGCGGGACTGGCCGACGGGCGCTCGCTGCGGTTGCGCCGCGTGCTGGCGCCGGCGGGCCGGGCCCGCGCCTTCGTCAACGAGCGGGCGGTGGGCGTGGCCAGCCTGGCCGAGCTCACCCGCGGGCTTCTGGACATCGCCGGCCAGCACCAGCACGTGGCCCTGACCACCGAGGAGACCCAGCTCTTCATCCTGGATGCCTATGGGGATCTGCTGCCGGCGCGGGAGGGCGTGGCCCGGGCGGTCGCGGCGCTGGAGGAGGCGCAGCGGGAGCTGGACGAGCTTTCCGGCCGGGAGCGGCAGCGCGCCGAGCGCGAGGAGTATCTGCGCTTCACGCTCTCGCGCATGGACGCCCTGCACCCTGCGCCGGGTGAGGACCGCGAGCTCGAGGCCGCCCGGCTCCGCCTGCGCAACACCGAAAAACTCGCCGAGGGCCTGGAGCAGGCGCTGGACGCGTTGTACCGCGGTGACGCGGCGGCGGTGGAGCTCCTGGGACGGGCGCGCGCTGCCCTACAGGGGATCGCGCGTTTCGATCCTGCCTTCGAGGCGCAGCGGGAGCGGCTGGACGGCATCCTCTCCGCGGTGGAGGAGCTCTCGCGCGAGGTCGAGCGCGAGCGCGGGCGGCTCGAGTCCGATCCGGCCCGGCTGGAGGAGGTCGAAGAGCGCCTCTCGGCCCTGCGCAACCTCATGCGCGCCCACGGCCCCACCCTGGAGGACGTATTGGCGGCCCGCGAGCGCATGGCCGGAGAGCTGGCCGGCCTGGAGGGGTTGGCGGGGCGGGTCGAGGTGGCCCGGGCGGAGCGGGAGCGGCGGGAGGCGGAGGCACTGAATCTGTGCCGGGAGCTCTCCTCGGCGCGGACGCGGGTGGCCGCCGATCTGGCCGGCCGGCTGCAGCAGGAGCTGCGCGGCCTGGCCATGCCCGCCGCCCGGCTGGAGATCGAGGTCGCGCCGCTTTCCCTGCCGCGGCCGACCCCGCGGGGCCTCGATCGCGTCACGTTCTTGTTCAGCGCCAACCCCGGCGAGCCGCTGCGCCCGCTCTCGCGAGTGGCCTCGGGCGGCGAACTCTCCCGGGTGTTGCTGGGGCTCAAGGTGGTGCTGTCGCGCGTGGATCCGGTGGCCAGCTACGTCTTCGACGAGGTGGACGCCGGCGTGGGCGGGGCCACCGCCGAGGTGCTGGGGCGGACTTTGCAGCGGGTGAGCGACAGCCGCCAGATCCTGTGCGTCACCCACCTGCCGCAGATCGCCTGCTTCGCCCACGAGCACTTCCGGGTGAAGAAGGAGGTCCGCCAGGGCCGCGCCCGGGTGGAGGTCGAGCGGTTGGAGGGCGAGGCGCGGGTGGCCGAGATCGCCCGCATGGCGGGCGGGCGCCGCGTCACCGAGGCGGGCCGCGCCCACGCCCGGGAGCTTTTGCGAAGTTCCGCCCGTCCGGCGCAGGGTTAATCGGCGGCCGAAAAACGCTTTTTTTGCCTTGCGCCGGTTCCTGTGGTACACGGAAACCATGCGCTCCCGGCCGGGGAAAAAACGAAAGAGCAGGCGCGACGAAATCCCCTGGGCGCGGATCTCTTGCTGGGCGGCCACCGACGTGGGGCTGAAGCGGGAAGCCAACGAGGACAGCTTTTTGGTGGAGCCGTCGCTGGGCCTGTACCTGGTCGCCGACGGCATGGGGGGACACGCCGGCGGCGGGACCGCCTCGCGCATGGCCGTGCAAGCCGTGCGGGACGCCGTGCTGGCGGCCCGGCGCTCGGGTGACTTGTTCGACCGGGCGGCCTCCGAGGTCGAGTCCACCCGGGTGTTCGACTTTCTGGTCAAGGTCATCGCCGAGACCTCCGCGCGCATCTTCGAGGAGTCCAACCAGCGGCCCGAGCTCTCCGGGATGGGGACCACGCTCACCTTGTTTCTCGCGCACGGGCGGCGGGCCTACGTGGCCCACGTGGGCGACAGCCGCCTGTACCGCCTGCGCAACGGCTCGTTCGCCCAGCTCACCGAGGATCACTCCCTGGTCAACGAGCAGGTCAAGGCGGGGTTCATGACCGCCGTCGAGGCCCAGCAGAGCCGGTTTCGCAACATCATCACCCGCTCGGTCGGCTTCGAGAGCGAGGTGACCGCCGACACCTTGAGCCTGCCGCTCCGGGACGGGGACGTGTTCCTCCTGTGCTCGGACGGCCTGTCGAGCATGGTCAGCGACGAGAGCATCGCGGCCGAGCTGCGCGCGGCGCGCCTGTCCGACTCCCCGGCCCGGCTGGTGGCCCTGGCCAAGCAGGGCGGCGGCGACGACAACATCACCCTGGTGGTTCTCCGGGTCCGCATGACGGGCGCCAAACCGCCCAGGCGGGCCCGTGGTTGAGATCCGGCGCTCAAGGGCCGGTCGGCGTTTGGAGCGCACGAGGGCCCGTGAGCCCTCATGATGCTAGCGAGAGGCCGAAATGACGGCTGGAAAAATTTGTTGACATGAAAAGGGCATCTTTGAGACATTAGGCGCCCGAGTCTTCAGGACCGGCGAGACATGACCAGACGCTATACCATCATGGTGGTGCCGGAACGCTCCTCACGGGTGAGGCGTTTCCGCGTGGCCCGCGCCACCCTATGGGTGGGCGGCGCCCTGGTGGTGTTGCTCATCGCCGCGGTCGCGGTCAGCACGGTGATGTTCTTCAAGGTGCAGGACCGGCTGGCCCAGAACCGCGTCCTGCGGGAGGAGAACGTCGAGCTCAAGACGCGGCTCGCGGTGCTGCACGAGCAGATGAGCGCGGTGCGGCAAACGGTCGATCGCGCGCTGCGTTACTCGGCCAAGCTTCAAATCATCACCGGGCTGCACGACCCCAAGCGCCACCTGGCCATGGGGCCGTTCGAGTCGCGCAGCAGTGAGGGCCCCGGCGACGGCAGCGGCGCGGTGGATCCGCTGGTGCGCGCCATCGGCGAGCAGCCCCACCAGGCGCTGAAGCTCATGGGCAGCAACCTCGAGCGGTTGGCCGCAGACGCGCGCCGGGCCGAGGAGGAGATGCGCTCCAAAGAGGCCTTCCTGCGCACGCAGAAGGTGCGGCTGGCCTCCACGCCTTCCATCTGGCCGGCGCGGGGTTGGGTCACCTCCGGTTTCGGCATGCGGCCGGACCCCTACACCGGCAAGTCTACCATGCACACTGGCCTGGACATCGCCAACCAGCTGGGATTGCCGGTGGTGGCCACCGCCAAGGGCGTGGTGGTTTCCTCCGGCGTGACCTCCGAGGGTTACGGTCGCACGGTGGTGATCGATCACGGCTTCGGCATCAAGACCCGCTTCGCCCACCTGTCGGAGGCCACCGTGCGCGTCGGCGACCGGGTGGACCGCGGCGATCAGATCGGCAAGATTGGCAACAGCGGTCGCAGCACCGGCCCCCACCTCCACTACGAGGTGGAGATCAACGGCGTATGTGAGGACCCTGCCGACTTCATCCTGGAAGAGTAAGCCCGGCGCGACGATCCCGCCCCGGGTGCCATTTTTCAAAAAGATCGAGGGCGCTACCAGAACGAGTGGCGCACCGTGAGCGGGTAGCCGGAGGCGCGGCTACCGGGGGAGGGGTGTTGTTTGACAGCCTCGCTGGAATCTGCCATGAAGGCGGCCGCTGGTGCCAGGGGAGGGCCAGGAGAGGTCGCGCGGCATGAAACTCAAGGACTACGTCACGCTGGGCAACTTGCTTGCGGGCTTCGCCGCGGTGATCGTGCTGTTCTACGGGAAGTTCCACCTCGCCTGCTACCTCATCTGCCTGGCCTACGTCTTCGATGTGCTGGACGGGCTGGTGGCCCGGCTCACCCGGCAGCATGACACCTTCGGCGGGATCCTGGATAGCGTCTGCGACTTCGTCACCAACTCGATCTTCATGTCTTTTGTCGTGTTCTTCTTCTTCTGGCGCGAGGTGGGCTGGCCCGCCCCGCTGGCCGCCGCCGTGGGCGCCTTCCCGGCGGCCCTGGGGACCATCCGCCAGGCGCGCCAGCAGGCCCGGCCGCTCTCGTTCCCCTGCTACTGGATCGGGCTTCCCCGGCCGGTGCTGGCGCTGTTCATCCTGGCGTTGCTGAACAGCAGCCTGGTGGCCATGGGGACCGGCGCGGCGCGGCCCTGGGTGAACGGCCTGCTGGCCCTGCTCATCGCGGGTGGCTCGCTGCTGCACCTCTCCTCGATCCCGTTCGTCAACCACCACGAGCGGCGCTTCATGACCCTGTTGCGCCTCGGCGCCTGGGTCTTCTTGCTGGGAGCGCCGCTGGCGCTTTTGCTGAGCCTTGTCATGTTTCACGACGGGCGCATGTTTTTCGATCATCTGTTGTTCTGCTTCTTCATCTATCTGGGTCTCGCCTGGACCCAGATCCCCTACCAGGACATCGAGCGCTTGCGCGCGCTTCGCCGCGGCGAGCCGCTCCGCCTGCCGCTGGTGCACCAGCAGACCGACTGGCGGCCGCGCACCCTCGCCCCGTTCTTTCTGGAGCGCAACGGCTGAGGTTCAGCTCTCCTCGGAGAGATCGAGCGCCGAACCGGGCGCGAGCAGCAGCAGCCGGTCCCCGGCCTGGAGCGGCTCGTTCGCCGGCGGATTGGTCATGAGCCGCCTCGCGCCGCGCTCGGCCTCCCGCTCCAACCCGAGCAGCACGGCGCCGAATCTTTCCTTGAGCCTTGCGTGGGCGAAGGCCACGCGCTGGCCCGCCCAGGCGGGCGGCAGTGGGAGCTGGTGCAGGTTGTTGCCCCGCTCCCGGGTGAGGATCTCGTCGAGCAGGGCCACCAGGCAGCGGTGGCGCGCCGCCAGGGCCAGGATCTTTCCACCGTACTCGTCGGGGACGACGACCTCCTCCACCCCGGCCAGCTTGAGGTGGCTCTGGTTGTCGCGGTTGAGCAGCTCCACGCAGGTGACGATGTTGTGGTTGAGCTTTTCGATGGTGAGCGCCGCCAGCACGGTGCGGGCGTCGCGGTCCTGATCGGTGCGGGCGACCGTCTTGTCGGCGAGGATGATGGCGCGCCCGGCGCGCTCGATTCCCGCCTGGCGCAGCACCTCCACCCGGGTGAAGTCGCCGTTCACCAGGTAGAACTGGTCCGTCGGAATGGGTAGCGGCTTGGGCGGCTCCTCGGACTCGACGACCAACACCACGTACTGGCGCGACAGCTCCGGGTCGGCGCGCAGCTGGGAGAGCACCTGGTAGCCCATCCGGTTCCAACCACACACCACCAGGTGGCCTGTGAGTTCCGCAAGCGACATGTCCTTTTCCTCCATGCGGCCGCGCAGGCGGTTGACCATGGACGCTGCCACGATACCGGTGAAGGTGGCCAGCAGGCCCACTCCGCACAGCATCACCAGGAGCGTCACCGCCCGGCCCATGGCGGTGGCGGGCACCCCGGGCTCCGGCTGGACCGCCACCAGTGAGTACACGCTCCACCAGAAGGCATCGGAGAGGCTCTGGTACTCCTGTGCCTGGTGCCGCTCGGCCAGGTGCAGCCCGATGGCCCCCACCAACACCACGATGACCAGCATGGAGAACAGCGCCAGCAGCTCGAAGCGCACCGGGCGCAGGCTGCCGCCGAGCACGCCCATGCGCCGGTTGAGGATGTTGCCGAGCCGCAGCAGGCGTAGCAGCCGCAGCACCCGCAGCAGGCGGAAGGGCCGCAGCAGCGGCAGCACCGACAGCACGTCCAGCCAGTACAGGGCGAAGAACCGCCGGCGCGAGGGCATGGCGACCAGGCGCAACAGAAGCTCCAGCGCGAAGAAGGCGGTGAGCGCGTGGCCGGCCATCTCCACCGGCTCGAAGACCGGGTGGGTGACGGGGACGAAGATCTCGGTCAGCAGCAAGACCACCGACACCAGGATGAGCGTGGCCACCGAAAGGTCGGTGGCGGGGTGGTTCAGGAAGGCATGCAGCCGGGCGCGCACGGGACACAGCATCCGGCAACCGAGGGCGGATGTAAAGGCGGGTCATGGATGTGTTTCGCTTGACTTGGACCGCGGGAGATGGCGTACTGCCGGCTACTTTCGGCAAGGAGGTGTCTCATGGCCGGCGGCGTCAACAAGGTGATCTTGATCGGCAACCTGGGGGCGGACCCCGAGACCCGCTACACCCAGGGCGGGCAGGCGGTGACCAACTTCCGCATCGCCACCAGCGACCGCTGGACCGATCGCAACGGGCAGGCCCAGGAGCGCACCGAGTGGCACCGCATCGTGACTTTCGGGCGGCTGGCCGAGCACTGCCGCGACTATCTCGCCAAGGGCCGCCAGGTATACGTGGAGGGCCGCATCCAGACCCGCCAGTGGGAAGACAAGGACAAGAACAAGCGCTACACCACCGAGATCGTGGCCCAGACGGTGCAGTTCCTGGGCGGGCGCGGCGAGCGCGCCGGCGCCGAGCAGGGCGGCGGGGCTCCCCCGCCGGCGGACGACGGCTCCGAAGGAACGGGCGGCGGCTTCGAGGGCGCGCCGCCCATCGTCGACGAGGACGTCCCGTTCTGAGCCAGCTTGAGCGCGAGCGAGTCCCCGCCTCTTCCCCAATTGGTTTTTTGAAAGATCGTTCGCCGGGGACATCCCGGCGTCACTCGTTCGCTTATCAGACCTGACGCGGACCCTGTGGGGCCAAGTCCTTTGGGGGGATCATGGACGCTGCGCAAGGTTCGACGACGAGCCCGGCTGCGCAGGCTCTCTGGGGCCCGCGGCCAGGCGGCGAGTAGCCTGTGGTTGGTTCGGGGAGAGCGGTCGGGAAGGCGCGGGCGCTTACTTGGTCTTGGCGGAGAACTTGCCCATGGCCTCGGAGAGCTTGGCCACTTCCTTCTGGCACTTCTGGGAGAAGGCCGTCTGGACCTCGGTGAGCTCCTGCATGACCGGCATCATCAAACCCATGGCCTGCTGCGCCATCTTGGCCTTGTCCTCGTCGCTCATCTTGGTCATGGCCTCCTGGCTGGCCTTGTTGATGGCCTCGAGGTCGGCCTTGTGCTCCTCCATGTACTTCTCCACGGCGGCGACGGCCTTGCCGCAGTCGCCCATGTTGTCCTTCACCAGGGCGTTGACCGCCTTGAGGTGGTCGATGGACTTCTTGATGAATTCGGGGGCGTCGCCGGCCGGGGCGGCCGCCACCGGGGCAGGAGCGGCCGGAGCCGCGGCGGGCTCGGCCGGCTTGGGCGCCTCGGGGGCCTTGGCGGGCTCTGTGGGAGCGGGCGGCGGCGTCTCGGGAGCCTTTTCCTTGTTACAGGCGGACAGGGTGACGAGCAGCATGCCGACGATCAGAGCGAACGCTTTCATACCTTCCTCCTTTTTCCCCGGGCCCGTCGCACCGGCCATGGGCCGGAGAACTCCCGGGGCGGTTCTTGGTTGAGCGGCAGGGTAGACCCGGGAGAAGAAAAGATCAAGGGCTTTTATGCAGTGCGGCAAGCGGTGCGCCGCGTATATTCTGCGAGTGGCGCGGCTGCTTGACCGCGGGTTCTCCTAGACGCGCTCGACGAGAAAGCGGGCCAGGGCCTCCAGGGCCTCGCGCTCGGGGGTGGCGGGAAGACGCAGCAAATACTCTCGCGCCTCGTCCGTGTAGCGCGCCACTTCCTGGCGGGCCCGCACGATGGCTCGGGTTGCGAACATGCTCTGGAGGATGGCCCGGGCCGCCTCCTCGTCGGGGTGCCGGGCCGCGTCTTCGACCCTGGGCAGCAGCGCCGCGTCCTCCTCGCAGGCCAGTAGCAGCGGCAGGGTGATCTTGCCCTGGACCAGATCGTTGGCCAGGTCCTTGCCGCTCTGCGCGGGATCGGCGACGCAGTCCAGGATGTCATCGCCGATCTGGAAGGCCATGCCGAAGGCCAGGCCGAAGGCCGCGGCCGCCTCGACCGGCGCCAGGGTTCCCAGCGATGCGCCAGCCCGGGCACACCAGGAGAACAGCCCGGCGGTCTTGCCGGAGATGATGCGTACGTACTCGGTCTGCGACAGGGTTGCCCGCCCCGATCGCACCAGCTGCAGGATCTCGCCCTCGGCCATTCCCGAGAGCACCCGGCTGAGCTCCAGCAAGAGGTCGCGCGAGGCGTTGCGGATGACCAGGTCATAGGCCCGGGCCAGCAGATAATCGCCCACCAGCACGCTGGCCGAGTTTCCGAACACCCGTGGCGCGGCGGCTACCCCCCGGCGCAGGTGTCCGCGATCCACCACGTCGTCGTGGAGCAGCGTAGCGCTGTGGATGAGCTCCGCGGCCGCGGCCAGCGGGACCCCGCGCCCGGCGCCGCCGCACGCCTGCTCGCACAGCAGGAGCAGGAGCGGCCGGACGCGCTTGCCTCCGGCGCCGATGAGGTGATGCGACACCTCCGGGATGAGCTCCACCGGCGAGCGCATTACGCCCTCCAGGATGTCCTCGACCTCGGCCGCCGGGCGGGCCGTGAGGCGCTGCGCCAGGGCCAGCGCCGCGGGCGGCGGCGTGGGGTGGTCGAGGGGAGGGAGAGCCTGAGCCATCGGCCGTTGGTAGCATCGTAGGAAGGCAGTGTCAACGTTCGGCGCGTACCGGCGCATCGATGTCGATGTAGTGCACCGCCGCGGCGTACAGGCCGCGCCCGTCGTGGGCCAAAAAAATCATGCGAACTCGCGCCCGTTGCTCCGGCAGGCGCACACGGATCTCGGCGCCGCGCTCGTCGACGAGATTTTCGGCCGTGTACTCCACGACCTCGGCGTCGGCTTCCGCCGGGGCATCGTCCGGGGAGATGGCGGTGGTCGGTGCCGCCGCTGCTCCGTTCCCGGGCGGCGCGGCGGGCGCGGGGTCCACCAGTCCGAGCCGGCGCGAGAGCGAGCGCAACCCGCCGTCCAGCGGGAAGGGATCGAGTCGGACGTCGTCCGTGGTGCCTGCCACGCCATCCTCTCCGTCCGAGAGCAAGGCGATCCCGCCCAGCCGGGGCTGCGCCGGGAACGGGCGGCCGGCGGGATCGGGTTGGATGCGAAAGGGGCGGCCCCACGCGTCCCGCGCCTGGTCGGCCTCCAGCAGGCCTCGCATGAGCAGCCGGTCCAGCACGTCGGCCGGGAGCCGACAGGCGCCTGACGCCGGACAGGCCGAAGAGCGATACCAGCGTTCGGACTCCGCCAGGTATTGCGCCAGCGCCAAAAACACCGCCTGCGCGCGCGGGGCATGGACGTCGCGGGCCAGCTCCTCCGGCGCGAAGGCCTCCTCGATCCAATCCAAAGAGTATGGTTCCCCAGAGACGCTGTGCAGGTACTCCGCGCCGGCGTCTGAGCCTACGATGGCGGCAAGCTCGCGCCGCAGGCGCTCGCCCAGCGGCTCGGACAGCTTCGGCTCCCGCGCGATTTGTTCCACGAGCCGCGCCACCAGCGTGGCGCGCAGGCCCAGCAGCCGGTTGAGATCCTGAGAGGGCAAGAAGGCTCCGGCCGAGAGCTCCGGCCACAGCTCCCCCACGGTCTGCGGGGCGTAGGGCTCACCGAAGGGGTCGAGCCGATGCGCTTCGGGAAGCGAGTTGTCCCGACCGAGCTCGGCGAAGAGGTCGGGGAAGTATCGCCACCGTCCGTCGGGCCCGCGCTCGCCCAGGGGGAGGGAGCGCTCCAGCCGCCGGTACAGCGCGCTCTGGATGGCCCGGCGGTCGTCCTCGGCCGAGAGCTTGCGCTGCTCGAAGGGGTTCTGCCACAAGGAGAGGAGCGGGGGGTGCGACGGCTCGTCCATGCTGGCGAGCGGATCGAACGCTCGCGGCGTCGCCGGGCTTGCATCCGGGTCCAGGGCCTCGTGCAGGATCGTCCATCCCAGCACCGCCCGGATCGGCCGACCGCCCTCGTCCGTAGTCAGGATTCGCAGGCGGGCCTCCTGCCCCGGCTGGTAGCGCGCCCGATCCCGGGCGATATCGATTTTCAGCGCGCCGTCGGCGACGACCGAGAGGGGCAGGGTGTGGTGGTTCTGCCCGCCGTCCGGGTACAGCCGCCAGGCCTGGATCCAGTAGCGGCCCGCCCGGTCCGGGGTGAAGCGAAATTCTCCCCGGCCCCGCACGATCGGCAGCGCCCGACCGTCGAGGGCCTGGCCCTCCCGGAAGATCTCCAGGAAGCAGGCGCCATCCTCCGGGGAGAGCACGCTGACCTCGACGGCGTCTCCCTGGCGCAACCGGCTCTTGCCCAGGCGCAGCAGCAAGCGATCATGCTCGGGCTGGACCGGAAAAAGCAGCTCCCGGTGGACACTCTCCCCCGAAGGCAGCACCGCCTCAGCCCGGGCCGTCCACACCCGAGGAGGTTCACGGCGGGCGGCCTCGGGGACGGCGAACCGGCCGCTGGCGGCCACCGCCGGGTAGGGGGCGGCTCCGGACGCCAGCTCGTCCACGGGGACCAATACTCTGATTTCGCCTCGCCCGTCCGCCCCGATGACGGCCGGGCCCATCTCCCGCTCCGGCCGGACCAGGCGCAGCGAGGCCCGCGCCGGTTGTCCCCTTGGTCCCAGCAGGCGCAGCAGCAGGCGATTCTCCACGCCCGCCACCAGGCGTTCACCTTCCGGCTCGATCTCCAGGGTGAAACCGCCCGCGGGGGGTGCTGCCGGCGGTGGAGGGTCGTCGCCGGGCGCGCCGGTGGGAGCCGTCGCAGGGAGCAACCACAGGGGGATCTCCGGCACGAGCATCCCGGGGCCAGGGACGCGCACCCGGGCGCGGAGGAGGCCGGCGGCCGCCGCGGGCAGCGGTTCGAAGGTGGCCAACGCCACGCCGGCCTCGTCGGTGGCCACGTCCTGGCGCTGGATCTCGACGCCGTGGGCGTCTCGCAACGCAACTTCCAGCGCCTGGTTTGCGCGCGGGGAGCCGGTCGCTCCGTCCAGCAGCACCGTCCGAACGCGGATGGGTTGGCCCGGTCGGTAGGCCCGCTTGTCGCTCGTCGCCAGGGCTCGGACGGTCCGCACCAGGCGCACGGGGCGAGTCAGGCTGCGATCGCCGAAGGGTGTCCGGCAACGCACCGCGACGGTGTACTCTCCCTCGGGCTCATCGGGGACGTGGAGGCGCGCCTCGAGCGTGCCCAGCAGATCGCTGCGGGCCGAAAGCAGCTTGTGCGCGCCGTTCGGGCCCGCCAACTCGACCTCGATGGCGGCGAGTGGGAGCGGTGCGCTCTGGGAGAGGCTCGTCGACAGGCGCACCACGATCCGCAGCCAGGCCTCCTCTCCCGGGGCCCATTGATCCTGTCCCCACACCCACAGATCCACTTCGGGGCGGCCGGCCCAGGCCGGGTCGGCCGAGAGGAGGACCAGCGCCAGCAGGAGCAGCCGGGCGCTTCGATGGTGCTGGCCGCCAGCGTTGGGGCGGTCCGGGGTGGGGTCGAACCCAGGCACCGGCATCAGTGGATCCGTTTCAAGATGGTGAAGCCCGTGGGAAGCTCCAGCACTCCAGAGACCTGACCCTCGGCGAGCCGGAACGCGACCCGCTCGAGCGAATACGGCTGCGACCCCCGGGGAAAGGGCTCGACCCGCCCACCGTTTCCGGCGTCGGGGCCTTCCGACAGCTCCACCGCCAGCGCGGCGAAATCGGCGCCCGGGGCCAGGGCGCGCCGCAGCGCCTCCTCGATCAGGGCGCGCGCCTCGTCGCGGGTATGGTTGGAGGAGAGATCCTCGCTGGCCTGCTGAAAGAACACGTCGATGCGCCGGACCTGGGCGTATTCGATGGGGAGGCGGCGCACCAGGTGGAACCCGGTGGGGGTCTCGATCACCTCGGAGACCCCGCCCGGCGGGAGGGCCCACACCACCGCCTCGAACTCCGGATGGCGGCTGCCGCGGGCGAAGGGGGGGGCGATCCCGCCGCGCTCGAATTCCGGCGCGTCGGAGAAGCGCAGCGCCTCCTCCTCGATCGAGGCGCCGTCCAGCACCCGCCGCCGGATCTCCTCGGCCAGCGCGCGGGCCCGCTCGCGATCGCGCCGCTCCCGGGGCGTGTAGCGAACCGCCCCCTCGAAGCTCACCACCACCTCGGCGGCCTGGGCCCAGTTGGGCGCGTGCCGCAAGAGCAGGATGAAACCCTCGGGGGTCTCGATGGGGTCGGAGACCTGCCCCAGGGCCAACGAGCGCGCCGCTCGCTCCACGTCGGGGTGGAGGGACCAACCGCTCACCACGCCCAGCTCGCCGCCGGAGGCGGAGGTCTGGGTGTCGTCCGAGAACCGTCGGGCCAGGGATGCGAAGTCGGCGCCCTCGGCGCGGGCGAGAGCGCACAGGATGGCCGCCCGGCGCTGGGCCTGGGCGTGCGAGAGGCGGCTGCGCCGCGGGGGATGACTGCCGTCCCAGGCGACCAGGATGCGCGAGAGCGAAAGCTCGCCGTCCGCCGCCGGGCCGAGCGGCAGGCGCGCCGGGTCGAGCGCCGCGCTCCCGCTCGGCGGAAGGTCGCGAAGCTCGGGCGGCACCTCCTCGGCGCAACCGGCCAGGCCGAGCAGGATGGTCAAAGACGCCGCAACCCACATGTCCAGGCGGGGCACGATCCGACCTCCGCGGCAGACGCCGTGATCTCGCCATGCCTGGATGAGCTTGTCAATGCGGCAACGTCGTGTTAGGTATGGGCCAATGAGAACCAGGACGAACGTCAATCGAATCGGGGTGTTGGCCGCGGCGGCGGCCGTCCTCTGGTTGGCCCTTCCGACGGTTTCTTACGCCGAGAACCCGCAGTTGCAGAAGGGCGTGGCGGCCTATGAGGCCTTCGAGTTCCAGGAGGCGCTGCGCCTGCTGGAGAAGGCCCTGACGACCGAGGGCATCAGCGCCGAGGAGAAGGCCCGGGCTCACCTCTACCTGGGGCTCACCCGGTTCACCCTGGGAGACCGGCCGGGGGCCGAGCGTGAGTTCGCCGAGGCCATCAAGGCGCACTACGACTGCCTCCCGCCGCCGGACACGGCGCCGAAGATCGTGACGGTGTTCGAGGCGGTGAAGAAGACCATCCCGCCACCGAAGAAACCGGACGACCGGGTGACGCCGCCGGGCCCCGGCCCCGGTCCCGGGCCCGGGCCCACGCCGCCGGTCCAGCCCGCGCGCGGCCGCCTGTGGACCTGGATCGCCGCGGGGGCGGGCGGCGCGGCCCTCATCGCGGGCGGGACGTTCGGTTACCTGGCCAGCCAGGCCAAGACCGACTTCGACAAGGAGGTCTGGGCGGACAAGGCGCAGTCGCTCAAAGAGACCGCCGAGTCCCGCGCGCTCGCCGCCAACATCCTGTTCGGGGTGGGCGGCGGCCTGCTGGCCACGGCCGTGGTCCTGTTCTTCGTGGAGGGCGAGGGCGCGCCGGCCACCCGCTCGGCGGTCGAGGTGAGCGCGGGCCCGGCGGGATTTCTCGCCACGGTGCGTTTCTGAGGTTTCGCATGCGCGCGGTTCGCCCATGGAGGTTGCTGTCGGTGGCGGCGCTCTGCGGCGGCTGTGTGTTCTCCGACCTGGAGGTGGAAGGCAAGGGCTGCAACTCCGCTCACCCCTGCCCGAGCGGGTACCAGTGCTCTCTCGTGGGGGACGGCGGCGGGGTGTGCCTGCGCGGTCCGGCCGATGGCGGAAGCGACGGCGGGGACACGCCGGCCTGCAATGCCGGAGACAAGCGTTGCGTGTTCGGCTCGCCGGAGGTCATCGAGACCTGCGTTGGCGGAGCCTGGCAGCGCTCGAACTGCCCGTCGGGGATGTCCTGCTCGGGCGAGCCGGGCAGCGCGCTGTGCGGGGGCACCGCCTGCAACACCTCGGCCGATTGTCCGGCCGGCTACTGGTGCCACGACCAGCGTTGCGAGATGAAGGGCACCTGCAACCCGCCCGACGCTCTTCGCTGCGATCCCACCGGGCGCATCTTGCAACGCTGCGACAGCGAGTCGCTGCAATGGCTCGAGCAGCAGACCTGCGGCGCGACGCAGTACTGCGACTTCTACGCCCCGAGCTGCAGGGACCTGTGCGACGATGATACCACCTGCGCCCAGTACGCCGGCACCAGCTGCAACCCGTTGGAGCGCCACTGCGTCCCGCTCGGCCTGTGCGTGACCAGCCAGGAGTGCGGCGGCCAGGAGTGCGTGCTCGGGGCCTGCGTGGTCCGGCCGGGCACCGATCCGCTGATCAGCAGCGGCGCTCCTGCGCTCACCTGCTACGACGCGCCGCCGGCCAATCCGCCGGCGCCGCCACCCGAGGCTTGCGAGCTAGAGGGTGACGTCATCACCCCGTTCTTCGAAAAGCCCGTCTCGCTGGAAGGAAAGCTGGTGCGGGCCTACGCCATGCAGGACGTGCTGGACAACGAGCTTCAGACCCCCCTGACGACCGTGCCCATCACCTTGTTCGGCTCCGGCCCCAGCGCCGTCCCGCGCTTCCATTTCGACGCGCAGCACGCGCTCCCCACCAACACGGCGCTGGTGCTCATGGTGGAGAGCGGCGGCAGCGGGGGCAGCCAGACCGTCGAGACCTTCACCTTCCCCGTGTACCTACGAACCGACGAGTGCGAGCTGGCCGGAGGAAAGCTCCAGCAGGACGCCTACTCGTTCTACCAGGCGAACTTCAGCACCTACGCCTCGCCCGGAGACAGCGGGCTGCCCGTGCGCTCCGACCGCGGGCTGGTGTTCGGGCTGGTCCAGGACTGCATGGGTATGAACATCCAGAACGCCACCGCCGGCCTGTCCCAGCTCAACGGCTCGCCGGTCGACGCGCTGCTCTATTACCTCAAGTCCGGCTGGATGCCGGACCTGGCCGCCGCCGGGACGCAGTTGCAGGGCCTGTTCTGCGCGGCCAACGTGCCGCCCATCCGCGGGGTGGCCTCGGTGTCGGTGAAGGTCAAGGGGAGCGCCGACTCGCGCTCGCTGGGGACCATCCCCTTCCGGGCCTTCGCCGGGAAGGTGAGCGTGATCGTCTTCGAGAAGCCCCAGGCGCCGCGCCTGCCGTGACGAAAGATATCTCGGCGAGTGTTCCAAGGAACGGGAACCGGTTGTGGAAAAATTCATTCGTCGCGTGGTGCCGATGGAGTCGCCCAACTCACCATGCAGATCTCTTCGCGCCCGGACGCGGGGCCGCCACAGCCAGCGCGGCCGGGCGCGCCTTGCCGCGGCGCCGCCTGGGCGGGCCGGTGACGCTGAGGTGGAGTCTTCGATGGGCGCCGTGGAATTTCTGCTGCGCTGTGGGTGGTGGTGGATGGTCGCCTGGCTCGCGGCCGGCTGCGCGGTGTCGGACCTGGATTTCTCCGGCAAGCGCTGCGACGGGACGCATGCCTGCCCCTCCGGCTACCTGTGCGTCACCCGGCCGATCTCGCCGGCCGAGGCGGCGGGCCGCTGTTACAGGGTGCGCGAGGCGCCGGCCTGCCCCGCGGCGTTCTTCTGCCCGGAAGCAGGGGCATGGGTGGAGGCGTGCGCGCAGGATGGCTTGTCCTCCACTGTGAGCGAGGTGTGCGCCTCGCCCGAGGTGTGCAACCCCGACGCGGCCGTGTGCAGCGGGCCGTGCGACTCCCCTGACGACTGTGGTGGCGAGGAGATGTGCGACACCGGCACCGGCCTGTGCCGGCCCGCGCTCAAGAAATGTGTGGCGAGCGCCTGCCCGGGCGGGACGTGCCAGGACAAGACCTGCGTGGCCGATCCCCGGACCGATGCCACCGCCCCGGACCTGTCCAGCTCCAGCCTCAACTGTTTCTTCTCCATCGTTGCGCCGCCGGCGACGCCCGAGAGCTGCTCGCTCTCGGGCCGGGTCAACCTGTTTCCGTCGATCCCCAGCGACAAGACCGCGGGGCTCTCGGTGATCCTCACCGCTCCCGGTCTCGCGGGGTTTGCGCCGCTCACCACCAGCGCCGTGAGCGATCCCGGCGACAACGGCTACGCGCGCTACGCCTTCGATAGCGTCCCCACCAACACGCCGCTCCTCATCGAGGTCAGCGCCGGAACCCTCGTCGGGGGCGGGGCGACGGTGACCACGCAGAACGCGGGTTTCGTCCTGCGCGCCGACGCCTGCGCCGACGGTAGCTCCGCACGCAACATCTCCGTGCTCTCCCGCTCGCTGTTCGAGAGCTACTCCGCCGTCATGTCGCCCTGGGACGAGCGCCGCGGCATCTTGTTGGGACGCATGGTGGACTGCGCCCAGCCGACGCCCCGCCCCATCGTCCACGGAGTGATCGGCCTGGCCCTCCCGCCGCCGTCACCCGGGCGGGTGGCCTACTTCGCCGACGGCGGCACCCTCATCCCCGATCTGGCCCGGAGCGACACCTCCGACAACGGCTACTTCCTGGTGGCGGGTCTACCCGCCTGCCCCGACCAGCTCGCCTTCGCCGCCCGCCAGGGTGGCACGCCCCGGCCGCTCGGCACGGTGGACTTCGTCACCCCGCCCGGCGGGGCGGTGATCGCCGATCTGCCCCCGGCCAACAGCCGCTTGCCCTGAGGGTGAAACGAAGGGGCAGGAGGCGCGGCCGAGTTTTTCGAGGGCGAGGGTGGCGTCGCGGCCCGTCGTCGCATTCCCTGACCGTACCTCTCCAATCCTGCAATTCGATTGCGCCATCATGGAACTTGTTGTAGCGCGGCGCGCCAGGCGGGTCCTCCATGCAGCGGAGCCGGCTTTTGCGGCGAGCAGTTAGGAGGACCCGCCGCAAAGCAGCCGCGCCAAAGAAAGAGAATATGGTCGGGAAAAAAGTGAGGTACGGTGAGTTGCATCCCGGCTTGACCGTGGCAATACGTCCGGATAAGTTCGCGCCGGGTATAGCGCGGGAGGCAGACATGCGCATCGTGGAGTGCGTGCCGAACTTCTCCGAGGGCCGCGAGCGCGCGGTGATCGACGCCATCGCCGAGGCCATCCGGGCCACCGAGGGCGTGGAGCTCCTGGACGTGGACCCCGGCCGGGACACCAACCGCACCGTGGTGACCTTCATCGGTCCGCCCGAGGCCGCGCTGGAGGCGGCCTTCCGAGCCATCGCCCGGGCGGCCGAGCGCATCGACATGCGGCGGCACCAGGGCGCCCACCCGCGCATGGGCGCCACCGACGTGTGTCCGTTCGTGCCGGTGGCCGGCGTGACCATGGAGGAGTGCGCCGAGCTGGCCCGCCGCCTCGGCCGGCGGGTGGGGGAGGAGCTGGGCATCCCGGTGTACCTGTACGAGGCGGCCGCCAGCCGCCCCGAGCGGCGCAGCCTCTCCGACATCCGCAAGGGCGAGTACGAGGGGCTGGCCGCGAAGCTCGCCGACCCCGCCTGGGCCCCGGACTTCGGCCCGGCGCGCTTTTGCGAAAAGAGCGGGGCCACCGTGATCGGGGCGCGCGAGTTCCTCATCGCCTACAACTTCAACCTGAACACCCGCGACCAGAAGATCGCCCACGACATCGCCCTGGAGATCCGCGAGGCCGGCCGGGCGGCCAAGAACGAGCGCGGCGAGACCCTGAAGGACGAGAACGGCAAGACCGTCATGCGCCCGGGCAAGTTCCGGCACGTCAAGGCGGTAGGCTGGTACATCCCCGACTACAGCTGCGCCCAGATCTCCATGAACCTCACCGACTACAAGCAGACCCCGCTCGGGCCGGTGTTCGACGAGGTGTGCCGCCAGGCCGAGGCGCGCGGGGTGCGCTGCACCGGCTCGGAGCTGGTGGGGCTGGCCCCCAAGGCTTGCCTGCTCGAGGCCGGGCGGCACTTCCTGCGCAAGGCGGGCAAGAGCGCCGGGGTACCCGAGAAGGAGCTCATCCGCGTGGCGGTGCAGTCGCTGGGGCTGGCCGAGCTCGCGCCCTTCGACCCGCAAAAGAAGATCATCGACTACCGCATCCCCGATGCGCGCCCGCTCATCTCGCTGAGCGTGCGCGACTTCGCCGACGAACTTTCCTCGGACTCGCCGGCGCCGGGCGGGGGCAGCGTCGCCGCGCTCGCCGGCTCGCTGGCGGCGGCGCTCGCGGCCATGGTGGCCCAGCTCACGGTGGGCAAGAAGGGTTACGAGGCCGTCCAGGACGAGATGAAGAGGCTCGCCGAGGAGGCGCAGCCGCTCAAGGACCGGCTGCTCTACGCGGTGGACGAGGACACCGCGGCCTTCAACGCGGTGATGGCGGCCGCCAAGCTGCCCAAGGGCACCCCGGAGCAGAAGGCCGCACGCGAACGCGCCATGGCCGAGGCCGCCCGGGGCGCGCTGGAGGTCCCGCGCCGGGTGCTGGCGCTGACCGGGGAGGCGCTCGAGCTCGCCCGGCGGGCCGCGGCGGGCAACCAGAACTCGCTCTCCGACGCGGGCACCGCGGTGGCCTGCGCCCGGGCCGCGGCCGAGGGGGCCTATCAGAACGTGCTCATCAACCTGCCCTCGCTCCCCGACGCCGAAGAGAAAGCGCGCATCCGGGCCGAGGCCAAGCGTTGCATCGAGGAGACGCGGGCCCGCGCCGCGGCGCTCCTCTCCGAGATCGAGGGCCGGTTGCTTTCAGCGCTCGACAAGACTTGAGCCAGGAGGGCCGCATTCATGGTGCGAACTCGCGGGTCATGCGAGCGTGTTGTTCAGCGGCAGAGATGTGGATCGCGAACCGCGAGACGGCTTTGCCTGGGAAGTGGCCCGGCCATGGTTTTCGCGCTGTTCGTGTTGGGCGATTTCTCTGTGGCGTTCGGGCAGGCCTACGAGGGAAAGCCCTGCACCACCAAGGGCAACCCCGCGCTGGCCAAGCTCGAGGTCGGTCAGGATCTCGGCTCGCTGGATCAGTCGCTCACCGGGGCCTTCTCCGCCTGGGCCACCTCCACGCTGGCGGCCAGCGGAAAGATGCCGGCGGCGACGCCCGCGCCCGGCGAGGACGATGAGCTCAACGAGGCCGCCTGGCGCCGCGACGAGTGGAGCTGCATGTACGCCGCGGACAAGGCCTTCGACGGCAAGGTCGAGACCGCCTGGTGCGAGGGCGTCAAAGGCACGGGTGCCGGTGAGGTGGTGCTGGTGAAGGTGGACGTCTCCCGATCGATCTCGATCTGGACGGGGCTCGGGAAATCCCCGGCCCTGTTCGCCGCCAACGCCCGGCCGCGCAAGGTGGCGCTGTGGGTGCTCGCGGCCGAGAAGGCGCTGGCTCACCAGTACGGCACCGGTTTTTCTGGCATCCGGGTGCTGGCCCGGGGCGAGGCCGAGCTGGCCGACCAGAACGGCTTTCAGGAGCTGGCCTTGCCCAAGTTCGAGCTGCCCGAGGGGACGGCCGCGACGTTTCTGGCCATCCAGATCCTGAGCGTGTATCCTGGCAAGCGCTATCCGGACTGTTGCATCTCCGAGGTGGTCAACCCCGAGGGTTGAGCCGCCGGGCAACGACGGCACAGGAAGGGAGACGGCATGAACCGGCAGGATTTCCAGCGGGCGCTGGACCGCTTGCGCAAGGAGTTCTCGCAGGAGGCCTCCAACCCCGGCTCGTTCGAGAGCAAGCGCTGCGTGCAGTGCTCGAGCTGCATGTTCTGCGAGGACTGCGAGCGCTGCTACCGCTGCACCCACGCCAAGGCCTGCCAGGAGTGCTCGCACGTGACGCACTCGAAGAACTGCCGCCACTGCCACCACTGCGCCTATTGCCGGGAGTGCACAAACTGCAGCGGCAGCTCCTACCTCGAGCTGTGCGAGAACTGCATCGACTGCACCTACTGCTTCGGCTGCGTGGGGCTGGGACGCCGCGACTTCTGCATCCTCAACCAGCCGTACACGCGCGACGAGTACTTCGAGAAGGTCAAGGAGCTGCGGGCCGTCCTGGGCATCAAGTAGGCTCTCGCTCTTTCGGCATCACGGGAAGACCCTCACAGAACGCACATTCGCCTGGGCGCGATGGGGGCAGGGGCCTTGCGGCCAGGCGTTCGACAGAATGAAAAGGGTTCTTCCGGAGCAGGAAGAACATGTCCGCATGCTCTTCATATCAGCGGATTCTGCCGAAGCTCGGTTGCCGTCCAGGGCGAGCGCAGCGAGTCGCAAAGCGACCGTAGGCTCTTGACGGCGCAGGCCGAGCGAAGGCTGCTCGAGGGCGTAGAATCCGAGATCGCGCGCGAAGGCTCAGGCTCAAAAGCCTCGTGTGTGCGCGACGAGTTGGAATGTGGCGTCCGCCCGCACTCGCGTCCGGCAGGGACGTCAGTTGGCGCAGCTCGTGTTCAGTGCGCCCGGGGTGCCGAGGTCGCCGGCGCCGTAGCTGAGGGTGGTCTGGCACCAGTGCGTCGGGTCGTCGTTGGCGTTCGCGTCGAGGAAGTTCTCGCGAAGCTGGAGCGACTTCCCCGCCGCGATGGCCCAGCCGCCGGAGACGCTGTAGCGCACGGCATCGATCACTCCGACGTCGGGGAGTTCGAGCACGATGGCGTCGGCGCTGTTGGCCAGGGTGAAGCTCGAGTACACGTAGTCCGGCTTGAGCCCGCCGTTTTGCGCGAAGTCGCCGTTGATGGCGAAGACCAGCCGCGCGCGCGGGCCGATGGTGAGCTGCGAGTCGGCCGGCACGCTGAAGCGGTTCGAGCCGTCGTCGTGCACCGTCAGGCCCGCCAAGGTGAGCCGCTCGTCGGTGAGGTTGGCGAGCTCGAACCACTCCCCCACCGCGTCGTTCACCTTCGAGGGATCGGCCATGAACTCGCTCACCACGAGCTCCCCGGCCGCCGGCGGCCGGTAGGGACTGACGCAGGCACCGCCCTGGCACACCCGCCCGCTCTCGCTGCAATCCACCGTCGTCACGTCTTGGCGGCACGCCCCGGCGTCGCAGCGGGCCGTAAACTGCAGCAGGTGCAGGCTGTCCTGACACTGGGGCGAGACGCTCTCGCAGTCGGCGGCGGTCTGGCACTCCAGGCAGGTGCCGCCAGGCGCGCCAGGCGTGCCCCCGTCGCCGAGGCCGTAGCTCTCGAGCACCGGGCACCAGGCCGCCGGATCGTCGTTGAGCTCGGCGTCCAGCAACTCCTCGTCCAGGCGGAGCGAGCGGCCGGCGGAGATGCTCCAGCCGGCGGCCGTGTCGTAGCGCACGGCGTCGATGAGGGTGCCGTCGGGGGCGATGAGGCGGACGCTGTCGCTCCCGTTCGCGAGCGCGAAAGAGGCGTAGTCGTAGTCCACGGTGACGCCGCCGTTCGTGGCCAGATCGCCGTTGATGCCCAGCACCAGGATCCCGCCCGGGGCGAGCGGCAGGCTGGCCGCCGGCGAGACGGTGAAGCCGGAGGTGCCCTCGTCGCCGACGCGCACCCCGGACATCTCCAAGGTGACCGCGGCCAGCGAGCGGACCTCGAACCACTCGCCCAGGTTGTCGGCCACCGCCTGCGGGTTGGCCAGAAACTCGCTCACGATCACCTCGCCGGCCCGCGGCGCGCGCAGTGAACTCCCGGCGCAGGCGCCGTTCTGGCACAGCCGGTTGGAGGCGGCGCAGTCGGTCTTCTGCGTCACCTGCGAGCACACGCCCGCCTGGCAGCGGGGAGTGCTGGTCTCGAGCAGGGTGCCGTCCAGGCAGCGCGGCGGGTCGGCGGGACAATCGTCGTCGCGGGTGCAGCCGGTGCAAGCGCCGTCCTGGCAGGCGGCCGGGCAAGCCTCGCGCGAGGCGCTGTAGCTGCAAAAACCCGTGGCGGGATCGCAGGTCCCCGGCTGGGCGTAGCTCACCAGCGTGTCGCCCTCGCAGGATGGCTTGGGGGGGACGTCGCAGCTCACGCCCGCGCACAGATCGCTCACGCACTCCCCGTCGCGGCAGGCGACCGCGCACAGCTCGGGCCGGGGATCGTACACGCAGCCGCCGTCGACGCAGGTGCCGGTCGGAGCGTAGGTCAGCCGCTGCTTGCCGTCGCAGGTGGCGCCCGGCGGGGTGTTGCATTTGACATTCTGACACTTGTCCGGCGAGGTCCCGCCGCCGCCACAGGCCGACACGAGCCCCAGGCACATAAAAACACAAAGGCAGTTCCTGCGCATGGCTTCCTCCATCCACCATCAGGATACGGTCTGGGCGCCGGACAATCAACCGGCCTCGAGGGCAACCGCCTCGCGCCACATTGCGGGCATGCCGCTCATGGAGCGCCAGGCGATGCTTGTGGCGCTTTCTCCGCCGGTTCGAGGTCGCTCTCGCGCAGGAAGTCTCCGCGGCGCAACGATCCCCTGAGGCGTCGTCCGACGAATTCCGTTGCCCGATCCGAGGTGATGACGTTCTCGGTGAGGAATCGCTCAGGGACCTCGTACTGGGCCAGCATCTCCACCTCGATCTCCCGTCCCCGTTCCACGTCCCGGTTGACAACCACGATCGGGATCCGATTCCAGCCGTCCTCCTCCAAGACCTGCCGTTGATACCGACTCTCCCGACTCTCGAACGCTCGACCGGCGAAAAATCCAACCAGGAATCCCAGGACAAGGGATGACATCAACAACAAGTTCCTCGTCATGATGAAAACCTCCGAAAGCCAGCGGCGGAATGTGGGGTCGAGTGCCTTTTCTTCGCGAACGGGTCGCGGGTTCAGGGACAGGCCGCCCGGCAGGCGGTGCTCTGACACTCGAAGCAGCCGACGTCCGGAGCGCACACGAAGTCACCGTCGCCGATGCCGTTGAGGTCCAGCCCCAAGTCCTGGCCGATGTCCACGCCCGGACACTGCGGTGTGTCGGGCCAGGCGGCGCTGTTGTTGACCGTGAAACAGCCGGGAGCGGCATTGAAGAAGATCATGTCTTTCGAGACCGTGACGTTGCCGCAGGAGAATCCGGTGCACAGCTCTGGCAGATTCCAGCGCACCAGGCTTTGAAACGCCACCTGGACGTCGCCCTCCACCTGGACCAGCGTGTCGCTCGCCTCGGACCCGGAGAGGTCGTTCTTGAACAGGCAGTTCGTCGCCGACATCCCGCCCGGGCCGGAGGCCCGCAGCGGCGGCACACGGAACTCCCCCACCACGGAGAAGTGCGCCAGCGTGACCTGCCCTTGCGGCGCCACGAAATCGAGCGCGGGTAGGTTGCAGAACCCCCAGTAGCACTGGACCTGGATGCCGCGCAGCCACACCGGCGCCCCGGGATTTCTCACCAGGATCCCGGTGGTGGTCTCGGTGTGGACGATGTTGAGCTGCCAGCCGGCGGCGTCGCGATCGGCGGCGGTCCCGCCGTACCACACCGAGCCGTCGTTCTCCTCGATGACCAGCCCCGGCCCGCCGGACTCGTCGTAGGGATCGAACACCGGGGTGTCGTTGACTTGCACGCCATGCAGGCGGATGTCTCCGCTGCGAACGAGGTGGATGGCTGCCTCGCCCGCGCGCCCCGCCGCCAGCGACGAGGGCCCGTCCCACAGGAGACGCTGCGCTGCCTGCTCGGGAAGGTGGAGCGCGCCCAGGTGGGCCCGGTGCACGCCGTCGAGGAGGATCCCGTCACCGCCGTTGCCCAGGGCGGGGTTGTGCCACCCGTCGAGGTCGGCCGGCAGGTTGGAAAACCCCACCCAGGCGCCCTCGATGAGGACGTCGTCGGCGTTTTCGATGCGGACGCCGCCCTGACGGTTCGCTACCACCCGGTGGACGTCGTAGAGCGCGGCAGCCTCGCTACCATCGTGGATCTCCTCGGGCAGGCAGGACCCCGACGGGATCTCGAGCAGACGAGAGAGATACACGCGCGTGGTCTTGGCCTCGGGCCCGCCCACCGAGAGGCCCAGGCCGTTTTCGCGCAGATCCAGCCGGTACAGGTGCACGCCGTCGCTTCCCGGCCGCACGCGCACGCCCGCTCCGTTGAAGCCCTGGACGCGCAGGTGGAGGACGATGATCCCGGCGCCGTCGATGGTCAGGCCGTCGAACTCGGCCCCCGTCGCCGAGGAGGGCTGGATGATGACCGGGGTGGCCTCGTGGCTGTTGTACCCGTCGAGCACGCACAGCGAGGGCACGGGTGGCAGCGCCGAGTTCACAAGGATCTCTTGCACCGTCTGGGAGAAGGCGATCCGGCGCGGGCCGGGGCGGGCCGCGGCCATCTCCAGGGCGCGGCGCAGGGTGGTGGCGTTGCCCGCCTGCACGCCATCCAGCTCGCTGTCCACCAGGATGATCTCGCCGGGCTCGACGCAGGAGAACGGCGGTTCTCCCGGCTGGCATAGCGCCGGATCGGCCCCGGGCACGCCCGGCTCGCAATACCCGCCGCGGCAGGTGCAGCCGACCGCGAGGCAATCACGGTTCTCCTGGCAACGGATGCGATCGGGATCGGCGCAGGCCTCGGGGCCGGCGAAGGGATCCTGCGGCACGCACACCTTCCCGTCCAGACAATGGCAACCGCTTCGGCAGGACCCGTCCGGGGCGCAGGGGAGGTACGGTGGCCCGAGCGCAAAATCCGTCGTGCAACCGGCCAGGCTCAGCATGAGCAACGCGAGGATCGCACGGTGGCCTGAAGCGGGTTTCACCAGGGCCAGTGTATTCAACCTTTGGGGACCGAGCAAACCTGAAAACAGAGTTTGTCTTCCGTCCCAAGGCGTGGTACGGAGCGGCCGTACCCGAAAGAAATCCCTTCAAGGAGACATGGATGAAACAGTCGCTCTTTCTTTCCGTCCTGATGACGCTTTCGTTGGTCCTGGCCTGCTCATGCAAGGAGAAGGAGCCGGTTTCCTCACAGCCTGCCCCCGCCCCGGTCCCCGCGCCGGCCGGACCGGAGAAGGCCGCGCTGGGCGACGCCGCGCCGGCGCCGCAACCGGCGGCGGTGACGGTCAAGGTGCTGGACCCGGGCGCCGAGCCCCGCGAGAAGCTGCGCTACCGCTTCGCCGCCGGCAAACGCTCGGACCTGGAGATGGTCATGCGCATGGCCATGAACATGACCATGGGCGACACCGCCACTCCGCAGATCAAGCTCCCCGGCATCTCCATGAGCATGAGCATCGACCACAAGAGCATCCAGGAGAATGGCGCGCTGCGCTACGAGTTCAAGCTGGAGGGGGCGAAGACCCTGCCTACCGCCAACGTGCTGCCGCAGGTGGAGAGCTCCGTGACCCAGGAGATCAACAAGGTGGTGGGCATGCACGGGTTCGCGGTGGTGGATCCGCGCGGCATGGTGCTGGACGCCGACGTCGAGATGCCCGCCGGAGCGCCCGCGCAGATCTCCCAGATGGTCGAGGACGTGCGTCAGCAGGTGCGCCAGATGTGCGCGCCGTTCCCCGAGGAGCCGGTGGGCCTGGGCGCGCGCTGGGAGGTGACCATGCCGGTGCGCACCACCGCCATCTCCATGTCCCAGGTGGCCACCTACACCCTCAAGCAGCGCGACGGTGACAAGCTCTCCATGGAGGTGTCCATCACCCAGAACGCCCCGGCCCAGGCCATGCGGGCCCCCAACCTGCCCGCCGAGGCCGAGGTCAACTTGAGCTACCTCAAGAGCGCGGGCAGCGGGACCATGGGCATCGATCTGGGTCAGCTGGTGCCGACCTCCAAGATGAGCATGAAGACTTCCATGGCCATGACCGTCAAGGCCGGGGGACAGACCCAGAACGTCGCCACCGACTTCGATCTCGAGGCCGACATCCATCCCGCCGGGAAGTAACCTCCCGCCTGCACCTGGCCGTGCGTAGCCTCCGCGCGGCTCTGGCGGTCTGGTCCTTCGGTCACCCCGTGACTCGCTGCGCTCGCTTTGACAGTGGCCGAGCTTCGGCAACGTCCGCTGATATGAAGAGCATGCAGGCATGCTCTGGTTATCCCAGGAGTACCCTCGCGTCCTGAAAGTGCGTCTGACCGCGATGCCGCCAGAGCAAGCGCGGTCAGACGCGATTTGCGTGCAGTTTTTTGATGGCTCGTCAGTTCTTCTCTTCGAGCAGCCGCGCCACGGCTCCGCGAAGCTGTGCCGGGGGATCGGCGAGCGGCCCGTCGAAGCGCTCGGCCACCTGCCCGCCGGCGCGCAGTAGCAAGATCGCCGGTAGCCGCCGCACCCCGAAGCGCCGCTCGCCCTCCGAGAACAGGTCGACGCCGAGCGGGAGCTCCGGCCACATCTCTTTCCGCACCCGGAGAAGCTCCTTGGCGAAGGCCGCGGTCTTTCCCACCGCGGTGAAGATCTCCATGGTGTCCACCGCGGCGCAGGCCAGCTCGGGCCGGGCGCGGCACACCTTGGAGAGTTCCTGCAAGTGGGCGTAGCAGGGCTCGGAGAAGGTGCCGAAGAAGATGAGCGCGGCCGGGCGCTCGCGCAGCGCGCTCAGGCGGAAGACGTCGTGGTCGAAGCCCGGCAGCTCGAGCTCGGGGGCGTGTTTCCCCGGCGGCAGCTCGGCGTCCATCGACTTCTGCTGGAGCCGCGAGATGAGGAACCCGCGGAAGGTGTCGCCAGAGAGCACCAGCCAGCCGGGGTCGCGCGTGGCCATGCGCAGGGTGAGGAGCTCCTCCCCGTGACGCACCTCGTACACCAGCTCGCGGCCGGCGGCGTCTTGCAGGATGCGCTGCAGCGCCTCCTCGGAGTCGACGTCCTTGCCGTCCGCGGCCAGGATGACGTCCCCGGGCGCGAAACCCGCCTCGGCCGCCGCCCCCGCGGGGTTCAACAGCAGGACGCGCACCTCGGTCATGCCCATGTCCACCATGATGCCCTTGGGGCCGGGCGCGCGCGCCGGGTTGTCGCCGGCCTTGACGATCTTTATGCCCAGGTCGGGGTTGGGCGAGGCGGGGACCGTCGCCGGGGCGGGGGACGGAGCCTGCGACGCCGGCTTCTCCTCCGTCCGGCAGGCCGACAGCGCCGCGCACACCAGAAGAGCGGCAACCCGTTGTCGTCTCATCGCCGCCTCCTGAGCCCGAGCAGCAGGCCGAGTGAGAGGAGCCCCGCCGGACCGCCAACGCTGCCGCAACCGCACCCCGAACCGCTGCCGGCACCGCTGTCACCACCCGCGTCCAGGCCGGCATCGGAGCCCGCGTCCTCCCCGGCGTCCCGGCCGGCGTCCGCCCCGCCGTCCACGCTGGCGTCGCTCCCCGGGTCGGCGCCGGCGTCGGCTCCGCCGTCTGCCGCGTCGGCGCCGGCGTCATCTCCGGCATCCGCGGCGCCGTCGTAGCCGCCATCGAGCCCGCCGTCCGGCGTCTCGCCCGCGGGGCAGGTGGGCGTGCCGGCACCGGTGCCCGCGAGCGTGGTGTCGAACGAGCCGCGCTGGTCGGTGGCCTCGTCGTAGAACCGCTCCCAGCGCAGCCGGTAGCGCTCCACCCGCTCGATGTCGGCGGCGCTGGGCGGCGTGCCGGCCGCGTGAACGATGAGGAAGGCCGCCTTCCAGTGGCACGGCTCGCGCTCCGGCACCCGCGGGCCCTCGGCCCGGATGATGTCTTGCACCGTAAAGTCCACCCGCACGCCCTGCACGGTGGCGCTCTGCCCCGGCTGGATGGGCAGCGAAGCGGAGCCGCTGAGGTCGCCGGTGTCCACCAGAAAGAGCGGCCCCACCTCCTCCGGAGCGCGCAGCCCCATGAGGTACTGGTCGAGCGGACTGTACTTGGGGTTTGCGTAGGTGAGGCGGAAACTGCCGCCGCCCTGGTCCTCGATCATGCTGCCGTACATCAGCGAGCCGGAGTTGAAATAGTATGACCAGTGCTGGTTGAAGCTCCCCGGCTGGTAGCCGTCACAGTCGCCGGATTGCGGTTCGCCGCTGGGCTCGAAACCGCGCAGCAGGCAGTGGCGGATCCCGTCTTCCTTCTGGAAAGTCACCGCCGCCAGCCAGTGGTGGCCGAACTCGTGGCCCATGAGCTGGATGCCGCTCAGGGCGTAGAAGGGGATGCCGGTGTAGCGGTCGTCGGGGTCGGCCGGCAGGATGTTGAGATCCCCCATCTTCACCGTCATGCGCAGCCGCCCGGAGCCCGAGCAGAAGGCCGCGGTCTGATCGTAGGCGACGCGGCCGATGCCCTGCTGGTACTGTTTCACCGTCCAGCCCTGTTGCACGTTGGTCATGAAGTTCTGCGGGATGGAGGTGAACACGAACAGGGCGTCGTAGCGGTCGGGGTGGCTCTGGTAGAAGGCGCAGGCCGCCTTGGACAGGTAGACGTTGGGGGTGACGATGGCGTTGTTGATGCTGCCGTCGGCGTCCTCGACCAGCGCCACCTCGGCGGCCCCGGCCGGGGATGGGCAGAGCCCCGAAAGCGCCAGCAGGACAAGCACCAACGGCGCATGATCTCGTCGAGCGCGCATGGGAACCTCCCGCAGTGTGCGGCCGCAGCATACCACGAAAAGCGTGCCGAATCCTGTCCTTGACTCCCCTCGCCGCTGGTGGTATCGCTGCCCGTCAAAACCGCTTGCAGACTCCAGCTTCAGGAGGAAAAACCCATGGAATCCGCTAGCCCAGCAGCCCCCGCCAAGGTCATGAACCGCTGGATCGTCGTCATCGGTGCCATCGTGGTGCAGCTGTGCTTGGGCGCCATCTACGCCTGGTCGGCCTTCACCGGTAAGCTCACCGCCGCCGACGGACCGTTCCACTTCACCAAGACCGAGACCCAGATCATCTTTTCGGTCGGGCTGCTCTCGTTCGCCGTGATCATGGCGCTGATCGCCGGCAAGTGGCAGGCCAAGGTGGGGCCGCGCATCGTGGCCATCACCGGCGGCATCGTGATGGGGCTGGGCTATGTGCTGGCCGCGCTGTTGAACAACTTCTGGGGCATCCTGATCGGCGTCGGGTTCCTGGGCGGCGCCGGCATCGGTCTTGCCTACGTGTGCCCCATCGCCACCTGCGTCAAGTGGTTCCCGGACAAGAAGGGCCTGATCACCGGGTTGGCGGTGGCCGGCTTTGGTTTCGGCGCCCTCATCTGGGTTAAGCTCACCGAGGGCTTCAAGTTCGGACCCATCAACTTGTCGCCGGGTTGGACCGGCCTGTGGGGCTCCGGCTGGAGCGTGGCCGACGTGTTCTTGCTGTACGGCGTTCTGTTCGCCGCGCTGGTGCTGGTGGCCTCGCTGGTCCTGGTCAACCCACCCGCCGGCTTCAAGCCCGCCGGCTGGAACCCGCCCGTGCCGGGCAGCACCACCGCCAGCGGCGGCGTGGACTTCAGCGCCTCCGAGATGGTGCGCACTCCGCAGTTCTGGTCGCTGTTTGTCACCTTCATGTTCGGAGCCACCTCCGGTTTGATGGTGATCGGGATCATCAAGCTCTTCGGCATGGACGCCTTGAAGCAGGGTGGGGTGACCACGGACCAGGCCTCGATCATCACCGGCACCGCCATGGGGCTGTTCTACGCTCTGTTCAACGGCCTGGGCCGCATCATCTGGGGCTGGATCTCGGATCGCACCGGCCGCAAGGCGGCCATCGTGGCCATGAGCGCGCTGCAGGGTGTCATGATGATCGCGTTCTACTTCATCGGCGGCAGCGAAGTGGGGCTGTACATCGGCGCCACCATCATCGGTTTCAACTTCGGCGGCAACTTCGCGCTCTTCCCCGCGGCCACCGCCGACTTCTTCGGCAACAAGAATGTGGGCACCAACTACCCCTGGGTGTTCATGTCCTACGGCGTGGGTGGCGTGGTGGGCCCCATCCTGGGAGGCCTCATGGGCGACGCCAACGCCTGGCTGTGGGCCTTCCTGCCCGCGGGCATCGCCTGCTTGCTGGGTGCCGCCATCATGCTGGCGGTAAAGCCGCCGCAGCGCAAAGCTGCCGCCCCGGCGCAGGCCCAGTAAGGAATAGCGCATGGCCGCTGCCGAACGCACCCGCGAGAACCTCAAGGCGGCCTTCGTGGGCGAGGCCAAGGCCCACCTGCGCCTGCTGGGGTACGCCGAGCAGGCCGACCGCGAGGGCTACCCCCAGATGGCCCGGTTGTTCCGCGCCATCGCCGAGGCCGAGCGGGTGCACGGGCTGCGCCACCTGCGCCAGCTCGACGTCATCCGCTCCACCGAGGAGAACCTCCAGGCCGCCTTCGAGAGCGAGAACAGCGTCTCCGAGAACGCCTACCCGCCCATGGTCCAGGCCGCCGAGGAGGAGGGGCAGCGCGCCGCGGCCATCGGTTTCTCGCACGCGCGCGACGCGGAAAGTTTCCACGCCAAGCTCTACAAGAACGCCATCGATCACATGGTGGCGGAGAAGGAATCCCCCTACTTCGTGTGCCAGGTGTGCGGCTACGTGCAGGACGGTTCGGCCCCCGACGAGTGCCCGGTGTGCGGGGCCAAGAAGGACAAGTTCCGCCAGGTGGATTGAGGGTCGCGATAACGGGTATGCGGGGGATCGCTCTTGGTGGCAGGGGCGGGGTGGGGTCCGCCTTCGCCGCTTTTTCTTGACAAGGCGCCGAGTTTCGGGCGAAAACCTCCCCTTGTGCGGGTGTAATTCAGCGGTAGAATGCAAGCTTCCCAAGCTTGACGTTGTGGGTTCGACTCCCATCACCCGCTTACTCGCTCTCCCGATCCTCGACCGCCGCCCGTGGGGTCGAGGATTTTTTTGGCCGGCCGTCGAAAAGCGGTCTACCATGCGAGACATGAACGTGCCGCGGACTGCGCGAGCGGAGAAGGCCCGCGGGCGGGCTTCTTCTGCGACCGGTTAGGAGATGCCGCGTGCGGCGCACGGCCGGAATCCTCTTGGCGGTGACGGTGCTTGCGCTCCTCGCCCTTCTGGTGGGGGGCGTGATCTACCTCCGCTCCGACTCCGCGGCACGGCTCCTGTGCCAGCGCTTGAGCGATCTGGTGCGCGACAAGACCGGGCTCTCCATGCACACCGAGCGCTGCGGTATCGGCCTGCTCCCGCCGGCCATCGAGGTCGACGGACTTTCGCTCGTGGACGCGGCGGGGGGGGCTCCTCTCTCGGTGGGGCGGGCCCGAGTCGAGCTGGAGACGTTGCCGCTGCTCACGGGCCGCATCCAGGTCGACGCCGTGGAGCTCGAGGCCCCGCGGGTCCACCTCAACCTGGCCTCGCTGTCCGAGACGTCAGGGCCGTCTGGCGAGGCGGAGAAGCCGTTCGCGCTCCCCGACTGGCTCCCGCGCGGGATCGACGCCAGGGATGGGCGCATCGACCTGGTGGCCGCCCCCAACGCGCTGCTCGGGATTCGCGGCCTGACCGTCGCCATGCGGCGCACCGGCTCGAACGAGGTGCGCCTCTCGCTGCAGGCCCGCGGCGGAGGCTTGGATCTCGCCAGCGGCGCCTCCCGCTCGATGGCGCTGGAGAAACTCCTGCTGCGCGGCAGCGTGCGGAGCGACAAGTTCCAGCTGCTGCGATTCGAGGCCGCCCTGGGCGGGGCCACGCTACAGGCGGAGGGCACCATGCCGCTGTCCGCGGGGGCCGCGGGGCCGGCCGGCCTGTCGTTGAAGGCCAGTGCCCCGCTCTCCCTGCTCTCGGCGTTCTTTGCCGACCTTCCCGCTTTCAACGGCCAGGCGGCCTTCGAGGGCAGCCTGACCCTGGATGGCACCGGTGCGCCGGCGTTGGCGGGGGTCCTCTCGCTGAACGCGGCGGCAGTGGCCGGGACGGCGCCATTGTCGGGCCGGGTGGCTTTTCGCCTCGACGAGGAGACCCTTGCCGTGGACGAAGTCGAGCTCGCGGGTGGGGCGCTCGCGCTCGGTGGCAAGGGAAAGCTGGCCTGGGCCGGCGAGGGGCCCTTCAGCGGACAGCTCTGGCTGCGCAACGGGGATCTGGCGGCCATCCTGCGATCGGTCAACCTGGAGGCCGGCCTCACCGGACGGCTCGGCGCCCGGCTCGGCTTCACCGGGAAGCTCGCCGGCAAGAACGGGCTCTCCGCCATCGTGGATGGGCGACTCTCCCTGGAGAGCGCGCAGTGGAGTGGCCCGGAAGGCGCGGTCCGGTACGGGGCTTCCTCGGCCAGCCTGGCCTTCCAGCTGGCCGCCACCCGGCGCCGCTTGCGCCTGGCCTCGTGCCGGTTGGAACTCCCCGAAGGCAGCCTGGCCGCCCAGGGATTTTTCCAGCTCGACACCGGCGAGCTCTCCTTGCAGGCGGCCCTCTCCGACGTGGTCCTGGACGAGCTGCCGTCGTTCGCCCCGGTGGCGCTGGCCGGTCGCTTCTCGGCCGCGCTGGTGGCGGGTGGACGGCTCCCGCGCTGGACCGTGGACGTTCGGCTGGACGGGCGCGACATCGTCATCGCCGACCGCCGGCTGGGAACGATCTCCGGGCGGGCGTTGCTCACCCCCGACCGCCTGACGCTGGACCGGTTGCTGATCCAGCCGGGGACGGGCACGCTGCAGCTCGCGGGAACCCTGGAGCGTTCGAGCCAGGAGCTCCATGCCAAGGCGAGCTTCGACAGTTTATCGTTGCCGCAGACGGTCGGGACGGCGCTGGGCCACCCCGTGCCGATCCTGGAGTCGGGGTTCGCTTCCGGCGAGCTGGAGCTGTTGGGGACCCTGATCCGTCCCAACGCGACCTTTCGGCTGGGTTTCTACGGTGTCGCAATCGCCGGCCAGAAAGTACCCGAGGGTGGCCTGGCGGGCGGCTACGACGCGGACGGGCTGCGCCTCGACATCCTCGAGGCTCGCCTGGGCAGCGGCTGGGTGTATGCCGAGGGCCGGCTGCCGGCTGCGGGACCGATGGATGTGTCGCTGTACTCCACCGGGCTTCGGGCCAGCTCCTTCGATGCCCTGGCCGGTCTCGGGCTGCCGCTCGATTTTCGCCTGGACACGCACGTCACCATCCGCGGTGAGCCCCGTTCTCCCGCGCTGGAGGGATGGCTCAAGGTGTACGATGCCCGCCTTCGGGGCGAGGCGCTGGCGGACTCGTTCTTCTCGGCCGAGCTCGCCGGGGACCGGGTGACCTTCCGCGGTCGCGGCGCGGGCAACCTGCTGGTGTTCTCGGGGGAGAGCCGGCTGGATACCGGCCTGCCCTTCGAGCTCTCGGCGCAGCTCGACGTGCCACGGGCGGAGCGTTTCCTGTGGGCTTCCGGCCCGCGCGCCGTGGGGTCGCTGGCGCTGCGGGGACGGCTGGAGGCGGCCGGGGAGGCCCTCCGCCCCTCATCATGGAGCGGCTGGCTTCGACTCGATCGCCTGGATCTCGAGGCCGATCCGCTCCGTCTCAAGCCCACGGCACCCTGGGAGGTTCGCCTGGAGAACCTCGGCGTATCCTGCCAGCGCTGCGAGATCGGGGGCGGACAGACCTCGCTGCGACTGAGCGGGAGCGCGGGGCTCGAGAAAGGGCTGGCCCTCTCCCTGGAAGGCCGCTTCGAGCTGGGCCTGCTGCGCCAACTGACCGACTTGTTGAGCCGCACCGAAGGCCGGGCCGAGGTGAAGCTCGACATCAGCGGCCCCTTCCGCCAGCCGGTGGTGATGGGCGTGGCCTCGTTCGCCTCGCCGCGGCTGCAGTTCTCGTTCTTGCCTTTCGCGCTGGAGGAGGCGCGCGGCCGGCTGCGCTTCACCCCCGAGGCCTTGCAGTTCCTCGAGGTCGGCGGCCGCGCCGCGGGAGGGACGTTCTGGGTCGGGGGGCGGATCACCTTCGCGGACGGTCCGCGGCTGGCCTTGAACCTCGGCGTGGACGGCGTGCGCTACGACGTCATGAGCGGCCTGTGGGGGCGCTGCTCGGGGACGCTGTCCCTGTCCGGCATCGCCGGCAAGCGGCTGCAGCTCGGGGGCGCGCTGCGGGTCGCCGAGGGGGAGTTCCGTCAGTCGGTGTCGCTTGTGCCTCAGAGCAGCGGCGCCTTCCGGCGGCGCAGCGCTCAGCCGCCGGCGTACGATCCCGAACGCGAGATGGTGGAGTTCGATCTGCGCCTGAGCATCCCCGAGGGTTTCCGCGCCTCGTACAACCTGGAGCTCATCAACTTTTTGGCCGAGATGCGTGGCGAGCTGCGCCTGCTGGGGACCAACCAAAGGCTGGGCCTGCTGGGAGAGGTCAGCGCCATCGAGGGGACGCTCTCGTATCTCAGCAAGGACTTCCTGGTGCAGAACACGCGGGTGGGGTTCTCCGACGCCTTTTCGGTGCACCCGCGCATCGAGCTCGCCGCCAGCCGCAGCGAGGTGGTGGATCGCGGAGACCGCGGCGGCGAGACCGAGTACCGGGTGGAGCTCCGCCTGGTGGGGGAGGGGGATGACTTCTCGGTGAGCCTGCGCTCCGAGCCGCCGCTGGACGAGGCCGACATCGTGACCCTGCTCTCGCTGGGGGTCACCAGCCGGGACATCAAGGCCTTCTCCAGCGAGGATCTGGTGGGCCTGGGCGGCGAGATCGTGCTGCGCTCGATCAAGCTGGACGAGCGGCTCAGCCGGGTGTTCCCCTTCCCGTCCCGGGTGGTGCGCCCCAAGTACCTGCGGGTGCAGAGCCGCTTCTCGCCCAAGACCCAGACCACGGCCCCGCGCCTGGAGACCGGCATCAAGCTGCCGGTGATCAGCGAGAACCTGGATCTGGACTACAGCCGGGCGCTGTTCGACGACACCGATCAGACTCTGGAGATGAACTACCGCCTGGGCGAGGGGATCTCCACCCGCTTGCGCTGGGAGAACGTGCCGCGGACCCCGCTGGGGGACACCGGCCTGGACCTCAAGCTCCACTGGGAGTGGTAGCATGGCGGCGCGCCTTCTCATTCTGGCGCTGGTCTGGTTCGCGGCCCGCTCGGCCGGGGCCCAGGCCCCCCAGGAGTTGGAGGGCCGCCCCATTACCGAGATCCGCTTCCTCGGCGCCGCCAGCGGCCAGGAGGACGTGCGCTCGGTCGTGGAGCTTCGGCCGGGCGACCCCTTGAACCTGGCCGAGGTGCGCCGGACGGTGAAGCTGCTCTTCCACCTGGGGATCTTCGGCCAGGTGCGTGCCTTCGCCGAGCCGGGGCCGCGGGGGGTGGTGCTGACTTTCGAGCTCCTCGGGGTGCGGCGGGTCCGCTCGCTCGAGTTCTTCGGCAACTCGGTGTTCTCGGACGCGGAGCTGCGTCGCTGGATCCGGTTGTCGCCGGGAGAGGAGTTCGACCGCTTGCGGCTCAGTGAGGCGGCCACCGAGATCGAGAAGCGCTACGCCCGGCGAGGTTTCCGCCGCGCCCAGGTCATCGCCCGCGAAGAGGGAAGCGCCAGCGAGGACGTGCGGGTCAAGCTGTTCGTGCAGGAGGGGCCGCCCACCCGCGTGTCTCGCGTCTTCATCCGTGGGGACGCGCGCTTTCCCACGCCCCGCCTGCTCGAGGTGATGGAGTATGTGCCGGGCCAGGTGCTGGACGAGGGCTGGCTGTCGGCGGCCCTGGAGCGCCTGCGCCGTTTCTACCACCGGCAGGGTTACCTGGAGGCCCGGGTGAGCGCCCCGCGCATCGACGCGGGGTTGCAGGCCATGTGGGAGGTAGTGGCCGTCGACATCTCTGCCGGGGAGATACTGCGCATCGACTTTTCTGGAAACCACGTCCTGTCCGCGCGGCAGCTTAGGGCCGCGCTGCCGCTGGATCGAGAGCTGCGCCTGGACGGAGCGACTTTGGCCGAGCTCGAGGAGATCGTTCGCGACCTCTACCTGCGCCAGGGGTACGCGCAGGTTCGGGTCGCGGCCGAGCTGGAGGAGCGCCGCCCCGGAAGAACCCGCCGCCTGCTGTTCCGGGTACAGGAGGGACCGCGGGTGCGGGTGGAGAGGCTGGATTTTTTCGGCAACCGGTCGATTCCTTCCCGGGAGCTCGTACTGATCATCGAGGACACCCTGGCCGAGGAGTTGCCGCAGCCCCTGCTGGGGCAGGCGGTGGATCCGGGCGACATGGACGTCTTCGGCGGGCCCCAGCCGCGGCGCGGGCAGGCACGCCGGCCCGATCGCCCGGAGGGCTTCTGGTTCGAGCTGGTGCCGGAGCGCGTGTATCTACCCGAGGCCTACCAGAAGGGGCTGGAGCGCATCGCCGACCTGTACCGCTCGCGGGGGTTCCTCACGGCGCGCGCCGGCCCGGCGCAACTGGTATGGCAGAAGAACCCGTCCCGACTCCATGTGGCCATCCCCGTGGAGGAGGGGCCCCAGACGCTGATCGGGGCGCTTGCCTTCGAGGGCAACGAGAGCATCGACGCCTCGGACTTGCTGCGCCTCGCCGAGAGCGAGGCCGCCGCGGTCCGTCCGGGCGGGCCCTTCGACCCCAACGCGCTGGAGAACCTGCGCCGCCGCCTGCTGAAGAACTACGCCGATCGCGGGTTCGCCTTTGCCAACATCGAGTCCCGCGTGCAGTTCTCGGCCGACCGCCAGCTCGCCGACGTCACCCTGGCGGTCCAGGAGGGCCCGCGGATCGAGGTGCGCCGCATCCTGCTGTCCGGCAACCGGCGCACCGCCCGCGTGGTGTTCGACCGCTCGCTGGCGCTGCGCCGCGGCGGACGCTACACCCCGCAGCGGGTCTCGCAGAGCACCGACAACCTGCTGTCGCTGGGGATCTTCTCCGGCACCGACATCCGGCTGCTGGATCCCGATCGGGCCGAGGAGCAGAAGGACGTGCTGGTGTTCGTACGCGAGCGGCCGGCCCACAACCTGACGCTCATCCCCGGCATCTCCTCCGCCGAAGGCGTGCGCATCGAGATCGGCTACACCCGGCTCAACCTGTTCGGACGCGCGCTGGAGCTCGCCACCCGCCTGCGCGTCAACCGCCCGGTGTTCTACCCGCTGATGCCTCCAGGGTTGGAGGAGCGCTACCAGGACATGTCCTTCGTCGAGGGGCTGGAAGGCTTCGCCCTGGCGGGCCTGCACTGGCCGCGCGCCTGGTGGCTCGGGCCCAACGCGGGCGTGCGGCTGGACGTGGCGGCGGTCCAGGAGCACGCCGCCTCCTTCGACCTGACCCGTTTCTCCCTGACCCCGGGCCTGGATCTGCACCTTTCGTCCGGCGTCGATCTCACGCTGCAGTTCGATCTCGAGCGCATCGGCTTCGACTGCACGGTGGCCAACCAGTCCTGCGGTGCCGCCGCCGGCGACCGCTGGAACCGCTACGACCAGGGCAGCCTTTTTTTGGCCGGCTTCCGGCCGGAGATCGTGTGGGACCGCCGGGACAACCCCTTCCGGCCCCGGCGCGGCACGCTGCTCTCCTTCCGCCCGGAGATCGACAAGAGCCTGTCCTCCTCGCGCGAGGCCTTCTTCACCCGGCTGGACTTTTTGGCCTCAGTGTACTTCCCGCTGGCCCGCGACGTGACCCTGGCGATCTCCCTGCGCGGAGGCGCCATCTTGCAGCTCGTCTCCGGCTCCAAGACGCCCTCGCACAAGCTCTTCTTCCTGGGCGGCCGCAACAGCGTGCGCGGCTTTCGCGAGGACGCCCTCATCCCCGCCGACCTCTCCCCACCGTGCATCGAGATCCCCGGCAGCGAAAACCAGACGGAGTGCATCTCCCCCGGCGGCAACGCCTATATGAACGCCAAGATCGAGCTGCGCTTTCCGCTGGTGCCGGGGCGCCTGGAGGCGGCCGTGTTCTCGGACGGCGGCAACCTGTGGACCGACCCCGGGCACCTGGACCCCTTCGAGATCCGGCCCACCGCCGGCTTCGGGTTGCGCTGGGTGACGCCGGTGGGGCCGGTGGCCTTCGACTTCGGCTTCAACCTGGACCCGGACTCCGCCCGGCGCGAGGACACCTGGAACCTGCACTTCAACATCGGCGAGTTCTAGCCGCTAGGGGATGAGGAAGAAGTCCGAGTCGATGTTGAGGTCGGCCATCTTCTGCCATAGCTCGTTCATGTCGTTGTAGAAGATGATCACGTCGTGCTTCTTGCCCTCGAGATCCAGGGCGTGGTGCACGAACACCGCCTCTTGCTTGTAGCCGAGCTTCTGCAGCAGCGAGATGGCGTGGGCGTTGTCGGCGCGCACCTCCACCTGGACCTTCTCGATGCCGCGCAGGCTGGCCCGGTGGTACAGCTCGCGCAGCATCACCTGGCCCAGGCCACGCTTGCGCAGCTCGGGATCCACCGTCAGCCGCAGCCGGGCCACGTGGGTGTCCCAGCCGTGACGCTCGGTGTGCAGGGTGCCGTCGGCCACCACCCGCTCCTTGTCGCCCTCGCCGGAGAGCGCCAGGATAGGCAGCACGCGGTCATAGTCGAGAGCGCGGCACCAGTTGGTGATGACCTCGCGCTGGCTCACGTCGTGCTTGAAGGCGCGTCGCTCCTCCGCCGGGATGCGCTTGAAGAAGGCGAACAACCGGTCGCGGTCGTCGGCCCGCATGGGCCGCAGGGTCACCTTCTGCCCGTCGCCGATGGTGACGGTCTTGGGGTACTCGTGAAAGTCCATCAGGTCCGCAGGTTCGCTCATGGCTCTCCTCCCGCGCGGCATTACAACCCGGCGCCGCCCGGCTGTCAATCCGCGCCGGATTCTTTACGGCTCGAGCGGCAGGCCGACTTTCCCGGCGCGCTCCAGGCGTAGCTCCGGTGGCACGAACTCGAGCAGGGCGCGCAGGATATCCCGGCGGGTGTCGCGGCGCACCAGGTTGTAGCGCGGGGTGGCGTACTCCAGGAAGCGGTTGCCGTCGCTGTTGAGTGGCAGCTTGCGCTCCCGCGCCGCGCGCGCCAGGCGATCGACGTCGTCGGGATCGAGCAGCCGGCCCCCCTCGATGTCGGCGAGCGTAAAGCCGGTGATCTCTTGCAGGCGCGTAAGGTGCGGCGCCATCTCGGCGCGCGCCGCGAGAGTCTCCCGCCGCCCCGCCGGGATGGATTGCGGGCCTTCGCTGGCGGCCAGCACACCCTGCCCGCCCAGCAGCCACAGCGACACGTACGGGAATTCCTCCCGCAGCGTGGCCACCATGGACAGAAACTCCGGCACGCCCATGTGGTGAAGCTGCACCCACTGCTGGAACACCCCGCCGGGGCGGAGGCGCGTTCGCACCAGCCGGTAGAACTCCCGCGAGTACAGGTTGCTCACGCCCGCGAACCACACGCTGGAGAGCTCCATGGAGACGAGCGAGTAGCGCCGATCCGTGCGCAGCAGGTGGTTGCGCCCGTCCTCGAGCACGAGGTGCACATCGGCTCGGGTGAGCAGGCCATCGTTGATATCGGCGAAGTGCTCGCGCGAAGCCTGGACGATGCCCGGCGAGATCTCGGCGATCTCCAGATGACGCACACCGGCCGCCCGCAAGATGGCGGCGCTGTGTCCGGTGCCCAGGCCGACCACCAGCGCCTCGTCCAGCTCGGCGGCGAGCAGGGTCGGCACGAGCGCAATGCCGATCTGGGCCGCTGCCTCGTTGGCGTCGTTCCCCTGGAATTTCCCGTTGGTGAGCAGCACCCGCTCCACCCCGCGCTGGATGGGATTCTCCACCACCGTGGTGATGCCGCCGTAGGTGTCCTCGTGGAAGAACCGCAGCCGCGAGCGCGCGGTCACGTGGAGCGGCGCGAAGTACACGTTGATGCCGGAGGTGAGCAGCAGCCGGTCCCAGGCCGGTCGGACGGCGATCCACAGCCCCGGCAGCGCCGCGCCGAGGGCGAGCAGGGCGCCCAGGCGCAGCCGCGGCCCGGCGCGCAGCATGCGCGCGCCCAGGGCAAGTCCGATGAGGATGGGGATCAACGCGAGCGAGATCAGGGTGTTCTCCGAGCCGAGGGCGGGGATGAGCACAAAGCCGGTGAGCAGCGCCCCCAGGATGCTGCCGGCGGCGTTGATGGCGCCCAGCACGCCGGCCGCGCCGTCCGCGTCCTGGGCCGGGAAGGCCGGCAGGCGGAAGATGAGCGGGTACACCATGCCGAGCAGGACCGCGGGCAGCAGCATGAGCAGGAAGGCCGCCGCTAGGCGCAATAACTCCCCGTCCCAGAAGCCTGCCACCTCCTGGCCCCAGGAGAGCAGCAGCAGCGGGGCGCGGTCCCACAGGCTGGCAAACAGCAGGCCGCACAGGCCGGCGGCGCACAGCAGGAAGATCATCAGTCCTTCGGCCAGGTGCTCGTGGCGGCGCAGCGAGGCCACCACGAAACTGCCGATGAAGAGCCCGAGCAGTACCACCCCCAGCATGACCGCGAAGGCGTACACCGACATGCCCAGCACGACGCCGATGAGGTGGATCCAGACCACCTCGGTCGAGAAGATCACGAACCCCGAGGTCAGCGAGATGAGCATCAGCAGGCGACGGGCGGGGTGGGCCCACAGGCCACGCAGGGAGCGGGCCAGGTCGGGGAGCGCCGCGGCGTCCTGCGGGTCGGTCGGGCGGCGACGGGCCAGCCACCCGGCGGCCACGCCCACCGCAAGCTGTACCCCGGCGAGCAACAGCAAGGTGCCGGTGAGGCCGAGCCAGGGAAACATGAGGTACGGAGCCAGGAAGGAGCCGGCCACCGCGCCCAGCAGGTTCTGCGAGTAGAAGCGGCTGGTGAGCCGCTTCTGGGTCGTCTCGGGGAGGCCGGCCTCGCGCAGCACTCCGGCCACCGCGGGGAAGGTGGCCCCCATGGCCAGGGTGGGCGGCAGGATCCACACCGCGGCGACCAGCAGGCGCAGCACAAACACCGCCGGGGCGTTCTCGCCACCCAGGGCCACGATGCGGCTCGAGATCTCCTGGGCCCAGCCGAAGGTGAAGGCCAGCAGCAGGGCGAACAGCCCCACCCCGCCTTCCAGCAGCGCGTACAGGCGCAACGGGTTCCCCGCCCGGCGCCGCAGACGCTTGTAGAGCAGGCCGCCCGCAAAGAGCCCCGCGAAGAACACCGACAGCACCACCGTGGCGGCGGGGGTAGAGGCGCCCACCACCGTGGACAGGAACTTCTCGAACACCTGCTCCACCACCAAGGCGCTGCCGCCGGTCAAGGTGAACATGACGCCAAGGAGAAGGAGCGTGCCGGGGTGCGACCGGGACGGGGCGGGCGTGTCGCCAGCCGGATGGGTCTCGTCGTGCATGGGGTCCTTGGTAGCACCGCCACCGCCCGCACGCAATCCCGGCGTGAAAGGCCCACCGCGGCCCGTTTGACAGCGCGGCGGATCCTGGCACATATTGCGCCGGACCACGGCAAGGAGCGAGCCCGTATGATGAACTGGGTCTGGCTGGGCCTGATGGTATCGGCCATCCTGTGCGCCGGGTTCACCGGGCGCATGGAGGCGCTCACCCAGGCCTCGTTCCAGTCGGCCCAGGAGGCGGTCCAGCTCGCCCTGAAACTGGTGGGGGTGATGACCCTGTGGCTGGGGCTGATGCGCATCGCCCAGGACGGGGGCCTGCTGCACCACCTGGCGCGGTTGCTGCGGCGCCCCATGCGCTGGCTGTTCCCGGACGTGCCGGCGGAGCACCCGGCCATGAGCGGCATGATCCTCACCATCGGCGCCAACATGCTGGGCCTGGGCAATGCCGCCACCCCCATGGGGCTCAAGGCCATGGCCGACCTGCAACGCCTCAACCCCCACCCGGGCACGGCCACCAACGCCATGTGCCTCTTCTTGGCCATCAACACCGCAGGGTTGGCGCTTTTCCCCACCGGCACCATCAACGTGCGCGCCATGGCCGGCTCGCAGGATCCGGCCGGCATCTGGTTGCCCACCATCCTGTCGGGGATGACCTCGGTGCTGTGCGCCATCGTGGCCGCGAAGTTGCTCTCGCGCCTGCGGCGCTTCCGCCCCCCGGCGCCGGCGGGGGGGCCCTCGGGAGATGCAGCCGCGCCTGCCGTCGAGACGGCCATGCCGCCTCCGCCGGAAAAGGCGGGTCTTTTCGTGCGGCTGCTGGTGTGGGGGTGCCTGCTGGCCTGGGCGGCCGCCGCCGTGCTGCACTTCGCGCGCTCGGCCGGTACGGCACCCGCCGGCGCGCTGGTGAAGGAGTTCTTCTCCTGGTGGGCCCTGCCGGCGCTCATGGGCGGGCTGGTGCTCTTCGGGCTCTCGCGGCGGGTCAAGGTCTACGAGTCGCTGATCGAGGGCGGCAAGGAGGGGTTCCAGATCGCGGTGCGCATCATCCCCTACCTGGTGGCGGTGATCGTGGCGGTGGGGATGTTCCGGGCCTCCGGCGCCATGGAGCTTCTGGCGCAGAGCGTCGGCGTGGTCACCTCGGCCCTGGGGATGCCGGTGGAGGTCCTGCCCCAGGCCTTCCTGCGGCCGCTGTCGGGCAGCGGCTCGTTCGCCTACATGACCGGCCTGCTGCAACAGTACGGCCCGGACTCGCTGGTGGGGAACATGGCCTCGGTGATGCAAGGCAGCACCGACACCACCCTGTACATCCTGGCGGTGTACTTCGGCTCGGTGCAGATCGGCAAGGTACGACACGCCCTGGCCGCGGGGCTTTTGGCCGACCTGGGCGGCATCTGCGCCGCGGTGTTGTTCACCCGGCTGTTTTTCGGCTGACCTTCCAGATCGTGTCTGGCCGCGCTCGCCGGCCGGTCAGGCTTCCTCGAACCAGATGTTCTTCACCGCGCCGTTGAACACGATGATGCGCTCGATGTTGCCGCGGTCCTCGGCGGGGAACAGGGTGAAGGCGTTGCGGTTGGGGTGGTAGTCGGTCGATGAGCCTTGCAGCGTCCGGCCGTCGATCAGCACCACGCGCACCCGCTGGCCCTGCTTCTCCGGGTAGGCCGCGCCGGGCGGGAGCAGCAAAAAGATGGTCTTCAATGCCAGCGCGTTGAAGCTCTCCGGGGCGCCGCCGTCCTGCGGGGTGAGTTGGATGCTGGCGGCGTCGAGGTCGATCTCGCCGACGGTGCCCCGGCGGGTGACGCCGTCCTTGAAGTGGACCGTGGCGCGCCGCGAGCCCTTGAGGTCGTTCTTCGCCCCACGCGCCGCTACCACAACGCCGCGCGACGGCACCGGAGCGGCCGCGGCTGCCCGGCGACGGCCCTGGGGCAGCGTCACCTCGGCCTCCGTGGTTGCTGCGGGTTCCTCGCCAAAGAGCGAATCGACCAGCGAGCCCGAGCCATCGCTGGACGGTCCCAGGAGCGAGCGCCGCCTCGGTGGCTCGGCGGCGGGCGCCTCGGCCGGGCGCGGCGCGGCGGCCGGGGCCCGTTTGGCGCCCAGGGCCGGCAGCACCCGACCGGGTTTCGGCGGTGCCGGGGCGGGCTCGGGGACGGTCAGCTCGTCCAGCGAAACCGGCTCCGACTGCGCTCGCGCGGCCGGCTGGGTGGGCACGGTGGGCCGGGTCGAGGCCCCTCCCCAGCGCGCGGGCGCCGGCGTTGGCGGTTTCGCGGGCGGGGGAGGCTGGGGCGCGCTCTGCGTTTGCTCTCCCGATAGCCCCCAGAAAGCGTCCAGCGCGTCGCCACCGGTGGCAGCTGACGCATTGGTCGGGGGTGCCACAGTCGCTGGCCCCTGGCCGAAGTCCCGCGCGCCGGGGTCGGAGCCCTCCGAGAGGTCCGGTACATTGTCCACGCCGGCGCTGCTCGCAGGCGGCGGCGGTAGATCCTCGGGCCGGTACTCGATCGAGGGCTTGTTGCGGGTGAGCGTGGGCGATTCCTTCTCCGCCGAGATCTCCAGCTCGACCGCCGCCTCTCCGGAACCGGCGTCCGGCAACGGCAGCTCCAGCTCGCCCGAGCCCGGCTCGGCGTAGGCGAACGGCTGGGTGGGCTTGCCATCGGAGAAGCGTGGCCGGGGCTTGTCGGCCGCCGGAATGACCGGCGACAGGATGGCGCCGGCCTCGTCCTCGGGCTCCTTGGCCTCGATCTCGTTGCCGTCCTCGTCCACGGCCCAGGACGATTGATCCTTCTCGACCAGCTTCTTCTTTTCCGCGTACTGGACCGCCTGGCGCATGAGGTCCAGGTCCAGGTTGGCCTCCTCGTCCTCCGCCGCCTCGTGGGTGGTGGCCTCGCCCAGGGAGAGGGCCTTTTTCTTCTCCGCGGGCAGGTCGTAGCTCTTGTTCAGCAGCCCCTGTAGCTCCTCGGATATCTCCTCGGCCCGCTGCGCCGGCCTTCCTGCCGCCGTGATGGCCTCGGCCTCCTCCTCGGGCAGGTCCACCTCGAAACTCTTGGCCGCGGTGTCCGGCACTGCCGACTGGTCGAAGGTCTTGGCCTTGCCGAGCGCCCGGGCCAGCCCGTCGTCCAGCTCGATGGCGAAGGGGTTGGGCTTGGGGCCATCCGACTTCTTGATGAACTTGTCCACCTCGTCGTTGACCATGATGGCGCGGTGGGAGTCGCGACGGGCCTGAGCCTCTTCCTCCTGCGGTGCATCGCTGATGCCCAGCTCGCCGCCCTTGAGATCCTCGGAGAGCTCCACGGCGAACTGCGACAGGCCCTGCTGGCGGAAGGTGGCCTTGCCCTGGCGCGAGTCGCGCGCTTCAAACGCGCGCTGCTCGCGCTCTTGCTTCACCCAGCGCTTTTCGGGCTCGTAGGCGGCGGCCTTCTCGAGGGTCTCCTTGCCAATCTCGGTGGCGTAGTGGTCGTCGGAGGTCTTGACCTTGGGGCCCTTGTCTTCGCTCTCCGAGATCTCGATCCGCTTTTCCTCCTGGGCCTCGCCCAGGTGCTCGGCCAGGAAGGCCAGGCGCTCCTCGTCCTTCTTGGGCAGCCGTCCGGTTCCGGAGGCTTGCTTGCGGGCCTGGAGGATCTTGAACTCCCGGACCAGGCTCTTCCATTGATTGGGATCGGCCATGCCTTCCTCGAGTCGGCCAGAGTGTAGCGCAGGCCGGATGGCCGCGCAACGCCGAATCGTTCGAGCTTGCGCCCTGTCCGGTTTTGCGCCAAGGTTCGAAAAGCAGGGAGGCGAACGGCATGCGCGCGCAGCTCGTCATCGTGTTGTGGATCTGGCTCGGTTTCTTGCCCGTGGCGGCACAGACGCCCTGGCCCGAATTCGAGCTGGTGGAATCGGTCCCGCAAGGGACCGAGCTCGATACCCCAGAGGTGCGAAACGCCCCCGAGGTGTGGCTGGAGATGATCGGCGAGGCAAAAAAGACCCTGGATATCGAGCAGTTCTACATCGCGAGCAGGAAGGGCGAGGCGCTGGAACCGATCCTGGAGGCCATCCTCCAGGCCGCCCGGCGCGGGGTGCGGGTGCGCATCGTATTGGACAAGGGCTTCACCAAAAAGTACATAAAACCCCTCGATCGGCTGCGCGCCGAGAAGGGCATCGAGGCCCGCTTGCTGGACGTGCCGGCGCTCATGGGTCGCGGCATCCAGCACGCCAAGTTCTTCGTGGTGGACGGGGAGCAGGTGTTCCTGGGCAGCCAGAACTTCGACTGGCGCTCGCTCTCCCACGTGCGCGAGATCGGGGTGCGGGTCAAGAACGGTGAGGTGGCCGGGTATTTCGCCCGGGTGTTCGAGACCGACTGGGAGCTCGCCAAGAACCCGGACCCGGCGAAGCTCTCGCGCATGGCCGAGTCGCGGTCTGGCCACAAACCCGTGCGCATGCGGCTCGGTGGGGAAGAGATCCTGGTAAAACCCCTCTCTTCACCCGAAGGGCTGAACCCCTCGCGCAGCGCCTGGGATCTCCAGAAGATGCTCTCGGGCATCCGGCGCGCGAAGAAAGAGATCACGGTGGAGCTGCTCACCTACTCGCTGGCCGGGGAGGGCCGCGAGACCTGGAGCGAGCTCGACCAGGCTCTGCGGGACGCGGCGGCGCGCGGGGTCAAGGTGCGCCTGTTGCTCTCCGACTGGAGTTTTCGCAAGCCGGCCATCGACTACATCAAGCGTCTTTACGGGGTCGAAAACCTCACTGTGCGTTTCATCACCATCCCCCAGGTGCCGAACCGCTTCATCTCCTTCGCACGAGTGCTGCACGCCAAGACCATGACCATCGACGGGCGCTACGGCTGGGTCGGCAGCAACAACTGGGAGAAGAGCTACTTCTACTCGGCCCGCAACGTCGGCCTGTGGGTGAAGAGCCCGACCTTCGCCTCTTCGCTCAGAACGCTCTTCGAGCGCGACTGGAATAGCCCCTACACGCAGCCGCTGGATCCGAAGAAGAACTACACCCCGCCGAGGATCTCCAAATAATCCAAAATGTTGGAGGGGTGAAAGGACAAGCCGGGACCGGGGTGTTTTCGCTTGAAAATCATCGCACCCTGCTTGTAGGATAAACCCTGCGAGAGTCGGAAAACCATGAATATCAAGGCAAAACCAGCCGTCTTTGTCTTTCGGAGCGCGCGCGCGCATGGACACCGATGATCTCAAGTTGGTGCGACGCGCGCGGCGCGGCGACGACGAGGCCTTTCGCATGCTGGTCGAGCGCTACAAACACCGCGTGTACGCCATCGCCTTCGGCATGGTGCGCAACCGGGACACGGCCCTGGACATCTCCCAGGAGGCCTTCCTCAAAGTGCACCGCTACCTCGACACCTTCCAGGGCAACTCCAGCTTCTACACCTGGCTGTACCGGCTGGTGGTGAACCTCACCATCGACCACCTGCGCAAGGAAGGCCGTCACGAAAATTTGGATTACGACGACACGGCGCTGCGCCGCGAGGCGGACGGGGCCGAGGCCGAGATCGTGCCCTCGACTTTGCACCAGAACCCGCAGAAGGCCCTGGAGCGCAAGGAGATGGCCGAGCGGCTCAACAAGGTGATCGGCTCGCTGAGCGAGAAACACCGCGCGGTGCTCTTGCTGCGCGAGGTGGAGGGCCTGAGCTACGAGGAGATGGCCCGGGTGCTGCGCATCCACAAGGGCACGGTGATGTCGCGTCTGTTCCACGCCCGGCGCTATGCCCAGCTGGCCTTGCAGCAGTATTTGCGGGAGCGGGGGGAGCCCATTCCGGAACCCAAGGAGCCGGAGGAGGCCGCGGTGCGCGCCGACTCCGTCTCGGGAGCCTGAGCCATGTCCCCCTGCGAAGACCTCCGACCTCTGCTGGATCGCTTCCACGACGGGGAGCTTTCCCGGCGCGCGCGCGCCCGGGTGGAGCGCCACCTGGCCGCCTGCCCCGCCTGCATGGCCGAGCTTTCGCGCATCTCAGCGCTGGGACGGGAGCTGCGCGAGGCGCTGGAGAGCGAGTGCCGGGAGGTGGACTTCTCCGGCTTCACCGAGCGGGTGATGCAGGGCGTGTCCCGCGAACGGCCGCTGCCGTTCGGGGAGCGGCTGCGCCTGTGGCTGGGGGAGACGCTGCGGGTGTACCGGCCGGTGTGGCTGGTTTCGGCTGCCGCCGCCGCGGCCGCGGTGCTGCTCATCGCCTTGTGGCCGGCCGTGCCCACGAACGAGCTTCCGGGCGAGAAGGCACCACCGCCGACCGTGGCCAACGGCGATTCACCACCGGCGGAGGCCCCCCAGGTGATCATCGATCGCATGGAGTACGCCGGCGAGCGTTCCATGATCTTCTCGGTGTCTCGCAACAACACGACCGTCATCTGGTTGTACGACATGAACCGCGTGCATCCCGGAAAGAGCGAGGGAGACGAACTATGACCCGCGCCCTGTGCCTGATCCTGTGTGTGATGCTGTTCGGCGCTGTGTACGCCGCCGATGACCAGTCGGCCCGCATCGGCATCCGGGTCATCTACGCGCTCAAGGACGAGGTCAAGAGCATCGACCCTGCCCTGGACGACATCCGCTCGGAGCTCTCGGAGTTGCCGTTTTCCAAGTTCCGCCTGCTGGACCGGCTGGAAACCAGCGCCGGGCTGAACGCCAGCGTGGAGCTGCAGTTCGCCAACCGCCAGTACATCGCGGTGGCGTTCCGCGGGATCGATCTTCGCACCGGAAAACGCATGCTCTCTCTGGAGCTGCACCTGAAACCCGTGCTCAAGATTGAGCTCAGGGTCACCGACGGCGGGCGCACCCTGCTCATGGGCCCACCCTACCTGGACGGTACGCTGATCTTCGACGTCTCGGCCCGCCTGGAGGGCGGCGAGCCCCTGCCGGCCGGCCGCGACAAGGAGAAGGATAAATGAAGACCATCCTGGCGGGAGTGTGCGCCGGGCTGCTGTTGGCCCCCTGGGCCCTGGCGCAGGACGCGGACTCGATCAAGGCGGCGGTGGGCGCCCCGCGCGCGGACAGCAAGGGGCAGGTCGCCGGCGATCTCAACTTCGGCCAGATCGGGGAGGACTGGTACGCCACCCTCAACGCCACCTTCACCCTCGATCTCGGCAAGGTGGCCTTCGGCATCCAGGCCCCGCTGCACTTTCTGGTCATCGACAACGATCCGGAGAACTCGGCCATCGGCGGCCTCCTGCGAGAGGAGGACTGGGACGAGTTCTCAGACTACCTCAAGATCATCCGCTTCTTCCGCTTCGGCCACAAGGGCGACTTCATCTTCGCCCAGGTGGGGGATCTGCCGGGGGCGGTGCTGGGACACGGGACCATCGTCAACCGCTACTACAACAACAGCGACCTCAACCACTACAAGATGGGCCTGCAGCTCGACCTCAACACCGACTACGGTGGCGTGGAGACCCTGGTGAACGGCGTGGCGCAGTTCAACCTGTTCGGGGCGCGGGCCTACATCCGGCCCTGGTCCTTCGTCGACCCCGACTCGTATCTGAACAACCTGGCGGTCGGGTTCACCCTGGTCACCGACGTGACCGCTCCGTATGCGCTGGCCTACGACACCACCCAGACCCCGGCCGTGCCCATCGTGGAGGACAACCTGCCCAAGGTGGCCGAGGCCAAGGCCGCCACCGCCATGGGCGGGGACATCGAGTTCCGCCTGTTGCACAACGACCTCATCACCCTCACCCCGTACATCGACATGAACGGCATCCTGGAGGCGGGCGCGGGCCTGCACGTGGGGATCCTCAACACCTTCCACCTCCCGGTGATCAGCCTGGATCTCTCGGCCCGCATCGAGTACCGCTACTTCAGCGCCGACTACATCCCGGCCTACTTCGACTCCTTCTATGAGATCCAGAAGTTCGCCTACCCGGTGCGCGACGTCGCCACCAACCAGGACGCCGAGTTCCCCAAGCGCGCGGCCCTGGAACATTTGGGCGATAAGGGTCTCAACGGCTACTACGCCGAGCTGATCTTCGACTTCTTGGGCCTTGTGCAGCTCGGCGCCAGCTACGACGACTACGACGGCCTGTACAACTCCAACCTGCGCATCTACCTCAACGTGCCGGCGCTCGAGGTTTTCAAGTTCGGTGCCTACTACTACAAGCACAACTTCGAGGGCGCGGACCAGGCCTTCACCTTCGACGAGAAGAGCCTCTTTCTGGTCGAGGCCAAGTACCAGATCAACAGCTTCCTCTACCTGGTGGGCCAGTTCTGGCGCATCTGGAAGCTCGACGAGGACCCGAACAGCGACACCTTCGGCACCTACCAGGGCATCAACGACTGGTCGGTGGGCTTCGGCTTCTCCTACCAGTTCTAGACCCGCGCCACGGTGGGACTCGTCTCTTCCCCTTTTCCCGCGGTGGTCGTATGCTGCCTGGGTTGGAATTCCGGTGCCGTGTGGCAACTGGGTTCTCTTGATGATCGGTGGCACGGCCCGCATGGGTGGCGCAGGGGATGTACGTTCGAGCCAGGTCGAGAGCGGTGTGGAGTGGCCAGTCCCTGTCAGCAGAAATTGTATGGGGAGCCAGGAAAGGAGACGAAACATGAAAGTCGGCGCGAGGAACCAGCTGGTCGGGAAAGTGCGGCAGATCAAGAAGGGCTCGGTGATGTGCCAGGTGAAACTCGATCTGGTCGGCAAGGGCCAGATGGAGTCGGTGATGACGTTGGACTCCCTGCGCGAGCTCGGCCTCAAGAAGGGCGACCGGGCGCGCATCCTGGTCAAGGCGGTGAACGTCTTGCTGGTCAAGGAGTAGCCGGCACGCGGAAGCCGGCATTGGAGCGTTCATGACGAGGGTTTTTTCCCGGTGGGTCGGCCTGTCCTATATCGCGGGAGCGTGGCGGCTCTGGTGGTGTTTGCTGGTGGCAGGTTGTGCCGGGACCGTCGGCGGGGGGCCGGGCGACGCCGGAGCGGACGGTGTTGCCGACGCCGGTGAAGACGCCGGGGCCGATCCGGGCGCCGATTACAGCGGAGATCCTGGGGCGGATGCCGGGGCGGATCCCGGTGCCGATACCGCGCCGGACGCGGGTGCCGATCCGGGCCCGGACGACGATGGGAGCTCCTCGGATGGCGGCGACGGCGGGGCGGACGCGATGGACGGTGGCGGCGATCCCGGCTGCGTGGACCCCTGCCCGTTCGCGCCGGGCGTGATCTTCGGCTGCCAGCGGCGGTTCTTGTACGGCGTCAACTGGGCCTGGAAGCGCTGGTGCGGCGATTTCGGCGGGATCTCCGCCTGGAACTTTCCGGGCGTGGCCGCGGACCGGCAAGCGTTTTCGGCCGACATGGCGGCCATGAAATCCGCCGGGGTGAACGTCATCCGCTGGTGGATGTTCCCGCGCTTCCTCACCGACAGCATCCAGTGGAACCCCGACGACACCCCGAGCGGCATCGCCGGGACGCTCGCGGCCGACATCCAGGCAGCGCTGGCGCTGGCCGAGGAGCAAGACGTCTATCTCATGCTCACGCCGTTCTCGTTCGACAACTTCTATCCAACGCGCGACGAGGCGGGCATCCGCTCCCGCGGCATCCGGCCCATGGTGATCGACGCCGACCAGCGGCGGCGCCTGCTCGACAACCTGGTCCGGCCGGTGGCGCGGGCCGTCCAGGCCAGCCCGTACCGGCGCCGCCTCATCGCCTGGGACATGATCAACGAGCCGGAGTGGGCCATGAGCGGGCCCAACCCGAACGGGGGCGAGGACTTCTCGCCAAACGGCGAGTGCGAGGCGGTGACGCACGCCCAGATGAAGGCCTTCCTCGACGAGCTGGCCGCGGTGCTGCGCCAGGAGACCCCCGAGGCGCTGCTCACCGTGGGTGGCGCGGCCATCAAGTGGGGCACGGCCTGGAAGGACGTGGACCAGGACTTCTACTCGCTGCACTACTACGACTGGGTGTACCAGTGGTACCCCTACGAGACGGTGACCCCGGCCTCCATCGGGCTGACAGGCAAGGCGGTGGTCATCGGCGAGTACCCCATCCAGGGCCTGAGCGCGGTGGGGGACCTGCCGGCCCGGACACCGGAGCAGTATTCCGCGGACATGTGGCGCCTGGGGTACGGGGGCACCCTGGCCTGGGCCTTCAACGACTCCTCGTTCCCCTGGAACCCCGCCTCCCTGCGCGCGTTCGCGGATCTCCACCCCTGCGAAACGGCATATTGAAAATCAGGTCGCCTTTTTGGGGCTTCGGATAACACAGGAACCAGGGGGACAGCCCCCGCGTAACAACCTGTAAATAAAATGGAACTTAGCCAATGACAACATAATTTGTTGATAATAATGGATTATTTTGTCGCAAGCTGTAATGGTTTGAAAAACAACAACAAAGCCAGGGCCTGTCCCCGCGTCTCTTGCGTTTATACGTTCTGTCCGGTCTTCCGTTCGGGGTGATGAATTACTGAATTATTGATCGATCCGGGTGCGGAACAGGCAGGCGTTGGGGTTTCCGGGTGGGACGGTGCGACAGCCGGCGTCCTTGAGGTTCAGCGGCCCGAAGAGCGTGGCGCCGCTCGACTCGGCCCGGGCCTCGAGCGTGTCCTTCCATTGGTTGGGGCCCATGTTTTCGAGCACCAGGCGCAACACGTACTCGGTCCCCTGGCGGCGGGCGCGGCCGGTGTCGTTCCAGTTGTGGTGGCCGTTCTCCCAGGACAGGTCCGCCTTCTCGCGGATGCAAAAACTCTCGCCGCCGCGCTCGAGAGCGAAGCGGGTGAGGTGGTAGGGGATGGTCTCGCCCACCACGCTGCCCTCGCCGGGTTCCAGCACGATGCGCAACCGGCCTTCGCCGTCCCGCTCGCGAAAGTCCTGGATGACGAGAAACCCCCAGTTGTTGTCCGGCGCGACCCCCGCCACGCACGAGTCGAGCAAGTCAACGTCGCCCGCGACCGTGTCGTCGCCGTCATCGGTCGTCGCGCCGTCGGCGGCGTCCGGCCCACCGTCACCGCCGTCAGGCGAGGCTTCGCCGCTCTTGCAGCCACTTGCCAGCGAAGACGCCAGAGAACCGAGTATGCCGAGTATCAAGGTCGGGAGGAGCGTCCGTGTCGGATTGGTCATCTCATTCATCCTAGGGCATCCGGGGAAGCTCGCAGCTTGCCATGTCATCGCGGCAGGCGCCCGGGCGTGCCCGCCAGGCGTCGAGCGACAACCCGGAGTCGATGTCCTGGAAGATGAGGCGGCTGCCCGAGGAGTCCCGGGTCACCCGGTACCGCCCGGTCCAGCCGGCGCCGCTGTCGCAAGCGATGTTGAGGCTGGCGCGAATGACCAGCCAGGTGCTCTGCACCATATCCACTTCCCAGGTGCCGGTGGTCACCGCGGGGATACCGCCGGCCGGGGTGCAGGGGAACGGTGGGATGTCGTCAACGGTGATGCCGTCGGAGGTGTAGCTCCCGCGTCGCAGCACGCCCCCGGGCTCGAAGCGAATGTAGGATCGGTGCTCCAGTCCGGCCGATATGCCGACCACCCAGGTGCCATACAGGATCGACGGGTGCAGGTCCACCACCGCGCACCAGCCGGGATGCAGGCACCGGGTGCCCGTCGGACAGTCGGCATCATGGCGGCAATCGGCACAGCGCCCGTACACGCAGCGCGGGTAGTAGTGACTGCTGTAGACCAGGCAAGCCTCGTCGCTTGCACAGGGTTTGTCGAAGATGGTGTCGCACACGCACACCGGGCAGGAGGCCTCCGAGACGGCCACCCGGAAGCAGCGCGAATCGGTGCAGGGCGGTGCCGGCGGGCAGCCCACGATGGGCTCCACGCAGCGGCCAGCGCGGCATATCGAGCCCGCCGGGCAGCCGGTGTCGTTCCAGCAGTACACGCAGTCGCCCGTGACGCAGTACGGCCCGAGCTCCAGAGCGTTCGCCTGCGGGCAATCGGTGTCAGTCTTGCAGGGGCGCTGCTCGCAGAGCGTCTCCGGACAGGATCCCGGCGCCGGCCGGGTCAGGTACTGGAAGGCGCACTCGGCCAGCGCGCCGATGAAGAGCGGGCAGCGGGTGATCCCCCCATCGTCGCCCCCGTCCGGGCCACCGTCGCGCCCGGCGTCGGGCCGATCCCCGTCGGGCTTGCGGTCCCCACCGGCGTCGAATGTCGTTCCGTCGCCGTCGTTTGCCACACCGTCGGCGTCGCTAGGAGATCCATCGGGGGCGTCGGCGCCGCCGTCGGCCGGGAGGGTGGAGTAGCTCTGGCACCCCACCGCCCAGGCCGAGAGTCCCGCAAGGATCATGATTGGCCAGAGACAGGTGGTTCTCATCGGCTCATCCTTTCATCCATCGGGGTACGCAGACGAGTGTCGGGGATTGGCCGATTCCGGTCAAGCCCCCCAGACCGTCCGCTCACGGTCTCTTGCGACCGGCCGCCGAGAGGCGGGCGCGCCGTCGGTGTCCCAACCAGCCCTTGCGCCAGAAGAAAACCAGCATGCCGCCCACGATGAGCAGCGTCACGGCCCAGAAGGCCAGGTAGCCGTAGCGCCAGGTGAGCTCGGGCATGTTGAGCGGCGAGGCCGAGGTGTCGAAGTTCATACCGTACACCCCGCACAAAAAGGTGAGCGGCATGAAGATGGTGCCGATGATGGTGAGCACCTTGATCACCTGGTTGGTGCGCTCGGACACCACCGCCAGGTTGAGGTCGGAGAGCTCCGCGGTGCGCTCCTGGCTGGTCTCCAAAAAGTCGGCTACCTGGAGGACGTGATCGTGGCAGTCACGGAAGGCGTCGCGCGAGGCCCCGCCGATGGCCTCGATGCCCGTGCGGCTCAGCGCGGCGGCCACGTCGCGCATAGGCCATACCACCCGGCGCATCTGGCGCAGCTCGCGGCGCATGCGGTGGATGGCGGCGTAGGTCTCGGGCCCGGCCCGGTTCCACACCGCCTCCTCGATGGCGTCCATGGCCTCGCCGAAGGCCTCCAGCACCGGAAAGGCCGTGTCGATGGCCGCGTCCATCAACGCATAGGCCAGGTAGTCGGCGCCGCTTTTTCGCAGCGCGCCCTTGCCGTCGCGCAGCCGCTTTCGGATGGGCTCGAAGTCGTCGCCGGTGAACTCTTGGATGGTGACCAGCAGCCCCGGTCGCAGGACAAAGCTCATCTGCTCGTTCTCGACCTCGCCCGCAGACAGCAGGCGCAGCTGGCGGATGACCAGGAAAAGGTACCCGTCGAACTCCTCCAGCTTGGGCCGCTGGTTGATATGGAGGATGTCCTCCAGAGTGAGCGGGCTGAGCCCGAGGAGCTGTCCCAGCCGCTCCAGGACCTCTGGCCGAGGGAGCCCCTGGATGTCCAGCCACAGGGTGCGTCCGGGGACCGGGGCCAGGGCCCGCGCGAGCTCGTCTTCGACCACCGGGCCCTCCTCGATCGAATTCTCGTCGAACTGGAAACGATGCATGCGGGCGGGGGCGCTGCCCTCGGGAAGATTCAGCGTCCCCGGCGGCGAGCCCGGGGTCGGTTTCTTCACCCGGCGCCGCCGCAGGCGCGGCACCCAAATCTCACCGGGGCGGGAGGTGGCGGCCATGCCCTTGCTCATAACCCCGGAGATCATTTTTTTCAACGGCATGCGGGAAATTCGCCGTGGATCTGTCCAGCGCCAGCCGACCCTTGCGGCATCGTGTCGCCGGCCACATTCTACAGCGGGATCCAGGTGAAATTTCCCTGGCGTAAAAACACCCCCAGGACCCGTCCCAGGATGCGCTCGCGCGGCACGTCGCCGAAGGTCCGCCCGTCGGCCGAGTTGCCGCGGTTGTCCCCCAGCACCAGGTAGCGATCGGCGCCCAGAGTGCGCGGCCCGCAGTCCGGCCCGCCGCCCGCCTCGAGGCTCAGCCGGTGTGCGCGCCCGTCCAGCACCTCCTCGAAGCCGCCGGGCGCCAGTCGCGTCTCCGTCTCCTGCCAGTTCAGCCACAGGCGACCCGCGCGCACCTCCACTCGGTCCCCCGGGATGGCCACTACCCGCTTCACCAGACGGGTCCCGTCGACCGGCGAGTCCAGCACCACCACGTCCCCACGCGCCGGCCCTGAGGCCTGCGTGAGGTACCAGTGGGAGAACGGCAAGCGCAGGCCGTAGGCCCGCTTGTCTACCAGGATGTGATCTCCAATCTCCAATGTCGGCCACATGGAGGAAGATGGCACCACGTTGTGGTCGGCCAGGGAGGAACGCGCCGAAAGCAGGACCAGCACCAGGCCGGCGAGTGTCAGCGTCTCGCGCAGGAGCTTCTTGCGCCTCTGCGATGCCGACCGAACGGAAATCCCGAGCATCACCGTCATGGCGTTCTCCTCCTCACATGGCGAACGACCATGGAACCGGAGCGCGGGTAAAATATTCCCGGCGTGCGGTCGAAACATGCCCCGTTGCGAAAGCCTGGTGGGGGATATACATTCGCTGGTTGGGGGGGGGATACGAAAGGGCGCCGTCATGAAGCGTACGATGCTGTCCGTCCTGCTCTTGTGCGCCGGCTGCGGCGGCGGGAGCGATCTCGACCGCGACGAGGTGACGAACATCCCCCCCGGGAACGCTACCGGCACTGCCGCCAGCGGGCTCTACACCTTCGATCTGTACGTCTCGAAGTGCAGCGGCACCTGTCCCTTGGTCAACGTGGGTCTCTCTACCCTGTCCACCTGCGACGTGGGTTTTCGCGACGAGGCCGAGGTGACCCTCACCCAGAGCGACGGCCGCATCCAGATCGACTCCCAAGATCTGCTGGTCACGCGCATGGTCGGCGGGCTCAACGCCGACGGGAGCTTCGACGTGGGGGGCTACGGCACGCAGCTCTCCGGGGCCATCGAGATCACCAACCGGGCCAAGGGAATCCTGGCGCAGGACGGCAGCGTCACCGCCCAGAGCCGCACCCACGCCGAGGGGAACGTGAACGGCACCACGGTGGACTGCACCGCCACCTACGACGTGACCGGGCACAAGCTGTAGGGCCTCTCAGCGATGCCGCGTCGTCTGGTCGCGACGCCGAAAGAGCCAGCACGCCCAGACGCCATTTCTCATCAGCTGTCGCAGGTGCCGGTGTCCCAGCGGAAGATGCGCGCGTGGAGGGGGCGGTAGAGAAGGGTCCCCACCGCGACACCCAGCAAGGTAAACAATGCAGCCAGCTTTCCCTCGCCGAGCTGGACCAGCGGAACCACCGGGCAGGCGCCGCACAGCGCCCAGCCGGCGCCGAACAAGATCCCGCCCGGCACCACCCCGGGGTGGACACGGCGGGTAGGGCGGAACAGCCGGCGATCGATGAGGAGAAATCCGAGCATGCACAGGCCCATCGCCCCGGCGAACACCCACAGCATGCGCAGATCAGCGAAGATGAACATGCCGTGAAGCTCACCGTAGTCGGTAAAACCGATGCGCGACAGCGAGAAACCGAGCAGCAGGCCGCCGGCGCCGAGGACCAGGGTGGTCTTCATGCCATGATCCTCGCGAGCAGCAGCGAGAGCAGCACCGCCGTGCCGAAGAAACACACGGTCGCGAGCAGGGAGGCCGGCTGGAGACGTGAGCACCCCGACAACCCGTGGCCCGAGGTGCAGCCGCCTGCCATCTGGGTGCCGAAGCCCACCAGCACCCCGCCCAAGAGCAGGATCACCCACGACGTCGGCCCCTCGGAGAACAGGCGCCCGTGGACCGGACCGAGGTCCCAGTGGAAGGAGAGCGTTCCCGAGAGCGTGGCGGAGAGTAGCCCACCCAGCGCCGTGCAGGCGGCGAACACCGCCAGGGCGGCCCAGGGGGGCCGGGGAATGGAGGCGGGGAGCGGGCGGCCCGCCGCGGTAACGCCGGGCGGCGGGGGCAAGGGCACCGCGTCGCACCCTCCACCGAACTCGGCCCGGGTGGCGGCCTCCAGGGCCCGCGCCAGCGCCTCGGTATCCGTGAGCCCGCGCTCGGAGCGCGCAAGCCGCATCGTCTCGCGCGGGCGTAGCAGCCGCGCGAGCATCCCCGAGACGCCCAGCAGCCGCCCCGTGCCGAGGTACGTCCCCAGCGAAACCGCCGCCAGCGCCAGGGCGCCGAGCCCGGCGGGCCAGTACTCTTCGAGAAGGCTCATTCCTTTTTCGGCGCGCCCAGGTCGGGGAGTTGTTTTCCGTTGGGCATGAGCGAGAGGGGGACTTCCTTTCCCTCGACGATCCGCTGGTAGCGAACGCAGCGCTCGAAGGTGGCGTCGCAGTAGTTCATCTGCCAGATGCGTAGGAAGGCGCGCACCTGGAACGCCGCAAACAATGGGCAATCGGCGGCGTGGGGGCACTGTTTGGAAGCCATGAGGACCTTGTACCGCTGCTCGGCCACGGCGTCAATGGGCCGCGGCTTCCCACTCGGCGGGATCGTTGAAGATGTCGCAGTTGATGAACGGCGCGCCGCTCGTGGCGCGCACGGGCGAGGCGCAGTACTCGAAGAGGTTCGCCATCTCGGGGATCCAGATGTGGGTCCGGGTCTGGCCGCCGCCGAGGTCCGACTCGCGCGCGGGGAAGTAGTCGTACTCGCCGTCGGCCAGCGCCGGGCTCCACAGATCCCAGCGTGCGAAGGCCTGGTAGTGGTCGGCGGCGGCGGCGTACTCGTCCACGACCTGGCGCGCCTCGTCGCTGGTGAGCGGCAGGCCGTAGGCGGCGCCGAGGACCAGAAGCTGCGCCACGTCGCTCCGGTAGCGGGGGTCCGCCGAGATCTCGTCGTCGCGCACCCGCAGCGCGTCCATGCGCTTTCCCAGGCCCGAGAGCAGCTCCTGCGCCGTCGGATCGCCGAAGAGAAGCGCCATGACCACGGCGCTGACGTGGAAGTTCCACTGCATCCAGGTGTGGCCGTAATAGCGGGCCATGGCGACCTCCTCATAGGTCTCGGAGATGCCGTCGCCGCAGTCGTTGCCCAGGTTCATCCCGGTGGCGATCAGCGCCACCCCGAGCTTCGCGTTGCACTCGGCGTTGGGGACCCACGGTTCGTACGACACCAGGCTGGCGAAGTCGTCCACTGTGTCGGTGCCCTCGAGCATGGGGATGAAGACCTGGCCATGCGGCCCCTTGGCCCGGATCAGGTAGCCGTGCTCGACGATGTCGGCGGCGAAGGCCGTCAACTGATCGTAGAGCCGCAAGGCGGCTTCATGCATGGCGCGGTCCGGGTGGCCGTGCAGGATGCGCGAAAGGTGCGCCTGCATGCGGTAGATCCAGGGGAAGTCGTCCTTGGAGCGCTTGTTGCGTACGTAGATGTCGCCCCAGGTCGGGTTGGCGGGGTTGTGCAGGGTGTCGTGGCGCTGCTCGAACTCCTCGCGGCGCTCGGGCTCGTAGTCCACCGCGGCCCGCCGCCCACCGTCGAGCTCCCAGGTGTGGTTGCGGTGGAAGATGGCCCGCGCCATGATGGTCGGCACCACCGGGTCTTCCTCCGCCCAGATGCTCCCGTCCATGGTGGCCGAGACGCCGCGGATGTAGCCCAGAACCAGCTCGCGCAGCGCCTCCTGCTCGCCGGGGCTGATGCGCGCCAGGTGCGCCCCAACCACCGGGCCGAAGATGCGCCCAGTGTGCGCCATCATGTTGTCGGCGCCGCCCGCGTGCCGGAAGGTCACCAGAGAGCCCGCGCGGACCGCGGTGGTGTCCTGCCACCAGAAGAGGTAGGGCGGCTCTCCCCAGGGGTTGTCCTCGGCCAGGCCGTGGGAGTGCCGGCGCGTCCAGCGGAAGAACTCGGTGGCGGCGAAGAAGCGCACCAGGCGCCGCGAGAAAGCGTCCACCTCCGCCGCTGTCGGCGGATCGATCTGGCCAGGACTCGCGCGCGCGACCGTGAAGGGAAGCGCCTCGGGAAAGCGCGCCACCCGCTCCGGCACGCCGCCGTCCGCCGCGCCGCACCCGGTGATATTCGCCAGCGTGAGCGCGGATAAAGCCAGCGCGCCCCACATCGCGACCCACGACTGCCTTGCGCCAGAGCGCCTGATGGGTTCTTTCCCGCGCCAGATGGGAGGTGCTGGGGAAACCATTCTGGCCATGCGTAGCACACGGGCTCGCCATCGGCAACCGGCCCTCCTTCGAGTTTGCACAATCTCGAGCGTGGGTCTATTCATGGGAAAAGTACGGGAGGTGGCATGCCGGACCCCGACGATCTGGTGAGCCCCGAGCTCGTCGCGCAGTTCAAGCGAGCCGCCGGGTTGGCTCGGGAGAGCCGGTTGCCGGAGTCGCCTGGGCCTGTCAACGACCGCTGAGCGCGAGACGGGCGGAACGTCTCACGGGCGGGCCCGGTCCGGGCACTCGATGGCGGCGCCCTCGAACAGGGCCACCGCGAGGTCGAGGTCGCAGATGACCTGCGGCGTGACGCAAATGATCTGGAGCGAGGCGGGGACGTGCAGCAGCTTCCCCTTCGGCACCCACTTGCCCTCACGGGCGTAGTCGTGTGTCACGGTGAGCGGGAACTCGGCGCGCGCCGTCTTTTTCGGCGCGAGCGAGGAGAAGGACTTGCTCTCGGTCGGCGCGCCGGGCTTGCCGTAGCAGCCCTCGTAGTGGAGCCGGAGCGAAAGTCCCTCCAGCGCGACGGGCAGCTCGTTCGAGAACGCCGCCACCAGCCGGTCGCCCGCGCGGGAGAGCGTGACCCCGCCGAGCGCGCGCGCCGCCCGCACCCGGAAGGCGGCCGCTCGGGCGGACGCCTCGGGCATCTCGCGCCGCAGCCGGACACCGTCCTTGCCGAAGACGTAGTCCGAGCGGGCCTGCACCTGCGGGCACTGGCGGGGATCCGGCTCGCGGGCCTCCGGGGGAGGCGCGGCGGGCTCTCCCTCGAGGAGCACGGGCTTCCCCACGAGCGGCGCAAGGTCCACGCCGGGCTCCGGGAGCAGCCACACGAACCCGGCCTCGAAGTGCGCGTGCTCCCAGCTCGCCTCCCCGCCGGCGCACACCCGGACGTGTTGCTCGGTGAGCCGGCCCAGGAGGTAACGCGGGCCCGATTCGGCCGCAGCCGCCGAGGGTGGGAGAAGACCGGGCGCGAACGAAGCGCAGACCAAGGCGAACGGAGCGAGAGCGAACAGTGTGCGGTTCATGTGCCATACCGTATCCCGGAGGAGATCCCGCGCACAAGTGTTCCCGCGGTTTCCTGACTGCGCCCGACATGCCGGCTGTGATACTGAGACATCCCAGAGAATCCCAACCATCTACAAGGAGGGCTAATTCATGCTCCCGATCGTGCGCGCCGTTGCAACGTGGCTTGCGCTATCGCTCCCCCTTCTCGCGCTGGCCCAGCCGGCTGGAGATGCCACCCCGCGCCTGTCTTCCATCGGCGAGTCGTGCCGCGAGACGTCCCAGTGCGAGCAAGGGCTGGTGTGCCGGGACGGCACCTGCCACGACGAGAAGGAGAACGCCCCCTGCACCGCCACCGCCGACTGCGGCGCGGTGCTGGTGTGCGTCGACAACCGCTGCATCACCAAGGCGGCCGCCGCCCAGGGACCCGAGAACCGGCTTTGGTCCGGCCGGCACGTGGCGACGGGCGGCGTCATCGGCATCGGACCCGCCCTGCCCGACGGCGGCGACGTGGACGGCACCTTCCTGGTGGGGGTGCGCACCGCCGTGCTGTGGGGCCGTTTCGAGCTGTCGGTCGAGCTCGCCATGTGGATCCCCACCTTCGATTACGGCGATCCCATCCTGAGCGTCACCACCGGCATCGGCGGCCTGTTCGCCATCAACGAGCACCTGTACTGGCCGGTGCGCCTGCGCTTGGGCGTGGTGGCCCTCAACACCCCCAACGACGACGTCTACACCGTCCTCGGCTGCGACATCATCGGCCTGGGGTACCGCTTCGACAGCGGCTGGATGTTCGAGGTCGACGCCCCCAGCTACCGCTACGTCGGCGACTTCGATAAGTACAACGAGTGGTCCTGGCCCATCACCTTCACCCTGTCCCGCGTCTTCTGAGCCAGAGGCCGCCGCTCAGTCCGCCGTCACCGCCACCGAGGTGTCGCCGAAGAGGTAGCGGTCCAGGAAACGATCGGTGAGCCGGTACACCCGCAGGCGCGACTCCTCCTTGGAAAATCCGTGGCCCTCGTCGGGGAGCACCAGGTACTCCACCGGGACGTTGCGCGCCCGCAGCGCCTGCACGATGCGATCGGACTGGTCCTCCCGCACGCGGACGTCGTTCTTCCCTTGCACCACCAGGAGCGGGCGGACGATGCGCTCGGCGAAGTGGATGGGCGAGCGGTCGTGCTGGTACTTCTCGTGCGCGGGGTTCTTGGGGTCGCCGAACTTGGCGTAGATGTAGCTGGCGAAGGCCGCCCAGTACGGCGGGAAGCTCTCCACCAGCGTCTTGAGATCCGACGGGCCGAAGTAGTCCACCAGCGCCGCGAACTCGCTGGGGGTGAAGGCGGCCGCGGCCAGCGCCATGTAGCCGCCGTAGCTGCCGCCCAGGACCACCACCCGCTCCGCGTCGACGCTGGCGTTCTCGGCCAGCCACTTCTTGCAGGCCACCACGTCCTGGAGCGGCCCGCCGCCCAGGTCCAGGTTGTCGAGCTTGGTGTAGCTCTTGCCGTAGCCGGTGGAGCCGCGCACGTTGGGCACCAGCACCACGTAGCCCTTGGAGACCAGGTACTGCACGAAGGCGTCGAAGCGCCGGCGCGACTGCGCGGTGGGGCCCCCGTGCACCTGGATGACCGCCGGGTGCGGCCCGGCGCCGGCCGGCCGGTACAGGAAGGCCGGCACGTTCCGCCCGTCGAAGGATGGGATGCGCACGCTCTCGCCGGCGACCATGGCCTGACCCCGGAGGGTGGGCGGCAGGACCTCGGTGAGCCGCACGGGACGGTTCTGCGCAAGGTCCAGCACGAACATCTCTGGCGGGGCCTGGTCGGTGAGCAGGGTGGCCGCCAGGTACCGGTCCGATTTGGAGAAGTTGATCGGGTAGAACCCGCCCGGGCCGCCAAGCGTAGGCAGCGCCACCGGGGCCTTCGTCTTGGCGTCGGCGAGGGCGACCTTCGCGGTGCCGTCCTCGTTGATCAGGGTATAGAAGTACCGAAACCCCCTGGAGAAGCCGCCGAATTCCACGTCCCAGTCGGCCGCGAGGACCGGCGTGGATTTCTTGGTCTTGAGATCCATGGCGTAGAGCGCGGAGAACTCGCCGGCCTCGTCGGAGGTGAAGTAGAGCGTGCGGCCGTCTTTGGAGAACGCGGTGGGCCCGAAGCTGACGTCGCCCTGGTGGGGCGTGAGCAGGACCGGCTTCTTCGCGCTCCGCTCGAGCAGGTACATGTTGCTGTTCACGTCCGAGAGGGTCTCGACGAGGATAAAGCGCTTGTGGTCGCGGCTGGCCAGGGCGAAGGCCATGGCGCCGGACGCCTGCCACAGGATCTTCGATTGCTTGCGACGGAGATCGTATTCCCGAAGGTCCAAGGCGCTGGCATCGCGCTGGCTGGACAGGTACAGGAAGGTCTTGCCATCCTCGGAAAATCCAATGAACTGGGTGCGGGCGCTGGGCGGGTAGTCGGCGCACAGGTCGACCGGCGCCTTGCCGCTCGCGTCGGTCAGGTAGAGGTGGGCCAGCTCGCTGCCACCCACGTCGGCCTCGTACACCAGCACGTCCGCCGTGGGCGAGAACTCGAAGTTGTGCACGAAGCCCTGGACGCGCGTGAGTTGCCGGGCCTCGCCGCCCGAGACCGGGGCGATCCACGGGTCCAGCCGCCCGCCCTGATCGCTGACGAAGGCCACCTGCTTCTCGTCGTGGGTGAAGGCGGCGTACCCGACCCGGTGGATCTTGAAGTACTCCTCGATGGGCACCGGGGCCACGGGAGCCTTGGGCGCGGGCGCGGGAGCCGGGGCGGCCGCCGGCTGCGCGGGCTCG
>JAAZNF010000055.1 GCA_012798435.1 Myxococcales bacterium | reverse complement strand
TATGGACCCCGACGAGTTGAGGCAGGAACTCGGCGAGCGGCGGGTGCTCGAATTCGCCGGCCGCCGGGTCGGACTCATCCATGGCTGGGGCGCACCCGGCGACCTGCCGCGGCGGGCGCGCGAGGCCTTCCTGGGCGAGGACAAGAAGCCGTCGGTGGACGTGGTCGTTTTCGGCCACAGCCACCGGGCGCTGTTCGAGAGGCTGGGCGACGTCTGGCTGCTCAACCCCGGTTCGCCGACCGACCGCTTCTTCGCGCCGTTCCGCTCGCTTGCGCTGCTCGAGCTGGGTGAAGAGATCCAGGCCGAGATCGTCCAGTTGTAGGACCGGGAGGTTGTCATGAGAATCGCGATGTCAATTTCGTTGGCCGGGCTGTTGTTCCTCGCCTTCCTGCCGGCGAAGGCGGGTGAGGAGGAGCTCTTCCAGATGGAAGTGGAGGTGGTCCCCTCGCCGCGAAGCGCAAACTCGGCCATGCGCATGATGATCGAGCAGACCATCGCGCAGGCCCTGATGGGCTCGGGGTTCGTGGAGGTCCGCTCCCCGGTGGGCGCCTCGCGGGGTTCTGCGGACGGAGACGAAGAAGACGAGGGTCCGCCCTGCGGCGTGGGCATCCAGCTCATCTACGAGGTGGTGATGCAGCCAGGGCCGAACGGCGCCGTGGCCAAGGGCGTCATCGCCAAGGTGGTGGTGGCCGACACCGGGGAGATCCTGGCCGAGGGCATGGGGGAGGCGAACCCGACGGGCGCCAACTCCGTGCTCGAGGTGACCGAGCGGGCCATGAAGCCGCTGGTCGAAAAGCTCCGTGAGGCCTCGCGCAAGATGGCCACGGACGGCCGCCGGTTGTCCATCTTCGTCAGCAATCCCCCCAAGGACGCCATCATCTCATTGCTGCCCAAGCTGAAATCCGTGTGCACCTCGGCCCGGCCGGTCCTCCAGGCCAAAGACCGGATCTCCCTGAACGCGGTTTGCCGGCAGGATTCCTCGGCGGTGGCCGAGGCCGTCGAGAGCGTGCTGGAGGCCGCGGCGGGAGCGGGTAAATACGAGATGGCCTGCGTGAGCCCTTTCACCATCATCATCGGGCCGGTAAAGCCTTCACCTCCCGCCAAGGGAAAAAAGTAACTTTCGCACGAGCCAGAAAAGCCGCTGAACATGGCAAGGGGACTCGGCCCCCTTGGACCCCCAGAAAACCAGGGGAAAAGCCTTCTGCTAGGGAAAAACATGGAAGAGCGCGGCGCGCAAGGCGGGTCCTCCAAAGGGAAACCGGGGTGCCTGGCGCCGGGCCTGGGGCTATGAAAGGATGGCTGTAGCCGGGCATTCTGTAAGCGGGTTTTTTCAGGATTTCCCTTGTAGGAAGGTTTTTTCTAAGTTTTCTCCAGCATTACCTTGTTAGCATGCTTTTTTTAGACTCGCCTCAAAGGTGATTTGACATTGGGCTTGTGCGCGGGAGAATCGCCGCCCATGGAGAGCGCGATGAACCATACGCCGATTCAGTGCGGCCCGCTGCGGATGGAGTTCGGCGCGCACGTGTACCTGATGGGCGTGCTCAACGTGACCCCCGACTCGTTCTCCGACGGCGGCCGGCACTTCGCGACAGACACGGCCATCGAGGCCGGCCTGCGTATGATCGGCGAGGGCGCGGACATCATCGACGTGGGCGGCGAGTCCACCCGCCCCGGGTCCGAGGGCGTTCCGGCGGAGGAGGAGCTGCGCCGGGTGATCCCGGTGATCGAGGAGCTGCGCCGGCGCTCGCCGGTCCCCATCAGCATCGATACCCAGAAGGCCGCGGTGGCCGAAGCCGCGCTGCGAGCCGGCGCCAACATGATCAACGATGTCTCGGCGCTGCGCGACCCGCGCATGGGCCAGGTGGCCGCCCGCTCGGGCGTGCCGCTCGTTCTCATGCACATGCGGGGTGAGCCCCGCACCATGCAGCAGGGCGAGATCGTCTATGACGACGTGGTCGCCGAGGTGGCCGAGTTCCTCTCGCAGGCGATCGAGCGCGCGGTGTCCTGCGGCGTCTCGCGCGAGCGCATCATCGTGGATCCCGGCATCGGTTTCGGAAAGACCGTCGAGCACAACCTCGAACTCATCGACCGGCTGGGCGAGCTGAAGCGGCTCGGCCGCCCGGTGCTGGTCGGGCCGTCGCGAAAGTCGTTCATCGGAAAGATCCTGGACCGGCCGCCCGGGGAGCGCCTGTTCGGCACCGCAGCGGCAGTGGCGGCCGCGGTGCTGCGCGGCGCGGACATCGTGCGCGTCCACGACGTCTGCGAGATGCAGCAGGTGGCCCGCGTGGCCCTGGCGGTGCGCCAAAGAAGCTTGGAAAGAAGCCGCTAATATGAAGAGGGGAAAAGACCCGAAAAGGCGCAGGATACAGCAAGGGGACGAGCCCCTTGACCCCGGAAAGAACGCCTGGCTTCTTCGGTTTCCCAGATAGCAGCTTTTTTCGGGGTACTTTCTGCTTTAATGACTTGAAAGTCATTCGCCGCGACATCTATATTGCCGGCGGCGGGGGCAGACGGAAAGGCAGGTTCGATGCGCAGGATCTTCGGAACCGACGGCGTGCGCGGCGTGGCCAACGTCCACCCCATGACCTCGGAGCTGGCCCTGAAGCTGGGCCGGGCCATCGCCTACCGGACGCGCCGGGGCAAGCACCGGCGGCGGGTGCTGATCGGCAAGGACACCCGCCTGTCCGGCTACATGCTGGAGACGGCCATGGCCTCCGGGGTGTGCTCCATGGGCGCGGACGTGCTGCTGGTGGGCCCACTGCCCACCCCCGGCATCGCCCACCTCACCCAGACCATGCGCGCCGACGCCGGGGTGGTGATCTCGGCCTCGCACAACCCCTTCCAGGACAACGGCATCAAGATCTTCGACGCGGACGGCTTCAAGCTTGACGACGCGCAGGAAGAAGAGCTGGAGCGGCTCATCTTCGAGGGCGAGCTCGAGCGCCTGGGGCCGACCGCCAACGAGGTCGGCAAGGCCTTCCGCATCGACGACGCCGCCGGGCGCTACGTGGTGGCGCTCAAACACATCTTTCCGCGCGAGCTCAACCTGGAAGGCGTGCGCATCGTGGTGGACTGCGCCCACGGCGCCGCCTACAAGGTGGCCCCGGAGGTGTTTGCCGAGCTGGGAGCGCGGGTCATCCCGCTGGGGGTGAAGCCGGACGGGCGCAACATCAACCGCGGCTGCGGCTCGCTGTGCCCCGACGCCATGATCCAGGCGGTGCGCCGCCACCATGCCCACCTGGGCATCGCGCTCGATGGAGACGCCGACCGGGTGATCATGGCTACCGAGAAGGGCGAGCTCCTCGACGGCGACCACCTCATGGCCATCTGCGCCCGCTTTCTGCTCTCGCGCAAGCGCCTGGCCAAGAAGACGGTGGTGGCCACGGTGATGAGCAACCTGGGGCTCGAGCGCGCCCTGGCCGGCATGGGGGTGCGCCTGCTGCGCACCGCGGTGGGTGACCGCTACGTGGTGGAGCGCATGCGCCAGGGCGGCTTCGTGCTGGGCGGGGAGCAGTCGGGGCACCTCATCTTCCTCGACCACGCCACCACCGGCGACGGTGTGGTGGCGGCGCTGATGATCCTGTCGGTCATGCGCTACGAAGATCGGCCGCTGTCCGAGCTGGCCCGGGTCATGACCCCGGTGCCGCAGGTCATCCTCAACCAGGCGGTGGCCGAGAAAAAACCCATCGAGGAGATGCCGGAGGTCCAGCGCCGGGTGCGGAAGGTCGAGCGCGAGCTGGGGCGGGAGGGCCGGGTGCTGGTACGCTACTCCGGGACCGAGAACAAGGTGCGCATCATGTTGGAAGGCCCGCGGCGCGAGCGGCTCCAGGAGTTCGCCACGGCCATCGCGCGGGCCTTCGCCGGCACGCCCCGAACCCAAGGGAGATGACATGAGCGATTTTCGCCTGGGAGTGAACGTCGACCACGTGGCCACCTTGCGCCAGTCGCGCAAGACCCGCTACCCCGACCCGGTGACGGCGGCGATGCTGGCGGAGCTGGGCGGCGCCGATCAGATCACCATCCACCTGCGCGAGGACCGGCGTCACATCCAGGAGCGCGATCTGCGGGTCATGCGCGAGACGGTGCAGACCCGGCTCAACCTGGAGATGGCCGCCACCAAGGACATGGCCAAGATCGCCTACGAGTTCAAGCCGGACATGGCGACGCTGGTCCCCGAGAAGCGTGAGGAGCTGACCACCGAGGGTGGGCTGGACGTGGCGCTGCACCGCGAGGCGTTGCGCGAGCACATCCGCTTTCTCAAGGACGCCGACATCCGGGTCAGCCTGTTCATCGATCCCGAGGTGGACCAGATCCGCGCCGCGCACAAGATCGGCGCCGATGCGGTCGAGCTGCACACCGGGGCCTACTGCGAGGCCAAGAGCGAGCCGGTGCGCCGCCAGGAGCTGTCCCGGCTCGTGGACGCCGCCAAGACCTGCGCCAAGATCGGGCTGCCGGTGTACGCCGGCCACGGGCTCAACCTGCACAACGTCGCCGAGGTGGCCGCCATCCTGGAGATCACCGAGTTCAACATCGGCCACAGCATCGTGGCCCAGGCGGTGCTGGTCGGCATGAGCGAGGCGGTGCGCGAGATGAAAAACGCCATCCGTCTCGCGCGCGCCGGCCGGGTGGAGTGATCCGTGGCGCGGCCCCTCCTCTCGGCGGCGGCCATGCGCGAGCTGGACCGCCGCGCCATCCAGGAGCGGGGCATCCCCGGAGAGGTCCTGATGGAGGCGGCGGGCAAGGCCTGCGTGCAGGCGGTTCGCGAGCTTCTGCCGGGTGAGCGGACGGGGCGGGTGCTGGTCGTTTGCGGGCGCGGCAACAACGGCGGCGACGGTCTGGTGGCCGCGCGCCACCTCCACCAGGGCGGCTGCGCGGTGGAGGTTTTTCTCCTGGGCGATCCGGTGGCCTTACGAGGCGACGCGGCCCTCAACCGGGACCGGTGGCAGGGGTTGGGACAGCCCATCCGGTCGGTGCGGGCCGCCGCGGACCTGCCGGCCGAGTCGATCGCTTCCGCCGACGTGGTGGTGGACGCCATCTTCGGCACCGGCCTCGACAAACCGGTGCGAGGGCTCGAATCCGAGATCATCCGGGCCCTGAACGCCGCCGGCCGGCCGGTGGTGGCCGCCGATCTCCCCTCGGGCGTGTCGGCCGACACCGGCGCCATCCTGGGCGAGGCGGTGCGGGCTCGCCTCACGGTGACGTTCGGGCACCTCAAGCCGGGGCTGCTCTTCTATCCGGGCGCGGCGCTGGCCGGCGCGGTGCGCGTCGCCGACATCGGCCTGCCGCCACTCGAATGGTCCAACAGCCCGCGAACCTGGCTCATGGAGGAGACGGATCTCGCCGCCGCCATCCGGCCGCGGCCCGCGGACGCGCACAAGGGGATGTTCGGTCACCTGATGGTGCTGGCCGGGTCGGAGTTCATGCCGGGGGCGGCCGCGCTGTGCTGCAAGGCGGCCCTGCGCGCCGGGGCCGGCCTGTGCACGCTGATTGCGCCCGAACCGGTCTTGCAGCGGGTGCTGTGCGGCGCGGTGGAGTACACCGGGGCCAAGCTTTTAGACTTCGAGACCTTACAGCAGCAGTGCCGGGGCAAGCAGGCGCTGGTGGTCGGGCCCGGCCTGGGGCAAGAGAGCGCCACCACCGAGCGGGTCCAGCGCGCGGCGCGAGAGATCGACGTCCCGGCGCTGTTCGATGCCGACGGGCTCAACCTGCTGGCGGGCCATCTCGACCGGCTGCTGGAAGCGCATGCGCCGCGGATCGTCACGCCGCACCCGGGGGAGGCGGCGCGCTTGCTGTCGTGCTCCGCGGCGGAGGTCCAGGCCGACCGCCTGGCGGCGGCGCGGCGGCTGGCGGTCCGGACGGGCGCGGTGACGGTCCTCAAGGGCGCGCGCACGGTCGTCGCCGACCCCGCGGGCGAGGCCTTCGTGTGTCCCGCTGGCAACCCGGGGATGGCCAGCGGCGGGACCGGCGACGTGCTGTCCGGGATCATCGGCGGGCTGCTGGCCCAGGGGCACCCGGCGCCGGAGGCGGCGCGGCTGGGAGTGTACCTGCACGCCCTGGCCGGCGATCGGGCGGCGGAGGTGCGCGGGCAGCGGGGACTGGTAGCAGGCGATCTGTTGGAGTTCTTGCCCCTGGTGCTTCGCGACGTCGAGCGGAGCGTACCTCGTGGATAGCGCCGCCGAGAAGAAATGCGTGCGGTTTACCTCCGACGGAGAAGACTGGACCGGCCGGTTCGCAGAGCGCCTGGGAAAGCTTGCCCGGCCGGGGGACTGGTTCGGGCTCTCGGGCGAGCTGGGCGCGGGCAAGACCCGCTGGGTCCAGGGCCTGGCGCGGGGCCTCGGGGTGGACCCGGCGCTGCCGGTGACCAGCCCGACCTTCGTGCTGCTGCAGACGTACCCCGGGCGGCTGCCGCTCCACCACCTGGACCTCTACCGCCTCGGCGCCTACGAGGAGCTCGCCGAGATCGGCTATGCCGAGATCGTGGAGAGCGGCGGGGTGTGCGCGGTGGAATGGTGGGACCGTATCCCCCAGAGCCGGGGCGAGCGCGGCCTGCTCATCGAGTTCTCCATCGTGGACGAGGAGCGGCGCGAGCTGGTGGTGCGCCCCCTCGGCGAACGGGGACGGGAGCTGCTTGCGAGTCTCGGATCTGACCCGGGGGGAGGAGGCGACCGATGAAGACCTTCGACGTGGCGGTGCTGGGCGGCGGGCCGGGTGGGTACTGCGCGGCCATCCGGGCGGCGCAGCTCGGCGCGACGGTGGCCCTGGTCGAGCGGGACGCGCTCGGCGGTACCTGCACCAACCGCGGCTGCATTCCCACCAAGGCGCTCTCGGCCAGCGCCGTCATGCTCGGGCGCATGCGCTCCTCGGAGGAGCTGGGCATTCGCCTGCCGGCCATGCCGGAACTCGACTTCGGCCGGGTCGCCGCGCGGCGAGACCAGGTGGTGGCCACCCTGCGCGAGGGCATCGAGAAGCTGCTGCGTGCGCACAAGGTCGAGCTCTTCCGGACGAGCGGGACGCTGGCCGGGCCGGGAAAGATCGCGCTCGCGGGAAACCCGCCGGCCGTCATCGAGGCCCGCAGGATCATCCTGGCCACGGGCAGCGCCCCGGTCCGCCTGCCCAATCTGCCAGTGGATGGCGAGCGGGTGGTCACCTCGGACGAGATACTTTCGCAGAAGAGCCTGCCGCGGCGCCTGGCGGTGGTGGGGGGCGGCGTGATCGGGTGCGAGTTCGCCAGCATCTACCGGGCCTTCGGGGTCGAGGTGACGGTGGTCGAGCTTCTGGAGCGGCTGCTCCCGACCATGGAGGCCGTGCTGGGGAAGACCCTGGAGCGGGCCTTCAAGAAGGCCGGCATCCAGGTGTTCACCGCGACGAGGGTGGAGGGTTACGATCCCGGAGCGGGCGTGCTGCGTCTGGCCGAGGGAAAGACCCTGCCCGCCGACATGGTGCTGGTGGCGGTAGGCCGCCGGCCGCGGAGCGACGGGCTGGGTTTCGCCGAGTGCGGTGTTCAGATCGAGCGCGGCCGGGTCGTGGCGGACGAGCGCATGGCCACGGGGGCGGAGGGGGTTTTCGCGGTGGGCGACGTGGTGGGGCGCAATTGGCTGGCGCACACCGCCATGCGCGAGGGCGAGGTGGCCGCCGCCTGTGCCCTGGGCCACCCGGAGCGCATGCGCTACGGAGTGGTGCCGGCGGTGGTGTTCTCGGAGCCGGAGATCGCGGTGGTGGGGCTGCAGCCGGCCGAGGCGGAGGCGAAGAAGGTCGACTTCGCCGAGGGGACGTTCTTCTACGGTGCCTCGGGCAAGGCCCTGTGCGACGGCGCGGCCGAGGGCAAGGTCGGCCTGCTCGCCGAGCCCGGCGGCGGAAAGGTGCTGGGCGGCTGGGTGATCGGCGAGCACGCGGACGTGCTCATCGCCGAGATCGCCCTGGCGGTGGACCGCGGCGTCAGCGCGCGGGAACTCGCCGACGTCATCCACGCCCACCCCACCTTGCCGGAGATGATCAAGGAGGCCGCCGCCGACTGCTTCGGCATGGCGGTCCACAAGGCCCCCGCGCGGCGACGGAGCTAATCGAAAAAAAGAGAAGAGACTGGGTTTCGTCCTAGCGCCTGGCTGCGCGGACGGTGTGGGTTCGGCAACCAGGCGATCCCAGGGGTTTGAGCCTCATCTGGATACCAATACTTCCTGCCCGTTCTTGAACACGCGCCAGGCGAGATTTCCGCCGAAGTGGTAGAGGAGGTCGCGCCAGTCGGGGCTGTCGAGGATCAAGACGTCCGCGCGCTTTCCGGGCCCGATCGAGCCGCGATCGGACTCGAGGCCCAGCGCGGCCGCGGCGTGCCGGGTGGCGCCCCGCACGGCCTCCTCCGGCGTGAGGCGACAGCCCAGGCAGGCCAGGGTCAACGTCATGGGCAGGTTCTGGGTGTGGGAGCTTCCGGGGTTGAAGTCGGTGGAGACCGCCACCCGGCAGCCGGTGTCGCACAGCATGCGTCCGGGGGCGTAGCGCTGCTTGCCGGCGAAGAGCGTGGCCGCAGGCAGGATCACCGCCGTCGTCCGCGAGCCGGAGAGTAGGCGCGCGTCGGATTCGTCAATGAACTCGAGATGATCCACCGAGAGCGCCCCGAGCTCGACCGCCAGCGCGATCGAGCCCGAGCGCGAGAGTTGCTCGGCGTGCAGGCGCGCGGGGAGACCGAGCCGCAGGCCCGCCTCCAGGATGCGGCGGGTCTCCTCGAGGGTGAAGGCGCCGCGCTCGCAGAACACGTCGCACGAGACGGCGAGCTTCTCCGCGGCCACCCGTGGCAGCACCTCGTGTACCAGCAGCTCGAGGTAGGCCTCGCGCCGCTCGCGGTACTCGCGCGGGACGGTGTGCGCCCCGAGGAACGTCGAGACGACATCCACCGGGTGCTGCCCCCGGAGAGCTCGGGCCACACGCAGCAGTTTCAGCTCGTTCTCGAGGTCCAGCCCGTAGCCGCTCTTGGCCTCGACGGTGGTGACGCCGAAGGAGATGAACCGGTCGAGGCGCCTTCGCGCCAGGGCCAGAAGCTCGCTTTCACTTGCGCGGCGGGTGGCCTCCACGGTGGAGTGGATGCCGCCACCGGCGGCCAGAATCTCCTCGTAGCTCTTTCCGCTCACCCGGGCGGCGAACTCGCCGGCGCGCGAACCCGCGAATACCAGGTGGGTGTGGCAGTCGACGAGCCCCGGCAAGGCCACGCGGCCGTCGGCGTCCAGGATGGAACCGGCCGCGGGGAGTTCGACCGCGTCCCGCAGCTTCTCCTCGGGCCCCGCGTACACGATCCGCTCGCCCGCGAATGCCAGGGCGGCGCGCTCGACGATGCCGAGCGGCCCGGCCCCGCTTCCCGGCTCCAGGGTGAGCAGCGAGCCGATGTTCACCACCGCGCGCTCGGCCTTGCACCTTTTCATGCGGTGCATGTTATCCGGCCTGTCGCCTCCAGGCAATCGAGATCCTGGCGGCCTCGACTCGCGCGCGACCGAGTGCGCCGGCCGTGCTGGTCCCGCGGTAGGTCGTTCTCGGGATCTGAAATGGTGCAGGCGCGGCGATTGCGGACAAAGAGTCTCTTGACGAACGCCATCCCAGTAAGCATGGTATTCCCACTGACGGAATCATTAAGATTCCCGCGAGGTGGACCATGCTCACGCAACGCTTGCTCGAGATCTCCCTCATTGGCGCCGAGTGGGTGCTGTGGCTGCTCGTTGGCCTTTCGGTGCTATCACTGTGGGTCGTCATCGACCGGCTGATCCTTTTCCTCCGCACGCGCGAGCGTCTGAGCGAGCTCGAGCCGGCCCTCATCGCGGCCCTGGCGCGCTGCGACCTGACCGAGGCGCGCCGCCTGGTGAGCCGAGACAGCATGGTGCGCAACGTGGTCCGGGCCGGGCTGGACACCCTCTCCTCGGGAAGGTCCGACCCGACGGTGGCGGAGCAGGCCATGCTGGGGGCACTGGCCCGAGAGCGCGACCGCTACGACGCCCACCTGCCGCTGCTCGGCACCATCGGCAACAATGCCCCGTTCGTTGGGCTTTTCGGCACCATCCTGGGTATCATCCAGGCCTTCCACCAGCTCGGCCAGCTCGACGCCACCCAGGCGGCGGGCAACACGGTCGTGATGACGGCCATCGCCGAGGCCTTGATCGCCACCGGGGTCGGTATCCTGGTGGCCATCCCGGCGGTGGCGGCCTTCAACTGGGCCAAATCCAGTATCGCATCGCGTACCAAGGGCGCGGAGTCCATGATGCGTGCGGTGCTCTCCGGTATCGGGCGTTTCGAGTGCGTCGAATCCGAGGCGAGCGGTCCCAAGGTGTGAGGAGATCGCCATGGCACATACCAGTCAAGACAGCGACGAAATCATCAGCGGCATCAACGTCACCCCGCTCGTCGACATCGTGCTGGTGCTGCTCATCATCTTCATCGTGACCGCCTCGTTCGTGCTGAAGAGCAAGATCCCCATCGAGCTGCCCAAGGCCGCCAGCGGCGAGGCCAGCCAGGGCGGGCTGCTCAACCTGGCGGTGACCCGCGAGGGCCTGCTCTACATCAATGGTCAGGCCTCGAGCCTCGATGGCATCGCCCCCGCCGTGGCCGAGGCGCGCTCAAGGCTCAGCGCCGGCGCCACCGTCACCGCCTTCGTCTCCGCGGACCAGGGCGCCTCCTACGGTTCCTTCGCCGCGGTGGTGGACCGGCTGCGCCTGGCCGGGGTCAGCGACATCGCCCTCGACACCATGCCCCTGGCGCTGCCGCAGGAGGGCCCGTGAAGGCGGCGCAAGGCATGGGCCTTACGGCCTTCGGTGGTGCCCTGCTGCTCCACGCGGGCCTGCTGTCGGTCCTCTTCGCCGCCGAAGCCCCCCGGCGCGAGCCGCCGCGAAAACCGCCGGTCCGCCTCCGAGTGGCACCCCGGCCCGAGATCCCGAAGCCGGCGCCGGCGCCCGCGCCGGAACCCGACCCTCAACCGATCGCGGTGGTCACGCCCAGGCCCGAGCCGCCCCGGCCCCGGGAGGAAAAGCCCAAGAAGAAACCGCCGGAACCGTCGCCCCAGCCGAAACTGACCCCGCCGCCGGCCGCCGAGCCGGTGGCTCCCCCGCCCGAGGTCTCGCCGGCGCCGGTCGCCTCCGATGCGCCGCCCGAGCCGCCGCGCCCGGTGCGAAAGTTCACCGTGGCCCTAGACGCCACGGTGGCGAGCGGCGGGGTGGCGGTGCCGGTCTCATCGGGCGGCTCCGGCTTCGCCTTCGGCGCTCCCGACGGTGATCCGAACGCCGAGCCCCGGCTACCGGCGAGGACAACCAGCGACGATGAGAGGCGAGGCGTGAATGCCGCGGTCCCGGCCCGGGCCTTCGATGTGGCGGAGCTCACCCGGGCGCCGCGGCCGCTCTCGCAACCGCCTCCGGAGAGGCTTCGCGCGCTCTACCCGGAAGCCGCGCGCAAGGCCAACCTGGAGGGGAACGTCTCATTGCGCTTGCTGATCTCGGCTCAGGGACAAGTCGTGGAGGCGCGCCTCGCGCGCGGGGCCGGCAACGGCTTCGACGAGGTGGCCCTGCGCCTCGCCCGCGAGATCCGCTTCGCACCCGGCGAGCGCGGCGGCAGGCCGGTCGAGGTGTGGATTCCCTGGACCTTCCGTTTCCGACTGGACGGGTGACATGCGGAAAACAATCCTTCTCTTGACAACGCTCCTTTCGATGGGTCATCCGCCGATCGCCTTCGCCCAGGCGCCAGCCGGCGCAGAAGAACCCGCGCTGGCGGTGGCGCCCAAACTCCTCGAGCTCGTCCCGGCCGAGGTGCCGCCCGGCACGACCTTCCCATCCGCCGAGGTGGCCGTGACCATGGAGATCGAGGTCGACGAGCGGGGCGCGGTGGGCGAGGTGCGCTTGCTCGAGGGCGCGGGAGAGCCGTTCGATGGCGCGGCCCTGGCCGCCGCGCGCAAGTTCCGTTTCGAGCCGGGCCGGCTCACCACCGGCGAGGCGGTCCCGGTCACGGTGACGTTCCGCATGCGCATCCAGGCGCCGCCCCCGCCCGAGACGCCCCCGCCGGTCGCCCCGGCCAGGCCCGAGCCGGTGCGAGTGAGCGGATCGCTGCTGGAGCGGGGAACCCGCCGGCCGCTCCCGGGGGTGGAGGTGGCGGCCCGCGCTGGCGAGGAGATCCTGGCCACGGGGGTCACCGGCGACGACGGCTCGTTCATGCTCGAGGTGCCCGGAACGGACTTCGAGCTCGCGGCTTACCCGGCCGGGCACGAGCCGCTGCTGGCCCGTATCCAGGGCGAGCCCGGCGAGGAGCGGAAGGAGCGCTACTACCTGGAGGAGGCCGGTTCGCCGTTCGAGACCGAGGTGCGCGCCCGGCGAGTCGAGCGCGAGGTGACCCGCCAGGTGATCACCCGGCGAGAGGTGGAGCGCATCGCGGGCACCCAGGGCGACACCCTGAAGGTGGTGCAGAACCTCCCGGGCGTGGCGCGGGCTTCGTTCGGAGGCGGGGCGCTGGTCCTGCGCGGGGCCTCGCCCGACGACAGCGCGGTTTTTCTGGAGGGGCAGGAGATCCCGCTCTTGTACCACTTCGGCGGGCTGCGCTCGGCCTTCCACCCGGCCTTCCTGGAGTCGGTGGCCTTCCTCCCGGGCAACTTCGGCCCCGACTACGGCCGCCTGATGGGCGGTGTGGTGGAGGTCAAGGTGCGCGATCCGGCCAGCGACCTCTTCCGCGGCCAGGCGGACGTCAACCTGTACGACGCCGGCTTCGCGCTGGAAGGCCCGCTGGGGAAGAACTGGTCGCTGGGCGGGGCCTTTCACCGCTCGTACATCGACACCGTGCTTTCGCTGTTCTTGCCCGACGACGCCCCGCTGTCGTTCGACTCCGCCCCACGCTACTACGACTACCAGCTCCTGGCCGCCTGGAAGCCCTCGGAGCGACGCCGCCTGCGGCTGCTCTTCTACGGCTCCATGGATAAGGTCGAGATCCTGTTTAAAAGGCCAGGGAGCGATCCCATCATCCGGGGCGATCTCGACGCGCGGCTTATGTTCCATTACCTCCAGGCGCAGTACACGGATCGGATGAGCCCGGTGCTCTCCCACGAGAGCTCGGCGCAGCTCGGCTACCAGGCCATCGAGACCCAGATCGGCCCCGACCTGTTCTTCCGCCTGCGCCAGTTCGGGTTCGCCGCCCGCACGGCCTGGGAGTGGGAGGCGCGAAAGTGGCTCTCTGCCCGCGCCGGTCTGGACATGCGGGTGAACCGCACCTGGCTGGAGGCCAACTCGCCGCTCCGTCCCACCGAGGGGGAGAACGCTCCGCCGACCTCCACCCGGCAGGTCTTCGGCGTAGATCGCGAGCAAGTGTTCTACAACCCGGCGGCCTTCGTGGAGCTCGGCATCCGGCCCCTGGAGGGGTTGCAGATCCTCCCTAGCCTGCGCCTGGACTGGTACCGCGAGATCGAGCGCTTCACGCTCGATCCGCGCCTGGCCGTGCGCTACCGGGTCCGCGAGGGCACCGTGCTGAAGGGCGGGGTAGGGTACTTCCAGCAACCTCCTCGGCCCGACCAGGTGGACGAGGTGCTGGGGAACCCGGGGCTCCATGCCCAGCGCAGCAGCCACACCAGCCTCGGGCTCGAGCAGAGGCTGTGGGAGGTTTTGGAGATCGACGTCTCGGGTTTCTACAAGTGGCTCGACCGGCTCTCGGCGAGAAACCTCGGCTTCTTCGCAAACCCCGAGGCGGAACCGTACCTCTCCAGCGGGGTCGGGCGCATCTACGGCATTGAACTCCTGGTCCGGGCGCGGGTGGGCGAGCGGTTCTCGGGGTGGCTGGCGTACACCTTCCAGCGCTCGTTCCGCAAGGACCGGCCCGGGGAGCCCGAGCGCCGCTTCGACTTCGACCAGCCGCACATCCTGACGCTGGTAGGGACCTTCGAGATCGGCCGGGGCTGGTCGGCCGGGTTGCGCTTCCGCCTGGTCTCGGGCAACCCCGCCACCCCGGTGATCGGCTCGATCTACGACGCCGCAAGCGGCACCTACGTGCCGGTGTACGGGCCGGTGAACAGCGAGCGCCAGGCCACCTTCCACCAACTCGACCTGCGGGTCGATAAGACCTGGACCTTCGACCGCTGGAAGCTCTCGCTCTACCTCGACGTGCAGAACGTGTACAACCAGGGGAACCAGGAGGGCTGGAGCTACAGCTTCGACTACCGCCAGCGCACCGCCGTCACCGGCCTGCCCATCCTGCCACTCCTGGGCGTCAAAGGAGAGTGGTGATGAAGACGAAAGCCGTATGGATGATGGTCGGGCCATTCCTTGCAGCGCTTTCCGGCTGCGGCTCGGACTTCGACCCGCCCTCGTACCTTTCGGACTTGCGCGTGCTGGCCATCGTGGCCGACCCGGTGGAGGCCGGCCCGCAGGACGAGGTGCGCATCACTCCCGCGGTGTTCGTCCACCCCTCGACGGCGATCTCCGAACAACGACTCAGCTTCTGCCCGTTCTCGCTGGGGTCCAGCGCCGGGTTTCGCTGCGCCGTTGCCGAGTGCGAGACGCCGCTCTCCCTCGAGGGCGACGGCAGCGCCACCGTCCGGCCGTACGAGCTGCTGCTCGCCTGCGCCGCCCGGCTGGGCGGCGGAGCGGGCGGCGACATCCCGCAGGAGATCCCGGAGTCGCTGGAGGTAGTGTACCGCCTCGAGGTCAAGACCGAAAACGGCGACGCCCGCCTGGCGGTGTTGCGCCAACGCCTGTGGACCCGCGCGGCGCCCCCGGCGCTCAACCGCAACCCGGTCATCCAGAGCGTGATGATCGGAGGCACGGAGGTCCTTCCGGGCGGGACGGCCGCGGCGGTGCCGCTCGGCGGCGAGATCGAGGTGAGCGTGCGGACGGACCCGGAGAGCCTGGATTCCTTCGTGGACCCGAGCGGGCGGGAGCGCAAGGAAGACGCGGTGGTGGCGTTCTTCGCCACTGCCGGCCGCTTCGACTTCGACCAGGGGTACGGGACCGACATCGCGGTGAACTGGAAGGCGGACGAGGCCGCGCCCCCCGGTGGCCGCGCCGAGATGTACTTCGTGTTGCGCGACCTGCGCGGCGGTCAGGCGGTCTCGGGGCCTTACTTCGTCCCCATCGGATCGTGATTTGATTCTTCGATTGTTGCCTGGACGCACTCCGGACACATGCCATGAGTGAAATCCACGTCCAGGTGCTGTTGGAAGTATTCCTCGACCATGACCCAGTAGTCCTTCTCGTTCCGGATTTTCTTGCACCGGGCGCAGATGGGGATGAGCTGTCTCAACTCGACCAGCTCGTTGATGTCCTCGATGGCCAACAAGACCCGGCGTTCGCCCGCAAATGGAATCGAGGTGCCGGTGATGAGCGCGTAAATCTTCTTCTCTGTATCTCCTCGTAGCAGCTCCAGTTTGTGCCGCTGCCGGGAGACGGGGGTCCCTTTCAAAGCCAGGGAGACGGCGTTGCGGATCAAGCAGTCCGGGCAGAACGGTCCCCTCCCGCACCCGTCCGGCGACTCGCGCGCGTGGAGACAGTGCAGCGCTTCTCCTCCACGCCTCCGCAATACCGCCTGCCGAGGTTCGGCGAGAAGCGGAGCGGCCGCGGCGTTGTATTCCTGAATCCGGACATCATCATCGACGACCAAGAGAGGTACGGGTATCGAGTCGAGAATCGCTCGATAGATGCTCGCCTCATCGATGTGGCGCGTCACGAGACGCCCTCCGGAAAGAGTCTGCGTTCTTCATTCTAGCGGATCCTGCATACGTCCAAGCAACAATATCTTTATCAGGACCTCATGGGTGGAGGGGACTTTACGACCCGGTGCCAGAACAGAAGTTCTTGCTGCCACCGTCACTGGGGTAGATTGAGCAGAGTCGCTCCGGTGCCCTGGAACTCGGTGCTCGGTGGCCTTGCTTTTCCTTTTTTTTGCGATAGGTTCTGGCTAGAATTATCGAATCAAAGGTGGCCACCACCGGAGAGCAAGATTCGACGCGGAGGCAGATCGTGGGTTCGCGATTCGCCTGGCTGTGGAGAGCCGCTGTCCCCGTTTTTGGCCTCGCCGGAATAGGCGGATGGGGTATGGCTTGTGAGGGCTCCAGCCCGGCAGCAGACCCCTGTCAGGGTGTGACCTGTTCGGGCCATGGCATCTGCGCCATCTCCGGGGGAAAGGCCATCTGCGCTTGCGACAAGGGCTACTTCGCCGAGGGGCTCGAGTGCCGGCCCCTCGAACCCCAGGATCCCTGCCTGGGGGTCGCTTGCTCCGGCCATGGAGACTGCATCGTCCAGGACGACGCGGCGGTGTGCGTCTGTGACATGGGCTACCATCCGCAGGGTCTCGCCTGCCTGGAAAACGACCCTCAAGATCCCTGTCTCGGCGTGGATTGTTCCGGCCGCGGCACCTGCCGGATCGAGGCCGATGGTCCGGTGTGCGAGTGTCAGGTGGGCTATCACCCGGTCGGGCTCTCCTGCGTCAAGGATACCCATCCCTGCGATGGCATCACCTGCAGCGGCCATGGGCAATGCCTGGCGGATGAGAACCAGGAGCCGTTCTGTCAGTGCGACGCTGGATATCACTCCGAGGACCTCACCTGCGTCGAGAACAGGCCCGAACCCTGTGATGGCGTCACCTGCTCCGGGCACGGAAGTTGCGAGTTGGACGGGAACGACCAGCCCCGTTGCGCTTGCGAACCCGGTTATCATCCTGTCGATCTCAATTGTTTGCCCGACGATCCGGAACCTTGCGATGGCGTCGCCTGTTCCGGCCACGGCCGCTGTGTCGCGGAACAGGGCGCGGCCAGGTGCGAGTGCGATGCGGGATACCACCCCGAGGGCCTGGCCTGCGCCGCCGACACCAGCGGGGACGGGCTGCCCATCTGGTTTCTGCACATCACCGATTGCCACTTTGGTGAAAGCGCTGTGGCCGCCTCTCTCACCACCACCTTCTTCAGTACGGTCGTTCCCGCCATCGAACCCGTGGCCGCCATCAACACCGGGGACGAGACCGACGGTGGCTCCAGCTACCAGTGGCTGCTGTACCAGGACGCCGCGGCCGGCGCTCCGCCCTACCCGCAGTACTTCGAGATCCCGGGCAACCACGACAAGAAGAGCGGAGACGGCCAGCCCTTCATCGCCAGTTCCTGGACGGGGAGGGCCGGCGGTGGCTTTTTTGGCCTGACCCACCTCGGCACCACGGCCGGCCCGGTCCGGGCGGTGCGGGTAGACACCGCCGACTCTACCATGAACGCCGTCAACATCGCCGGAATCCTGGGCTCGGCCCAGGCCGCGCAGCTTGTGAGCCTCATCGACAGCGACACCTCCGACAGCCGCTTCTCCATCATCGCCGCGCATCATCCCATGCTGGGTCTCGAGCAACTCAGGCTGGGAGCAGACTCCATGCAGCAGATCATCGATCGCGCTGGCGCGCTGATCTACTTGTGCGGCCACACCCACCGGGCCGAGATCGGCTGGCTGGGCCGGACGCTGCATGTCATGGGCCCCAGCCTGGGAAAGACCAGCCCCACCACCTACTCGCTCGTGTCCCTGGACACCACCGGGCCCGCAGTGCGGCTGGTCCAGCTTTCATCCAGCCCCACCTGGCCCGTCACGATGATCACCTCGCCCGCCGACGCCGCGCTGGCGGGCGTCAATCCCCATGCCGGCGAGCTGCCTGCCGCGGCCTCCGTCACCGTCCGGGCCCTGGCCTTCGCGCCGGGCGGGATCAGCAAGGTGGAGGTTCAGCTCGGCGACGGGCCCTGGGTCGAGATGGCTCGGTTGCGGGATCACGTGTACCAGGTCGATCTGACTCTTCCTGGTCTGGCGGGAAATACCACTCTGCGCGCCCGGGCCAGCGCTGGCAGCGGCACGGACGTCCACGAGATCACTGTAAAGGTCAAGTAGGGCTCAGGTCCCGAGTCGTACCGCGATTGCGATGGGGGTGTCGGCCTGGTCCGGGTGGCGCTCGTACACCACCAGCACGGTGCCGTCGCCCATGCAGGTCACCTGCGGCGCGGCCGCGGGCCTGCCGGCGTCTCCGGAGAGCGTCACCGCGCCCTCGACCAGCTCTCCCGCAGCGTTGGCCGCCGAGGTGCGGACCATTTGAAATGGCACTTGCGAGGTGTCGGTCTCCTGCCACACCGCCCGGAACCTGGCCCCGTCGTAACAGGCGCCCGGCGACTGGATGCGCTTCTCCGCGCCACCGATGAAGAAGCGCTTGACCACCTGTCCGGTGCCGTCCAGCGCCATGGCGTTTCCGGCGTTGGGCGCATCCCCCCGGCCGGCGGTGGCGTCGGTCCTCCACAGAGCGAGGAAGCCGCCCGCGCCGGCCGCGAGCGCGATGGGCACGGCGTTGCGGCCCGGGCCGTAGCCGGTCTCCTGGTACGACGTCCTTGCGCCCGGCCCGATGCCGTCGAGGAACAACCCCCGCGCCGGCGGCGTGCTCCCCGCCGCGCCCGACCACACCATCACGCCGTAGAGCAGAAAGGCCTTTCCCGCCGCATGCGAGGCCAGGGTCGGCGTGATGAGGTGGGCCGAGTGGGTCAGGTCGGAGTCGAGCGCAACCCCTTGCGGCTCGCGCACCGCGCCCGCGCTGGTGACCCGGGCGCCGAACAGTTCGTAGTTCTTCCTGGACCGGAAATCCTGCCAGACCACGAGAAAGTCCTCCCCGTTGAACGCCACCTCGGGCAGGGCCTGGTTCCCCACGCCGGAGGCGATCTCGATGCCCTGGGGATCCAGGACCTCTCCGGCCTCGCTCACCCGCGCGCCGAAAACGTCCCAGTCGCGCCCTCCCCGCATGTCCTGCCACACCACCAGAAACACCCCGCCGCCGAAGGCCACGCGGGGGTTGGTCTGCATGTCGGGCGCGGAGGAGATTGACAACGGGGCGCTCTCTCGCGGCACGCCGTTCTTGTCGAGGCGCAGACCCGCGACGTCCGCTGCGGCGAGCGATTTGAGTCCGCCGCGCAGGTCTCCGCTCGAAAATCGTCCCGACTGCCACACCACCAGGAATCCCTCGCCGCCCGCGGCCGCGTGCGGCGCGTAGGCGTCCTGTTCGGAATGCACCGGGAGCAGCCGCTCTTCGGAAAAACTGGTCTGCGCCAGCGCCGGCGCGGCCACCAGCAAGAGGTACAAGAACGAGTATTTCATGGGTTCGCTCCGCGCTAGCGCACACGGCGGTAGTGGATGAGGCGCTCGCCGTTCCAGAACATGACGTTGGTCTCGATGTTCCCGTCGAGGCTCATCCAGGTGTAACCCTCGAACTGCCTGGGCTTGCCGGAGTCGATGAAGCGCACGCCGTCCGCTTCCAGTGACGCGCCCCACACCCACTGCTCGGCCATGTCCAGCCGGAAGAAGGTGTTGGTGTCGATGGGCGAGACGTAGAGAAAACGCCGCTCCGGGTCGTCCCGGTGGAAGAAGACGTACCCCATTTCGCCGTAGAGCTTGGTGCCAGCGAACGGGCCGCACTCGTCCATCTCGCGCGTGGGTTCGCCGTCCTGCGCCTTGGGCAGCACGCCGTGGAACGAGCCGTCTGCCGCGTCCCAGTACCAGACGTACCAGCGCGCGCTGCCATAGACCGAGCCATAGGCCCGCCGGTGAACGTCGTCGTAGGCCACCTTGAGGGGGAAGGTGACGTTGTAAGGGTCCACTTGCAGGTCGAGCGCGACCTCGCCGTAGAGCTGGCCCTGGCCGTCCAGGAAGGCCAGTCGGTCCCGAAAGACGATCACGATGTCATCGCCCTCCGCTCCGGTCATTCCCGAGATCCCGGTGTAGGGGAGGGAGACGGTGGTGATTCGTTGCTCCACAAGATCCAGCCGGCGCAGGGCGTGGTTGCAGTACGGCTCGGTCCAGTAGAAGTACCGGCCCGAGGGGGAGCGGGCCGAGCGGGCGCGGTGGCTGTAATCGAAGCCGCCCAGGCGGGCCCGGCCGATGGGGCCGTCGAAGCAGCCGCGCGAGGCGCCGGCCACCAACATGTGCCGCTCGCTGTGCGGCTCGTACATGGTGAGCCCGTAGGGGCCGTTGCCGGGGAGGTAGGCGATGGGGGAGGTGGTGACGGCGTGGCCGTAGCTCATGATCTCGTCGGCCCGCCCGTCGAGAAAACCGAAGGTGCCGGCGCCCACCACCCGGACCGGGTCCTTCTCCCAGCGGGCCTCGGGATGCCAGATGGGGTAATCGAAGGGGTTGTCGTTGTCGGCGGGTAGGTCGTAGTCGACGGTGACATGGCCGTCGCCGTCGGCGGCGGTGTCTCCGGTCCCGTCAGCGCCGTCCGGGGCGTCCAGGCCGGCATCGGGGATGATCACCTCGCCGTCCTTCTCGCCGGGCCCGATGCTGCCGCCCTGGCAGCCAGAGAGGAAAGTCGCCGCCAGAATGGCTGTCAGCGGAAATGGGGCCTTCTTGAGATTGTCTTGTTTCATTGGCAGATCTTGATGTTTTGCACCGTGGGGTGCTGCTGGCAGACGAGGCCGCTCTGGCAATCGAGGTCCTCGGCGCAGATGGCCTCGCGCGGCAGCGCGTGTTCGGCGATGCACACGAACGACTTCGTGCCGTTGTAGATGTACACCGTCTCGCGGCAGTGGGTGCCAGCCGGACAGGCTCCGGCGGCGCATTCTGCGAGCTGGGGGCTGCACACGCCGGGAACGACCAGCACCCCGCCCCCGGTGCCGATCTGCTGGTTGTCGCAGATGATCGGGTAGGGGCACCAGTGTTCTTCGAAGCCCTTGCCGCAGACCTTACCGGTTTCGGTGAGGGTCCCCGCCCGGCAGGTGTAGAAGTTGCCGATGACGCTCGCCTCGGGCATGACGCACACTTCGCCGGCTTCACATTCGTCGGCCAGGGAGGCGCTGGCGAACCCCGAGCCCTTGTCGCTCCAGTACTGTTGCTCTTTCGGGGTGCAATACATCACGCAGTACCGATCGGGATCTTGTGCGCCGCCCGCGAAGTTCCGCCGGCAAGAGAGCCCGGCAGCGCAAAGGCCGATGTAGCCGAGGTTGTCCGCGCACCGCTCGTTTTCTTTGAGGAGGTTTCCTTCGGCGCAGAAGCCGCCGCCTTCGGGGAGGCGAATGCAGCTCCCCTGATTGCAACCCTGGCACGGGTCGCAGGCCTTCTGACAGATGCCCGACAGCCCAAGGCCCAGGGGGGTCTCCTCGATGGTGTCGTATTTTCCGGTCGCGGCATCGAGCAATCGGCCGTAGGGTACGCACACCAGCCCGGCCCCGCAGGCGTGCACCGTGTCGCCGTATTTGCCGCAGCCTTTTCCGATCTCGATGTCTCCGCCTTCGGCTGGCGGGTTCTTGCACTCGCCGCTCGTCTTTGGAAGGCAATCGCCGGTTTCGAAGTCGCAGATCCCGTCCGGGCAGTCGGCCTCTCCGGTGCAGCCGATCTCGTGCTTTGGCTCGTCGGAGGCGCAGGTGGTGTCGCCGACGGAATGGTATCCATCATCGCACATGCATACCGCCTTCGTGCCGCCGACGACGGCGCAGGTGCCATGTCCGGAACAGTCCTGGCCTTTGCACGGGTCGTCAGAGGTGTTGCTTCCACCGCAAGCTACGAAAAACATGGCGGCAGGAATGCAGATGGTGAGAAAATGGCTTCCTCTCATTGGGCCAATACCTCCTTTGGCGTCCGACCGTTCACCTGTCGCTTCTCGGGCATACGCGCTGCG
>JAAZNF010000054.1 GCA_012798435.1 Myxococcales bacterium | reverse complement strand
GCGTAGGTGGAGGGGCGGCCGATGCCGCGCTCCTCCAGCTCCTTGACCAGGGTGCCCTCGTTGAAGCGGGGCGGCGGCTGGGTGAAGTGCTGCTCCGCCTCCACCGCCTGCACCGCAAGCGCCTCGCCGGGGGCCAGGGGCGGGAGCTGCACACCCTCCTCCTCCTCGTCCTCGGCCGCCGCCCGCGAGAGCGCCAGCCACCCCGGAAACACGCACACCGAGCCCGCCGCGCGCAGCTCGTACTCCCCCGCGCGCACCAGCACCACGGTGCGATCGTAGCGCGCCGGGCTCATCTGGCTGGACACGAACTGGCGCCAGATGAGGTCGTAGAGCTTCCATTGCTCCGAAGACAGCACGCCCTTGAGTTTCTCCGGGGTGCGCCGCACGTCGGTGGGCCGGATGGCCTCGTGGGCGTCCTGGGCCGAGGCGCGCGAGCGGTAGACCGGGGGTTTCTCCGGGACGTGCTCGGCGCCGAAGGTGGCGCGGATGTACTCCCGGGCGGCCTCCTGGGCCTCGTGCGCCACGCGCGTCGAGTCCGTGCGCATGTAGGTGATGAGCCCCACCGGCCCCTCCTCGCCCACGTCCACGCCCTCGTACAAGCGTTGCGCCACCTGCATGGTGCGCCGCGCCGAGAAGCGCAGCGCCCCGGCCGCGGCCTGCTGCAGCTTGCTGGTGGTGAAGGGCGGGTACGGCCGCCGCTGCCGCTCCTGGCGCTCGGTGCTCTCCACCCGGTGGGGAAGCGAAAGCAGCTGTTCGCGGATGCGCCGCGCCTCCTCGGCCGAGATGTTCTCGGCCTTGCGCTCGCCGATGCGCCCGAGCTTGGCGGAAAAGACGCCGTCCGGGCGGTCCGCCGGGTGGAGCGACTCCTCGATGCTCCAGTACTCCTGGGGCACGAAGGCCTCGATCTCCTTCTCGCGCTCGACCACCAGGCGCACCGCCACCGACTGCACCCGGCCGGCCGAGAGCCCCCGCTGCACCTTGGTCCACAGGAGCGGGCTCCACTCGTAGCCCACCAGCCGGTCGAGCACGCGGCGGGCCTGCTGCGCTTCGTAGAGGTGGCGGTCGAGCGCGCGGGGGTGCTTCAGCGCCTCCAGCACCGCGCGCCGGGTGATCTCGTTGAAGGTCACCCGCTCGATGTTCGAGGAAGCCGTCTTCAGCTCCTCGGCGATGTGCCAGGCGATGGCCTCGCCCTCGCGATCGGGGTCGGGGGCCAGCAGCACCCGCTCGGCCTTCTTGGCGGCCGAGCGCAGGGCGCTGACGACCTTCTTCTTGCCCGGGATGACCTCCAGCTCGACCGCGAAATCCCTCTCGACGTCCACGCCCATACGGCTCTTGGGCAGGTCCTTCACGTGCCCCACCGAGGCCTTGATGACAAAGTCCTTCCCCAGGTACTTGCCCAGGGTGCGGGCCTTGGTGGGCGACTCGACGATCAGAAGGTTCTTTGCCATGTGCGAACTCCCGTTGTCTTCAACCGGTGCTCCGGCCCGTGCGCGCGTAGCGTTGCCCCGGCTTCTGGCTCACCAGGCCGAGCAGCTCGAGCCGGAACAGCAAGGCCGCCACCTTGCCGCTGGGCAGGCCGCTGTGCTGGGTGAGCGCGTCGATGGAATGCTCCACCTCTCCGATGGCTTCCAGCAAGCCCCGCTCCTCCGGCGAGAGATCCGGGGGCGGCTCGGTCAGCGGCAGGCGTTCCTGGGCCGCTTCGCCGGGGCGCGCCAGGCCCAGCTCATGCAGCGCCTCGGGCGCGGACTCCACCAGGCGGGCGCCGCGGCGCAACAGGTCATGCACCCCGGCGCTGAGTTCGTGGCCAGCCGGGCCGGGGACGGCCATCACCAGCCGCCCTTGCCGCGCGGCCTCCCGGGCGGTGATCAAGCTGCCGCTCTCCCGGGCGGCCTGCACCACCACCACTCCCAGGGAAAGCCCGCTCACCAGCCGGTTACGCCGGGGAAAATGCTCCGGGCGGCCCTCGGTGCCCGGCGGGTACTCGCTGAGCAGGGCGCCGCGCTGTGCCACGCGCTCGAAGAGCTTGCGGTTGCGAGCCGGGTAAGTGACGTCCACCCCGGTGCCCAGCACGGCCACGGCGCGGCCCCCGGCCTCCAGGCATCCCTGCAAGGCCGCGGTGTCCACGCCGCCGGCCCCGCCGCTGACCACGCACACGCCGGCGGCGGCCAGGCCTTCTCCCATACGCCGGGCCAGGGCCAGACCGTACTCGTCGGCGCGGCGCGAGCCGACCACCGCCACCCGCGGCGCAGGCGGTACGGCGCCACGCACATAAAGCTCGCATGGCGGATCGGGGATGGCGCGAAGCTCGGCCGGAAATTCCGCCTGGTCTGGCAGGAGTCGCCGGATGTCGCTGTTGTCTTCGGACCGGCTCACGGCGGGCCATCTAGCACAGCCCACCGGACCGGCGTCAAGGATTTTCCAAGGAGTTAGCGGATGGTCATCATCACCCGGTCGCCGACCTTGATCTCCTTGAGGCTGGCCATGACCAGGCCGGTGGAGGTCTTCTCGCGGGCGTCCACCACCATGATGCGGCCCACCACCTGCATGGGCAGATCCGGGTCCCAGGCCCCCTCGCGCTTGCCCGTGCCCGGGATGAACAGGCCGTCCTCGCGGCGCACCACGTCGAAGACGTTGCCGTCCTCCACGCCCTGCTCTTTGCCCTGGTCCAAAAACACCACGTGGTGCTCGCCCAGGTTGGTGAGCGCGATCTGGGAACCCACCACGTAGCCCTTGAGGTCCACCGCGTTGGGCCGCGGCGCCACGTTCTTCTGCAAGTCGGCGACCAGGGGAATGACCCGATCGCCGCGCTCGATGGGCTCGACGGAGGTGGCGATGACGGCGGTGGACATCTTCTCATCCACCGACACCACCTCGGCCACGCCCAGGATGGCGATGTGGTAGCCGATGAACTTGCCGGTCACGGGGTGCTCGATCTTCTTCCGGACGCGGAAGACGGAGAATTGCGCGCCCGCCTTGGCCTGCCCGGGGTCGGCGAACTCCAGAAACACCACGTCCCGCTCCGAGAGGTAGGTCTTCTCTTCCGGGGAGGCGTGGATCACCCCGGCGGCGTCGAGCTCCTCGGCGCTGATGAAGTCGGTGCGCTTGAGGGTCACCGCGCTCACCGCCTTGGCCTGCACGATCTTGCCGGTCATGGTGATGAGGTTGTCGGGGATCTCCTGCTCCTCCGGCTCCTCGGCGACCGCTTCGGGCATCTCGAATTCGCGCCCGGCCTCGATCTCGCTGGGGAGCTCGCCCGCCCCGGGGTAGAAGCGCACCTTCTGGCCCGGGTAGATCCAGTGAGGGTTCGTCAGCTCCGGGTTGTACGACCACACCCGCGGCCAGTACCAGGGGTTGTTGAGATACTTGCCGGTCAGATCCCACAGGGTGTCGCCCGGGACCACCACGTGCTCGGTCTGCGCCTCGGTCTGGCCCTGGGTGGGCGTGAACTTCCTCGGCTCGGCCTCCGCCGGCGGCAGCTTCTCCTCCGGGGTCAGGGTTTCCTGATCCTCGGGTGGCACCACCTCGCCCTCCTGGGCGAGGAGCGGCAAGGGAAGAACCAGGCACAGCGCCAGGATCGAGATCGTTCGTTTGGGGAAGGACATCGAAAAGCCTCCTCAGCGCAAGGCGTCCAGCCGACGGTTGGCCTCGGTCGCCTCGTCGGAACGGGGAAAGTTCTGCACCACCTGCAGATACACGCCGCGAGCCACCTCGCGGTTGCCCCGGCGCTCGGAACAACGCCCCTTGAGCAGCATGGCCGAAGCGGCGTGGCTGGAGCGGGGGTACTTGTCGATGACGGCGTCGAACTTCTTCTCGGCGGACTCGAGCCTGCCCAGGTCCAGCTCGGCCTTGCCGGCGAAATACCAGGCGTCCGGCGCCAGGCGGTGGGATGGGTTCTTCTCGGCGAACGACAGCATGGCCGGAATGGCCCGCTCGAAGTCGCCGCCGCGGTAGGCCTCGAACGCCTCGCGAAAGGCAGCGACGATCCGCTCGTCCCCCGCGGTGCTCGGAGGCGTATCCTTCGGCTCTTCCTTCGCCAGCACCGGCCGACGGGCCGCCTCGCGATCCACCGGCAGCCGCTCCTCCACCTCGCTGGGCTCGACCGGAGGGATGAGAACCCGCGGCAGCGGAAGTTCCTTGGGCGGCCGAGTGGCCGTCTGCTCCGAGGGACGCAGCTTTACGACCTCCAGGGCTGGCCCGCTGGCGGGGGGCGCCGAGGAAGAGGGACGCGCCGACTCGAGCTTTTTCAGGATGACGTTGAGCTGGATCTGGAGCTCGTCGAGGCGCTGGGTGATGCGTTGTTGATCCCTCCGCAGGTCGGAGAGGTTCTGTTCCAGCACGTCCACCCGGCGAATCAACTCCTGGTTCCCGGCGCAGGCGGGAATACCGAGCGGCACAAGGAGCCAGGCTATCGTCCGCGAAATGTTCATGCCGTCCTTCTAATTAATACAAATTACACCTAAATTTTATATAATTAAGATCACCTGTCAAGTTCCTGTATGGCCACCGGTGCCACCATTGGCAAGAGCAGAGGATACCGGTTTTACCCGCCGAAGGCAAAAAAACCGCTCCCAAACATCTCGACTTTGCCCGGCGTGTGGATCTATCATTCGCCCCCCCCAGAGCGGAGGAACCATGAGCCCCAAGAAGAAGCCAACCGCCCCGGATGTCGCCGCTGTCCCCGGTGGCTCGGGCCCCTGTCCCCATATCGTCATCCAGGACATCCGGCCGGCCGTGGATGGCGGCCGCCGCCCGGCCAAGCGGCTCGCCGGAGAGCCCTGCCAGGTGACGGCCACGGTCTTCCGCGACGGGCACGCGCGCATCTGCGTCTCGCTGTTCTGGCGCCATGAGGAGGAGAGGGCATGGCGCGAGGAACCCATGCGCTGCCAGAACCCGGGCCTCGACCTGTGGGTGGCCGAGATCACCCCGCCCGTCCCCGGCCACTACCTGTTCACGGTGGAAGGCTGGACCGACGCCTACGCATCGTGGCTCGACGATTTTCGAAAGCGCGTCGAGGCGAAGCAGCCCGTAAAGAGCGAGGCGAGCGAGGGCGCCGCCATCCTGGAGCGCATCGCCGCCGCCGCGGCGCAGAAGGATCGAGGCCGGTTGGCGGCCGCCGCGCAAAAGCTGCGTTCCCTGGCGCAGCAAGGCGAGGCCGCGCTGAAGCTGGTGGAGGACGAGAAGCTGCGCTCCCTCGTCGACCGGTACCAGCCGCGCGAAGACGCGGTCCGGCATGATCCGCCGCTGGCCATCTCCGCCGAGCGGGAGCGAGCCGCTTTCGGAGCGTGGTACGAGATGTTCCCCCGCTCGCAGGGGACCGTGCCGGGCAAGGCCGCCACCCTGCGCGAGGCCGAGCGGCGCCTGCCTGACATCCAGCGCATGGGCTTCGACGTGCTGTACCTGCCGCCGGTCCACCCCATCGGCATCACCCACCGCAAGGGACGCGACAACTCGCTGCAGGCGGGGCCGGACGACCCCGGCAGCCCCTGGGCCATCGGCAATGCCTCCGGCGGCCACGACGCGGTCGACCCCGGCCTGGGGACGTTCGCCGACTTCGACCACTTCGTGTCGGCAGCCAAGAAGTGCGGCCTGGAGATCGCCCTTGACATCGCCTTGCAGTGCTCACCGGATCACCCGTGGGTGAAGGAGCACCCCGAGTGGTTCTACCGGCGCCCCGACGGCAGCATCAAGTACGCCGAGAACCCGCCCAAGAAGTACGAGGACATCTACCCGCTCAACTTCGACAGCCCCCAGCGTGAATCCCTGTGGCGCGAGATCCGGCGTATCTTCGAGGTCTGGATCACGCACGGCGTGAGCATCTTCCGCGTCGACAACCCGCACACCAAGCCACTCTGCTTCTGGGAGTGGCTGCTCTCCGACATCACCCGCGCCCACCCGGAGGTGCTGTTCTTGGCCGAGGCCTTCACCCGGCCACCCATGATGCACACCCTGGCGAAGATCGGCTTCACCCAGTCCTACACCTACTTCACCTGGCGCAACAGCCGCTGGGAGCTGACCTCGTACCTTCGCGAGCTCACCGAACCGGGCATGATGGATTTCTTCCGCCCCAACTTCTTTGTGAATACCCCGGACATCCTGCCGCTCATCCTGGTCAAGGGCGGCCGGCCGGCCTTCAAGATGCGTCTGGTACTGGCAGCAACGCTCTCCCCATCCTATGGCATCTACAGCGGTTTCGAGCTGTGCGAGAACCAGGCCATTCCGCATCACGCCATCCCCGACGACGTGGAGTACAAGAGCTCGGAGAAGTACGAGATCCGGGTGCGCGACTGGGACGCGCCGGGCAACATCAAGGACTTCATCGCACGCATCAACGAAATCCGGCGCGAGAACCCGGCGCTGCGGCGCCTTTCGGGCCTCGCCTTCCACGACACGCAGAGCGAGGATCTTTTGTGCTACTCGAAGTGCACCCCGGACGTCGCAAACCGCCTGCTCATGGTGGTGAACCTCAATCCCCACCGGGTGGTGGAGAGCATGACCCGACTCGATCTCGCCTCGCTCGGGCTGTCCGAGGCCGAGCCCTTCGCGGTGCACGATCTCATCACTGGCCAGCGCTGGACCTGGCGAGGAGCACAGAACTACGTTCGCCTCGACCCCCAGCAAGAGCCCGCTCACCTCTTCCGCATCGAACCAGCATAGGCACTCCATCGAGTAGGGCGCGCAGGGCAAACCCCAAGTGCCGGATTCCTGAAACTCCCCCTGCCGTCTGCCCGGTTCCCGGTTCAGGTTTTGGTTCCACCCACCCCGGTTTCCCCCGGTTTCCTCCGTCCGGATTTCGGACACGGTGTTCGAAATCCGGACAGAAGGCCAATTTTCACAGATTGTCTGCTGATTTTGTGTCTTTATAGTTGTTTGTTTTTATTTGTAT
>JAAZNF010000010.1 GCA_012798435.1 Myxococcales bacterium | reverse complement strand
GCAGTCCACGCCGCCTTTCAGGTTGTAGTGGCAGGGGATCTTGGCGTCTTTGGTGGCCACCTGGACCTGCTCGTTGCCGGCGAGGGCGTTGGCCTCGGCGCCGAAGAGGGCCCGGATGTTGTCGCCGAAGAACATGACGACAAGGATGGAGGAGATGGCGATGAGCACCACGATGATGATGTACTCGGTCTTGCCCGCGCCGCGGGAGCCCCGCAGCCACCGCCCGATCTTCGATCGCGACATGGGGCACCTCCGAAAAAGTGAAGGTGGAAGGTGGATGGAACAACTCCTGCAAGTCCAAGTATGTCACAGGCGGCGAAATTCCTCCAATCGGTCAACTGCCTGATGCCGGCTTTTCGCCTTGAACTTCCCCTCTTTCTGGGCCTATCCTCTGCCCATGCCGCGAGAACCGGTTCGCTGCGGTTGGTGCCTGGGGAAGAAGACACCCGATCCGCTCATGGTGGCCTACCACGACACCGAGTGGGGGGTGCCCGTCCACGATGATGAAAGATTGTTCGAATTCCTGGTGTTGGAGTCGATGCAGGCGGGCCTGAGCTGGGCCATCGTGCTGCGGAAGCGGGAGAATTTCCGGCGGGCCTTCGCGGCCTTCGATCCCGTGGCCGTCGCGCGCTTCGGGGCAAAGGACGTCGCGCGCCTGTGCGCCGACCCCGGCATCATCCGAAATCGCGCGAAAATACAATCCGTTGTGAAGAACGCCCGGGCGTTTCTCGCGGTGCGCGAGGAGTTTGGCTCCTTCGCACGCTACATCTGGGGGTTTGTGGACGGGCGTCCCATCCGGCATTCCATCCGGAAGCTAGAAGACCTGCCGGCACGTTCGCCCGAGTCGGACCGCATCGCCGCCGACATGAAGCGGCGGGGTTTTTCGTTCATGGGTTCGACCATCGTCTACGCCCACATGCAGGCGACGGGCATGGTCAACGATCACCTGGTGCAGTGCTTCCGCTACCGACAGGTGGCCGGCAAGCGGTGAGCATTCGGGAGGAGTCATGAGGATGCCGCTCATTCTTTCCCTGCTGTGCGTGGCGTTGCTGGTCGCATTCACGGCGTTCGCCGAAGACGATCCCAACTTCGACGTGCGCGATCTGGCCGCCCGCTCGGCGAAGTTCGGCAAGTTCTCGGCCGTGGTAAACATCAAGCGGCTGCCGCCATCCGAGCAGGCCGCCCTGCGAAAGCTGCTGGAGATCGGCCCGCTGGTGGACGACATCTTCTGGCGACAGAACACGCCCGAGGGACGGGCGGTGCTGGACGAGACCAAGAACTTCGTGGTGCCCAAGGAACTCATCCGCCTGCTCACCATCCACTACGGCCGCTACGACCGCACCGACGACGACCGGGCCTTCTTCGGGGCGCAGGGGAAGAAGTTCGCCGGCGCGGGTTTCTACCCCTACGACCTCACCCGCGAGGAGCTGGAGAAGTGGCTGGCCGATCGGCCGGAGCGGCGCGCCGAGATCCTGGGAAGCTTCAGTGTGGTCCAGCGCGCCGGGGACGGCTTCGCCGCGCTGCCCTACCACCAGGCGTACCCGGAGACCGTCGAGCGCCTGGCCCAGGTGCTGGAGGAGGCGGCGGCGCTCACCCGCAACGAGTCGCTGGCGCGCTTCCTCTCGCTGCGGGCGGCCGCCTTGCGCTCCGATGACTACTTCGAGTCGGACATGGCCTGGCTGGACGTGCGCGACAGCGCCATCGACGTGGTGGTGGCGCCCTACGAGACCTACGACGACGGGCTGTTCGGCGCCAAGGCGAGCTACGAGGGTCTGGTGCTGCTGGCCGACGTGGAGGCGACGCGCAAGCTGGCTTCCTTCCAGGAACTCGCGCTGGAGCTCGAGCGCAACCTGCCGGTGGCCGACGGTTTCAAGAAGCAGCAGGTGGGCGCGGCCTCGCCCATCGGGGTGTACGACGTGGTGCAGGCGAGCGGCGGCGCCAACGCGGGCGTCAAGTCCATCGCCGCCTCCTTGCCCAACGACGAGCGGGTGCGCGAGCAGAAGGGCGCCAAGACCCTGATGTTCCGCAACGTGGCCAAGGGCAAGTTCGACACCATCCTGCTGCCCATCGCCAAGGTCCTCATCGACCGGCGGCAGTTTGCGCTGGTGCGCTTCGAGGCCTTCTTCCAGCACACCTTGCTGCACGAGCTGGCCCACCCGCTGGGCGCCAACTTCGTGATGGCCGACGGCAAGGCGAGCGCGGTCTCGGTGCGCGAATCTCTCAAGGACCGCTACGCGGCTATCGAGGAGTGCAAGGCCGACGTGCTGGGATTGTACAACCTGCGCTTCTTCATGGAGCGGGGCCTCATCGACAAGAAGATGGAGGCACCGGCCTACCTGACCCAGGTGGCCAGCCTGTACCGCGCCATCCGCTTCGGCGCCGGCGAGGCCCACGGCCAGGCCAACGTGATCCAGTGGAACTTTTTACGCGCCAAGAAGGCGCTTATCTTCGACCCGCGCACCGGCAAGACCCGGGTGGACGTGGAGAAGATGCGCGCGGCGCTGCGGGAGCTCGCCGAGCGCCTGCTCACCATCGAGGCCACCGGCGACTACGCCGCCGCCGGCGCGATCATCGAGGAGATGGGCCGCATGCCGCCGGAGCTCTCGAAGGCCCTGGCCCGCCTGTCCAAGATCCCCACCGACGTCGAGATCGCCATCCAGGTCAAGCCCTAAAAGGCGTTCCACAGATGCTGGTTGGTGACCTCGTGGTGGAACAGGATCTCGCCGGTCTTGATGATGCCACCCAGGTTGCGCGGGCAGCGGTCGGCCGCCGCCTGCTTCAGCTCGGCGTAGCGGCGCTGGTGCTCGGCGCCCAGGAATTCGGCGACCCAGCGGCTCTGGCGGAAGAGATCGATGGCCCGCTGGATGTTGTCGGGCAGCTTGCGCTCCCGCGAGGCGCGGTCCGCGGCGCCCTCGATGCAGCAGGGGCCCTCCAGGCCGGTCCGAAGCAAGGCCAGCGCCGTCAGGTAGGGGTTGGCGTCCGGCCCCACCGAGCGCACCTCGATGCGGGCGCTCTTCTCGTTGGCCGCCGGGATGCGGACCATGGCCGAGCGGTCGACCGCCGAGGCGCGGATCTCGTTGGGGGCCTCGAAGCGCGGGTCCAGCCGGCGGTAGGCGTTCACGCTGGAGTTGAACACCAGACACAGGTCCAGCGCTGAGGATAGGATGCGGTCCACCACCCCCCAGGCGAGCTGCGACAGGTGGTCCTGGCCCGTGCTGTCGAAGAACAGGTTGCGCCCGTCCTGCGACAGCGACAGGTTGACGTGCATGCCGCTGCCGTTCACCCCGGTGAGCGGCTTGGGCAGGAACGAGGCGGTGCAGCCCATGTGGGCGGCGATCTGGCGCGCCAAGAGCTTGTACAGCTGGATCTGATCGCAGGCCACCAGCGCGTCGGTGTGGCCGTAGTTCAGCTCGAACTGGGCCGGGGCCACCTCGGGGTGATCCTTCTCGTTCTCGAAGCCCAGCGCTCGCTGGGCCTCGGCGAAGCGATCGATGAAGATCTTGAGCGGCGCCATGGGCAACGAGTTGAAGTAGCCGCCCTCGGAGACGAACTGGAACCCCTCGCGCGAGGTGTAGCGCTGCTCGGCGTCAATGCCGGTGAAGAGGAAGCCCTCGATCTCCACCGCCAGGTTGGTGGAGAGGCCGCGCTCGCGCAGCAGTGCGTCGTTGACCTCCCGCAGGCGGTTGCGCATATCGGCCGGGTAGGGGCGGTCGTTGAGGCCGAACACCTGTCCGAACACCAGCACCTTGCCGGGGCCGAACACGTCGCTGGGCAGCCAACGGAACGAGGCCCAGTCCGGCCGCAGCCGAAGATCGCTCTCCGCCTGCGCCGCGAAGCCGCGGATGCTCGAGCCATCGAAGGTCAGGCTGTGGTGGGAGCGCATCAGGAACTTCTTGTCGTAGTCCAGCATGTGGAAGCGCCCCTCGAGGTCGGAGAAGGCCACCGTCACCGCCTTCAGCGCCCGCTCGTCGGTGAGGTAGCGCAGGTAGTGCTCCTCCAGCGCGCCCGGGTCCTCGCGGGAGAGCATGCGCCGCTTGGCCTCCAGGTTGAGCTCCTCCAACTCCTCGTAGGGGATCTCCTTGAAGTTCTTGATCCGGATCTCGCTCACGGCTCCTCCTTGCGCGGCCTTCGGCCGCAGGCGAGTAATTCGGTCATGCTTCAGGCCAGGACTCGCAGCGCGCGACCGACCCCGCTGGCTCGCGTGGCCCCGGGGTCGGTCGCGCCTCCCAACAGCACCGCGGAGGGCGCCTGGTTTCTGATGACTGTCCGTCGATGTGCGAAGTGGCGTCGTCCACCGGACCGCTCCCTCGGCGCTTGGCGCGCACAGTTGCACATCTTGCCGCCCGAGTAAATAATGCCGTTCGGCCTCGGGCGCTCCAGCGCCGGCGCCGGGAAGGAGAACGCATGAGCGGCCAGGAACGGATGGACCGGGCGGGCATTGTCACCGGGGCCTCGCGCGGCATCGGCCGGGCGGTGGCGCTGCGGCTTTCGCGGGAGGGCGTGCGGCTGGTGCTGGTCGCGCGCGAGCGGCAGGACGAGCTCGCGCGGACGGCCGCGCGCTGCCGCGAGCAAGGCGCCGAGGCGGAGACGCTCCTCGTCGACGTGGGAGCGGAAGATGCCGCCGACCAGCTGGTGGCGGCGTGTCTGCAGCGCTTCGGCCGGCTGGACATCCTGGTCAACAACGCGGGCGTGGCGCCGGAGGGGCTGCTGGTGGGCCTTCGCGATCCGGCGCTCGCGACGCTGGTCGCGACGAACATCCTGGGGCCGGTGCGCCTGTGCCGCGCGGCGCTGCGGCCCATGCTGAAGCAGCGCGCAGGCTGCATCGTAAATTTTTCCTCGGCCCTGGCGCGGCAACCGCAGCCGGGGAGCGCGGCCTACGCGGGCAGCAAGGCCTTCCTCGAGGCCTTCACCCACTCCCTGGCCGCCGAGGTCGGCGAGCGCGGCGTGCGGGTGAACGCGGTGGCGCCGGGGTTCATCGAGACCGACATGACGGCGAGACTGCGGCAGCGCGCCGGCGGCGAGATCGCCGGGCGGCTCGGCCTGCGCCGCCTGGGCACGCCGGAGGAGGTGGCCGAGGCGGTGGCCTTCTTGTGCTCGGACGCGGCGGCCTACGTCACCGGGGCGGTGCTTTCCGTGGACGGGGGCTTCCTGTGCGGCTGACGGCCCCCTAGGAAGCGTCCGGCTCGACGGAGCCATCGGGTTTCAGCACCACGGTGAGGTCCGGTGGGCAGGAGGGGCCGTCGAGCGTGGCTGTCACCTGCCAGGTGGTCCCGCCCGGCGCCCCGTCCTCGGACAGGCGCTGGGCCCACACCCAGCGGGCGCGGCATTTGGGGTGGCGTGCCGTGAGGATCTCGGCGAAACGCAGGATCTCGCGCCGCACCGGGATCTCGGCGATGCCCGGCACCCGGTACGAACGCAGCACAGCGGACGGCCCGGCGTACTCCAGGTGGGCGTTGAGCTCCCCGTCGGCGGTGGAGGTGCCGAACAGGCGCAGCCGCGGCGGCGAGAGCGCGTCCAGGTGCAGCTCGGCGCGCACCGGCGCGAATCTCTCCAAAAAGCGCAGGGCCACCTCGCTGTACTCGACGCGGCGCAGCAGGCGGCGGCCCTCTTCGAGCAAGCGGCTCGCCTCGGCGTGGCCGTTCGGCGGAAGCTGGCCGGCCGGATCGAGCTTGAGGTCGAGGTGCAACCGCAGCGGGGCGATCATCCGGCCGAGCTCCGTCCCCGCCGAGAGGGTGATCCGGGCCCGGGCGGGTGTCGCCGCATCGTCGCGGAGGATCTCCACCCGCTCGACCGGGAAGCGCTGGAGGGTGGTGCGGTCCTTCCAGGCCTCGATGCGGGCCCGCAGGGCTTCCGCCGGTTGCGGAGCCTCGGCGCGCCCGCCGGCCGGGAGAAGCGCCGTCAGGATGAATCCGAGGCGCGGGAGCAGAGCGGCGCGGGGCATGCGCTACTCCTTGACCACCCGCCCCCGCTTGAGCCAGCGGATCCCGAACCACAGAGAGGGGATGATGATGGCCGCGAGGAGGATCACCCAGAAGTTGTAACTCTGGCGCGAGCGCACCTGCTCCTGCACCCGTAGGGCGTCGGGGTCGGCCGGGTTCTTCTCCAGGGCCTCTTGGATGTACCGCTCCGCCAGGTCCAGCTTGCGCAGCACGTAGTAGCTCTCGGCGAGTTTCACCATCACCGCCGTGTCGTCGGGGTGCCGTTCGTGGGCCAGGCGTAGCTCGGCGATCGCCTCCTCCACCCGTTTCTGGAAGGAGAGGGCCTTGGCCAGCGCCAGCCGCACATCGCGGCTTACCGGATCCAGCTCGGCGGCCTTGCGCAGCGCCTCCTCGGCGCGCGGGTAGTCCTGGTTGAGATCGTGCAGGTAGGCCTGCCCGAGCAGCAAGAAAGCCTCGGCGCTGTCTGGGGCCAGCGAGGTGGCCATGCGCGCCGGCGCCAGCGCCGAACGCCCGTCCCCCAGGGCCAGCAGGGCGCGGGTCTTCGTCAGCATGGCCTCCACTCGATTGGGATCGAGGCGCAGGGCGGCGTTGCACTCCGAGAGCGCGCGCTCGAACAGCCCCGCCCGTAGCGCCTCGCGGCACTGGCGCAACGCCTGCTCGATGGGCGGCGGGGCCGGGACCTCGGGGTCCGCCGGAGACTGGCTCGAAGCGTCAACGCCGCCGTCCGGCGCGGACGCGGCCGGCGCCTGCCACAGCCCCGCCACCAGAAGACACAGCGGAAGGTTCATGCGCGGCCTCCTCCCCGAGAGGGGTTGTCCGGGACCTCGGGCACCTGTACCACAATCTCGTTGAATCGCAAAGCCGATCAGTGGTATGGCTTCCCCGCTCACTAAGGAGGAACCTATGGCCGAGATCATTTCCGTACACGCGCGGGAAATCCTGGATTCGCGGGGCAACCCCACCCTGGAGGTCGAGGTCGAGCTGTCGGACGGGGCCTTCGGGCGCTTCGCCGTGCCCTCGGGCGCGAGCACCGGGACGCACGAGGCGGTGGAGCTTCGTGACGGCGACGAGAAGCGCTACCTGGGCAAGGGCGTGCAGAAGGCGGTGAAGAACGTCAACGAGCGCATCGCCCCCGAGGTCATCGGCATGGAGGCCTCGGAGCAGGTGGCCCTGGACCGGGCCTTGTGCGAGCTCGACGGCACCGCGAACAAGGGAAAACTCGGCGCCAACGCCATCCTGGGCGTGTCGCTGGCGACGGCCCGGGCCGCGGCCGCCTCGGCGGAACTCCCGCTGTTTCGCTACCTGGGCGGCGCGGGGGCGCACCTCTTGCCGGTGCCCATGCTCAACGTGCTCAACGGTGGCAAGCACGCCGAGGGTGGGGTGGACCTGCAGGAATTCATGCTGGTGCCGCTGGGGGCCAAGACCTTCGCCGAGGCGCTGCGCTTCGCCTCCGAAACCTTCCACCACCTCAAGAAGGTGTTGGCCAAGAAGGGCCTGCCGGTGGCGGTGGGGGACGAGGGTGGCTTCGCCCCGGCGCTCGAGTCCAACGAGCAACCGCTCCAGCTCATGGTCGAAGCCATCAAGGCCGCAGGCTACACCCCCGGCAAGGAGGTGGCCATCGCGCTCGACCCGGCGGCCTCGGAATTCTATGACGCCAAGAAGAAGCAGTATGTGCTCAAGGGGGAGAAGCGCTCCTTGCCGGCCTCCAAGATGGTCGACATGTACGAGAAGTGGGTGAAGAGCTACCCCATCATCTCGATCGAAGACGGCCTGGCCGAGGACGACTGGGAGGGCTGGGCAGAGCTCAACCAGCGGCTGGGCAAAAGCATCCAGATCATGGGCGACGACATCTTCGTGACCAACGTCGAGCGCCTCTCCCGCGGCATCCGCGAGAACATCGCCAACTCCATCCTCATCAAGGTCAACCAGATCGGCACCCTCAGCGAGACGCTGGCCTGCATGCAGATGGCCCACCGGGCGGGGTTCACCACCGTGGTGTCCCACCGCAGCGGCGAGACCGAGGACACCACCATCGCCGACCTGGTGGTGGCCACCAACGCGGGGCAGATCAAGACCGGCTCGGCCTGCCGCTCGGAGCGCATCTGCAAGTACAACCAGCTGCTGCGGATCGAGGAGTGGCTAGGCAAGGCGGCGCGCTACGCCGGCCGCGCGGCCTTCCCGCGGCTCGCCTGACGCTCACAGCAGCGTCGCGCCCAGGAAGACATTCACCGAAAAATAGTAGCCGGGGAATCCCACGCCTCCCAGGCAGGAGGCGTCGAGCCCCACGAACAGGCGTGGGCGCGGGGTGTGGTACAGCACGCCGAGCCCCCCCGTCCACCCGAGCCGCACGCTGGCGTCGAAGTCACTGACTCGCACCAGGATGTCGGGCCCAGACCACAAGAGACCCACCCCGCCTCGGAGAAAGAGGTCGAAGCGCGAAAGCGGCAGCGCGAGCCGGAGCCCGGCGGTGGCCGCCTGGGTGGTGAAGTTCCCCGGCGCCGGGGGCTCGGGTTGGGCGGTGGCGTTGAGGCCCAGGCGGTACTCGGCCTCCACCGCCAGGAAGGAGAAGATCTCGTAGTCCGCGGCCAGGACGACGCTCAGCCCCGGTCGGCTGTAGCGGCCCACCTCGCCCAGGAAGAAGCCGGTCCCGATGGCGGTGCGCACCTGGAGCCCGCGGGGGAAGCCCGGCTGGAGCGGCGGGCATTCCGGTTCGGCCCCGTGGCACGGGAGCTGGAGCAGCAGCGAAAGGCCCAGGGCCGCCGCCACGGCGAACGGGCGAGCCGTCGCCGCTCGTCGTACCAGGGCAAACCGCAGACGATCCATGTCAGCGGTTTTCCCGCACGCGGACCGAAAAGTCCAGCGAAAGCTCGGCGTCGTCTTCCGCGGGCAGGCTGAGCCCGATCCAGAACTCGGTCGGGCCCGGGCGGTAGACGGAGGTGCCGGGGCAGTCGGGGTACTCCTCGAAGGAGAAACTCAGGCCGGCATCGGCCACCTCCGACTCCTGGAAGCTGTCCGTGGTCTCGTCGAGCGCCTCCAGACGGTGCAGGTGCTCGCCCAGCACCTCCACCTGGGGCGCGTCGGGGAGCTGCTCCGGAAGCGGAGGTTCGACCTCGCGGCCCAGCCACACCGTGGCGTAGGTGGTGGCGCCGCGCCGGTGGAGGAGCCGGTAGTCCACTCGCACCGCGTAGGTGTTCACTCGCAGGGTGGGATAGTCGCACACGCAGGGTACGGCGCGATCGGGCTCCTCCTGCTCGCAGCGCGCCCGGCGCTCGTCCCGCGCGCGCGCTTCGTCGCCGAGGGGCAGGCGGAAGGTGCGCCACACGGTGTGCTCGCGGGCGGCCCCGGGCACCGAGAGCGCGAAGGGGCCATAGTAGCGCTCGGCCCGGCAGCCGGCGAGCGCGGCGAAGGCGATGGCGCAGCATGCGGCCAGCCTCATCCGCGGGCCCTCCCGTAGGTGAAGGGCCAGATCACTCGCACCTTGCCGCCCTGGGGCTTGGGGAAGATCCAGCGCCGGATCTGGCGGATCAGGCAGCTGGCCACGGCCTCCTTGGCCTCGGCCTGCGACAGGGTGTTGGTGGGCACGCTGGCGGTCTGCACGGAGCCGTTCGGCTCGATGATGAAGTCCACGACGACCTGGCCGCGCAGGGTGGGGAAGCGCATGAGCTGGGACTCGTAGCAGTAGCGGATGGCGCCCTTGTTTCGCATGACCACGTCGTAGATGTCCTTCTTGTCCAGCACCCCGCCGGTCACGGTGGCGCCGGCGGCGGCCGGGGCCGCGATGACCACCTCGGCCTCGCGCCGGTCCGGGAGGGGCACCCCGCCTCCCGCGCGCCGGCCCGTGAGGCCGGTGGCCGGCGCGGCGCCCTCGCCCATGGGGTTGGCGACGCCGGAGCGCTCCAGCAGGGCCGAGCCGGGAGCGGCCAGCTCGCCGTTCTTGCCCGAGGAGCCGATCACCCGGGCGGTGGCGGCGCCGCGGTCGAGGGCCGACAGGGCCGAGCCGAGGCTCATGTCGAGCCCGCCCTCCTCGAAGATCTTCTTGAGCGCGGCGTTCTGGCGCCGGGCCACGGTGATGGCGCCCACCACGCCCTTGCCGGTCACCCGCTCGCGGATGCGCTTCTCCTCGGCGTCTTCCTCGGGGCCGGGGCGGGGACGGGCCCGCTCCGGACGGTTCTGCTCAACGGCGGCCTGGCGTAACTCTTTCTTCTGTTCCTCGCGCCGGCGGTCCAGCTCCTCGCGGAAGTTGCGGGCCGCCTCGGGATCCTCGATGACGTAAGAGACGATGCGATCGGGGAGCTGCTCCACGGTGAAGCTCTGAGGCGCGCTGGCGAACAGCCGCGAGGCGAAGGAAAACAGCAGCACCACGCCCAGCACCGCCCCGAACACCCGGTTCATGAAGGAATCCGTGCCGGCGGTGGCAGAGAGGCGCGAGCGCTCCACCTCGCCGAGCTCGCGCACGAACTGGAACAGCAGGCCCGCCTGGCCGAAGACCAGCACCCCGCCGTCGCCCTCGGCGAGATCGCACACCGCGCTGCCGTCCTTGCTCCGTCCGAGCTCCGGGTCGCGCAGCATCTCCTCCACCTCGCGGATGCGACCCGCGATTCGCAGCCGGCCCAGGATGCCGTCCTTGAGGAACAGCCGGCACCCGCCCCGGCCGTGATCGAACAGGAGGTGCGATTTCCCCAGTCCTGGCGCGGAGATGGCGAAGGTGGTGCCGGCCCGGTCCCCGACCTTCACCCGCGCCGGCGGGGCGAACATGTGCTCTTCGAGGAGCGTGTTCTGCCACACCAAAGCGCAGCGAAGGTAGGCGTTGGGCATGAGCGTCCTTGGGTCGTTTCTCCGGCGCGATTCTCCGCTTCCCCTGTAGACGTGTCAAGGCGAGGCGGGGTTCCTTGGGCGTGGCGCCAGCCCTGTTGACAAGCGCCGGCAAAAACTCCAGGATGCCCCGGACCTACACCCCGCCGAACTCGGCGAATCAGGAGGTGACCCTTGAAAAGAGCGACGATGCTGGTTGTGGCGCTGGCCCTGGTGGCTGTGGCGGCTTCGCTGGTCTGGGCTGCCGACAAGAAGTGCGATCCCGGCAAGGACTGCTCCTGCGTCGGGGTCGCGAACTGCGACTTCGTGTGCACCGGCAAGGGCTGCGAGGTCTCCTGCAAGGGCGCCGGCAACTGCTCGCTCAAGTGCGACGCCGGCGGCTGCAAGGCGAGCCTCATGGGCTCGGGCAACGGCAAGGTGGACTGCAAGGCCGGCCAGTGCGCGGTCAAGGCCATGGGCGCCGGCAACACCACCGTCTCCTGCCCCGGCGGCGGCTGCAGTTTGAGCTGCATGGGCGCCGGCGACTGCACCCTCAAGGATTGCCCCAAGATCGAGGATCCGGAAAAAGACAAGGACAAGGAGTGCAAACTGAGCTGCGTCGGCACCGGGGATTGCAACAAGGAGTAGGCGCGCCACCCGCCGGTTCCGGTGTCACAAGCCACCAGTCCATGACGTAATCCATTGATTAATAACTAATTCCGGGGAATTCCGGGGCAATTCCGGGGCGGGTGGCACCGGTTGCTGGGTTGCTGGGGTTGCTGTGGGCGGGGGCTAGGTGGGTGAAAAGCTGTTCAGGAATAGTCCGGTTCGTGTCCGCGATGTGCCGGACTGTTACCTGTCTCTCCGGTTTGTATCCTGAAGGTTTTCTCCTTGGTTTTCCGTGTCAACTTCAAGCTGAAAAACGGGGCTCAGCGCCTGGTCTTGAGCCGCTCGGCCAGCCGGTCGAGGATGCGCTCGGCGCAAGCCTCCTTGGAGGCAGGGGGGATCTCGCGCACGCCGTCCTTCTCCACCAGGTAGAGGTGGTTGGTGTCCACCTCGAAGCCCGCCCCCGCCTCGCTCACGTCGTTGGCCACCACCAGGTCGAGGCGCTTTTTTTCGAGCTTGCTCTTCGCCGCCGGCACCGGGTCGCCGGTCTCGGCGGCGAACCCGACCAGCAACGGCCGCCGTCCCCGGCGCGCGCGGCCCAGCGATGCCAGGATGTCCTCGGTGGGGACCAGGGTGAGGCGCAGCGGACCCTGGACGCGATCCTTCTTGAGCTTGGCGCGTGCCGGCCGGGCCACGGTGAAGTCGGCCACCGCTGCCGCCATCAGCAGCGCGTCGCAGCGCCCGGCGCGGCTCTTCACTTCGCGGGCCATCTCGGCGGCGCAGGATACCGGCACGTGCTCCACGCCGGGCGGAACGGGGAGCGCGGTGGGACCGCTCACCAGCACCACCTTCGCCCCGCGGCGGGCCGCGGCCGCGGCCAGGGCATACCCCATCTTTCCGCTGCTGCGGTTGGAGAGGTAGCGCACCGGGTCGATGGCCTCGCGAGTGGGCCCGGCGCTGACCAGCAGGCGCGCCCCGGCCAGGTCGGCCGGCCGCAGCGCGGCGCACACCGCCTCCAGGATGGCGGCGGGCTCGGCCATGCGCCCGGCCCCCTCCTCGCCGCAGGCGAGCGGGCCCTGGTCCGGCCCCACCAGCCAGACCCTTGCTTGCGTGTGCAGCCAGGCCAGGTTCTCGCGGGTGGCCGGGTTCTCCCACATGCGGGTGTTCATGGCCGGGGCCAGCACCAGCGGGCAGCGGCTGGCCAGTACCGATGAGGTGAGCAGGTTGTCGGCCAGGCCCAGCCGGATCTTGGCCAGGGTGTTGGCCGTGGCCGGGGCCACGACGATCGCGTCCGCGTCGCGGCCGAGGTCGATGTGCTCCATGCCAGCGGCCGAAGAGGCGCCGCCCCAGCCCACCTCCACCGGCCGGCCGCTGAGAGCCTGGAAGGTGGCCGGACCGACCAGGCGCGCGGCTGGTTCGGTCATGACCACCGCCACCCGGGCACCCTCCTTGACCAGCAGCCGGCACAGCTCGCAGGCGCGGTAGGCGGCGATGCCGCCGCTGACGCCCAGGACCACGGTGCGATCTTCGAGTTTGTGCATGTCGTCCTCTAATCTAACGCACCAGAAGCTTCCAGCCCTCGCCCGCCTGCACGAAGGTCAACGCCAGCGGGTGTTCGAGTGGCTTGCCGTCCGGCATGAAAAAATGGGCGTACACCACCGCCAGCACCAGGCGGTGGTTCTTGTCGCTCTCGGGCAGCACCAGGCAGTCGACCACCTCGGCGTCACGGAAGACGAGCCCTGCCCGCAGATCGTGGGCGACGCTGTCGAGGAAGGCGTCCCGGGTCTTCTGGTAGTCCGCGGCCGACTGCGCGCGCCGGGACAGGGCGCGAAACTCCTCGCCGCTCAAGGCGAGCTCGCGCGCCTGCGCCAGGTCGCCGTGCGACAGCGAGCGCAGCAGCCGGTAGGCCACCTGGCGCGCGGTGACCGGCTCACCGGCGGGCGGGGCGGCGGCAGCGCCGAACGACACGCACAACATCAGGACCGCGAAGGCGCGCATGACATCCTCCCGATTTGACCCGGCCACGGGGATGTTTCTACACTCCCGGCGCGATGGCAAGCGGCGTGGAGAAAAGGCTCACCGAGGCCGAGGAGGCGCTCTCGGCTGGCGACCCCGAGGCGGCGCTGGAGAGCGCCGAGGCCGCCGCGCGCCTCGACCCCGAGAACCCCGACGCCCACTACCTGCGCGGGGAGGCCCTGCTCGATCTCGGCGAGCCGGCTCGGGCCGAGGGCGCCTACCGCGAGGCCGATCGGCTGCTGCCCGGGGATGGCCTGATCCTGTCGGGGCTCGGGCTTGCGCTGTTCGAACAGGCCAAGCTCGCGGAGGCCGACGGCATCATGCGCCGGGCCAACGCCGCGCAAGGCGACCTGGCGGAGGTGCACTGGGTGCTGTCGATCCTGGACGAGCGCCGCGGCAAGGAGCGCTCGGCCCGCCGCCACCTCGAGCGGGCGGTGCTGCTCCTGCCGGAGAGCTACCACCTGCCCATCGAGATGCCGCAGGCCGATTTCGACGCCTGCGTGGAGGAGGCGCTACGGGAGCTTCCCGAACCGGTGCGCCGGGCGCTCGAGAACACCCCGGTGCTGGTCGAACCCTACCCGGCCGAAAACGATCTGCGCGCGGCCGACCCGCCGCTCAGCCCCGAGATCCTGGGGATGTTCCGCGGGCACTCGTTGCGCGAGGAGTCGCTGCTGGATCCGGGGAGCCAGTGGCCGGGCGAGATCGTGCTGTACCAGAAGAACCTGGAACGCTTCGCCCGCAGCCGGGAGGAGCTCACCGCGGAGATCCGCAAGACTGTGCTGCACGAGGTGGGCCACCGGCTCGGGCTCTCGGAGGAGGACCTGGAGGACCGGGGGCTGGGCTGACTTGTGGCCGTGCCCGTCCGGCGCTAGGATGACGCCGTCTGGAGAAAGGCGGGCGACATGAAGACCTGCGGGTTGCTGCTTTTCCTGGCGAGTCCTGCGCTGGCGCTGGCCGGCGAGGCGGGAGCCGAGGGCTCCCCGGACCTGGCGCCGCTGCAGACGGCCCTTGCCGAGGCGACGGGAAATGTCGGCTCGCTGGCGCTGCTTCCCCTCGAGGCCACCGGCACCAACGAGGATCTCTCGGGCCTGGAGGGAGAGGTCCTCAAGGCGCTCGGCGGCCGGGAAGGCTTGCGGGTGGTGCCCCCGGCCAAGGTCCGTGAGACGGTGGGTGTCGAGTACCGCCTGGAGCCGGCAGCGCTCGGGGAAATCGCCGCCAAGCTCGGGGTGGAGGCGGTGCTGCACCTCATGGTCATCCGCACCGTCGAGGCCTATGACTGTGCCCTGACCCTGGTGGACGTTCAGGGCACGCTGCGCCTCGACCGGGTGGTGCGCCTCGGTGCCCTACCTCCCGGCCTGCAGCCGCCGCCCGCGCCACCGCCTGCGCCGCCGCCCCCCGTGGCGCCGGTGGCCCAGCCCGAGAGCGGGGATGGCCAACCGTCGGCCCCGGTCCTGGACGTGCGCGATGAGTACGCGCGGCGCGCCCTGCGCCTGGCGGGCCGGCTGGAGATCCAGCGCGGCGGGGGGGCCATCGCGCTGGTGGGCCGGCATTCCGCGGTGAGCTTCGAGGTGGCCCCGGCGCTGGTGCACCGCGACTGGATGATCGTCACCGGCGAGGACCAGCCGGTGGGGGAGCTGTCCCTGGCGGAGCGGGCGGGCCGCACCGATCTGGTGCAGCGCATGCAGGGCGACATCTCCACCATGAAGACCATCCGCAACGTGGGCATCGGGCTCACCCTGGGTGGATTCGTGGCGGCCGGCGTGGCCATGCCGCTGTTCAAGACGGGTTCTGACGACGGGCTCACCGCGGCCGGGGTGGTGTCGGGGGTGGGGCTGGCGGCCGGCGTGGTGGGCCTGGTGCTGTGGCTCACCTACGGCCCGCGGGCCGATCTGGCCGGGGGGCCGTACCCCGCCGAGCACCTCATCAGCCGGGAGGAGGCCGAGACGCTGATCCGCGAGGCCAATCGCTCGTTGGCGCGGGAGCTGGGGCTGGAGCCGCCGGCCGAGATGCCGGCCCCGCCCGCGGCCGGCGCCTTCCACTTGCAGTTCGCACCCGACCCCCGCGGCGGCGGCCAGATCCTGCTAGGCGCGAGGTTCTAGGAGATACCCATGAGCGACTACGCCACCAGTCCCGACGGCGAGCGCTTCGCGTTGCCGGCCCCGTCCGAGTACCCCGCCGAGCTCGAACGTTTGCAGCGGCTCGTCGCCGAGGCCCGCGCTGCGGGCCAGGAGATAGTGGTGGTGATGGGCCTGGGCTTCGTGGGCGCGGTGATGGCCGCCATCGTGGCCGATACCGTCGACCCCAAGACCGGCAAGAGCAGCAAGTTCGTCATCGGCTGCCAGCGCCCCAGCACGCGGAGCTTCTGGAAGATCCCAATGCTCAACCGCGGCGTCTCCCCGGTGAAGGCCGAGGACCCGGACGTCGACCCCATGATCCGGCGCGTGGTGCTGGAGAAGCGCACCCTCACCGCCACCTTCAACCCCGACTGCCTCTCGCTCGCCGACTGCGTCATCGTGGACGTGCAGTGCGACTTTCGCAAGCCGCGCCTGGGGGCCATGCGCGAGGGGACGGTGGAGATGGCCGCGCTGGAGGCCACCATTCGCACCATCGGGGAAAAGATCCGCCCCGAGTGCCTGACCCTGATCGAGACCACGGTGGCCCCGGGCACCACCGAGTTCGTGGCCTGGCCGCTGCTGAAGCGCGCCTTCGCCGCCCGCGGCATCCGGAGCGAGCCCCTGCTGGCCCACAGTTTCGAGCGGGTGATGCCCGGCAAGGAGTACGTGGCCTCCATCCGCGACTTCTGGCGGGTGTGCGCCGGCTGCAACCCGGAGTCGCGCCGCCGGGTGGAAAAATTCCTGCGCGAGGTGATCCACACCGAGCGCTTCCCGCTCACGGTGATGGACCGGCCCATCGAGAGCGAGACCACCAAGATCGTGGAGAACTCCTACCGGGCCACCCTCCTGGCCTTCCTCAACGAATGGAGCCTGTTCGCCGAGCGCAACGGGGTGGATCTGGTCAAGGTGATCCAGGCCATCCGGGTGCGGCCCACCCACGACAACATCATCTTCCCCGGCCCGGGCATCGGCGGCTACTGCCTGCCCAAGGACGCCGGGCTGGGCTACTGGGCCTACCAGCACCTGCTGGGGTTCGAGGACGGCGACCGGGTGTTCCGCATCTCCCCGACCGCGGTGGACATCAACGACACCCGCGCCCTGCACGCGGCCGAGCTGGTGCGCGACGCCTTGCGCAACATGAGCCGGCACATCGCCGGAGCCGAGGTGCTCTTGTGCGGCGCCAGCTACCGCCAGGACGTGGGCGACACCCGCTACAGCGGCTCGGAGCTCCTTTTGCGCAAGCTCTCCGAGATGGGCGCCGAGATGCGGGTGCACGATCCCTACGTGGACCACTGGTACGAGCTGGAGCTGCAGGACGACTACCCCGAGCCGGGCTGGAGCTGGGCGCGCTTCTTCCATAACCAGGAGAAGCTCAAACAGGTGCGAGTGCAGAAGGATCTGGCGCGGGCGCTTTCGGGGGTGGAGGCGGTGGTCCTGGCGGTGCCCCACAGGCCGTACCTGTCGCTTCCGCCGCGGCAGGTGGTGGAGTGGGCCGGCGGGCCGCTGGCGGTGATCGACTGCTTCGGCATCCTGAGCGACGACGACATCCGCGCCTACTTCGAGCTTGGCTGCGAGGTCAAGGCGTTGGGCCGCGGGCACATCAAGCGCCTCAAGGACGAGGTGCTGGCGAGGAGAACGCGGAGGTGAGCGTGGAGGCGACGGCAGACGGCGCGGTGTTCGTCACCGGCGGCAGCGGCTTCATCGGGCGGTTCGTGACCCAGGCGCTGGCCCGGCGCGGGCGGCGGCTCATCCTGCTGTGCCGCTCCTCTTCGCGGTCGCGGCTCGAGGCGCGCCTGGCCGCCTGGCCCCCGGAGCTGGCGCGCCCCACGATTGTCGCGGGGGACGTCACGCGGCCGGATCTCGGCCTCGACGAGAACGCCCGCGCCCGGCTGCGGGACGAGGCGCACCAGGTGCTGCACCTGGCGGCGGCCTACCGCTTGTCCATGGGCGAGGAGGAGGCCCGCGCGGTCAACGTGGACGGGACGCGCCGGGTGCTGGAGCTGGCCGCCGGCCTGCATCACTTGCGCGCCTTCCACCTGGTGAGCTCCATCGCGGTGTCCGGCGATGCCGAGGGGACGTTCGGCGAGGACGAGCTGGACCGGGGCCAGGGCTTTTTCCACGCCTACGGCAAGAGCAAGTTCGAGTCGGAGAAGGTCGTGCGCCAGTCCGGCCTGCCCTGGCGGGTGTTCCGGCCCGGCGTGGTGGTGGGCCACTCGCAGACCGGCGAGGCGGACAAGCTCGACGGGGCGTACTACCTGTTCCGGGCGCTCTCGCGCCTGGCCCGGTTGCCGTTGGCCGCCCGCCTGCCGCTTATCTCCATGCGCGAGGAGGACCTGTTTTTCCCGCTGGTGCCGGTGGACTACCTGGCCGCAGCCATGACGCATCTCATGGCCGCCCCGCCGCACAGCGCCTTCCACCTGGTGGATCCGTACCCGCTGTCGTACCGCGAGTTCTACGAGCGTTCGCTGCGGGCCTTCGGGCTCACCGGGCCCATCCTGCGCCGGCCGGTGCGCCGCAGCGTGCGCCTGCTCATGCTGCCCCCGCTACGGCAGATCGCCTCGGCGGCGGCGGAACGCCTGGGCATGCCGTTTGCGATGCTGGGGCACGTCCTGTACCGGGTGCGCTACGACGATGCGCGCGCGCGGTCGGCGCTGGCCGGGAGCGGCGTGACCTGCCCGCCCTTCCCCTCGTACCTGCCGCAATTGGTGGAGTTCTTCCGCCGTCACGAGTCCGACCTGGCCGAGCCCGCCTGAGGGCAGCCGAGCGAAGGGACAGCGCAGACTGTTGTTCGAAGTTATCCAGAGAAAAGACGAGGCGATGCTCAGATGTCGACTTCCTGTTGGCCCAGGATGAGGGCCACCTTGTGGCCGCCGTTCTTCTTTCGCACCGCCTCGATGAGCTGCTCGGGTTTGACGCGGCGCTTGAGCACCACCGAGAACACCACCTCCTGCAGCTCCCCCCCGGCCACACTCTCGGCGGCGATGGCGGCGTACTGCTCGAGGAACTCGCGGAAGGTCTCGGCCAGCTCCCGCTCGGGGTCGGCCGCGGCGGCGAACTGCACCCGCAGGATGCGCTCGCGCACCTCCTTGGCGAACAGGTTGAACTTGTACAGCACCACTACGAAGGCCGAGATCATCACCGTGGCGAAGGCCGCCAGCAAGTAAAAGCGCGTGCCCACCGCCATGCCCACCGCCAGCGCCAGGAAGATGAAGCCCACGTCGCGCGGCTCCTTGACGGCGTTGCGGAAGCGGATGATGGAGAGCGCCCCGATCAGCGCGAAGGCGCGCGCGATGTTGGAGCCCACGATAAGCATGATGAGCGCCACCACCGTCCCCAGCAGCACCAGGTTGTGCACCGAGGACTGGGAGTAGGACACCCCGCGGTGGGTGTAGCGGTACACCCAGGCGATGAAAAGCATGAGGACGAAGGCGAGCAGCAGCGCCAGCGCGATGTCCATCAGCGAGAAGATGCCACTCTGATCCTTGAAGCGTTCCAGCTCCCGCATCAGTTCGGACATGTCGCTCCTCCTAGGATATTCTCCTGTACCGCCCAGGGTCGCCCGGGGCCGGGCAGCACCTCGATCCGCTGCCGGCGGGCGTGACGCAGGCCGGCGCAGTACTTGCTCACCCGGTGCAGCTGGCAGTCGTGGCGGGCCAGCCAGGACACCACCCAGTCGGGCACGCTGTCGTTGACCTTGACCTCCATGACGCACCAGTCGGGTGGCAGGAACAGGCTCCCGCCCCAGCCCGCGCGCACCGAGAGCGGCGCCACCCGCGCGCGCAGCAAGGTGTCGAAGGTGACACGCAGGCCCAGGTCGTAACGCCCGCCCACGAATGCCCGCCGCCAGTAGGACACCACGCAGGCCGGGCCGAGGTGCATGGCGGCCACCAGGTAGCGCACCTCGCCCACCACCTGCTCGTCCAGCTCGTCGAGCGTATCCGGCGGCGCCTCGCCGCGGCACAGGGCCTCGGCCGTCGCAAGCGGCAGCTCGATGCGCCGCTTCTGCACCGTACGGTTGATGCGTTGCTTGATCTCCACCATGCCGCGCGACACCCGATCCCGCTCGTCGGGATACACCCGCAGTCGCAGCTTGCGGCGGAACTTGAGCCCGTCGATTTTCGCCCGGTACATGTCGAGGCCGGGGCTGTCGAAGTACAGCGACACCACGCGGTAGCCGCGCGCGCCGCCGTGCTCGTCGGGCCGGACCATGGAGGCCAGATCCTCCATGACCGCTGGCGCCCGCTGGGCCGGCAGCAGGTACTTGAGCTCGTAGCGGTTGAAGCGCCGGATGGTGTCGCCGCTCACGGGCCCTCCTCGAAAGAAAGCCGCACCGCCAGCTCCGACGGGTCGGGCGCGAAGCGCTTTCCGCCCAGGCGCACCTCGATGATCTCCGGTTCGGGGCCCGGTGGCGGCAGCGCGATCTCGATGGCGCCCGGCACGGACACGGTGGTTCGCTTGCGGAAGGTCGGGCCGCGCACGGTGAGGGTGAAGGGCAGGTGCTCGGGCGCGGTGTGAACCTCGAGCCGCAGCGCCCGCACTCGCTCGGAGTCGGGGAAGCGCAGCAGCCAGGCCGTCGGCGTGGCCAGCCAGCCTCCTTGGTGGGCGCTCAGGATGCCGATGCCGTCCTCTCCCAGCAATGCTTGACGCAGCGCGAGGTGGTCCCGTAGTTCCCGCAACAGGAGTGCGCGCACGTCGGCACCCAAGCGCATCCGGTCGTTCCCGCGCAGGGCTTGCGTCACCCGGAAGATCCGGTCCAGCGGCGGCGTGGCGGCGCCCCAGGCGAAGAAACCGGCCACGGCGGCGTAGACCAGGATCACCGCCACGAAGCCCAGGCTGGGCAGGCGTCCCGGGGCGGGCTTCATGGCGCGCCTCCCGGACCGGCGTTCCCCAGACGGGCGGGAAGTTCGTTCCACGACCCGAGGCCCAGCACGTCGTACCGCAGGCGGGTCAGCCCGTGCGCCGGCAGGTGCCGCTCCACCCGGCCGAGGTCCAGCACCTCGGCCGAGGGTTTGTCCAGGTCGATCTCCTCCTCGTGGCCCACCAGGTAGAGCGTCTCGGCGGCGATCCGGCTTGCGCCCGTGTACCAAATGTCGCGGCGGTTCACGCGGATGCCGGTGCGGTTTTCGAAAATCAGGCTGTCCGCAAGCTCTACCCGCGAGGCGTTCTTGGCGAGCAAGCCCACGCGCGAGCGCGAGAGCAGGCTATCTTGCACCCGCACCCGGCTCTTCTCGCCGGCGGACAGCGCGTTCCCGCCGCAGCCGACGAGCAGGCTGTCGGCCAGGGAGAGCTTGGCGCCCATGAGGTCCAGGCACTCGTCGCCGCTGTCGCGGATGTCGAGGCCGCGCAGCTCGCCGGACACGAACTCCAGGTCGATGGCGTCCCGCGCCGCCCCCGCGAAGCGGCCACCGTCGATGACGAGTGCTTCGAGGTAGGCCCCGTGCAGCAGGTCCGGCGCCACACGGTCGGAGGTGATCTCGATCTGGCGCAGCGTCACGTCGCGGGTGTCGTGGACGTTCAACATGCCAGAGTAGTAGCCCAGGTTGTACCGTGCGCGCGACCCGCCGGAGATGCGCACCTGCTCCAGCCGGGAACCGGCCGCGGCCGGGCCCTGGACGATCACCCCGCCGAACGGCGAGGCGTCGAGCGGTTCGACGCGGATGGGCCGCGACGGGGTGCCGCGGGCGGAGAGCGGGCCCAAAAACACCAGCGACGCCTCGCGCCCCAGACGCAGCGTGGTGCCGGGCGCGATGGTGACGCGCTGGTGCGGTTCGAACACCTTGCCCTCGGGCAGCTCCACCACGCCCGGGCCCAGCGACACCGTCTCGGCCGCGGGGAGGGTCAGCGCGGCCGGGTGGACCGAGGACGTTCCGGCGGCGAAGCGGGGGACATCATCCACCTGGGCCCAGGAGAGTGGCGCTACCGCCGCATGCTCGCGGGAGCGGATCCGGCCCTGGGTGAATCCATGCCGGCCCTCGGCCCACAGCCTGGCCGGGAGGCAGTCCGCGCGCACCTCGAAGTCGTACTCGGCGGGCCGGGGGCGGGGGATCAGCCCCGACGCATCGGCCGGTGCGCCCCGGCGCTGGGCGAACTCGGCGCCCGGCAGGAGCGTGAGCGGCTCATCCAGCAGAAAGTCGCCGCCGGCGGCCTCGGGCCCGAGCGGGCGCCCCCGGTACCACACCTGCATGCGTCCGGCACAACCGTCGGGCCACTCGGCGGAAAACGAGCGCAGCTCGATCCCTGCCGGCCCCTCCACCCACAGGCGCACCGGGAAGCGGCCGGCTTGCAGCGGCCCGGGCGGTTCCAGGGACAAGGGGTTCACCGAGAGCTCGGCGACGAGCGTGGCGTGGCGCTCGGCCAGCGTCACCAGGGCGTTGTCGAGGGCCAGCCCCAGTCGGTACACGTCCATGGGGCGCAGGATCTTGTCGGTCCCGCCGGGGAGCGGCGGCAACTGGTCGGAGGCGCGCCACACCGGGTCGGAGAGGAGATCGGGGAGCAGGCTGGTCACCTTTTCCGTCCAGCGGCGGCGCACCTCGCTTACGCTGGCTGGCCCCGAGAGCAGCCGCCACAGGATGCGGCCGCGCAGCTCGTTGTACTCCGGGAGCAGCGCAAGCCGCAGCCGCAGCGGATCAGCCGGGGACACCCGCCCGCTCGGGCGCTGGAAGCCCCGCAACGCGCTGGCCACGGGCTCGAACCGGCCGCGAAAGGGATCAAAGTAGAGCTTGTGGTTGCGCCGGGCGTCCCGGTTGGGGATGCCGAGGGCCATCTCCAGCGCCTCCAGGGCGGCGAAGCGCTCGAGGTCGAGCTCCCGGCGGGCGAAGGCGGCGAACTCGCGGTGGCTGGCGCGCGCCACACGATCGAGCAGGTGCTCGAGTTCGCTCTTGTCCTTCTGCTCCTCGGGGACGCGCCAGACGACCTTCTTCCAGGCGCCGCTCTCGCGCCACAGATCTCGCGGGTCGTCGGGATCGAGGTTGCCGGAGTACAGACTCCCCGGGTAGCGGTCGCTCGCGCGCAGCAGCTCCTCGCCGACCTGCGGGGTGAGGCGCATCACCCCCCGGTCCGCGCCGTTGTGCCGCACCCGCACGAAGGCATGGCGCACGGTGAGCAGCCCCAGCGAGGCCGCCAGGTCCTGCGCCACCTCCTCGGCGCCCAGGCGGGGCGACGACTCGGCCACGAGGCTGAACACCCGACATCCCAAAACGAGCTGGCCGCGCTCGAGCTGCACCTTCACCGGCCGCTTGGGGTTGAGGCGGAAGCCGCGCTCGCCGCGCGCGCGCACCATCACCGGGTGGCGCTGGCCGTCGTGTTCGAGGAGGGCCGACACGTAGGGACGGCCCCGGGGGACGGCCAGCGACGCCTCCAGTCGGTCCAGCTCGGCGTTGTCGAACAGCAAATGGATTTGGGGCAACCGGGGCGGCTCCGGTGGGTCGGGCTGCAACAGGCGGCGCACGTCGGCGCGCAGGGTGTCGTGCAGCCATAGCTGAAAGTCCTCGATACCAGGCGCGGGACCTGGCACCAGCGCGCGGAAGGCGCTCAGGGAGGCGTGGGCGCGCCAGGCGTACCACAGGGCGAACAGCACCCCCGGCAGGCAGATGAGCAGCGCCGACAGCGGGCGCATTCGGTACACGCGGCGCAGCATCACGATGATTTCTCACGCCAGCGCCAAGGAGACATGCCGGCGCGTTCGACGTCCGCCAGTGCTCGGTGGTGGACAGGCGAAAAACCCCCAAAGTGGTCCAACGCCATACCACAGAACGCGCGCCCGCCCGCGCTGGCTCCCGTGGCCCCGCGGCCGGCCGCGCCGAAAGTGGTGGGGACGTGCCGAAAGGGTGTTGCAGAGGGGTTCACTACCACCTCAGAAGATCAGGTTGAGCTGGAGCCCCGCCCGGGTCGGAAAGTACAGCGGCTCCTCTTGCGCCTCGGTGGAGTGATCGGCGTAGGACACGCTGCGCGGGTCCCCCAGCGTGGTCTCGCCGTAGAGGACCAGGCGCGGGCCGGCGGCGAAGTCCAGGTTCAGCGCCGCCGCCAGCCGGTACCCCTCGCCGCTGACGGCAGTGGTGGGTTCCAGGACCTCGCCCATCACGGCCGGGGTGAGCCAGAGATCCGGACCGATCTCGATCCGGTAGGCGACGGTGGCGTGGCCGCCCACGAACTTGCCACCCCCCAGGTGGAAGTCGGCCTGGCCCGCCGGGGCGCGGTTGTACAGCACCGGGTTGTCCCCGTAGCCCGCCTCGAGCTGCAAGGTGAAACCGCCCGCGCTGATCTCGGCGTCGGCGCCCAGCATGGCCACCCAGAAGTCCTGCCGGCTGGCCGCTACGGAGAAGCGCTTGGCGCTCGCGCTCAGGGCCAGGCTCAGCCAGCGGATGGGCCGGATCTCGAGCCTGGCCACCACGTCGCGGTGGCCGCTCTCTCGGCCCGACAGGAAGTCGAGCGCGTTGAAGTACCCCAGCGACCAGCGCAGATCCATGAGCGACTTCAGCCGCCCGCCGGCCATGACGCCGAGGTCCCGGTCGCCGTAGCCGCCGGCGTGTTGCAAGCTTCCGCTGCCGGCCAGGTCGCCGAGGTGGAGGTTGCCCACGAAGGTCTGATCGAGCAGGCCGCGCTCGGGGACGAGCAGATCCCAGGGCGAGCGGAGGCGCAGGCGCGAGAACGGCTTCTTGAAGTGCCCCGCTCGCAGGAAGAACTTCTTCCCCAGGCGGAACTCGCCGTAGCAGTCCTTGAGCATCTGGTCGATGGCGAAGCCGCCGTTTCCGCCGTTGCCCGCGGCCAAAAAGCCGTCCGCCGCGTCCAGCTCGAACACCAGGCGCAGGCGATTGGAAGGATCCCAGCGCACGTCCAGCCGGGCCCGCGGGATGTCCAGGTAGTGCGTCCAGCCGGCGCGGTCGCGATCCAGGGTGGACTGGTCGATGAGCTCCAGGCGGGTCTGGAGCTTGCCGCGCACCCTCACCTCGCCGGCCTCGGCGGGGGCTGGCGCGAGCGACATCACGGTGGTTACGAGTGCCAGCAGACGGTTCAAGATTCCTCCCATCTGACGTGGCCGCTGGCCGCGGCCTCGCGTGCGCGCGGTGAGGATCCTAGCGGCAGCCTGCGGAGAGGCACACATGCACGTCTTTCACCGAGCCGACCATCAATTCGATCTCCCCAGCGCCCGCGGTCTGGGCGGCGCGCTGGTAGCGCATGGCGTAGGAGGGCTTCTGGATGACCAGGGTGCGCTGCCGGAAGCCGTCCACCAGCGCGGCCGGGATCTCCAGCTCGCCGGCCGAATCCTCGGCGTCGCACGAGATCCCCACCGGTGGCGCGGGGTCGTGGAGGCCGCCGAGGAGGATGAGCCGCACCCGGCTCCCGTCGCCAGTGCTCTGCCAGCGGAAGCGGGCCGCGCTGCCCGCCAGGAGCTCGACCTGCGCGTCGGCCGAGAGCGGCGCCACCCCCGGGGCCGAGAGCGAGATGGCCCCGAGCGCCCCGCCCGGTGCGCTGGCCTGGATGGTGGCCCCGGCGTCGAACAGGTCCGCCGGAGGCGAGGCCAGCGCGTACCGATCCATGGCATCGGGCGGCAGCGAGATCGCCGCGTGCGTGCCCGAGACGGAGATTTCGCCCACGTCGTAGTGCCGCGGCAGTGGCTGGCAGGTCGCGCTCTGGTTATCGCACCACTGGTCTTCGCCGCAGCGCGGGTCGCACTGGTCGTAGCGCACCACGACCCGGGCGCAGGGAGAGTACAGCCGGCAAGACCCGGCTGAAGCCGCCTCGGTGCAGAACCACTCGAGCTGGTGGGGGAGGTAGCGGTAGTACGAAGGCTGGTCGGCGAAGTAGGCGCCGACCCCTTTGAACCAGTCGGAGCCGGCGAACCACATCACCTCGGCCTCGAAGATGGCGATGTAGCCGAAGACGGTCTGGCTCTCGCCGCGGCAGGCACCGTCCGCGCAGCCCTGGGCGCAGGTGCGGTCCGTACTCTGGTACTGGCACTCACCGGTCTTGGGGTCGCAGGTCCCGGTGCCGGCGTACTCGGCCAGCACGCTCTCGTTGCGGCAGAAGTCCGCGGGGGGCTCGTCGCACACCTTGTTCTGGCAGCGATCGGTGACCTCGGACCCGCCACAACCCAGCCAGCACGACGCGCCCAACGCCAACGCCCATTTCATGGCCCATCCTCCGTGTGCTTTTCCATGGGGGGCATACCAGCATACTTTGCTTTCCTCCGCAATCAGTTGCGCATGTTCGGCCCGCGCGTTGACCCGGGTGCGAGGGGTTGATATACGATCTCATCCATCCGGCGGAGGTGATCATGGCAAACGGTACCCTGAGACTTTCTTCGCTCGCGGCCTGCGTTTTTCTCTGGTCAGCGTTGGCGGCCTGCGAGAAGCCCCCCGCCGAGCAGGCCCAGGAGGCGGCCGCGCAGGGGCAGGCCCTGCTCAAGCAGGGCAAATTCGCCGAGGCGGCCGAAGCCTTCGGGCGCGCCGCGCGCCTGCAGCCGAAGAACGGCCAGTACCTGATGCAGCAGGGGATGGCGCAGGCGCAGGCCGGCGACGAGGGCCAGGCCATCATGACCATCGGCCGGGCCGCGGACCTGCTGCCGGACGACATCGAGCCGGCGCTGCAGATCGGGATGCTGTTCGCCCGCAAGGGCAACCGCGAGGCGGCCATCGAGCACCTGCGCAAGGTGCTGGCCAAGGACCCCGGCAACGTGGAGGTGTACAAGAAGCTCACCGAGATCTACATCCAGGGTGAGCAGTTCGAGGACGCCGAGCGCACCCTGCGCAAGCTGCGCGAGCTGGTGCCGAACGACGTGGAGATCGTGACCCTGCAGGCGGACGTGATGCTCAAGGAGGGCAAGGAGCAGCAGGCGCTCTTGAAACTCCAGGAGGCGGCCGCCATGGAGCCGGGCAACTTCGCGGTGCGCCTGACGCTGGGGCGCCACCTGATGCGCGGCAACAAGTTCGAGGCCGCGGCGCGGGAGTTCGAGAACGCCCTGGGGGTGCAGGCCGACAACGCCGATGCGCTGGTCGAGCTGGGCCGGGCCTACCTGGAGCTGGGGCGGTTCGAGGACGCGGCCCAACGTTTTCGCGAGGTGCTGGCCAAGAACCAGAACCGCCTCGAGGCGCGGGTGGGGCTCGGACTGGCGCTCTCCGGGGCCGGGGACCACGAGAAGGGCATGACCGAGGTGGAGACCGCCATCACCGCCCAGCCCACCCTGGTGGCGGCCCACGTGGCTCTGGGCAAGATCTACGCCCGCCAGGACGACACCGAGGAGGCCATCAAGCGTTTCAAGCACGCCTGCGAGCTCGACCCCGAACTGGTGGAGCCGCGCCTGGAGCTGGCCCGCCTGTACCGGGCCAAGAAACGGGTGATGGAGGCCACCTCCGAGCTGGAGATGGTGGTGATGCTGAAACCGCAGGACCTGGAGGCCAAGCGCCTGCTGGTGACCCTGTACACGGAAGGGAACACCAACCTCGACACCGCGCTGCGCTACATCGACGAACAGTTGGCCAAGGGGGTGGTGGACCTGGAGATGCTGCGTGTGAAGGGGCAGATCTACCTGCAGCGCAAGGACTTCGAGAAGGCGCTGGCCGCGGTCGAGGAGGCGCTGGCCACCTCCCCCGAGGACCCGGCCCTGCTCGAGCTCAAGGCCAAGATCCTCGACGCCCGCCGCAACCAGGGCGGCAAGCCCAAGCCCAAGGGGCCGGCCAAACCCAAGGGCCCCGAGGTCATCCGCTTCCGCTGAGGCCTTTATAATACCCCAGAGACCATCGAACCGAAAGAGGCAAGCAAGATATCCCTCTGTGCACCACAACGACCTTCTATCGACTTCGAGCCCGACTTGACGATTTTTTTAGGGCGCCAGTAGAATCTTCCGTGTTGTGCGAGAAGGGGGGAAAGAAGTGAAGCAAGTGGTCGGTCGAAGGTTGGTCTCCGCGCTGATGTGGCTCGCAATATCTCCTGTTGGCCACGGATGTAGCCTGTGGGGAGGAAACCCTTGCAAGCCGGCCTGCGACGGGCGCTACTGTGGTGACGACGGCTGCGGAGGCTCCTGCGGCGAGTGCCTCAATGGATCGATCTGCCTCGATGATGGCACCTGCTGCTTCGTGACTTGCGATGGGCGGGAGTGCGGAGATGATCGATGCGGAGGGACGTGCGGCGCCGGCTGCTCTGGCGAGGACATCTGCCATGCGGGGACCTGCGTCAACTACCCGAGGAAGTTCCCGGGACCGTGCAGGTACTGGGAGGACGATTTTCGAAGAGACGTGACCGGTGATCCCACCTGCGACTACGAAGAGCGCTATACGTACAATGACCAAGAGTCTCTCATCGAATGGACCATCGATCTGAACTGCGACGGGTTCTGGGAGACGAGGTATGCCTATACCTACTACCCGGACGGCCTGCGGCACACGTTCGAGAGCTACGACTACTACCTTGGCCTCTATCAGCGCGTGACCTACACGTACTACCCGGATGATCAGCTGGAGACCGAGGTCTTGGAACAACTGGATGACGATCCGCCGTGGACTTCGACGAAGAAATACACCTATGATGCCCTGGGCAGGAAGATCAGGGTCGATGCCTATAAAGACAACAAACCTGATCCGGGGCTCATCTGGACCTACGAATACTACCCCGATTCAGACAAACTCCATGTGGAATCTGTCTACGACGGCAACGGAGAACTTGATCAGCAGTACACATACAGTTACACGGACAGGACTACAACGATTGACTATAACTGGATGTGGACTTCGTTCCCCATTGATTTTCGCGAGATCAAGACCTACAACGAAGCCGGTCAACTGGTCTTTGATGATTTCGATCATGGTGACCGGGGACCCGATGGAACGATTGATCGAAGGAAGGAGTTTACCTACGAATTCGGTTGCCTGGTCCGGTACCAGAACTGGACCAATCAGGTGGTAGACTTCTCCATCGACTATACGAATGACGGTCACTGTAACTTCTTGACGAATTGGCGTCGGATCGGATCGACAGAGAAGGGCTACGAGATCATCGGGATCTACGACTACTCCTGCTGGCAGTAGTCTGTGTCGTCTTCCTACGGTTGCTGCTTCATCGTCATGAGCACTCCGACGTCAATGTAAGGACTGTTATCAGGCTCAATGTAGTCAAAGCCGCTAGACATGACCTGTCGAATGAGATCCGGGTTGTCGGCCCTATAGACGTCAACACCGTTTACGAGCCTGATCTCGTTGATGTCAAGCCGTCGTAGCTCCTTCGGCAGCAACCCAACGCCCTGTGGATAGCTGAGCACGACCTGGTTCCGGTCCCCGAGGATCCCGAACTCGAACTTCTTCTCGCGCTCTTGGTCCCAGGCGTCGTACATCCAATTGTCCATCCTGATGGCCTTGGTCGGGTCGGCGCCGGCCACGGACACCGTCACCGCCGGCAGCTCGATCATCCCCTCGAAGTTCCGCCCCGGCGGATCCTGCCGGGCGTACAACATCGACGCCGTGGCCGGGCTCAGATCATCGGACGGGTGGTAGAGGTTTTCCAGGTAGGTCCGCGCCGCAGGTCTGGCCTTGATGCTCAGCGTCGGGACTTGCCTGACCTTGAACCGGATCGAGGCGTTCTGGCAAGTGCCCGAGGCCACGATCACCATCCCGCCGGGCCCCACGAACCGCGGGGAGTCGAAGGCCCAGTACTCCTGCCCGTCGGCGTCGTGCCGGAACATGACCCCCGTCGACGCGAGGATCTCAAGCTCCTCGCCGACCAACTGGAAGTCCTTCTGCATCAGGCCGGGATAGACCTTGAGGATCTCCGGGCCGCAGGTCCGGAACACCTCGTCGAGGAAGAAGGGTGTCTTCAGGAGGTTGATCAGCCGCAGGATGGGCCTCGCCCAGGCGAGATCCTCCAAATCGCTTCGCAGGTTCGGCGGCAGGCTGTAGTAGATCGGCTGGAGGGTGGTTTCGATGCCCGGCAAGTATGAGTAGAAGAAGGGCAGGACCGTGACGTAGAACGGCAACCGGAGCACCTGGCCGTTGATCGCCATCGCCAGGGTCACGTAGGCAACCCTCCGGTTCGAGAAGATGGTGTTTGGGTCCGAGGGCCAGGCGGTGTCCACCCCGACCAGTTGAGCCGCTCCCACCGGCATTGGGCTGACGTTCTGGTCGATCCAAGACAGATCCGCCGGATACCGAAGCCCCCACTCGTGGATCGCGTTGGGAGGCTCGAGCATGCTCGCGGGCGGTCCGGCATGGATGGTGATGCCTGGAACCGGTTCCTCGATGATCCTGGGGAAGATCCAATCGAGCTGTGGCGGATCCATGAGTTCTGTCACGTCGCGCGGCAAGGTATCGTAGGGGAAGGTAAGATTCGGCAACTCGGGCTCCGGGATCGCACAGCCGATGCAGGCCGAGGTGACTTCCAGGCTGAATTCCGATCCGGAGCTGCCGCTCAGAAACGCGGACGGCACAACGACCCCGCTGGCGCCATTCGCGATCTGGCCTTCAAAGACGATCTTGCCTGGATCGGTGTCAGATGCGTGCTCCCGGACCGTCAGGTACGGGCGGATCCAGCCATCGTGACTCTCCACCAGGTACCCGCGCGCCTCGACCGCCAGGTTCAGGAAGTGCTTGGAAAGCGGCTCGGCTGAGAAGACCAGGTTCCGCTTGTTGTTCTCATCGGGAACAAAGGAGAGTGCCTTTCGGACCAGCCGCTCCTCGAACTCGATCGAGATCCGCGGCGTCTGGATGAACACCGCCTGGAGGGACTTCTTGACCTGGTCCGTCATGATCCCTGTGTCGATCAGATCCCAGCCGTGGCACTCGGTGGTTCGCCAGTAGACCCTGGTCCGGACCGGGGAGAGGGTCATGGCCCCGGAGTCGATGCCGGTCCGCAGATCCAGGAGCACGTCGGCCTGCGCCGTGCAGGTGAACTCTCCGCTCTGATCCCCCTCCACCCGCAGGTTGAACTCCAGCTTGTCCACCCGGAGCCGCAGTCCAACGAGGTGGTTCGTCTCGGCCGGCTCGGGATCCTGGTCGTAGTCGAAGGCGAGATCTCCCTCGTCCAGATCCATCCCAATCGGCCTGCCCGCCAGCACGAAGCTCGCTCCTGGTTTGATCTCGGTCTTGCCAAGCCAGAAGCTCATGCCCTTGACGTACATGGTCTCGTGCAGTAGTTGCCCCCCGCAGGCGCCGACATCCACCTGGATGTCGAGGGGGATGGGGTCCACGTTCATGCTGATGTAGGTCATGTCCTCCCGGGCGGGCAGCAGTGATCGGAGCAAGGCGAACGTCTCGGGCACGACCCCGAGGACGCTATTCGAGAGCAGATTCTTGACGACCTTGTTGTGGTACTTGAGCACCAGGAGCGCCGGGGACGTGTCTCCCTGATAGCCAATCACCAGGCCCCGCGGGAAGTTGTCCGGATGGCTGACCCGCCAGACGTCCACCCATGGCCAGATGATGTTGGCCTCCGCCGGCCCGAGCAGGCACCGCTCCCCGCTGACCAGGCAGTCGTCGAACAGGCTCCTGGGTGCGCTCTCATAGGCATCCCTGCAATAGAGGATGCTCTCCAGCGACTCCGGATCAGCGCCGACCTGCCCCTGTAGGCAGGCCTGGTAGGGGGTGAGGTCTGGCGAGAGCGGCCGGCAGGCAGCCAGCGCCGGGATAAACAGATCGATCCCCGCCATGCAATCGAGGAATGGCTGATTGGTCCTCCCGTATGTCATGGAGATCGAGTCGGAGATCCCGGTGAGCAAGTCCACGCCGAACTCTTCCGAGGAAGCCGAGTCATACCAGGCAAGCTGGGTGAGAAGGTCGGATACCGTGTAAGGCAAATGGATTCTGTACTCGGCGCTTCCGGTCTGTCCGGGCGTCGATACGTTGACGCAACCGCAGTCGCAACCTTTCATGCCACCGGCACAGTCTGCCGCGCAGCCGCTGGTCATGCAGCTTCTGGGGATAAGCGAGCTAAAAGTGCAGGCAGAGAGCATCAGCACAGTGAGGACGATGAACCGGAACCTCGTTCTTCTCCTGCGCATATCATATGGGTAGCCATTGGAAGCCTGTTCGTTTTTCCGCATGTGCCCTCCCTTCGAGTTCACCAACCCGCCATCTTGTTGCTCGACTTGGAGAATTGTCGCCGTGTCGAAAAAAAAAAAGTCAAGTACTGTAAGGCTCCAAGGCGACTGTTGACTTTGTTTGCATCCAATCGGGCGATTGACAGACACGGCTCCATTTGGGATTGTCCCCCCGGCACGCCGTGCGCGGAGGTGGACATGGGCCGGATCGAGGTGGCATGTCGACTTGAGGTTCGCGACGCCCCGGGTGAGCGGCTGACGCGCCGCATCCGCCAGGAGCTCCTCATTCCGGTGGAGCGGGTGCGCTGCGTGGACGTGTTCACGGTGGACGCGGCGCTCTCGCGCGAGGAGCTCGAAGGCCTGGCCCGGGAATGTTTTCAAGACCCGGTGTCCCAGGAGGCGGCGGTCGATCGGCCGCTGGGCCTGGGTTGCGACTTCGCGGTGGCGGTGTCCTATCGCCCCGGCGTCACCGACAACGTGGGCCGCACCGCCCGCGAGGCCCTGGCGCTCTACCTGGACCGGCCGCTCCCCGAGGGCGCCGCGGTGTACACCTCGCGGCATTATCTATTGTGGGGCCCGCTCTCGCGCGAGCAGGCCGAGCGCATCGGGCGCGAACTTCTCGCGAACGCGCTGATCCAGAACATCTCGGTGCTGTCGGGCGACGAGGTCGCCCGGCGCGGCTTTCCGCCCAACCTGCCGCGGGTGGAGCTCGGCCCGCGGCCCGAGGTGCAAACCATCTCGCTGGAACGGAGCGACGAATCCCTGGTCGCCCTCAGCCGCGAGCGGGTGCTGGCGCTCTCGCTTGCCGAGATGCGCGCCATCCGCGACTTCTTTCGCGGCGAGGAGTTTCGGGCCTTGCGGCGCCAGCGTGGCCTGCCCATGGACCCCACCGACGTGGAGCTGGAGTGCCTGGCCCAGACCTGGTCCGAGCACTGCAAACACAAGATCTTCAATGCCCGCATCCGCTACCGCGAAGGGGACGCGCCGGAGGAGACGGTGGACTCGCTGTTCGAGGAGTGCATCCGCGGCACCACCCGGGAGGTGCGCGCGGCCCGCGGCCCGGCCGACCTGTGCCTGTCGGTGTTCTCGGACAACGCCGGGGTGATCCGTTTCACCGACGAGTGGAGCCTGGTGTTCAAGGTGGAGACCCACAACAGCCCCTCGGCGCTCGATCCCTACGGCGGCGCGCTCACCGGCATCGTGGGGGTGAACCGCGATCCGCTGGGGACCGGGCAGGGGGCGCGCCTGATCTTCAACACCGACGTGTTCTGCTTCGCCAGCCCCTTCCGCGACGAGCCGGTGCCGCGCGGCCTGCTGCATCCGCGCCGCATCCTGGAGGGCGTGCGCGAGGGGGTGGAGCACGGCGGCAACAAGAGCGGCATCCCCACCGTCAACGGCTCGCTGGTGTTCGACGAGCGCTACCTGGGCAAGCCGCTGGTGTTCTGCGGCACGGCCGGGCTCCTGCCGGCGCGGCTCCACGGGCGGCCGGGCCATGAGAAACGCGCCCGCCCGGGCGATCGCATCGTGATGGCCGGGGGCCGCATCGGCAAGGACGGCATCCACGGCGCCACCTTCAGCAGCGAGGAGTTGCACCAGAATTCCCCGGTGAGCGCGGTGCAGATCGGGGACCCCATCACCCAGAAGCGCCTGTCCGACTTTCTGCTGCGGGCGCGCGACGAGGGGCTGTACCACTCGCTCACCGACGACGGCGCCGGCGGGCTGTCCTCTTCGGTGGGGGAGATGGCCCGCGAGGCCGGCGGCTGCCGCCTGGACCTCACGCACGCCCCGCTCAAGTACCCCGGCCTGGCGCCCTGGGAGATCCTGCTCTCCGAGGCCCAGGAGCGCATGACGCTGGCGGTGCCGCCGGACAAGCTCCCGCGCCTGCTCGCGCTGGCCCGCCGCTACCAGGTGGAGGCCACCGACCTGGGCTGCTTCGACGAGAGCGGCCTGTTCGAGGTGAGCGATCACGGCCGGGTGGTGGCGCTGCTGCCCATGGACTTTCTGCACGACGGCTTGCCGCGTCTCGATCTTTTGGCGCGCTTCGTGCCACCGCGCCAGGGTCCCTGGCGGGCGCCGGCGCGGCCCCAGGGAGAGCTTTTGCATCAGATGTTGGGGCGGCTCAACATCTGCTCCAAGGCCTACTGGGTGCGCCAGTACGATCACGAGGTGCAGGCCGGCACGGTGCAAAAACCCCTGGTGGGCGCGCGCGACGACGGGCCGGCCGACGCGGCGGTGTTCCGGCCGCTGCTCGACTCCTTCCAGGCGGTGGCGGTGGCCCATGGCATCTGCCCGCGCCTGTCCGACTTCGACGCCGGGGTCATGGCCGAGTGCGCGGTGGACGAGGGCGTGCGCAACGCGGTGGCCGTCGGCGCCGACCCGGACCGCCTGGCCGGCCTGGACAACTTCTGCTGGTGCGACCCGGTGCAGAGCGACTCCAACCCCGACGGCGACCGCAAGGCCGGCCAACTCGTGCGCGCCGGCCGGGGCCTGCGGCGGGTGTGCCTGGCCTACGGCGTCCCGCTCATCTCGGGCAAGGACAGCATGAAGAACGACGCCGTGATCGATGGCCGGCGCATCTCCATCCCGCCCACGCTGCTGTTCTCGGTGCTGGGGCTCATGCCCGACGCGCGCCGGGCGGTGTCCATGGACGCCAAGGCGCCGGGGCACACGCTGTTCGTCCTGGGAACGACCCGCGACGAGCTGCTGGGCTCCGAGCTCCAGGCGCACCTGGGCGCGCGCGGAGGCTTTCTCCCGCGGGTCCAGACGGAAGCGCAACTTTCGCTGTACCGGGCGCTGTACCGGGCCATCCAGGACGGCTGCGTGGCCTCGTGCCACGACTGCTCGGACGGCGGCCTGGCGGTGGCCCTGGCCGAGAGCGCCTTCGCCGGTGACCTGGGGATGGTGGCGGACCTCACGCGCGCGCCGCGCCAGGGAGACATGGGCGACACCGAGCTTCTGTACTCCGAGACGCCCGGCCGGTTCGTGGTCACGGTGCCGCCGGAACGGCTGGAGGACTTTTCGCGTCACATGCGGGGCCAGCCGGCGCAACGGGTGGGCGAGGTCACGGCCGCTCCCCGGCTCGTCATCCGGGGTTTGGCGGGCGGCGTGGTGCTCGACGAGCCGGTCGAGGCGTTGCGGCAGAGCTGGCTGCGCCCGCTGGACTTCTAGCGGCAAGAGCGGAGGCAACAATGGCCAGTGTGAGAGCCTTGGTGGTCGCGGGCAACGGCACCAACTGCGAGCGCGAGACCGCCTTCGCCTGTCTCTCGGCGGGCGCCGAGCGCGCCGACATCGTCCCCATCTGGGACCTTCTGGCCGGCGAGGCGCGCCTCGGGGATTACAACTTCCTGCTGCTGCCGGGTGGCTTCATGGACGGCGACGACCTGGGCTCGGCCCGGGCGGCCGCCAACCGCTACCGGCGCGCCCGCATCGCGGGCTCCGAGCGGCGCCTGCTCGACGACCTCGGCGAGTTCGTGTCCCGCGACACGCTCGTACTCGGCATCTGCAACGGCTTCCAACTCATGGTGAAGCTCGGCCTGCTGCCCGAGCCGCGCCGGCTCGAACAGCGCGTGACGCTCACCTTCAACGACTCGGGGCGCTTCGAGGACCGCTGGGTGGCCATGGCCTGCGATCCCAAGAGCCCGTGCGTGTTCACCCGCGGCATCGAGCGGCTGGAGCTTCCGGTCCGGCACGGCGAGGGGAAGCTGCTGGCCGCGCCCGGCGTGCTCGAGGACCTCGGCCTGCGTAATCTCGTGCCGCTACGCTACCTCGACCCCGCCACGGGACGGCCCACCGAGGAGTACCCCGCCAACCCCAACGGCTCCCCGGACGGGGCCGCCGGACTGTGCGACGAGAGCGGCAGGATCTTCGGGCTCATGCCCCACCCCGAGTGCTTCCTGCACCGCACCCACCACCCGCGCTGGACCCGCCTGCCCGACCTCCCCGAGGAGGGCGCGGGGTTGCGCATCTTCCGGAACGCCGTCTCGGCGCTGCGCTGAGCGGGTCACGAGCCAGACAGGTGGCGGTCCGGTCGGTCGCGCCCTCATCCCGATAGAGTAATGGACAAGGCGCTCACGCCAGGCCGCGCTTGCTCTTCGGGCATCGCGGTCTGGGGCTGACCTGGTCTCTTGCGAAATAGGCTCGATTGGAGGCCTCGGGTCCTGCCGTAAGGCGCTCCCCGTGTGTCGACCGCGAGATGCACCCACGAGGTGGCACGAGATGTATTGGATGGAGGAACCCCATACAGCTCCCCCCATCAAAGATTTGAGACGAGAAGACCAGTAGCGGCGGGCGGGCCGGGTGCTTAGCGCTTGGAGTACTGGAAGCGCTTGCGGGCGCCGGGGCGGCCGTACTTCTTGCGCTCCACGATGCGCGAGTCGCGGGTGAGCAGGCCGGCCTTCTTGAGCACCGGCCGGAGCTGCGTGTCCATGCGCTGCAGGGCGCGGGCCAGGCCGTGGCGGATGGCGTCCGCCTGCCCGGACAGGCCGCCGCCGCGCACGTTCACCCGCACGTCGATCTTGCCCTGCTGGCTGGTGATCTCCAGCGGCTCGGAGATGATCAGGCGCAGCTGCTGCAGCCCGCCGAAGTAGTCATCCCAGCTCCGGTCGTTGACCGTGACCGTACCGGCGCCGGGCTGGATCCACACCCGGGCGATGGCGTTCTTGCGCTTGCCGGTGGCGTACCATTTCTGGACTTCGCTCATGGGTTACTTCTCCTTGGAGGCGCGGGCCTCGGGCTTCTGGGCCGCGTGCGGGTGCTCGGCGCCCTCGTAGATCTTGAGCTTGCGCAGCATGCGGTAGCCCAACGGCCCGTGGGGCAACATGCCCTTCACCGCCCGGCGCAGCAGCTCGGTGGGGTGCTTGGCGTGAAGCTCCTCGGCCGTGCGCTCCTTCAGCCCGCCGGGGTAGCCGCTGTAGTCGTAGTACATCTTCTTTTCCATCTTGCGGCCGGTGAGGCGGATGAGTTTCGCGTTGATCACCACCACGAAGTCGCCTCCGTCCGCGTTCGGGGTGTAGCCCGGGCTGTTCTTGCCCTTGAGCGCCTGCGCGATCTCGCTGGCCAGCCGCCCCAGGACCTGCCCCTTGGCGTCCAGGACCTGCCAACGGGGCTTGATCTCGGATTGCGAAAGAAACTTGGTCTTCATGACGTCTTCCTTTGCTCGGAGCCGCATCTGGCCGGACCAGGCCGGCAGGGTGCGATCTGATAATGGCAAACGACCGAAAAGTCAAGCACAATTTGAGTGCGGCAGGGAAACATCGAGCCCGGCACCGAAAGACCTGGAAAATTGACCTCACCCGGCCGGCACGATAGTCTCACGCCTCGTGATCACCGCAAAGAAGGCGTTGCTCGTCTTCCTGGGACTCGCCCTGATGGCTGGGGTGCTGGGAACCGTGGCGCTGCCCACGGAACAGCCCCGGCTGCCCGTCACGCTGGGGGACGCGGACGGGTTGCTGATCCTCGAGGACGGCCCTGCGGAGGATGACGGGTGGCGCAGAGGGGATCGCATCCGGGCCGTCGCGGGCGTCCCTGTCGACAACGGCGAGATGCTGGCCTTCGTGCTGGACGGCTTCCGCGTGGGCCAGCACGTGGACGTCCAGGTCGAGCGGCAGGGCCAGCGCCTGATGCTGCGCTTGGAGCTCGCGCGCTCCATCACCGGCCGGCTGCTGGTCATCAATACGCTGGTTTCATTCCTGCTGTGGCTGGTGAGCCTGTTCGTGGTGATCAAGGGGGCCGCCGACCTCCACACCATCCTTTTCTCCTCGGCGCTCGGGTCGCTCACCGCGGTGATGTTCGTCTACTACCCCGAGAACTCGCTGGGCCTGCCGTTCGGGATGTTTGTCTCCAACCTGCTCTCCAACGGCCTGTACCCGTTCACCGTGGCCTTCCTGACCCACTTCGTCGTGATCTTCCCCGAGCGCAGCGGCCCCCGGCGCTGGCGTGTCCTGCTGCTGTACCTGCCGGCGCTGGCGCTGGCCGGCGGCCTGATGGTCTCCCAGATCCTGGCGCGCCGCACGCTCGACCCGGCCGTCATCGGCATCAACACGCGCCTGTTCGTGATGCTGCGCATCTACCTCGGCCTGTACCTGCTAATGTGCATCGCCTTCCTGGCGCGCAACTACTTTTCCGCCCGGCGGGCCGAGTCGCGCCAGCGCCTCAAGTGGATCTTCTGGGGCACCCTGACCGGCATCGCGCCGCACGTGCTGCTGTTCGAGCTTCCGCGCGGGCTGGGGGCCCGGCCCATCCTGCCGGAGGAGATCACCTACCTCCTCGTGTGTCTTGCCTGCGTGGCGGTGGGGGTGGCGGTGGTGCGGCACCGCTTCCTGGACGTGGACCTCATCATCAACCGCTCGCTGGTGTACTTCGCCCTCACGGTCTTCGTGGTGCTGGCCTACCTGTTGCTGGTGGCCCTGGGCGACTGGGTGGTGATCAGCGTGTGGGGCGAGGAGTGGGTGGGGGTGCGGGTGATCGTGGCGCTGCTCCTGGCCGCGCTCTTCGCGCCGCTACGCCAGGTCACCCAGCGGCTGGTCGACAGGCTGTTCTACCGCGAGCAGGTCGATCAGCGCGCCGCGCTCATCGAATACAGCCAGCAGCTCAGCCGCACGGTGGACATCGACCGGCTGCTCGCGCACCTCGACGGGCTGGTGGCCCGGGTCATGCCGGTGCACTGGATGAGGGTGTTCGTGCGCACGGGAGAGGATCTGGCGTTGCGGCAGGTGTTTCCCCGGCGGGAGGGCGCGATGACGCTGGATGACGGGGTGGTGCGCACGCTCGCCCTCGACGGCCCGGCGCGGGCCTCCTCGGCCCTCCCGGGAGAGCTCTCCGGCGCCGCGGCGCTGGTGCCCCTGCAAGGGGGACAGCGGCTGCTGGGACTGGTCGCGCTCGGGCCGCGCGCCTCGGGCGCGACGTTCTCCGACGACGACCTCCGGTTCCTCTCGGCGGTGGCCAACCAGACCACGGTGGCCTTCGAGAACTCGCTGGCCTTCCAGACCATCCGGGAGCTCAACGCGAACCTGGAGCAGAAGATCTTCGAGCGCACCCGGGAGCTGGCCGAGGCCAACGACCGGCTGGCCGAGCAATACCTCAAGCTGCAACGGCTCGACGAGCTCAAGGAGGTCCTCACCGGCATGGTGGTGCACGACCTCAAGAACCCGCTGGCCACCATCATGATGGGGCTGGAGTTCGTGGAGAGCGAGGAGCTCGAGAAGCTGCCGGAGTCGGTGCGCCACACTCTGAACGTGATCGGGCACACCTGCCGGGACATGCTGGATCTCACCCAGAACCTGCTGGACGTCACGCGCATGGAGAGCGGACGGCTGGAGCTCAACCGCGAGGTCGTATCGCTGCCCGCCCTGGCAGAGGAGTGCGTCGAGCGGGTGCGTCTATTGGCGCGCTCCCGCGAGGTGGCCTTCGAGGTGCGGCTGCCGGATCTGACCTGGGGGATGGATCGCGGCATGATGGGGCGGGTGCTGGTGAACCTGCTCAGCAACTCCATCAAGTTCGCCCCGCGCCAGAGCCAGGTGATCCTCGACGCCGTCTCCAATGGCGGTCCGGGCGACGGCGAGCTGTGCCTGGGCGTGTCCAACCACGGGCCGGTCATCGCGCCGGAGTACCAGCAGCGGATCTTCGAGCGCTTCGCGCCGGTGGAGCGCCGCTCGCTGGGGCCGCTGCGCGGCACCGGGCTGGGCCTGGCCTTCTGCCGCATGGTGGTCGAGGCCCACGGCGGCAAGATCGCGGTGGTGTCGCCCTTGCCGGGGGTCAGCCACGGCGCGCGATTCGAGATCCATTTGCCCGGCAGGCCGCCAGCCCCGGAGAGCTGACATGGCGCGCGTACCCGAGGTCACCGCCGAGCTGCTCGAGCGGGTGCGGCAGCTGCGCCGGGAGCTGCACCGCCACCCCGAGCCGGGTTTCGCCGAGCACCGCACCGCCGCCCGCGCGGCCGGGTGGTTGCGGCGGCTAGGGCTGCACGTGCGCGAGGGCGTGGCCGGCACCGGCGTGGTGGGCTTGCTGGGAGAGGTCGGGCCGGTAGTGGCCCTGCGCGCGGACATGGACGGCTTGCCCATCGCCGAGCAGACGGGGCTGCCCTACGCCTCCCAGACGCCGGGTTGGATGCACGCCTGCGGCCACGACGGGCACGTGGCCGTGCTGCTGGGAGCGGCCGAACTGCTGGCGCGGGCGGGGCCGCTCCCCGGGCGGGTGAAGTTCATCCTTCAGCCGGCCGAGGAGGAGGGCGGCGGCGCGCGGCGGCTGGTCGAGGCCGGGGCGCTGGCCGATCCCCCGGTGGAGGCGGTGTTCGCGCTCCACGCCAAGCCCTGCCTGCCGGTCGGCAGCATCGAGGTCGAGGAGGTGCCGAACGCCGCCTGCGACGCCTTCGACGCGGCGATCGTCGGCCAGGGAGGCCACGCGGCCGGACCGCACCTGGCCCTGGATCCGCTGCCGGCCGCCTGTCACCTGGTGGCGGCGCTGCACACGCTGGTGGGGCGGCGGGCGGCGCCTTTCGAGAAGGCGGTGGTCACGGTGGGGGCCCTGCGCGCCGGTGAGCGGCGCAACGTCATCCCCGAGCGGGCGGAGCTGCGGGGGACGCTGCGCACGCGCGAACCGGCGGTGCGCTCGCGGCTGATGCAGGCGATGGAGGCGTTGTGCCGCAAGATCCCGGAGGCCTTCGGGCTGCGCGCCGAGTTCTCTTGGGGCGAGAGCACGCCGCGGGTGAAGAACGACAGCCGCATGCTGGAGCGGGTGCGGCGGGTGGGCCGCGCCGTGCTGGGCGCGTCGGCGGTGCGCGAGGGCGCCGAGAACTCCATGGGGGGCGAGGACTTCGCCTTCTTCCTGGCCGAGCAGGGAGGGGTGCCCGGCTGCCTCTTCGGGTTGGGGACCGGCGGCACCGAGGGCCTGCACAGCCCGCGCTTCGACTTCGGGGACGAGGCCCCGGCGGTGGGGATGCGCATGTTCGCCGGGCTGGTGCTGGACTGCCTGGACACGCGGGAGGAACGGTGAAGCGGTCGACGATCCTGGGTGGCGCCGCCGGTTCGTGCCTGGCCATCCTGCTGGCCGCAGGCGGCGCCGGCTGCCCCAAACGGTACTCGGGCGACATCGACGTGGACGAGGTGCAGGGTTGCGTCGGACGCATCGAGTCCCACCTGCGCGCCATGCGGGCCGAGCTCAAGAAAAAGGATCTGGAGCGGGCGGCCAAGGAGTACGCCGAAGGCCGGGAGACCTTCGACGACAACCGGGCCTTGCTCTCCGCCTACCCGGAGCTGGGCGAGCTCTCGGCCTCGCTGGAGGAGGCCGCCTCGCTGCTGTGCTACGAGTCGGTGAGCATCCTGCTGGAGCGGTTCTTCGAGACGGTGCGCGCGCGCGAGCCGCGCGAGGCCGAGCGCCGCCTGGAGGAGGCTCAGGCCCAGTTCGGCCGCTGCCAGCCGATGCTCGAGAAACGCGACGACTTCACCGCGCTCAAGGTCAACCTCGACACGGCGCCGCAGGCGCTCTCGGAGCTGCGGCACCTGCTCGAGCGCCCGGCGCGGCTGGAGCGCATCCAGGCGGTGCGCCAGGAGATCGAGCCGCACCGCAGCGGTCTGGCGAAGCAGCTTCAAACCCTGGAAGCGAAGCCGCGCGACGTAGCAGCGCGCGCGGACGCCGAGAAGGGCCTCGCCGCCCTGAAAGAGGCCCTGGCGGTGCAGGGCGACTTCCGTGACGAGCCGGAGTGGAAGGCGCTGTCGGAGGAAGTCGCGCGGGAGCAGGCCGCCGCGGCCGAGCGCCTGGCCAAGACGGCACGGCGCGGGCGGGTCCTGGAGCTCACCGAGGAGGCCCTCCCCATGGCGGTGCGGCAGGCGTCGCTGGCCACCACCCAGCGCGACCCGGCCCAGGCCTCCCGCCTGATCGCCCCGGTGGTGGAGACCTACCGGCGCTGTCAGGAGACCCTGGAGCAGGCGCTGCGAGAGGAGCCGGCCCTGGCCAAGTACGTCGTGCCCTTGCAGGGACAGAAACATGCCGTCGACTGGCTGGCGCGCCACTGTGCCTCGGAGGCGAAGCGCGCCGAGAAGTTGCTCCAGCGCCTGACCGGGAAGAAGGCCCCGCCGCCCGCGCCCAAGGTGGAGGCCGAGGAGCCGCCGACGAAGCCCAAACCCGAGAAGCCAGCGCCGAAGGGCAAGAAACGCCGGGTCCGCCGCTGGTAGCCCGCTACCCCTGGGTGTCCTCGCCGTCGAAGGCGGCCTGGACGGTGAAACGCGAGCGTCCCACCACCAGCACGTCGCGCGGCCGCAGCAAGGACTCCTTCACCCGCCGCCCGTTGAGTTGAACCGGCCCGCCGGTGCAGCGCAGGCGGAACACGCCCGGCCCCTCTTCCAGGATCAGCGCGTGGAACGGGCGCACCCGCCAGCCGCGGGCCTGCACGTCGGCGCTGGCGGAGCGGCCGATGGAGAGCTGGCGCGCAAGCGGAATCGACACCCCGTCGCCGACCAGGCGCACCTCGCCCGCGGCTCGGGGCATCAGGTGCATGGTGGCGTCGGGGGAGACGGTGTCCGCGGCCTCCGCCAGGGACAGCTCGAACTTGCCCACGCCCACGCGATCGTTTTTATCGAGCGGGGCGCGCTGGACCGGCTCGCCGTTGCGCGTGGTGCCGTTGGCCGAACCGAGGTCCTCCACCACGAACCGGCCCTTCTCCCAGCAGATGCGGGCATGCCGGCGGCTCACCGACAGGTTGTCGAGCGGGATCTCGCACACCGGATCGCGGCCCACCGTCATGGCCGGCGGCATGAACGGCCGCTGCAACACCACCCGGCCCCCCAGCCGCACCAGCACCGTGGCCGGCGGGGGCGGCCGGGCGGCCTCGGCCAGCAGCGACAACGAGGTCCCCGCGTCGGGGTCGGGCGCGATGTTGAGGCTCTTCCACACCTCCACCCGGCCGGGCGGCGCCGCGGGGTCGTACACGTGGGCCAGGAAGCGATCCGTCACCGCGCCCTGGGCCGGGGCGGTGGCGGGGTCCGCGAAGTACACCCGGGCGGGCTTGCCCTTCTGGAGGAACAGCAGCGTGCGGGCGCCGGCGCGCTCCAGCGCCAGCGCCGCGTCCTGGCCCTCGCGCTCCAGCACCGACAACACGTGCGCCAAGTCGAGGAGCTCGGTGGTGGCCTGTACCTCCGGCCGGGAGCGGAAGTGGATGGCCGCCAGCAAGACCTGGACCGGGTCGGTGCGTTGCAGCGTGCACACGGCTCCCAACATCTGCCGCGCCCGCACTGGGAAGTCCTTGAGCCACACCGGGGAGAAGACGTCCTCTTCCTGCAGGCCCCCCAGGTGGGGCAAGGAGCGGTGCACCAGGCAGGTGAGGCGCTTCTCCTCGGTCTCGATCTCCAGGCGGCCCTCGGGGCAATACCCCTGGGCCAACAACCGGTCCACCTCGGAAAAGAGGCTCTCGCCGAAGGGCCGGCCGGCCAGCACGATCTCGCCGGGAGGAAAGCGCGCCACTCGCATGCCGCGCATGATGGAGAAGAGCCGGAAAAAAGGCAAGTGGCCTGAAGGGGATTGTCGCCGGCCCCGGCATCTGGTACACGTCTTGTTTCGCGGGGTGAGTGGTGATCGAGCCTGCCATGGCACAAGCGATTGCCGGATCCAGCGGCGGATTGAGCCAGCGCCGGCGCCGGTTGTTCCTGCCCGCCGCTCTGGTGCTCGTCATCTCCAGCGGCACGTGGGTGGTGGGCCAGCTCTTCTACGGCAACCTTGGCGTGGCGCTGTTCTTCGCGGCGGTGTCGGCGCTGGCGATCGTACTGCTTCGCTACCGGGAGCGGCTGGGGCTGGACCGAACGGGCTTTCTCATGACCGCCATGCTGCTCCTGGTCATTGCCGTCGGCGCATTCATCGGTGGCGGTCTGGCCGGCACGAACGCCTGCCTATTCATCACCATCCCGGTGGGCGCGCTCAGCATGTGCGAACGGCGCGGCCTGTGGTGGGTGTTGCCGACCTTGCTGTGCGTGGGCGCCATGGCGCTTCTCCATCACGGCGGCTTTGCCTTCCCCAACCTCATCCCGCCGGAGCAGCGCGCGCTGGACGCGGCGCTCACCTGGGTCACCAGCCTGCTGGTCATCGCCTTTCTGGCCTGGACCTACGAGCGGGCCTACCAGAGCGCCAGCCATGAGCTTCGCGCGGCGCGCGAGGTGGCCGAGCGGGCGGCGGCCGCCAAGGCGGAGTTCGCGGCCCGGGTGAGCCACGATGTGCGCACGCCCCTGCACTCGTTGCTGGGTTTGATGGAGATGATGGAGGTGGAGGACGATTCCGTCACCCGAAAGGCCCAGGCCACCCAGGCCCAGACCACCTCGCGCATGCTCCTGCACATCCTGGATGACCTGCTGGACCTGTCGCGAGCGGAGTCCGGCGCGATCGAGCTGCGCCGGGAGCCGTTCTCGCCGGCGCGGAGCGTCGAGCAGGTGCTCGAGGTCCTGTCCGCCCGGGCCGCCGACCGGGGGAACCGCCTGCTGGGTCGCGTGGCGCCGGAGGTGCCGGCCTGGGTGCGGGGGGACGCCGGCCGGTTGCAGCAGGTGCTGCTCAACCTGGCGGGGAACGCCATCAAGTTCACCGAGAACGGCCGGGTGGAGATCCGGGTCGAGCGGGAGGGGACGGACGCCGCGGGCGAGCGGCTGCGCTTCGAGGTGCATGACGACGGCGTGGGCATCGAACCGGCCGAGCTCGCCAAGGTCTTCCTTCCGTACTACCAGGCCGGGCCGGAGGCGAGCCGCCAGCAGGGGGCCGGCCTGGGCCTGGCCATCAGCCAACGCCTGGTGGAGGCGATGGGCGGACGGCTGCAAGCCGAGTCCGCGCCGGGCCGCGGCAGCCGCTTCTACTTCTCCTTGGCTCTCCCGCCGCTGACGCGGCCGCCCGAGCCGCCGCCCGTCGTGGCGGCGGTCGAATCGGATCTGGCCGGGATGGGGGTGCTGCTGGCCGAGGACGACGAGACCAACCGCCGGCTCACCGTGCTCATGCTGGAGCGGCTGGGGTGCCGGGTCATGGCGGTGGGCGACGGGAAAGCGGCGGTGGAGGCGCTCCAGCGCGAGGCGTTCGATGTGGTGCTCATAGACATCCAGATGCCCGTCATGGACGGCGTCGAGGCCACCCGGCGCATGCGCGAGCTCGTGGCGAGCGGAGCGATCGCCCGCCTGCCGCCCGTGGTGGCCATGACCGCTCACACGGCGTACACGGACGAGTCGCTCCGGGAGCGGCTGGGGATGGCCGGTGTGTTGGTCAAGCCGTTCCAGGGCGCGGACCTGCACGAGGTGCTGCTCCGCTTCCGACCCCGCGGAGGCGCGGCATGAGCGGGTTCATGCAGGGGTGTCGCCGGCGCCTTTCGTTGGTATTCGAGCGCATCGACGGCTTTCTGTCGCTCTCGGAACGCGACTTGGACATCGAATCGCGTCGGCGCGTACGCCTGCTCAACTGGGGGGGCGTGGTCCTGGCCATGCTGCTTTTGTTCTGGCTGGTCAACCAGATTGCCTACGCCGCCTGGCCCCTGGCCGCGTGGCAGGCCGGCCTGCTGCTCGCGACCATCGGCGTGATGGTGGCGGTGCGCCGGGCCACGCGGTTTTCGGTGTGGGCCCACCTGATGTGCCTGGCGATGGTGGGCGCGGCCTTCAGCGCGACGGCGTACTCCGGCGGGCTCACCATGGCCAGTCTGTCGCTTCTGCTGGCGGTGCCGGTGTGCGCGGTGGTATTGGCGGGCATCGGCGGTCTGTGGTGGACCCTGGTGGTGGTGGGAGGCGTGAGCTGGATGGGGTGCGCCGAGGCGCACGGCGTGGTCTTCCCCTTCTTGACGCCGGAGGATTGGCGCTTGTTCGACACCGTCATGACCTGGCTCACCTCGTTCGTCGGCATCACGCTGATGTTCTCCTACAACCACGCCATCTGCGCCCGGGCGGAGCGGGACCAGGAGGCGGCTCTGGCCGAGGCCCGCGGGGTGTCGGAGAGCAAGACCCGCTTCCTGTCCTCGCTCAACCGCGAGATCCGCGAGCCGCTGCACCACATCCTGGGGATCATGGTGTTGCTCAAGGACGAGCCATCGACAGAACGGCGCCGCGAGCTGGGCCGGGAAGCGCGAGGTATCGGGCAGGCCCTGGTGGCCGGCGTGGAGGCGATCCTGCGGCTGGCCCGGGACGAGCACTTGCTCGAAGTCCAGCGAGAGCGCCTGGCCGGGGAGCCGCGGTTGGAAGGCGTCGCCGTCATCCAGGGCGAGGTCGGATCCCAGCCCCCGGCGCGGCGGGTGCTGGTGGCGGAGGACGATCCGGTCGGCCGGCGCATGTTGGCGCGCATCCTCACCGACCTGGGTTGTGAGGTGGTTGAGACCAGCGACGGCCGAGCGGCGCTGCAGGCCCTGCGTGACGGCGGGTTCGACCTGGCCCTGGTGGACTGCGGGTTGCCGGAGATGGACGGCCTGACCCTGACCCGCGAGCTGCGACGGTTCGAGGCCGAGGCGCGCGGCGAGCGCACCGGGGTTTTCGGGATGTCGGCCGAGCGCGGCATGCAGCAAGAGGCCGCCTGCCGCGAGGCGGGCATGGACGGATTCTTGCCCAAACCGTTCGGACGGCGGGAGATCGAGGCGTTGTTGAATCGCGCGCGGCGAGGCCCGATCCCGGGTTGATTCCCGCCCGCGTCTCGGAGATATTGGCGACCCGGGGGATGGGAGGTCTCATGGAACTTTCTTTCCTGTCTTCGTTGGTGGTGGAGAACGCCAGCAAGGTGGTGCTGGTGGTCCTGGACGGGTTGGGCGATCTGCCCGGGCCCGAAGGAAAGACCGCCCTGGAGGCGGCCGCGACCCCCAACCTCGACCGGCTGGCCGAGGAAGGCGTGTGCGGCTTCCACGATCCGGTGGCGCCGGGCATCACCCCGGGCTCCGGCCCGGCCCACATCGCCCTGTTCGGCTACGATCCGCTGCGCTTCACCATCGGCCGGGGGGTGCTGGACACTGCCGGCACCGCCTTCGAGTTCGCCGCCGGAGACCTGGCCGCACGCATCAACTTCGCCACCATCGGCCCGGACGGCCGCATCCGCGATCGACGGGCGGGGCGGATCGCGGACGCCGAGGGCCTGCGGGTCACCGAGCGCCTGGCCCGCGCCATTCGCGACATCGACGGAGTGCGGGTGCTGTTCCAGCACGTCAAAGAGTACCGCGCCGCCGCAGTGTTCCGCGGGGCCGAGCTGGAGGCCGGGCTCAAGGACAGCGATCCGCAGAAGGAGGGACTGCCGCCGCTCCCGGTCGAACCCGCCGCGGCCGAGCCCTCGCCCAGGGCTTTACGCGCCGCACGCCTGGCCAACGCCCTCATCGAGCGCGCCCGCACCGTCCTGGCCGACGAGCCCGCCGCCAACTTCGTGATGCTGCGTGGCTTCGATCTCTACGTGCCGCTACCGAACTTCTGCGAGCTGTACCGCTGGCGCGCCGCGGCCGTGGCCGCCTACCCCATGTACAAGGGGGTGGCGCGACTGGCCGGCATGCGCGTGGTGGAGGAGGGCCAGAGCACTCTGGAACAAGAGGTGGCGCTGGTGGAACGAGAGCTTCCCCGCACCGACTTCTTGTTCCTGCACGTCAAGAAGACCGACTCCGCCGGAGAGGACGGCAACTTCGCCGCCAAGGTCAAGGTGATCGAGGAGTTCGACCGGCTGGTGCCGCGCCTTGTCGCGCTGCGGCCCGAGGTGCTGTGCGTGACCGGCGATCACTCTACCCCCTGCGCCATGCGCAGCCACTCCTTCCACCCGGTGCCGCTGCTCATCCGGGGCCAGAACGTGCGGCGCGATGCGGCCCGTGCCTTCCACGAGAGCGCCTGTCTCGGGGGCGGTCTGGGGCGAATTCGCGCCAGCGAGCTCATGGCGCTGCTGCTCGCCCACGCCGGCCGGCTGGCCAAGTTCGGGGCCTGAATTCCTTTGCCATCGGTGGCGCGGGGTGTTATCTTCGCCCCTCAGTACGGGAGAGGCGACCCATGGCCAGCATTCCCAAGGAATCGATCGAGCGGCTGCTGTTCTTGCGGCGCGAGATGGACCGGTTGTTTCGGGATTTCTTCCACTCCGACTCCGACGAGGGCGCGGCGGTGGAGCTGGCCGCCGACATTCCGGTGGACGTGTTCGAGACCCCGGAAGAGATCGTCATCGAGGTCGAGCTGCCCGGGCTGCGACGCGAGGACCTGGAGTTGTCGGTCCTGCGCGACATCTTGATCATCGAGGGGCGGAAACCGCGACCCCAGCCACCCTCGGATTCCCGCTACCTGTGCATGGAGCGCTCCTATGGCGCCTTCCGCCGGGTGGTGGAGTTGCCCGGGGCCGGGGACATGCAGAACCTCAAGGCGCGCTTCCAGGCCGGCGTTCTTTCGGTGCGCCTGCCGCGCATCCGGGAGCGCCGTGGCCAGAAGCGCAAGGTGGCCATCGAGTGACCCGGCGGCGTCCGGACGGGATCGGGCCATGGTCCAGATCAACCTCGAGCAGCGGGAAATCACCCTCAAGATCGTCTACTACGGCCCCGCCCTGTCGGGGAAGACCACCAACCTGCAGGCCATCCACCAACTGATGGACCCCACGGTGCGCGGGCGGCTGATGGTGCTGGACACCTCCGACGACCGCACCCTGTTCTTCGACCTGATGCCGGTGTTCTTCCGCAGCCGCTCCGGTTTCTCGGTCAAGGTCAAGCTATTCACCGCCCCCGGTCAGGTCATGCACAGCTCCACGCGGCGGGTGGTGTTGCAGGCCGCGGACGGGATCGTGTTCGTGGCCGATTCCCAACGGTCCATGACCCGGGCCAACAACGACTCCTGGCGCGACATGGCTCACAACCTCAAACAGAACGGGCTGAACGTACAGGAGCTGCCGGTGGTCATCCAGTTCAACAAGCGCGATCTTCCCGACGTGCGCTCGGACGAGGAGATCGACGAGGTGGCCCGGCGCGGCCGGGAGCCGGTGTTCAAGGCGGTGGCTCTCCGGGGCGAGGGCGTGATGGAGACGCTGGCCGGCTTGCTGCGCTTCACCTGGCGCACCCTGGACGCCCGGCACGGACTCTCGAGCAAGCTACACATCGAGGAGGAGGAGTTCATCACCAGCTTGCTGCGCCTGTCGCCCACCGCGGGCATGGCGGACCAGGCTCCGGGGAGGTCTGCGCCATGAACCCGTTCCCCGCCGCCGGCGGCCGCGATCTGTCCTCGGCACTGCAGCGCAACTTCTCGCTGTCGGAGCTGCTGGACGTGGCGGTGTTCCGCGAGGTGTGCGACTCCTACGCCGACCTGTTCCAGATCGGTTTCCGCATCCTGGACCGGGCGGGGGAGAAGCTCATCGACACCAAGGGCGAGTCGGCCGACTACTGCGCCTACCTGTTCAATTTCCCCGCCGGCAAGTCCCGCTGCACCGCCGAGGTCACCGCCCTGCGTCAGATGGATCTGCCCGGCGCCCAGCCGCTGGTGCACGACTGTTTCACCGGCCTGCGCTACCTGGTCATGCCCATCCTGTACGAGGGCGATCTGATGGGCCGCATCCTGTACGGGCCCTACCTGCCGGCCGAGGGCCGGCCGCTGGCTCTCTCCTCCGAGGCCATGGGAGAGAAGTTCAACCCGGACATCGCGGCCCGGCTGCTACTCCGGGTGCGGCGGGTTCCTCAGGCGGCGGCGCAGAAGGTGGTGCGGCACCTGGCGCAGGTGATCGAAGTGATGGTGCACACCGGCTACAAGCAGGCGCTCACCTCGCGCATGCACGTGGAGGCGGTCAGCGCCAGCTACAACGAGCTGCAGGACAAGAACCGGGTGCTGCAGGAGTCCTTCGAGCGGCTCAAGGAGCTGGACCGGCTCAAGTCCAGCTTCCTGGCCACCGTGTCGCACGAGCTGCGCACGCCGCTGACCTCGGTGATCGGCTACAGCGAGATGCTGCTGGAGGGGCTGGCCGGCGCCCTGTCGCCGGAGCAGACCGACTACGTGCGCACCATCATGGAGAAGGGCGAGAACCTGCTCTCGCTCATCACCAGCATCCTGGACTTCTCCAAGGTGGAGTCCGGCAACTTGCGTCTGAACCTCTCGAACTGCAACCTGGGCGAGATCGTGCGGGCCGCGGTCACCACCGTGCTCCCCATGGCCCGCAAGCAGTCCGTCGAGGTGGTGGTGAGGGTGGGCGAGAACCTGCCCTCGCTGGTGGCGGACGGCGACAAGATCCGCCAGGTGCTGGTGAACCTCTTGGGCAACGCCATCAAGTTCAACCGCAAGGGGGGCCGCGTGGAGCTGGAGCTCGTCAACGCCCGCCTGCCGCGCCGCCAGCCGACGGGCGCCGACGGGCTGCCCGAGGCGTTGGCCCAGACCGAGGAACCCGTGGTGCTGGTCACCGTCCGCGACACCGGCATCGGCATCCCGCAGGACAAGCTGCACCGCGTCTTCGACTCGTTCTACCAGGTGGACGGCTCCTCGACCCGGGAGTACGGGGGCACCGGGCTGGGCCTGGCCATCGCCAAGAGCTTCGTGGAGGCCCACGGGGGCACCATCCAGGTGGAGAGCGAGGTGGGCAAGGGCAGCGTGTTCCGTTTCGTACTCCCGGTGGAGCGTCCGACCCAGGGGTGAGGCATGCCAGACAAGAAACGCATTCTGGTGGTGGACGACGACGCGGACATCGTGCTCATGATCCAGCGCATCCTGGAGAAGTCCGGCTTCGAGGTGGCGCGCACCACCGAGGGGGCGGAGGCCATCCGCATGATCGAGCAGGAGAGCTACGATCTCATCCTGCTGGACATCATGATGCCCGGCATCGATGGTTTCGAGGTGGCCCGCAGCGTGCGGCGCAACGAGAAGGGGGTGCGGCCCCCGGTGGTGTTCGTCACCGCGCGGGACGACTCCGAGTCCATGCGCGAGGGGTTCCGCTCCGGCGGAACGGTGTTCTTGGCCAAGCCGTTCACCGCCAGCCAGCTGCTGCGCATCGTCAACGCCATGCTCAACCGCTGAAGGGGCGGTCCCGCTGCGTTTGGGAAAGAAAAAGGAGAGCGCCCTGACCGTCCTGCGATTGCTTCCGTGGCTGCTCCCCGGCCCGATCCTGGGTGCGCTGCTGTGCCTGTGGCTGGTGCCGGGGGAGGGGGCCGTCCCGGCCGCGCTGCTGTGCGGGCTGCTGCTGCTGGCCACGGGGGGGTTGGCCGCCGTGGCGGACCTCGGGCGGCGTCGGCTGGTGCAGGACGTGGGGCGCCTGCGGCAGGCGTCCGCGCAGACGGGGCGCCAGGCGGGCGAGAGCTGCGTACAGCTGAACGATCTGGCGCGCCGGGCGAACGCCGCCGCCGGCGAGATCGCCGCCGGCCTGGAGCGCGTCACTGGCGGCGCCGAGCTGGAGGGCGACCTGGTGCGCAAGGCCTCCACCCTGGTGGCCGAGGTGGCCCGCAGCATGTCGCACACCTCGCGGGCGGCCGAGGACGCGGCCCGCTCTTCGGCCGAGGCCAGCCGGGTGGCCCTGTCCGGCGGCCAGTTGGCCACCACCGCCCTCGACAAGATGCGGGGCGTGTTCGAGCAGGTGGAGAAGACCGCGCGCCGCATGGTCGAGTTCGGCGAGCGGACCCAGGAGATTGGGGCCATCGTGCGGGTGATCACCGAGGTGGCCCAGCAGACGCACCTTTTGGCCATCAACGCCACCATCGAGGCGGCCCGGGCCGGCGAGGCCGGGCGGGGTTTCGCGGTGGTGGCCGAGGAGATCCGTCACCTGGCCGAGAACACCTCGCGCTCGGCGGAGCGCATCGCCCGCATCGTCGAGGAGGTGGCCCAGGGGAGCGCCGAGGCCGTCACCGCCGCCCAGGTGAGCACGCGGCAGCTGGGCGAGGGCCGTGATCAGCTGAACGCCATCGCCGACTCGTTGCGGAACATCGTGGCCGCGGTGACCGCCGGCAGCGATCGGGTACAGATCATCAACCGGCTGGCGCAGGAGCAGATGGCGGGCGCCGAGCAGACCATCAAGGCCTTCGAGAACCTCTCCCAGGTGGCGGGCCAGAACCTCTCCGCCTCGGCAGCCGTGTTGCAGGCGGTCGAGGCGCAGAGTGAAAACTTGTTCGAGATCACTCGGTTGGTGGAGACGTTGCAGCGGCTGGCCGGGGCGCTGGCGGCCGTGCAGGAACCGGAGGGAGGCCCCCGGTGACGGATTCCGGTTCGAGCGAGGCGCGGCCAGAGGACCGGGTGCTGATCTTCCGCCTGGGCGGGGGACGCTTTGGGATCCGGCTCACCGAGGTGGGCGAGGTGCTACGGCTGGACCAGCCGCCCGTGGCGGTGCCAGGGTCGCCGGCCTGGCTGGCTGGCATCCTCAACCACCACGGCCGCGTGGTCCCGGTGCTGCGCCTGGACGGCGTCCTGGGCGTGGCGCCCTCCACCGGCGAGCAGGCCATCCACATCGACCTCGCCGGTGAACCCGCCGCCCTGCTGGTGGATGGGGTGGACTGCCTGGAGTGTGTGCGGCCCGAGGGGCCGAATTCGCAGGGCCGGCAGCGGGCCTGGCACGGCGATCGGCTGCTCGAGCTGCTGACGGTTCACGAGTTGCTGCGAGCAGCGGGCGTTTGACTCGGGCGCGGGCCGGAGGATACACTGGCGGCGCAAGGAGGGCACCATGGCCAGCCGGGTGATGATCGTGGACGACGCGGTTTTCATGCGCAACACCCTCAAGGAGATCTTCCAGGGGGCCGGGTACGAGATCGCTGGCGAGGCCGCCAACGGCGTGGAGGCGGTGGAGAAGTACCAGGAGCTGCGGCCCGATCTCATCTCCATGGACATCGTCATGCCCTTTAAAAACGGCATCGAGGCCACCCGCGAGATCCGCAAGGCCGATCCCCGAGCCGTGGTGATCATCTGCAGCGCCCTGGGGCAAGAGTCCCTGGTGACCGAGGCCATCGAGGCTGGCGCCACCGACTTCATCGTCAAGCCCTTCCGGCCGGAGAACGTGCTGCAGGTGGTGCAGAAGGCCCTGGCCACCCGGGCCTGATCGCCCTTGATGTGGAGCCACGTCTCGTGGACATGTCGGCCTACAAGCCGCTCTTTCTGAGCGAGGCCGCCGAACACCTCGACAACCTGGAAAAGGATCTGCTGGCGCTCGAGCAGCACCCCGCGGATGCCGAGCGCGTGCACGAGGCCTTTCGCCACTTGCACTCCATCAAGGGCATGGCCGGATCCATGGGCTACAGCCCCCTGAGCTCGCTGGCGCACGGGCTGGAGGACCTGCTGGTCCCGTTTCGCCAGGAGAAGCGGCCCTTGAGCGCAGACGTGGTGGAGGTGCTGCTGCGCGGCCTCGATCAGCTGCGCCAGCAGCTCGGCCAGGCGGCGGAGGATCGAGCCATCGAACCTGCCGGTGAAGAGCTGCTCCAGGCCATCGGCCGACTCCATGGGCACGCCGCGCCGGCACGGGGCGCGCCGGAGCCGAAGGCGCCGGATTCGGAGGCGCTGCGCAGCCTCCAGGTGGAGGTGGAAATCTCGCCCGACAGCCAGCTCCCGGCCGCCCGCGCCTTCCTGGTGTACCGGCGGCTGCAGGAGGCCGGCCGGGTGGTGCGCTGCACCCCCACCCCGGAGGAGCTGCGGCAGGGGATCCTCCCCGGACGGGTGCTGCGCCTTTCGCTGGAGAGCCGCGAGGGATTGCCCGAGCTTCGGCGCCGCCTGGATCTGGCCGACGTCGCCGCGGTGCGCTGGCTGCCCGCCGACGAGAAGCCCCCGGTGCCGACCCCGGCCCCGGCTGCGCCCTCGACGCCAAACCCGGCGCCGGCCGCACCCACCGTTCGGGTGAGCGCCGAGCTGCTGGACTTCTTCGTGGACGCGGTCGGCGAGCTTCTGGCGCAGCGTTCGCACCTCGAGGAGCTGTCCGAGCGCCTGGGTTCCGGAGAGCTCTCGGGTTCGGTGCGGGCCCTGTCCCAGATCGTGCGCCGGCTGCATGACCGGGTCATGGAGGTCCGGCTGGTGCCGGTGTCCCTACTCACCGATCGGCTGCCGCGGGTATGCCGGGACATCGCGGGAAGCCGGGGCAAGAAGGTGCGCTTCGCCATCGAGGGCCACGAGGTGCCCATCGACCGGGCCCTGGTGGAGGCGCTGGACACGCCGCTTTTGCACCTTCTGCGCAACGCACTGGACCACGGGATCGAGCCGCCCGAGGAGCGGCGCGCTCGCGGCAAGCCGGAGGAAGGCCTGCTGCGCATCGCGGTGCGCCGGCGCCACGATCGCGTGCTGATGGAGGTGAGCGACGACGGGCGAGGCATCGATCCGTCGCGGGTGCTAGAGCGCGCCCGGTCCCTGGGCCTGGTGCCCCCCGGCGAGCCGCTCGAGGCCGCCGGGGCGCTGGAACTCGTCTTCGCGCCGGGGTTCAGCACGCGCGAGGTGGCCGGCGAGGTCTCCGGCCGTGGTGTCGGGTTGGACGTGGTGCGCACCACCCTGACGCGGCTGGGGGGCCGGGTGTCGGTCCATTCGCGGCCCGGCGAGGGGACGACCTTCGTGCTCGATCTGCCGCTTACCCTGGCCGTGCTCCAAGTGCTGTTGGTGGAGAGCGCGGGCCGCCTGCTGGCCCTGCCCGCCTCGCGGGTGCTGCGGGTCCTGCCGCTCCGACAGGAGAATGTCGCGGTCCGCAGGCAAGAGGCGCGGCTTGGCGAGCCCGGCGCGGATTTCGCCTTCCAGGACCTGAGCGCGCTGCTGCGGGAATCCTCCTTCGAGGTGTCGCGCGAGGCGGTGGTGATCGGTGACGGTGAGCAGGGCCGGCTGGCGCTGGGTGTGAGTCGGGTGGCGGGTCACCGCGAGGTGGTGCAGAAACCGCCCGGCAGCCTGCTGCGGCGCGCCGGGCCCTTCGCCGGGACCACCGTGTTGGGGGACGGCCGGCCGGTGCTTATCCTGGATCCGGATCAGCTCATGGAACGTTTTGTCGCCCGAGGAGAAGCCTGATGCGGCCCGAGGCCCTTCGACAACTGCTCACCGAGGTCGCCGCTGGCCGCCTCACACCGGAGCAGGCGCAGGAACGCCTGGCCCTGCTCCCCTTCGAGGACCTCGGTTTCGCCCGGGTGGACCACCACCGCGCGCTGCGCGGGGGATTCCCCGAGGTGATCTTCGGCCAGGGAAAGACCGTCGAGCAGATCCTGGCCATCGCCGAGCGCATCGTCGCCCAGGGCGGGCCGTTGCTCGCCACCCGCCTGTCCCCCGAGGCCACGCGCAGCCTCGAGGAACGGTTCCCCGGGGGGAAGTCGTACCCCGCTTCGCGCGCCTTCGCCTTCGCCCCGCGCCCCATCGAGCCCGGCGGCGCGGGCACCATCTTGATCGTGGCCGCGGGCACCGGCGATCTGCCGGTGGCCGAGGAGGCCGCGGTGACCGCCGAACTGATGGGGCAGCGGGTGGAGCGGCTTGTCGACGTGGGCGTGGCCGGCCTGCACCGGCTGCTCTCCGCCACCGAGCGGCTGCGCCAGGCCGCGGTGATCGTGGTGGTGGCCGGGATGGAAGGGGCCCTGCCGTCGGTGGTGGCCGGCCTCACCAGTTGCCCGGTGATCGCCGTGCCCACCAGCGTGGGTTACGGCACCGGGCTGGGGGGGTTCGCCGCCCTGCTGTCCATGTTGAACGCCTGCGCCCCGGGGGTGCTGGTGGTCAACATCGACAACGGGTTCGGCGCGGGATTCGCGGCCTCCCTGATCAACGGGCGGCGGCAGGAGGCGGGATGAGTACGCTGCACCTCGACATGATCTCCGGCATCGCCGGCGACATGATGCTGGGCGCCCTGGTGCAGCTCGGCTTCTCCTTGGATCGCCTGCGGCAGGCGCTCGACGCCATGGGGCTCGCCGAGGTCGGCGTGCGGGTCGAGCCGGCCGCGCCCAGCGGCATTTCTGCGCTGCGCTTCTCGGTGGACGCGCCGGGCGAAGAGAGCGCCGAGCGCTCCTGGGCCGACATCCGCCGCCTGCTGTCGTCCGCCGATCTGCCGTCCGGCGCGCGAGAGCGGGCCGAAGCCATGTTCGCGCGCCTGGCCGAGGCCGAGGCGCGGGTGCACGGCACCACCCCCGAGCGGATCCACTTCCACGAGGTGGGCGCCGCCGACTCCATCGCCGACATCGTCGGCTGCGCCCTGGCCCTGGACGTGCTCGGACCGGAAATCATCAGCGCCTCGACCCCCGTGGTCGGACGGGGGACGGTGCAGAGCCGCCACGGGGTGTTGCCGTTGCCCGCCCCGGCCACGCTGGAGCTGCTGCGCGGCGTGCGCTTTCGCCAGCTCGAGGTCGAGGGCGAGTTGACCACGCCGACCGGGGCCACCATCCTGGCCACCCAGGTGCAGCGCTTCACCGACGCGCCCGAGCTGCGAGTCCAGAAGATCGGATACGGTGCCGGGACGCGCGCGCTTTCGGACCGTCCCAACCTGCTGCGCTTGCTGTGGGGGGCGGACGGCGACGCGAGCGAGGAAGAGCTGCTGCTCGAGGCGAACATCGACGACATGAATCCGCAGGCCTTCGAGCACCTGATGGATCGGTTGTACGCGGAGGGCGCGCTGGAGGTGTGGCTGCAGCCGGTGATCATGAAGAAGTCCCGCCCCGGCGTGGTGCTTTCGCTGCTGTGCCCCGCCGCGCGGGCGGCCGCCCTGGAGACCGCGATCTTCACCGAGTCCACCACCATCGGCCTGCGGCGGCGGGCGGTGGAGCGCACCCGCTTGGCGCGCCGCCAGTTCGTGGTGCGAACGCCCTTCGGCGAAGTGCGCGTCAAGGCGGCCGAGCATCTCGGCCACACGGTGCGCCTGACCCCCGAGTTCGAGGACTGCCGGCGGCTGGCCACGGAGAAGGGGGTGGCTCTGCTCGAGGTGATCGAGGCGGCCCGGGCCGCCGCGCGCTCATTCTCCAAAGGAGCGACATGAAAACCAGCGCGATCCCTTCGTCCACCGAGTTGTTGTCCGGGGTCGACCCGGGGTTGGTCGAGGCGCTGCGCCGCGATGGTTGCGCCGATCCCCACGCCGTTCTGGGGGCCCACCGCATGACCTGGAAGGGCCGCCGCGGCCTGGTGGTGCGCGCCTTCCACCCCGACGCCCGCCAGGCCGAAGTGTTGCTCGACGGCCGGGAGCACCCCATGCAACCGCTGGGGGAGGGGCTGTTCGCGGTGTTCCTCGCGGGTCTGGACTTTCCCCTGGACTACCGGGTGCGCTTCGCTTTCGCCGATGGCAACCGCCTGGAGCGGGACGACCCGTACCGTTTCCTCCCGTCGCTGGGGGAGATCGACCTGCACCTGGCCGCCGAGGGGCGCCACCTGCGCCTGTACGAGAAGTTGGGCGCCCACCCGCGCACCTTGCAGGGGGTGGCCGGGACCACCTTTGCGGTATGGGCCCCCAACGCCCGGCGCGTGAGCGTGGTGGGCGACTTCAACGGCTGGGACGGCCAGCTGCTGCCCATGCGGCGCATGGGCAACGGCATCTGGGAGCTCTTCGTCCCGGGGATCGGGCGCGGCGCGCTGTACAAGTACGAGATCAAGACCCAGGACGGTAATCTTCGGCTCAAGTCGGATCCCTTCGGCCTATTCATGGAGCTGCGGCCCAAGACCTCCTCCATCGTGATGGGGCTGTCCGACTACGCCTGGGGCGATGCCGGCTGGATGAGCGCGCGCGCGGGGCGCGACGTGCGGCGCGAGCCCATGGCCATCTATGAGGTGCACCTCGGCTCCTGGCAGCGCGTGCCCGAGGAGGGCCACCGCTTCCTGGGGTACCGTGAGCTGGCGCCGCGGCTGGCCGAGCACTGTCGCGCCATGGGCTTCAACTACGTCGAGTTCTTGCCGCTGGCCGAGCATGCTTATGATCCCTCCTGGGGCTACCAGGTCACCGGCTACTTCGCGCCCACCAGCCGCTTCGGCACCCCCGACGACCTGCGCTTTCTGATCGACACGCTGCACCAGGCCGGCATCGGAGTGATCCTGGACTGGGTGCCGGCGCACTTCCCCAAGGACGATTTTTCGCTGCGGCGCTTCGACGGGACCGCGCTCTACGAGCACGAGGACCCCCGCCTGGGCGAACACCGCGACTGGGGCACGCTGATCTTCAACCTGGGCCGCTACGAGGTGCAGAACTTCTTGCTCTCCAACGCGCTGTACTGGCTCGACCAGTTCCACATCGACGCCTTGCGGGTGGACGCGGTGGCCTCCATGCTGTACCTGGACTACAGCCGCAAGGAGGGCGAGTGGTTGCCCAACCGCTATGGAGGCCGTGAGAACCTCGAGGCCATCCGCTTTTTACAGGACTTCAACACCGAGGTGTACCGCAACTTTCCGGGCGCCTTCACCGTGGCCGAGGAGAGCACCGCCTGGGGCGGCGTGACCCGGCCGGTGCACCTGGGCGGGCTCGGCTTCGGCTTCAAGTGGGATATGGGCTGGATGAACGACACCCTGCGCTACTTTCGCAAGGACCCGGTGCACCGCAAGTACCACCACAACGATCTCACCTTCTCCATGCTGTACGCCTACACCGAGAACTTCATCTGCCCGCTGTCGCACGACGAGGTGGCCAACGGCAAGGGCTCGCTCTACGACAAGATGCCGGGCGACCACTGGCAGCGGCTGGCCAACTTGCGCCTGCTGTACGGGTACATGCTCACCCACCCGGGAAAGAAGCTCCTGTTCATGGGCGCCGAGTTCGGCCAGGGCCGCGAGTGGAACTGCGACCACAGCCTGGACTGGCACGAGTCCCGCGAGCCCGAGCGCGCCGGGCTGCTGCGCTATCTGCAAGATCTGCTACGGTTGTACCAGAACGAACCCGCCCTGTACCGGCGCGAGCTGGAGCCGGGCGGCTTCTTCTGGATCGACTGCAACGACGCCGAAACCGGGGTGGTGTCCTACCAGCGTTGGGGAGACGGGCAGGAGGTGGTGGTGGTGCTGAACCTCACACCGGTGGTGCGCACCGGCTACCGCCTTGGCGCCCCGCGGCCCGGGCGATACCTGGAGATCCTCAACTCCGACAGCGCCTTGTACGGCGGGAGCAACGTGGGTAACGCCGGCGGCGTGGACAGCCAGCCGGTCCCCTGTCACGGGCATCCGCACTCGCTGGTGCTCACGCTGCCGCCGCTGGCCATGCTGGTGCTGAAACCGGCCTGAGCCGGGCAGTGGGGCTAGCGCGAGAAGCGCACCCACTCCTCGGGGTTCACCGCGCGCTCCCCCTGTCGGATCTCGAAGTACAGCATCGGCCCTTCCAGGGAGCCGGTCTCGCCGACGGCGCCCAGGACCTGTCCCTGCTTCAGCGTGTCGCCCGCGCGCACCTTGAGCTCGTCGAGGTGGGCGTACAGAGAGAAATAGGAACCACCGTGGTCGAGGATGCACAGCAGGCCGTACCCGGCGAACCGGTCGGCGAAGGCCACCCGCCCGGGGTAGATCGCCCGCACCGGGGTCCCGCGTGGCGCCGTGATGTCCACTCCCGGGTGCAAGGTGATGGTCTTGAAGCGCTCCTCCACGATCCGGCCGAAGGGCACCTTCACCCGCGCGCCCTCCAGCGGCGGCGGCAGGCGCCCCTTCCAGGTGGCGAAGCCCCGGCCGGCGCCGGGCTGCCCGGACAGGCCCTGCATCACCTCCTGCAGGCGCTGCTGGGCCGCGGTGAGATCGCGCAGCGCCTGGCGGTGCAGGGCCTCCCGGTTGCGAACCAGGCGCAGCAGCTCGACCTTCTCGCGCCGGGCGCGCAGGGCCGCCTCCCGCTGCCGCGCCACCGCGGCGGCCGCGCCGCGCACCTCGTTTTGTCGGGCGGCGATGCGTTCGTCGGCGTGGATGAGCTCCGCGGAGCGACGGGCGAGGTCCTGCGCCAGGCGCCGATCGTTACGGGCCATCTGCCAGGCCAGACGGTAGCGCCACATCGTGTCGGAGAGGGACTCGGCCGAGAACAGCAGCCGCAGCCAGCCCAGCTCGCCCAGCCGGTACAGGCTGCGCAGACGCTGCCGCAACCGCTCCTGTGTCTTTCGGCGCTCGGCCTCGGCGCGGTCGCGCTGGGCGCGGTGCTCCTCGAGATCCTGCTCGAGGCGCGCCAGTTCCGCCCGGGCCTCCTTCTCCTCCCGCTCGGCTCGCGCCAGGTCCTCCTCGATGCGCGAGACCACGCGCAGGGCCGAGCCCGATTCCCGCTCCAGTTCCTGCAGCAATCGCCGCTCGCGTTCCAGGTCGCGTTTGACCTCGCTGAGGTCCTCCTGGACCGGGTGGGCGTTGTCCGCCGCAAAACCACTTGCCGCCCATATGAGAGGCGCCAGCGCAAGACATGCAGCCCGCGTCTTCATACCCGGAGGTGCCTCCCCAGGCTGAGACGGGTCCCGATGACTCCCAGCGCCGGTCCGCCGCACAGCAGCGCCACCCAGCCCTCCCAGGGGAGGTTGCGCGGCTCGAGCGCCAGCGCGCCGAGGCCTTCGGGCAGGAGCCAGCCCGGCTCGAGCTGCACCACGGCCGAGAGCAACCATGCCAGCGCCACGCCGAGCAGGGAGCCCAGGCTTCCCAGCAGCAGGCCCTCCAGGTAGAAGGGCACCTTCACGAAGGCGTCGCTGGCGCCCACCAGCTTCAAGATGACGATCTCGTCCTGGCGATCGTACACGGCCAGCCGGATGGTGTTGGAGACGATGACCAGGGCGGCCAGCAGCACCAGCAACCCCACCGCCAGCGCCCCCAGGCGGGCCGCGCGCAGGAAACGATCGAACTGCTCCAGCCAGGCCTGACCGTGCTGCACGTCCTCCACGCCGGGCAGGCGCAGCGCCTGCGCCAGCCGCTCCATCTCGGCCGGATCCCGCCCCGCCGCGGTGAGGCGGATCTCGAGCGAGGCGGGTAGCCAGTCCTCCCCCAGGCCTTCCAGGATGGCCTGGTCCGGGCCCAAACGTGAGCGGAACCGCGCCATGGCCTGGGCCGGGGTGAGCTCCTCGAACCCGGCCACCAGCGGCGATCGTCGCAAGATCTCGCGCACCGCCTCGCGCTCAGCCTCGCTGGCCGTGTCCGAGAAGAACACCGAGGCCTGCAGATTCTGGCCCACCGACTCCGCCAGCAGCGCCAGGTTGTAGCCCAGCAGGCCGAACACCGAAAGCAGCAAGAACACCACCCCGATGGTGAGCAGGGCGGCGCCGGCCAGCAAGGGGCTCCGCCGCAGGTGGGTCAGGGCCTGGCGCAGGAAGGTGAACAGGCGGGCCAACGCTCCTCCCGGCGTGTCAGGCGGCGGGCAGGCCGCCGGTGACCACCCGGCCTCGCTCCAGGGCGATGACCCGGCGGTGGGTGCGCTCTACCCAGGCGCGGTCGTGGGTGGCCACCACTACCGTGGCGCCCCGCGCGTTGATGCGCTCCAAGAGATCGTAGATCTGCAGCGACAGCTCGGCGTCCAGGTTGCCGGTGGGCTCGTCGGCCAGCAGGATGGGCGGATCGCCGATCATGGCCCGGGCGATGGCCACCCGCTGCTGCTCTCCGCCCGAAAGCCGTGCCGGCAGCACGTGGGCCTTGTGCTCCAGATCCACCAGCCGCAACATCTCCTCCACCCGGCGGCGCACCTGGCGGCGGGGCCAGCCCAGCACCTCCAGGCCCACCGCCACGTTCTCGGCCACCGTTCGCAGCGGGAGCAACTTGAAGTCCTGGAACACCACCCCGATCTTGCGCCGCACCAGGTGGCGCCGCGATTCCGGCAGGCGGGCCACGTTTTCACCGGCCACCAGGATCTGACCCGAGGCGCAAGGCTCGGCCAGGAAGATGAGCCGCAGCAGCGAGGTCTTGCCCGCGCCCGAGGGCCCGGTGACGAAGGCGAACTCCGCCTTGCCGATGCGCAGCGTGATGTCGTACAGCACCGGCTGGTCGGGGCCGTAGTTCATGTAGACGTGGTACATCTGGATCAAGGCGGGCACTCCCTCGCGCGGCCGCGCTGCAAATTCCCTGCAAGAAGTGCGCGCATGGTCCAGGCCAAGGTATTGCCGCCGGTCGGCCTCACCGCTTCTCGTCGGCCTCGCCGGACAGGTACGACAGGATCACCTCGTCCAGGCTCTTCTCGGAGATGAGATCCTCACCGAAGATAGTCGGTCCGGCGGTGTTGGCCACCGGTTTCTCGGCCAGCCGGCGGGCGGCCAGCACCTCGGGCGGCAACTCGCGCGCCGGGGCCGGCGCGGCCTCCACGCGGGGTCTGACCGTGACACCGGTGCGGGGTTTCGGCTCCGGTGCGGGCACTTCCTCGGGGGCGGGTGGCCGGTAGATGCGGGTCTGCGAGGGCGGGCGCCAGGCGGCGTACGACCCCGGGATGGAAGCCGCGGCGGCCGGCGCGGTCGGCGCCTCCGGGACCGGCGCTGGTGCGGGCGCAGGCGGTACCGGGGCCGGGGGCCGGGTGGCGGGAACGGCCGGACGCGTGGGCGCCGGCAGGGGGAACTTGGCCGGGGCCTGGGCCGCGGGTGGCGCGGCGGGTACCTGCGGG
>JAAZNF010000053.1 GCA_012798435.1 Myxococcales bacterium | reverse complement strand
GGTACAGCGGGCTGTCCGGCTCCGGCAGGGAGTCGAGCAGCGAGGGATCCTGCAACGGATCGGTGACCGGCTCGTCCTCCTGGGCGGCGGCGGGCACCGCCAGGGCGAGCAGCCAGAGCACACCGGCAAAGCGTCTCATCGGGAGCCTCCGGACCGATGAAAACCGAAAAGCGCCCGGTCTGTCAATCCGGCCGAAAATGGGCCGCAGATTGGGGTTGACAGGAAAAGCCTCATCCCGCAGAATGGCCCCCGGTCGCGCCGGATGCGATTTTACCGAGGTCGATTGACCCACCCCAGACAGGAGGACAGGTTCATGAGTCGGAACGTATTTTTCGGGTTGTGTTGCGTGGCGTTGCTCGCGCTCGCCGGCGGCTGCGCCTCCTCGGAAGACGTCTGCAAGGACATCACCTGCTCGGGCCACGGCACCTGCGTGGACAACGGCGGCCAGGCGGCCTGCAACTGCGAGAGCGGTTTTTACGCCGACGGTCTGGAGTGCAAGGCCATCCCCATCGATTGCACCGGCCAGACCTGCAGCGGTCATGGCACCTGCGTGGTGGAGAACGGCTATGCCAAGTGCAACTGCGATCCCACCTTCGTCAACCAGGGCCCGCTGGCCTGCGTGCCCGAGGGCGGGTGCTTCAAGCTCGGCGTGACCTGCACCCAGCCCACCGAGTGCTGCTCCGGCTATTGCCTAAAGTACGTGGGCCAGGAGACCGGCTTCTGCACCATCAAGGACTGCAAGTCGAACAGCGAGTGCACCAACCAGTCCGGCGACGGCAAGACCATGTGCTGCGTGGACGCCGGCGGCGACTATTTCATCTGTCTCAAGGGCGGCAAGGGCTGCGCTTGCGGCGACCAGAGCGGCACCTGCGGCTCCTCCTGCGCCTGCCAGATGAGCTCGGCCTGCGACCCGAACTTCCCCTGCCTCTCCGCGGGCGACGATGACCCCAACGCGGTGTGCTCCGCCAAGTGCAACTCGGACGCGGACTGCACCAACTGCCGCGATCCCAACGATCCGGACAAGGCGTTCACCTGCCAGCCCATCTCCGGCGGCGAGACCTACTGCCTGGCTGGCCAGGCCCTCTGCCAGAGCTCGGCCGACTGCGAGCCGCCGGAAGTGTGCGTGCCCTTCCCCAGCAAGGACGGCAAGAAGATGGAGCCGGGCTGCAGCAGGCTGGGCGATCTGGCCCCGGGCGCGGTGTGCGACGATGACGCCAACGCCAACAACCTGCCGGCCAGCGAGCGCTGCTCGGACTTCTACTGCCTCAACGACCACTGCTCCGAGGTGTGCGAGATGAGCAGCGACTGCCCGGAACACATGGTGTGCAACACCATCAACTTCTGCATGGAATCCAGCTGCACCACGATAGCTTCGGTCGGCATGTGCTACTGGATGGAGGGCCCGCTCACCGCCTGCGACGGCAACGGCGATTGCCCGGCCGGCACCTACTGCGCCTACTACCTGCCCCCGGGCGCCTCCTCCACCGTGCAGAAGGTGTGCATCAACCAGAACTGCGACCCGGCCAACGCCGCCACCTGCATGCCGATCGGCTCCGACTGCTACCAGGTCACCGGCAAGGATTGCTGGGGCGACTTCTGCATCGGCTCGGGCACCGACTACTTCTGCTCCGCGCTGTGTAAGGACGACACCGACTGCCCGAGCAACATGCTATGCGGGCTGCTGCGGGTGAGCGACACCCAGACCACCGGCGCCTGCATCCCCGGCCGCTGCACCGGCAACTCCGACTGCAAGAGCGGCGAGGTGTGCATGCCCACGCTGGGCCCCAACAACACCATCATCGGCGCCTGCGAGTCCACCAGCGGCACCATCGACTTCGCCGCCGCATGCGACGACAACGCCAGCCCCGATCCCTGCAAAGGCATGTGCTTCGACGGGCACTGCACCTCGATGTGCGACACCAACGAGGACTGCGCCCCCGGCGGGGTGTGCACCCAGATCGGCTTCTGCCTGGACCAGAACTGCACACAGATCGGCTACGGCGCGGTGTGCCGCTGGTTCCCCGGCAGCGGCACCGCTTGCGGCGCGCACGACGACTGCCCGGCCGGCGAGATGTGCGACTTCTACACCAACCCCACCGGCACCGCGGTGGTGAAGGTCTGCACCTCCCAGAACTGCGACCCGGCCGTCCCGGCCGAGTGCGTGGCAGCCGGTGGCGCCTGCTCCGACACCTCGCCTCCTTGCTTTGGCGGCCTGTGCCTCACCGCCGGCTACTGCTCCACCCTGTGCGACGTGAACGCCGACTGCCCCTCGGGGATGATCTGCGCCGCCATCGGCCTGAGCGAAACGCTCTCCACCGGCGGCTGCATCAAGTTCGAGGGTTCGGCCGAGGCATGCACCAGCAACGCCACCTGCGCGGACAACAACCCGGCCGAGGTATGCGTGTACGTGGGTACGGTGAACGGCATCGAGGCGCTGTGCGCCACGCCGGTTCAGAACGGCGCCAACCCCGGTGAGACCTGCAACCAGACCACTCCCTGCGCGAACGACCTGTGCCTCACCGCCGGGTATTGCTCGGCGGTGTGCCAGACCAACGCCGACTGCGCGGCGTACACCATGGAGTGCGTCTACATCGGGCTCTCCCAGACCGAGTACGGCACCGCCTGCGTGAAGCCCGACACCGATAGCCCCCTGTGCTCCATCTGCGCCCAGAACGCCGACTGCGGCACCGCCAATTGCATCGAGTCGGTGGCGGTCCCCGGCGAGAAGTACTGCGGCAAGGTGTGCACCCAGGGCGGAAACGAGTGCCCGAGCGGCAGCACCTGCACCGACCTCGGTGGCGGAGTCTGGAACTGCAAGCCCGACACCGACACCTGCCGGCCGTAAGCGAGCCTGACTCGAAGGCGAAAGCCCCTCCCCCGCGGGAGGGGCTTTTTTTTCGGACATGCGCCGCGCATAGCCTTCGCCCGACCTGTGCTGTCAATGGCCTACGGTCGCTTCGCGACTCGCTCCGCTCGCCATTGACAGGGATCGGGCTTCGGCTGGATCTGCTGATATGAAGAGCATGCGGGCATGCTCTTCTTCATCGAAGAGGCCCTTCCGTTTTCCGCGGTTTGCCTTACCAGCAGGTTTTTCCGAGGTTCTTTCGGGTGGGGGCTCAAGGGGGGCTTGCCCCCTTTCTGAAAGAAGATCTTCTGGCTCCTTCTTCCCAGGACCGTGGGGAGGAATGGAGGGGGGCTTGGCGCGTTCGCTCAGAAGCCGGAGAAGAGATCCTCCAGGCTGGAGTTCAGCGCTGAGGCGATCTTGAACAGCGATGCCACCGAGGCCGCCGACTCGGCCCGCTCGATCTGGGAGAGCAGGCTCACCGACAGCCCGGTGCGCCGGGCCACCTGCTTGAGGGTGAGATCCTGCTCCTTGCGCAGGGCGCGCACCTTGGCCCCCACCGCCGAGAGCAGCTTCTCCTCGGGCGTCTGCATCAGGCCCTTCTGGCGCACCACGTTGCGCACCACCTCGACCAGGCGGTCCTTGTCGATGGGTTTCTGCACGTAGTCCGCCACCCCGCCCTTGAGCGAGGCCACCGCGGTCTCGACCGAGGGGTAGCCGGTGAGCACGATGACCGCCAGATCTCGGTCCTTCTCGCGGATCTTCTCGAGCACCTGGATGCCGTCCATCTGCGGCATGCGCAGGTCGAGGATCAGGATGTGGAAGGACTGTCTCTCCAGCAGATCCAGCCCCTTGGCAGGGGTGTTGGCCACCTCGACCTTGAAACCCTCCTTGGAAAGATAATGTTTGAGGACCTCACATGTGTCCGGATCGTCGTCCAGGACCAGGATTTCCACCACCCGATTTTTCATACGCCCTCCCCTGACCTAGCCGTCACGGCCCAACGACAAACGAGGAACGGGCGCCGTGTACCACGCCCGTTGCCGCTGGTCAAGCCGAAACGCCGGCGCGACCCCGAAGGACCGGTTCCCACTGGTGTAATTGTTGCAAAAATACCGGTTCCTGTCTATGGTCTTGCCGGGAGAAATCATGGATCGGGTGCTGCTCATCTCCGCTGTCCGGCCGTTTGGCGACATGGCCGCCATGGTGCTCGGCTGGCGGGGTTGGCGGCTGGAGCGGGCGGCCGACTTCAGCGAGGCCGACGCCCGCCTGCGGGAGAACCCCCCGGACGTGGTGCTCTTGGATCTCGATTCGGGCGCCAAGGAGGGGCTTGCGCTGTGCCGGCGGCTCAAGGCGGACCCGGAGCGGGAGTGGCCGCTCATCGTGATCTCCAGTTCCAGCCGAGATCGAGACGTGCGGGCCGCCATCGAGGCGGGCTGCGACGATTACCTCACCAAGCCCATCGCCAGCGACGAGCTGGATCACAAGGTCGAGGAGCTGCTGGGCCGGGTGGATCGCCGGCGCTTTCCCCGCATCAACGCCTCGATGCAGATCTCGTTCGAGGACTTCAAGGGCATCTTCTTCGAGTACAGCCGGAACCTCAGCCGCAACGGCATCTTCATCGAAATGGATCCGCCGCTTCCCCTGGACGCCTGCCTGCGCCTGTCGTTCTCGCTGCCGGAGCCGGTGGCGAAGCCCGTGCTCGCCTACGGCCGGGTGGTGCGTCGGGTCGAGGGGACCGAGGAGAAGATCGGCGGCGTGGGGGTGCGCTTCATCCACATGGACGAGGAGAGCCGGCGCCTGATCGACTCTCTGGTGGCGGATCAGGTGCGCGTCTCGCCGAGCCAACCCGGCGGGATCTTCGCCCGGGTCAGCTTGCACGCCGGGGAGTTCCAGCGCGAGGCCATCCCCACCATCGATCCCCTCGCCCAACTCCTCCAGGATCACGAGCAGCTGCGGGCGTCCTACGACGGGCTGCGCGCCGACCACTTGCGGCTGGCCCGCCGGCTGGCCCTGCAGAATTCGCTCTGCCATGGCGTCGGGGCCAGGGGCCTCGGCGACGCCCTCTCCGACGCCCTGCGCGACCTGGTGGGGATCTCCGGGTACACGGTGGCCGTGGTGGGCCCGGACGGCGGCCTGGTGCGGCTCTTCGGCCGCCCCGAGGTCCGCGGGGCGCCGCTGCCCGTTCCCCTGTCCGACGCCATCCGGCGCGCGCTTGAGGGAGGCAAGGTGTACCTCCCGGCCGAACCGGAAGGTGCGCCTCCCAACCGGGTGCTCGCGGCGGTGCCGTTCTCTCCTCGGGAGGGTCTGTCCGGGACGCTGCTGGTACGCGAGCTGTTGGCCCACAAGCCGGCCTTGAGCCCGGACGACGCCGCCTTCCTCGAGCACGTCGGGCAGATCCTGGGCCCGGCCATCGCGATGTGCGTCGCCCGCGGCAAGCTCGCCGCCACTCCCGACGCCCAGGAGCTGGCGACGTTCTTCGGCGCCGATTAGCCAAAAATTGCGAATCACGAGGCCGGGTGGCGCGACGCAAGGCCCCGTCGAACGGCCTGATCGCCCAACATCCCCCCCTGCCAGATCACAGGAACATTACGAAACGACGACGAATCCGCCTAGGGTTGCTCGTCCTCGAACTGTTTGAGCAGGTTGCGGGCCTGCGCCGCGCGGCGGTCGTTGGGACACTTCTGGATGAACATCCGGTAGTACTGGATGGTCTTGTCGCGGTTCCCCATCTTGGCGTTCGCGACGCCCAGACCGGCGATAGCGTTGCAGTAGCCGGGGTCCATCTTGAGGATGCGCTGGAAGATCTCGGCCGCCTTGTCGAACTGTCCCGCCTGCGAGAGCGCGTACGCCTCTTGATTGAGGTTCTTGAGCTGCTCGCGGTTGACCTCCGCCCGGGGCTCGGGGGGCTTGGGCTTGTCGAGTCCCTTGGGCGGCTCCGGCGGCTTTGCATTGCGGCGTTTCAGCAAAGTCTCCGCCTCGCGCTTGAGATTGAGGGCGGCCAGGTTCTTCTCGTCCTCGGCCAGCACGCTGTCGGCGTGCCGGATGGCCTCGGCGAACTGGTTCTGCTCCAGTAGGCGTTTCGCCTGATTGAGGTGGGACAGCTTGTACTGGGACTGCACCTCGGGCCGCAGCGGCTCCACGTCCTTGCGGTACACGCTGTCACTGGGGATCTCGGTCAGGAACCCCAACGCCGCGTCCCAGTCGCGCTCCGCGATGGCCTTCTTGGCGCGCTCCACGATCTGCTGGTAGCCCTTCTCCTTGCGGACCATCTCCAGGTTGTTGCGCGCCGCCATGTGCTCGGCGTTCTTTTCGAGCACGGCCAAGAAGTTCTTCTCCGCCCCCTCCCAGTTCCGCTGGGCGCGCAGGTCCAGGCCCTGCCGGAACAGGTTCGCCACCTCGTCCGCGCCCGGCTCCGCCCCCGCATCGGCCGACACCGAGAGCGAGCCGGCATCCTTCACCTCCGGCGGCGTCGGGCCCGGACCGCCTCTGCCTGACGACTGGAGGAAATAATACCCGAGCCCGATCACGACCACCCCCGCCGCGCCCAGGCCCAGGAACAAGGGCAGCTTGCTCTTTTTCGGCTTTTCGAACTCGTCGAACTGCGGCGCCGCGGGGGCGGCTGCCGCGGGCGTGACCTGGCCGGCCGCCTGCGGAGCGAACTGGAAGCTCTCCCCGGGAGCCACGTAGCGCAGCTTGACGTGGCCCAGCTCGATGATGTCTCCCTTGCGGACGTCCACCCGGGCGTACTCCTCGCCGTTGACCAGGATGCCGTTCGCCGAGTCCTGGTCGATCACCCGGTAGATGCCGCCGTCGAAGACGATCTTGGCATGCACGCTGGAGACGGAACGGTGAACGAGCTGGATGTCGCACTCCTCACCGCGGCCGATGGTCATCTCGGTGCGGTTGAGGACGAAGCTCGAACCGGCCAGCTCGGTGCTCACCACCACCAGCCGGCCGGCCTCGTTGTCCGGAATGGGCCGGGCACGGCCGGCGTCGGTGCTCGCGACGGGGGCCTTCTCCTCCACCGGCAGGCGCAGGATGGCGGTGGCCCCATCGACCGGCGGCGGAGCCGGACGTGCCGCCGCAGGGGGCGCGGGCGGCTTCTCCTTGTCGGCGGGCGTGGCCGGAACGGGGGGCGTGTCCGTGTCGGGGGCCCACTGGATGGCGAAATGGTAGTCGCCGATCTCCACCAGATCGCCTTCCCGGATGGTGGTGCGGGCGGCGATACGATCCCCGTTGACCTTGACCCCGTTGTAGCTGTCCAGATCCTCGATGAAAACCGAGCCGTTGGAGCGGATCAGGCGGGCGTGGTGGCGCGAGACGTTGCGCTCGGTCAGGCGGATGGTGTTGCCTTCCTTGCGCCCGATGGTGATCTCTTCCTTCACCAGCGGAACGACCGTGGTGTGTCCCTCGTCGTCTTCGATGATGAGCTTGAACAAAAACGCCTCCGAGAGCACGCCCGGGCCTCGCGCCCGCATTCACAGCCGGCGCTGGACCCGATTTTTGTGTAGCACGAGAAATGCCGCTTGGCAAGCCAAAATCCGGCGATGTCACCCCGCCGGCCGGACGTAGATGGGGTTGGAATACACCCATACCAGCTCCCGCAGGTAGTTGTCGGGTTCCCGGCCCAGCCACTGCCGCAGGTGGTAGGGGTGCATACGGATCTCGGCGCGGTACACCCCCGCGCCCACCTCCCGCTGGATGTCGCCCTCGTTGGCCTCCAGTTCGGTCCACCCACCGTCCTGGGCCCGGAGCAGGCGGGCGATGATGCGCGGCGGATCGGCCTCGGGGTCGAGCGCATACACTCGTGGGCGCTTGACGCGCAGCGTGACCGGATCGCCCGTGCGGATCTCGTCCCCCATCTCCAGGATGGTCTTGCCGCTCTGGCCATAGAAGTCGAACCCCTGCGGGTAGCCCAGGAAGTGGAACGCGCCGAAGGCGTGCCCGGCCTTGATGGCCTGCTTGAGGGTTTGATCGTCGAACTCGCCGGGGTCGAGCACAAGGTAGTTCGAGAACCAGTGCATCATGCGCCGGAAGGAGTCCATGCGCTCGCCGTCGCCGGCGTCGCCGGGCAGGGCGTTGCGATGGGCGTCGGTGGCCAGCACGCCAGGGAGCCTCTTCGTCTCCGAGGCGCGCGACCAGCGCTCCAGGTCGGCGGTGTTCTCCTGCCAGATGGGCAGCAACAGAAGCTCCGGCGCCGGGAGCAGCTCAGGGGTGCTAGTCAGTTTGGCCAAAAGGTCCAGCACCGCGCCGGCGTTCGAAAGCAAGTTGAAGTGAGTGTTGTAGATCTCGATGCCGTCGATGGGCTGGTCCAGGATGTAGGAGATGTCCCACCCCTCGGTGTGCTGGAGAAACACCAGCGCCCCGGCCGCCTGAAGGGCCTGGATGGCCGCGGTCCCCTCCGCCTCGTAGGCGGCCCGGCGCTCGGCCGGCGTCTCGCCCACGTGGCGCTCCAACCCGATGGGCATCATGTAGGTCTCGGTGCCGGCGGCCACCAGCACCGTCCGGCCGTCCGGGCACAGCGCGCGGTTCGCTACCGGGACGCCGCCGCGCTGGATGAGCGTGTCTCCCTCCTGGTAGAGCAACACCTCGGGGAACTCGAAGTCGGCGAAGATGGCGGCGTGATCGGTGAGAAACACGAAGTCCTGCCCGCTCGCGCACATGCCGGCGCGCGCGTCGCGGAAACACGGCTCGTTGCGCAGGCTCTCGGGGCAGGTGAAGTCCGGCAGGCAGTCGCCGTCCGTGGAGCAGGTGAGCTTGCTCACGCAGTAGCCGTCGTGGCAGGCGTGGTCGCCGGGGCACTCGGAATCGGCGATACAGTTTTGCTCGCGGATGCAGTGGTGGTCGAAGCGCGGAAAGTCGTCGCAGGCGTCGTGGGAGTACGGGCTGTGCTCGTGGATGATGCCGCGCAGGAGTTGGTGGCCGCGCGGCGCGCCCAGCTCGCCAATCGGCACCACGTCCGTGGGCTTCCAGGGGATCTCGGGCTTCCCGTCCGACCCGGAGCAACCGGCGAAAAAGACAAGACTCACAGCCCCCAGAAGCCTGCCTGGATTTCTCATACGGCACCTCCGGCGAAGAATACTAATACCATCGGGCGATTGGCACAAGGCGCGGCGGGTTTGCATTTGACAGCACCCCGGTGGCTCTCTATCATGCGCCCGTCCTCGGAGCGGGGGGCCGATTCGGAGGCAGGGCATGGCACAGCGCTCCCAGAACCGCCGCGGCGCCAAAGCGGCCCAGAAGCCGTCCGCGCCGCGCGCCCCGTCCCGGCCCGCGTCCGGCAGGCGCAAGGGCAAGAAAGCCGCGGCGCAGCTCGGGCTGTTCGACACCGCGGTATCGCCGGAGAAGGTCCTGCGCCGCACCGGCCCGGCCCGCTCCGCTCCCGCGCCGGATGCGACCGCGACCCCCCAACCTGCGGAGAGCGAAACCGCCCCGACGGTAGCGGAGCCGGCCGGCGAGAAGCCGCTTTCGGCCCGGCGCTCGCGCACCAAGGAACGCTCGATGGCGGAGCTGCTGGCGGCGGGCCAGCGGGAGATCTCGGTCAGCGAGTTCTTCACCAAGAACCGCCACCTGCTCGGCTTCGACAACCCGCAGAAGGCCCTGCTCACCGCAGTCAAGGAGGCGGTGGACAACTCGCTGGACGCCTGCGAAGAGGCCCGCATCCTGCCGGAGATCGAGGTGGTCATCCAGGAGCTCTCGGAGAACCGCTTCCGGGTGCGCATCACCGACAACGGCCCGGGCATCGTCCACTCCCAGATCCCGCGCGTCTTCGGCAAGCTCCTGTACGGCTCCAAGTTCCACCGGCTACGCCAGTCGCGCGGCCAGCAGGGCATCGGCATCTCCGCCGCCGGCATGTACGCCCAGCTCACCACGGGAAAGCCGGTGTGCATCACCTCGCGCACCCGCGCCGACCGCCCGGCCCACCGCTTGGAGATCCGCATCGACACCCGCAAGAACGAGCCCGAGCGCGTGCGCGACGAGAAGGACGTGCCCTGGGAGGCCCCCTTCCCCACCGGCACCCGGGTGGAGATGGAGATCGAGGCCCTGTACCGGGCCGGTCGCCGCTCGGTGGACCAGTACGTCGAGCAGACCGCCATCGCCAACCCCCACGCCACCATCCACTACCAGAGCCCCAAGGGCGAGCGGGTCACCTTCGAGCGCCTCACCCAGGAGCTTCCGCCGGAGCCGCTCACCATCAAGCCCCACCCGCATGGAGTGGAGCTCGGGGCCCTGGGGATGATGCTCAAGGACACCCGCGCCCGCGACCTGCGCGGCATGCTGGTGCGCGAGTTTTCCCGCGTGAGCGATCGGGTGGCCCAGGCCATGTTGCAGATCGCCGGGCTGCGGCCGGAGGCCAAGCCCCGCTCGACGAAACCCGAAGAGATCGAACGGCTGCACCGGGCGCTCTCCCAGGTCAAGGTGATGAGTCCGCCCAGCGCCTGCGTGGTGCCCATCGGCGAGGAGCTGATCCTGAAGGGGCTACAGAAGGGCGTGCAGGCCGACTTCGTCACCTCCGCCACCCGCCCCCCGGCGGTGTACCGAGGCAACCCCTTCATCGTGGAGGCCGGCCTGGCCTGGGGCGGCAGTTTGCCGGGCGAGGAGCTGGCCTCCCTGTACCGCTTCGCCAACCGGGTGCCGTTGCAGTACCAACAGTCGGACTGCGCCATCACCAAGGCGGTGATGGACACCGACTGGCGCAACTACCGGGTGCAGCAGGCCCGCGGCGCCCTGCCGACCGGCCCGCTGGTGATCATGGTGCACATCGCCTCGGTGTGGGTGCCGTTCACCTCCGAGAGCAAGGAGGCGGTGGCGCGCTACCCCGAGATCCTGCGCGAGATCCGCCTGGCGCTGCAGACCTGCGGCCGGCGCCTGGCGGTGCACCTGTCGCAGCGGCGCCGCGAGGCGGAGGAGGGGCGCAAGCGCTCGTACATCGAGACCTACATCCCGCACATCGGCATCGCGCTGAAGGAGATGCTGCGCCTCGACGACAAGCAGGAGCGCAAGGTGGTCGAGACGCTCACCGACACGCTGCGCCGCAGCCGGGCAACGGTCTAGGAGGAAGTCGTGGCCAAGAAAAGCGTCCCCATGGCCGAGCGTATCACCGGCGAGGCCCGCGACATCCACCGCAGCATCCTGGCAGGGAAAAAACCCAGCATGCGCTTCCCGCTGCGCTCGCTGCAGAACGTGCGCTACCGCCCGGAGGTGGGCTACTTCGAGCTCAAGGGGCGACGCAAGGAGCGCACGCTCACGGTGGGCACGGTCAAGACCTTCGCCCAGACCCTGCGCATGCTGTCGCTGTCCAAGGACCTGGTGGACGGCGACGACATCGCCACCAAGCGAGAGGCCTACTACGTCTCCAAGAACTGGGGCCCGGCGCGCTTCGACGACCAGCCCGAGAGCGACACGGTGATCGACGACATCGAGGCCTTGTTCTCGGTCAACCGCGAGCAGCTGGGCTTCATCCCCGAGGAGAAGGGCGGCGAGGTGGCCGGCCGGCTGGTGGTCATCGACCAGGACCGGGACACCGGCAAGACCTTACGCATCGACTGCACCAAGTTCGGCTCGGGCGCCTACTCCATCCCCATCAGCGTCGAGCACCTCAAGTTCGAAACCAAGGCGCGCTTCATCCTGGCCATCGAGACCGCCGGCATGTTCCAGCGCCTGGTGAAACACAACTACTGGAAACGCGCCGACTGCATCCTGGTGTCCATGGGCGGCGTGCCCACGCGGGCCTGCCGGCGTTTCGTGCGCCGCCTCTCCGACGAGAAGAAACTGCCGGTGTACGTGTTCGTGGACTGCGATCCCTACGGCATCGGCAACATCTACCGCACCCTGAAGGTCGGCTCGGGCAACGCGGCGCACATCAACGAATACTTCTGCGTGCCCCAGGCCACCTACCTGGGCATCACCCCCGACGACATCGTGGACTACAAGCTGCCCACCCACCCGCTCAAGGACGTGGACATCAAGCGGGCCCGCGACGCCCTCAAGAACGACCCCTTCGTGCTGCACCACAAGGCCTGGCAGGCGGCCTTCGACAAGCTGCTGGACATGGGGGTGCGCGCCGAGCAGCAGGCCCTGGCCAAGTGGGGCCTCAACTACGTCATCGACACCTACCTGCCCGAGAAGCTCAAGCACCCCGAGCGCTTCCTGCCCTGAGCGCGCCGGACGGAGATGAAGCCGGGATCGGGCTCCATTTCCTCGGGTCTCTCTCAGCCCCCGGCCGGGGATCGCGCCTCCCTGCATTGCCGCCTTCTGACGCGACCGACCGCGGGGCCTCCAAAGCCAGCGCGGGCGGTCGCGCTTCTGGTCTGTGGTCGGAGGCTGCGCGTGGAGGCTTGGAACTTCGGCGGCGGCGAGCTTAAGGCGTCGCCGGGGGGCGGCTCCGGGCCGCGGCGCGGAAGGCCTCCAGGGCCTCGGCGGTGCCGGGGTGAGAGAGCAGCGCCTCCTGCAAGGTCGGCGGAATGGTGACGTCGGCGTCGGGGATCTCGAGGAGCGAAAGCAGCGTGGGGGGATCCTTGACGCTGGCGCACAAGAGGCGGGTGGACGAGTGGAGCGCCGAGAGCACCCGGCGGCTCTGTGCGGCCACCGCGACGCCATCCTCGCCCCGGGCGCTCACCCGGCCGACGTACAGCGCGGCCGAGTGCGCCCCGGCCAGCGCCGCCGCGGCCACTTGCAACGGCGAGAACAGCGCGGTGAGGCACACCGGGACGCCCCGGGCGCGCAGCGCCTGGCACGCCAGCAGGCCCTCGCGGCCCATGGGCAGCTTGATCACCGTGCGGCCGGGCGCCACCTCGTAGAGGAGCGAGGCGTGGCGCTCCAACTCCTCGACGCTGCTGCCGTGCGCCTGGAGGTAGAGCGTCTTGCGGCACAGGCGGGCGATCTCGCCCAGGTGCTCCAGCTGGTCGGCGAGCGGGATGCGGGAGAGAAGCGCGGGGTTGGTGGTGACGCCGGCGAAGATGCCGAGCGGCATGGCGGCGCGGATCGCCTCGGGCTCGGCGCTGTCGAGGAACAGGGCCATGGGCACCTCCCGGGAACGCCTCTCGGTTACCACGGCGCGAGGCAACTTTCCAGGCCTCCCGATCGGCCCTCATCCCCGGATAACGCGAACGGGTCCTGCCGCCTCTTCCCCCGGCTCTCTCCCGAAAGATCGTTCGCCGGGGACCCCCTCGGCGTCACCCCTTCGCGTACAAAATCCACCGAGGAATCAGTGGGGCCGAGTCTTATCTGAGGATTGGGGATTGGGGACCAGTGACAGGCGGGCGGATTTCAGTACAATGGGGCGTCATTCGCCTCGACTTGGAGGTCCCCATGCGTCTTTCTCTCTTTTTGTGCCTTGGCGCCTGCGCGCTCGTGTTCGCCGCCTGTCCGGCCTACGTGCGCTTGACCCCCGAGGATCAGGAGGACATCGCCAAAGACCTGGCGGGCAAGGAGTACTTCCTCAAGCACTCCTGCTACTTCGGGCCGTTCTTCGTGTACGAAGACCGTTTCCTGCTCATGGAGCGGGCCTTCGACGAGCGGGTGCTGGTCCAGACCAGCAAGGGTGCCCCCATGCTGCCGGGCGAACCGCTGGGGGTGCTGCCCATGGGTACGCGGGTGAAGGTGCGGGAGATCCAGTTCCCCACCTCGAAGGCGGTGGCCTCGCGCCGCCTGGAATCCCCCCGCTCGTTCACCTGGGTGCTGCTCGACAGCCCGGCCGCGCCGGACGGCAAGCCCCTGGTGCTGGTGCTGATGCCGGAGTTCGAGAAGAAGTCCGACTTCGGCCCGGCGCTGGAGACGTTCCTGGTGGCGGCCGATCCCCGGCCGGAGTTCGCCGATCGACCGGAGGCCGAACGCGCGGCCATCGACCAGAAGAAAGTGCTCCGCGGCATGCGCGCCGATGCGTTGATCCGGTCCCGAGGCTATCCCGACCGGATCACGCGCTCCTTCGAAAACGGCGTCAAGGTCGAGAAGTGGCAATACGCGCCGAGCCGCTCGGTCACCCTGCGCGACGACCGGGTCGAGGCCTTCGAGAACATCCCCGTCGTGGAGGAGACACCGCCGAAGGCTCCGGCCGTGGTAGAATGAACCCATGCTCGGCCCGGCGGCGCTGCTCACCTCCTTGTTGCTCGCTCCCCCCGCGGTCCCCCGTGTGATCGGCGCCTCCGAGTCGGCCGAGGTCATCTCGTCCGGCCAGGCGCAGACCTCGCTGCGGCTCGCGCCGCAGGGCATGCTGGTCCTGGAGATCGAGGGCCCGCTGGAGCTGGGCCTGGGCCTGCGTGGCCTGTCGCCGCGCGGCGTCCGCCCGGTGCCGCTCGACCTCACCGTGGTGCGAGACGACGTCGAGCAGGGCACGGTGCGCATCGCGCTGCCTCCGCCCGACGGAGCCGTGCTGCCCGCGGACGACGCACTCGAGCCGAGCGGCGAGGTACTGGCCCGCATCGACGTGCCCCCTGGGCCGCACAGCTACCGCATCGTGATTGGCGGGCCCTCCCGCGGCGCGCTGGTGCGCCCCTTCTCGGCGAAGCGCCTGGCCCCCGGCGCCATCGTGGCCACCCCCGGCGCTTCTGCCGCGGCGGCGCCCGTTCGTCCAGCGCCGCCTCGCTCCCCCGTGCGCTCCCCACCGCGCACGCTGGCAAGCGAGGTCGAGACGGTGGACGGGTCGCTGTCACCCTGGCACCGGCCGGACGCGGTTCGCATCCCTCGGGTGGTGCGGCGCGAACCTGGCCTCACCCCCTGGACGCTCACCGGCCTGAGCCTGACGGGCTCGCTGGCCTTCGCAGGCGTGGCCGTGCTGGTGTCCGGGCGGGTGCAGGCCGAGCGAGCGCACGACGAGCCCATCCAGATCCAGGCCGGCGCGCTCCACGATTCCTCCGAGCGCAGTTACCGCACCGGCGCGGCCCTGCTGGGCACGGCCGCCGCCCTGGGGTTGGCCACCGTGATTGCCTGGTGGCTGGAGACCCCCGCCTCCCCCGGCGCGGCGCGACTCGAGTTCCGTTTCTGAAGCGCCACTGCGCCGATTCGCCCGGGAATCAGTCCTCGGACTGGTAGCGGTGCTTGAGCAGGTAGGCCACCGCCTCCTGGGCGCAATCAATACAGTAGCCGCGTTCGCGGATCAGGGTGTCGCGCATGCGGGTCGCCTGCTGTTCGTCGCGGGCCTCGAGCGCTTCCCCGCCCTGAAGGCGCAAGAAGTTCTGGTAGGCGCGCTGGATGGTGGCCCGGCGCTTCTTCATGAAGTCGTCCTTGAGGCGCCCGAAGATCTCCGGGAACACCCGCGCGTAATCCAGCGCGGTGCCGCCCTGGCCGGCCCGGCCGGCATCGAGGGCGAAGGCGCCGATGCGGGAGATCAGGTTGCGACGGAACACCGCCGAGTCCTCGTCCGCCGGCCGTACCACCGCCTCTACCTCCTTCATCATCTCCTCGTCGGGCGGCACCGGCTGGCCGGTGACCGGATCCTGGAGTTTCTCCTTGCGCAGCCAGTGCGAGACGTGCTGCACGTAGCGGTTGAACAGATCGCGGTAGCTGGCCGAGGTGACCAGCCCCAGCGCCTCGGCCGCCTCGTCCTCCAGGAGCTCCAGGTATTCCTCGCGCACCCGGTGCAGCAGGCGTTCCATGTCTCCGTACTCGCCGTCGGGCTTGCGCTGCAAGAACTCGAAGACGGTACGGTCGCGCATGAGCTCGGCGATCTCCTCGAACAGGCCGAGGGGGGTCAGGCACTTCCGCTCTGGCCGCTGGGCGGCGTTCAGCAGCAGCATGCGCACCTCGCGCGCCGAGGCCCCGGAGCGGCCCTCGTAATCCTGGCCCGGCTGGGCGAAGGCCTCCGGCACGTGCGCCTGGATCTCGCGGGCCAGGGCCGAGCTGAAGCGCGGCGGCGGCTCGCCGCTGTCGTACAGGTGAGCCTTCTCCAGCGGGTTCAGCGATTGCAGCGCCGACTTCAGCTCCCCGGTGAGGCCGTCCACCTCGATCGGGCGCAGCCGGGTGAGCACCGCCCACAGCGAGGCCAGGTACAGGGTGTGCGGCGCCAGGTGCCGGTCCAATATCGGCTCCGAGATCTGGTCGCGGTAGATCTGCACCTCCTCGGAGACACGGCGCAGGTAGGGGACGCGCACCAGCTCCAGCCGCCCCTTGAAGGAGGCGAAGTCGGCGTACCCCTTGAAGGAGTCGAGCAGCATCTCGTTGGTGGAGCCGATGAACACGGTGTCCAGAAACAAGCTGGAGCGGTCCAGTGTCACCTGGCCGCTCTCGCAGGTCACCAGCAGGTACTTGAAGGTGTCGATGGGGCGCTTGAGCAGGTCGTTGTACTCGAGCAAGCCGCGGTTGGCGTCCACCAACGGCCCGCCCAGCTCGAACAGGTCGAGGTGGGACACCGCCGGCGGCAGCGCGGCCAGCCCGCGGGAGGCGGTGACCTGTTTCTCGGAGGCGTCCACGTGGAGCTGAGGCTCGACCACCGAGATGCCCTGCCGGTAGCGTAGCGAGAACCGGAAGCGCTGCACCTGGACGTGGCGCAGCACGTCCAGGGCGTTGCCGTCGTACGCCGAAAGCAGCGCGTCGTGGATCTGACGGCAGCGGGGGCACAGATCGCCGCGCAGCAGGGCCTCGGGCAAGACCGCGTCGGCCGGCAGCCGGCCCTCCTCCCGCAGGCGCTCCAGGAGCCGCAGGCGCTCCTGCGGCGGGATCAGCAGCAGCGGATGGTCGTGCAGATCGCACGCCAGCACCGCGTCCACGTCCTCGGGGGGCAGGTGCGCGAAACTCGCCGGGGCGGCCGGCAGGTCGGCCCCGACCTTCTGGCCGAAACCGATGTGGCTGTGAGTGAAGCGGCTGGAGGGGAACACCCAGCGAAAGTGATACAGCGCCCCCGCCGCTTGCGATGAATAATGCTCGAGACCACGCGCCATGGCCCGGATCAGGGAGGTCTTGGCGGAGCCGTTCGGCCCGTGGAGCAGGATGAGCCGGTTGACCCGGCCCACCCGCACGAAGTTGTTCAGCAGGCGGTAGATGCTGTTCTGGGCTTCCTCCTGGCCGGCCACCCGCCCCAGCCCGCCGGCGAAGGCCTGGTCGAACAGGGCGAAACGCCGCAGCTTCCCGGCGGGGGTGGAGATCTCCTGGCTTCCGAAGAAGTCGAAGGTGTCCCGCAGGTACTCGGCGGCGCCGCGGCAGTGCAAGGCGGGCTCGGCCACGAGCAGCGCCAGGTACTCCTCGAAGCCGAGCGGCGAGCCGGCGCGTGCGTGGTGGGCCTGGATGCCGGAGGCGATGTGGGCGATGAGGTCTTTCGACATGCCGGGGAGCTTAGCCCAGGCGGCGCGGCGCATGCAACCGCCAGGGGCCAGGCCTGCCCCGGTCGTCGGAGCGAGCTACGGCGTCACTTCCTGCAGGTGGCACACCAGAGGGTGGTGATCGAAGTAGGCGATGTCGCTGACCGGGGGGTGGCCCGCGGTGACACCGGGGCTCACGCAGCTCCCCACCAGCCGATCGCTGATGGCGTGATCGATGTTGAAGAGGTCCGCGTAGGTCGGCGTGGCATCGGGACCGACCGGCGAGACGAAGCGGAAGGGCCGGTCCGGCCCGGCGAAGTCGTTCAGACGCTGGGCGCTGGGATCGACCTGGGCCAGCCTGCCGGGGTCGGTGTTGAAGTCGCCCATGGCCAGGTTGATCTCGCCCGAGAGCGCGGGCTGGCCGTCGCCGAGGTCCACGAAGATCTGCTCCACCTGACGGACCCGGCATTGCTGGTCTTCGGCGGAGAACCCCGAGGAGGCGTGGACGTTGACCGCGGTGAGCGTGCCGCCGCCCTCGAGCTCGATCACCGCGCGGCCGATGCGCGCCCCCCGGCCGCAGTCCGGGACGGCCGAGCCGTACAGACCCTCCAGACAGAAGTCCGCGCCGCAGCCGCGGACGGCGCCGAAGTCGCGCCGCACCGCCAGGCACTTGTCGCTCTTGCCCACGTGGCAGGCCACCTGGTATCCCGCGCCCACCACGAGCTGGGCCACGGTGGGTTGGCCCGCCACCCAGCTCTCGCACACGAAGCCGGCGCGGGCCTCGGCGGGGACGGACGGGCAATCGCCGCTGTAGAAGATCTCCTGAAAGAACACCAACTCGGGGCGAAGAGCCGTCAAGAACTCCCGGGCGTCGTCCACCACGGCCCCGAAGGCCAATCCGTCACCGTAGTACAGGTCGGAGTACGTCGCCTTCTCTCGGGTGTAGCCACCGTTGGGATCCCCTTCGGGCACGGTCCCTTCGCTGGTGCCGGTGTTGAAGCCGACGGCGGTAAAGGAGAGCGGTGCCCGCCCGGAACCGCCACAGCCCGCGAGTGCCAGCACCGACGCCGCGAGCACCTCCAACCAACGCGCCTTTCGTCTTCGCTGAGGCATGGTCCCACCCGGTGTCCAGGTCAACCCGACATCAAGGCCTCACGACAGCCGGCGGCGGGACTGCTTGAGTTCGAGGGCCAGCTCGCCGTTCTTGTAGATGCGCACCGCCCCGCTGGTCTTGCTCACCACGAAGGCGATGGCGCGGGACACCTTGGTCACCGCCATGGCGGCGGCGTTGCGCGTCCCGAGGCCCAGCGGCAGATCGATGTCGAGATCGCGCGCCGACTGCAGGTAGCGTCCCGCCGCCAACACCACGCCGTCCTCGCGGATGACGAAGGAGCCGTCGAGCAGGCAGAAGTTCTTGATGGCCTCGCGCACCCGGGGATCGAGGATGTTGCGCTCGTCCTCGGAGTACCCCTGGAAGGGGTTCAGGGTGAGCTGGCGCGACTTCTCCATCACGGTGGTGCAGTCCCCCACCACGAAGATGGTGCCCACCGGGGAACCCTCGAACCCCTCGTGCCCGATGGAGAGCGCGATGTTCAACACCGCCTCCAGCACCTGGGGTGCGAACTCCTGGCCCGCACCCAGCACGGACAGCGCGGCCTGCTCCTCGGAGTCCTCCCCGATGTGCGTGAACAGGCAGGTGTTGATGGCGGCGGCGTGCGGTGGACCGGCCAGGCACAGCACCCGATCGCCGTTCTCCATGAGGTGACCGGAGACGCAGGCGGCCAGCGCCACCTTGATCTTTTCGAAGCGATCGAAGGCGTAGCCGGGGACCAGGACGGTGCGCAATCCTTCTTCTTCGCAACTGGCCGCGATCTTCTCCGAGTGAGTGGCCACCACCACCAGTTTCTTGACTGGCCGGCGCGCCAGAAGCTCGATGGGGGGTGGCGCGTCCGAGGCGTACAACACGTGGTCCACCTGCAGGTGGCGCGCGAGGACCAAGGCGTCCTTGAGGAAGGCCAGGTAGCTCTCGGTCAAGGAGCGCCTGGAACCCTTGGGGCGAGACGGTCCCGGCGCGGGAGCAGGGGGGTCCTCGCGGAGCGTGGCCTTCGCCACCGGGATCTGCGGCAGAGATGGGGGTTTGACCGAGGGTTCGGATTTTCCGCTCATGACTCGACTGTACGGCGGCCCGAGCGAGCGATCAAATAATTGGCGGTGCTCAACCGAGCCGCTTCTTCTTCTCCTCGATCAAGCCGGCCAGGGCGGCGCGAGCGGGTTCGGGGAGCCCCGGGGCGGCCAGCGCCTGCTCGAGCCGCCGGGCCTCGTCTTCCTCGCGGGTGCGCAGGTTGTCCGCCATGCGCCGCAGCTCCTCCGCCACCGCGCGCAGTTCGTCGCCTTTGCGCAGGGCACGCACCACGGGGAGCTGGCCATCAGCGATGGCCGACAGCGTGCGCCGCATGGCGTAGGCCGGGCCGGCGATCTTGTGGGTGGCCACGATGCCCACCAGGGTGAGCAGCAGGACCAGGAGCCCCAGGAAGCCGACCAGCGAAAAGAGCATGCGCCGACTGCGCTCCTGGATCTTCTGGTCGCTCTCCGCCAGCACCTGTTGCATGGCGGCGTCCAGCTCCGGGTCGTCCAGCGCCACCAGCTTGGAGTTGTCGCGTTCGGCCTGGAGGACCTTCTGTTGCTCCTGGTAGATGAGCACCCCCAGCACCGTCGAGATGATGGCCGACAGCACCACCACCGCCAGGGTGTACTTGAGCTGGAAACGCTTGTCGAGCAAGAAGTTGCGCATCTTGCGGGGGTACTTGGTCATGGACATGGACCTCTCCCGTGTCGGTATCAGTCGGTTCTTCGCCCCAGGTAGCCGATCACCTGCTCCAGGGCCGCGCCCGCCGCGGCCTCGAACAACATGGCCTCGATCTCCGCGCGCTCATCGTCGGAAGGCGGCGCCTCCAGCTCCGCGGCCGCCTCGCCGTTCCCGGCGAACTCCATGCGGTTCTTCACCAGGCTGGCGGTGACCACGCTGAGCTTGCAGCGGGCCTGGTGGGCAGCACCGCGCTTGGCGATCTCCCGCGTCAGCAGGCGGGGTCGTAGCGAGATTCCCGAGAGCTTCCGCTGCGCCAGGTGGGTCAGCAGCCGCTCGCCGGAGAGCGCGCGCTCCTCCCCGGCGGCCAGCACGATCTCCGCGCGCTGGCCCAGCTTCTTTCGCAACGCCTCCTGCAACGGCGCCAGCCCGCTCTGGGAGAGCCCGTCGGCCACCACCACCGGCTCGATCACCACGAAGAAGCGCGGCCGCCCGCGGGCCTCGTCCAGCAGGCGCAAGGCCTTCTCGGCCGCCTCGGGAACCAGCCCGGCCGGCTGGCCCAACAGCGCCGCCAGCGCCGGGCGGGCCGCTTCGGCCTTCAACTTTCCCAGAGAGAGCGCCGCCGCCGCGCGCACCGCCAGGTTTTCATCTTGCAGGCGCTCGACCAGCCGGGGAACCGCCGCGGCGACGCCGCGCTTGCCGATCAGCACCGCGGCCTGGGCCCGCACCTTGAAGCTGGGGTCGGACAGGGCCTGGATCAGCGTCTCGTCCGAGGCCGCCTCCTGCGCCCGCGCCGCCGGAACGAACAGCAGGGCCACGCTGGCCCAGGTGAGCAGCCCGCGTCTCATCGCAAGTCCTCGCAGCGCAGGCCCTCCAGCGGCTTGCAGTTGCGCCCGATGTGGCAATAGCCGCCGATGCAGAAGATGGGCCGATCACACTCGTTGCCGCCGGGGGTGCACGGCCGCCGGGTCACGCTGCAGCGCAGGAAGGTGAGATCGCAGGCGTCCTGGGGGCAGTTGCTGTCCTGGGTGCACAGGCAGAAGCCCTTCTGGTCTCCCTCGCGGATGTAGCACTCGCCGGAGGCGCACTGATCGTCGCGGGTGCAGTTCTCGCTGGTGTACACGATCCGCACCGAGGCGCAGTCGTAGCCGTTGGGGCAGGCTTGCCCCTGATCGCAGTCCACTCCGCAGTAGGGCGGCAGGGTCAGGTCCCCGCCCTTGACCAGGCAGAAGTTGGGGCCCTCGCCGCACGAGTCTGGATCGTAGATGGTGGTGCTCTTGCAGTAGGCGCAGTACGGCCCGCGGGTGTCGTCGTAGCAGCGATGGGTCAGCTCGTCGCACAGCTGGCCGATGGCGCAGAAGGTCTTGTCCCGGCACAGGCCCTTCTGACAGCTGCCCTCCAGGCACACGTCGTAGAGCTCGCAGTCGCCGTCCTGCCGGCAGCCGGGCACGCAGCGGAAGAACACCTCGGAGCAGATCTGGCCGGCGGGGCACTGCCGGTCCTGAGTGCACTTGCCCAGCTCGATGCAGTTGCCGGTGGTGGTGTCGCAGAAGGTCCCTGCCGGGCAGTCGGCGTTGCTGTCGCAGGACAAGCGGCGGCGGCACTGACCGTCCGGAGCGCAGTACTGCCCCGGCGGGCACACCCCGTCGACGGCGCACACGCACAGGCCCGTCTCGCGCTGGCAGCGGAAGCCCGCCGGACAATCGATGTCGTCGGTGCAGAAGGTGCGCAGGCGCTCCCCTCCCTCACAGCCGGTCATGAGCAGGCACAGGAGCCAAGCGAGAAAGGCGGCGCGCGTGCGATGCATGCCGGCTTGCCTCCTATGGCGCGAGGCACAGGGACACGTCCACCGTGTAGCGCGTCCACCGGCTCGAGTAAAGTTGAGAGAAGCTGAACCCGTCGAAGGAAAAGCGAGGTGACTCGGCGGAGTACGCCAGGATGAGCAACGGCTGGCCCTGCGGCAGGAGCCCGAGCAGCTCCTGGGGCAGAGTGACCTCGGTGGCGTCACCCGGCAGGATGACCCGCCACAGCACCACCGGCGAGAGATCGTTGGTCTCGATCAGCAGCTCGATGAAGTCCGGCGTCTCGCCCCCGAGCGGGCGGAAGCGGATGCGCCCGCCGGCCAGCGGCTGATCGCGGGCCGGCTCCTCGATCGACAAGAACGGCAGAAACGGCCCCAGCTCCACCCCGCCGCCGAAACCGCCCTCCTGCCGGCGGAACACGTACGACAGAGGGTAGCTCCCCTGGACGCTGGCGAGCCCCGTGAACAAGAAGCTCCCGCTCCCGGCGGCCGGCAACCGCTCCAGGAGGAGGTTCGCCGTGGAGCCCTGCGCCTGGGACAAGAACACCACCCCGTCGGCGCCCAGGTCCAGGCTGACGTAGGCGGCGTAGCGGGCCTCGCGCTCGGGTGGCGGCGCGGGCGGGTCGCGCAGGGTGACCGTCACCGTCTGGTCCAGCGCGGTGGAGAGCACGATGTCCTGATTCTCGAGCGGCTCCTCACTCTTGACCGCGATGCCGCGGCGCACCCCCATGAGGGCCGGCGTGAATTCGTCGCTCTCCGCCCGGTAGGCACCGTAGAAGGCGACCAGGGAGTAGGAGCCGAAGCCGACCTCGTAGTCGAAGGCCCCGCCGTCCTGCTCGATGACCGTCCCGCGCGGCGTCCCGCCGAAGGGTGGCACGCCGTACAGGCTCCAGGCGGTGAAGTTCACCCGCGCCTGATAAGTGACGTCCGGGCCAGCGGGCAGCCAGGGCACATCCTTGAATCCGAACACCCGGCCCCGAATCCGGCCGAGGTGGGGATCCCCCGGGTCGCCCGGATCGATGACGACGGGTTCCTGCTGGTTGGGGTAGAGGTACACGGTGAGGTTGGTGGCGTTGAGGTTGGAGACGGTGGTGGCCTGGAAGCCCGCCTTGCCCACGGTCACCGTGACCGGCTTCACGATGGCCGGGCCGGAGAAGGTGACCTGGCCACGATCGTCGGTCAGGGCCGACAGGGCCGGCTCCGCCAGGATCACCGTGGCGCCCGGCACCGGCTGCGCGTACTTCGACCAGGAGCCGTCCAGCGCGGTGACGTTGAACGCGCCGCGCACCGGCCCGCCGGTGGCCCCGCCGCGCTGGTTGGTGGGATCGACGTACGCGAAGCCGGCGGGCAGCCGCGCCTCGCCGAGCCCCGACTCCGCTCGCACCTCCACCTCGCCGGGATCGCCGCGCGGGGTGCGCACCGCCAGCACTGACGGCGAGATGCGCTGGACCACCGTGGCCGGGCGCTCGCCGAACCACACCCGCGTCGTCTCGTCGAAGCCCTGGCCCAGGCACAGCACGTAGGTGCCCCCGGCCATGGCGCCGTTGTCGGGCTCCACCCGCCACAACTGCGCCTCGCCCTGGTACGAGAAGCCGCTTGCCAGCACCGCGCGGCCGTCGCCGTCCTCGGCCACCACGTCCACCGGGCCGGGCGAGCCGGCCGGCGTCAACCCGCGGGCATGGCCGGCGTCTTCTACCACCAGGGCCTCCAGCGCCACTCCTCCGAATCGCACCGTCATACCCGCGTGGAAACCGGCTCCCTGCAGGACCACCTTGGTGCCGCCCGCGGCCGGGCCGCTGGCGGGCTCCACGGAATCGAGCACCACGGGTTCAAAGTAGCGGTACGCGCCATCTCGCGTGGCGTCGCCTCCAGCCGTCACCACCGTCACCGCCGCCGGGCCCGGCACGCCCGCGGGGGTCATCGCCTGGATGCGGCGATCATCGAGGACGGAAAACATGCCGGCCGGGTTTCCGCCGAAGAGCACTTCTTCGACCCCGGCTAAGAAACCCTCGCCGACGACCGTCAGCGTGTGGCCGCCCGTCACGGGGCCTCGGTTCGGGGCCACCGCCACGACCTCGAGGTCGCCAGCGGGAGCGTCCAGATAGACATAGCCGCCGGGCAGAATCCGCGACTCGACCGGGTTCGCGATCGAGACGTCCACCGGGCCCGGCGTCCCCGCCGGCGTGAGCGCGTCGAGACGCGATCCGCTCCATCCCGAGAGGGCCGCCTCCGCGGCGTCAAAGAAGGCGCGGCACGTCTCGTCGAACCCCGCGCCCCCGAGGGCCACCGCCTCGCCACCGCTGGCACGGCCCGCCGCCGGCTCCACGGCATCCAACGCAAGCGGCGCGTGGTAACGCACGGCATGGAACAACGACACCCGGCCGTTCGGCCCCACCACCGCCACGTCGGCCAGACCCGGCTCCCCCGGCGGAGCGAGCGCCGCAAGTCGGGTGGCATCCAGCAGCTCGAGCCGGGACGCGGGCCGGTTGCCGATCAGCACGCGGGTGTGCGCGTCGAAACCGCGACCATCCACCGTGAGCGGTGTGCCGCCCTCGGCGGCGAGCGCGAACGGCTCGACCCGATAGGCCTGGAGCGCGGTGATGAAGGTGAACACGCCCTCGCCCACCGCCTGGCCGTTCGGGTTCTTCACGCTCACCGCCACCGGCCCCAGGCTCCCCGGCGGGACCCGCACGCTGATCATGTCGTCTCGCACCACTTCCACGTCGATGGCCTGATTGTCGCCGAAGCGGACCTCGGTGACGTCTCGGGCGTCCAGCGGGTTCTCGGCGAAACCGCGCACGAAGCCCTCGCCCAGCACGTTGGCCCAGATGCCACCCTCCACCGGGCCGCGGGAAGGCAGCACCCCGGTCACCCGCAGCGTCACCTCGCCGCCGTCCGCGCCATCCGCGCCGTCCGGTGCGACATCGCCATCGCCTGGGTCGCCGTCGGCGCCGTCCGCGTCCGGGCCGGCGTCCGTGTCCACGGTTGCGTCCGGCCGGTCCCCGCCACCGGCGCAACCGCAGAGGTTCCATCCCAGGAGCAGGACCGCGCCCAGCAAAAAGGTCCGCACGCGATTCCAAGGCCGTGAGTTCATGCGCCTCACCTCCCCGCCGGGCGCGCGCCCAGCGTGAGGGTCACGTCGTAGCGGCACGACAGCGCCTGGGTTGCCCACACTCGGGCGAAGAAGCGGCTTCCCGCAAAACCATCGGCGCTCACCGTCTGGGGCGAGCCGGCGGCCTGGGAGCGCAGGAGCAAGGTGCGGCCGTCGCCGCCGATCAGATCGAGGTAGGGCACCCCCTGGAAGGGATCGAAGTCGAGGCGCACCTCGAGCGGCTCGCCGGCGGGCCGCTGCACCACGAACCAGTCCTCGTCATAGGGGCACAACGCCAGACCGACGACGCGGCCCGCGGTGAGCGTCGAGGCCTGCAACGGGCCGTCGTTGGGCTCAAGCGCATCGTTGTCGCAGGGCACGCCCTGAGAGATCTTGAGGAGCAAGCCGTAGGCCCGCTCCGGGTCGCTGGAGCGGGCGCGCAAGAGGTACCGGCCGCCCATATCGGCGGTGACATCGAGCAGCAGCGGGTCCTCCTGGAGGAGCCGGACGGCCTCCGGCGCGAACAGCGCCAACCGGAAGTGATCGGCGGCGAAGAAGTCGATGTCCACGATCACCTGGAGCCGATCCCCACGCGCAAGATCCACGCCGAACCAGTCGAGGTCGCCCGGGCACAGGCGCAGCTCGTCCTGGCGGCCGGCCTTGAGCACCGGCGCCTGGGCGGGCGTGTCGTTGGGCTCGTAGCGATCGGGGCGGCAGTCGGAGGAGCGGCACTCGCCGCTCTGGGTGTCACAGCTCGCGCCCAGGGGACAGTCGCGATTGTCCAGGCAGGCCGGCGGCGGCACGGTGCACTGGAGCGTCTGCAGGTTGCACACCTGGCCGTAGGGACAATCGCGGCTGGTGAGGCAGGCGTTCGGGCCCTTGCAGCGGAAGGTGGACAGATCACAGCTCCTTCCGACGCCGCACTGATCGTCGCGGAAGCACTCGACGCAGCGGCCCTCCGCGGTGCACACCAGCCCGAAGCCGCACACCGCCTCCTGGTTCTCCGGGGTGCAGGCCGCCCGGCAGCGGCGGGTGCCCAGGTCGCACAGCTCGCCCGCGGCGCAGTCGCTGTCCCGGTCGCAGCCGAGGTCCAGCACGCACACCAGGTTGGCGGGGTCGCAGCGCTTGCCCTCGGAGCAGTCCAGATCGCCAAGACACAACGTCACCTGATCGGCGGCGCGGCAGAAGCCCTGCACGCAGTAGGCGCCCAGCGGGCAGTCGCCGTTCAGGGCGCATTCGTCGCCGAAGCCCGGCCGCAGGGCACACAGCTGATCGAGCGGGCTGCAGTACTCGGTGGTGGCGCAGTCGCGATCGCGCGAGCACGGGCCGCAGATGCCGTCCAGGCACCCCTCGCGCCCCGGACAGTCGCGCCGCGAGGCGCAGGGGATGCGGGTGGAGCCGTCGTCCGGGGTGTCCTGCGGCGCCCCGCAGGCGCACAACCAGCAAGCGAGCCATAGGCAGCCGCGCCTCATCTCACTCCACCTCGTCGATCACGCTCACCGTACCCTCGGGCCAAAGCACCTGGGCCACGCTCCAGCGCTGCCCCTGGCGCTCGAGCCGGCGGGCGATCTCCGCCTTGAGCAGCCCGTCCACGAACACCCGCATGGTCGCGTTCGCCGGCTCCTCGCCCGAGCTGGTGTGGGAGGCGAAGTAGTCCGCAAGCAGCAAGTAGCTGCCGGATACGGGATGAGCGTAGGCGAAGGTCTCCGGCCCGAAGCCCGCCAGGTCGTCGCGCAGAAGCAGCGGGTCGTCCGCGGGGTCGACCTGCGTTCCCCAGTCGGGCGAACGGTTGCCGAAGAAGCAATCCAGCCGGCCACCGAAGGTTCCGCCCGGCGCCAGCACGTGCAGGTCGAGATCGGCGATCGGCGAATCCCACACCAGCTCCACCAGGAGCCGCTCGGCGGGCCGCACCGTGACCACCGCCCGGTCCGGAACCAGGCTCCGCAGGCCGGTGTTGTCGCTCACCCACAGCTCGGCCTCGTATACCCCCACCAGGTCCGGGGTGAGGCGCGCCACCGGCTGGGTCTCTTCCTCCAGGCGGGCCTGACTGCCCACCGGGGCCTGGGTGAGGGTCCAGGCGAACGACAGCGGGAGATCGCCGTCCGGATCGAAGCTTTCGCTCCCGTCCAGCTCGATCGGATCGAGCGGCTCCGCGCTGCGATCGGGCCCCGCCTGCGCCACCGGGGCGCGGTTGAGCCGGGCCTGAAGCGCCACCTCCACCTCGGGGCGGAAGGGGTCGGCCGCCCGTACCCGCAGGATGCCGGCCGGGGGCGGGACACTCGCCGCCGTCGGCCGGTAGGCGACGCGGATGGGCACGGCGGCGCCCTCGGAGAGAGTGGCCGGGGTGCGCGTGGAGGACAGCACGGAGAAGTCCTTGCTGGTCGCCGCGTCCAGCGCGATCTCGGTGACCTTGAGCTCGCCGTTGCCGATGTTCTGGATGGTGACCTCGCGGATGGAGGCGGCGCCGGCGTTCACCATGCCGAAGTCGAGGAGCCGCGGCTCGACCTCGAGCTCGCCCCGCCGATAGCCGTCCCCGCCGAGGGCGATCTCGACCCGCGGGTGCTGCCGGTCGTTGGTGAGCAGCGCAAGCACCACCTGGTAGCGCGCCACCTCGGTCGGCGCGAACGTCACCCGCAGCCGCCCCTGCCCTCCCGGAGAAAGTGGCAGGTCCAGCGCCTCCGGCAAGAACACCCCGGCAGAAGATCCTTCGATCGAGGTGGTGAACTGGAGCGGGCCCTGGCCGACGTTTTGAAAGGCGATCTCGCGGGTCACGGCATCCCCCACCGCCACCGCGCCGAATTCGATGCTCTCTGCGCCGAGCAGGATGCGGGGGTCGGCCCGCACCAGCGGCTCGTCGCTGCAACCGGCCGAGCCCAGGAGTAGCAGGAGCGCCGGGGCATACGCGCCGGCGGGCAAGAGGCGCCGCCTCATGGCTCCTCCCGCGGTGTGTAGCCCACCTCGACGATGGCCCCGAAGGGCGGCAGCGCCGCGCCCACGAAGCGGATGCTGCTGGTCTCGGCGTCGAAGAGCACGCCGTCGGGCAGGGCCTGCCTCACCACGCAGGTGAGCCCGTAGATGCCCTGGGCCGAGCCGCGGCAGTCGTCGAAGACCTTCTCGCACACCGCCGGATCCATGGCGGTTTGCCCGCAACCGGTCTTGACGTACACCGTGACGCTGCCCGGGAGCGCCACCCGGGACAGGGAAAAGGCCCGCTTGAGCCCGGCCGCGGAGTACCCCAACGCCTCCAGCACGCCCGCGAAGTCGGTGTCGCAGATGCTCCCCACCACGCCCCCGCTCTCCTGGGCGAGCTGGGCGTAGCGGGTCCCCGCCCGGGCGCCGGGGCAACCGTCCGGCACGTCGCCCACCACCGCGGCGCAGGCCACCCTCTTGTCGTTGCCGACGCCCTTGATCTGTTCGAAGCGCCGCACGTAGGCCTCGACCTCACCGAAGGAGTGATCGTCCTCGTCGGAGACGAAGATGATGTAGAGGCTGGCGGCCTCACGCACGAAGCCCGCGTTCTCGTTGGAGATGAGCGGTTCGCTCAGTGCCAACGAGGCGGCGGTGAACCCCTGCTCGTCACCCTTGCCGGTGATGCCCACGTGGACATTGGCCGCGAACACCTCGGCGGGGGACGGGGTGGCCCGGGAGATGATGGGGATGGAGCCCAGCAGCCGGCCGCGGTGGGCGGGGTCGTACACGTCGGTGGAGATGACCCCGATGTGGAAGTCGGCCTCGCTCTGGGAGATGAACTGGAAGAACGAGCCGAAGTGATCGGCCAGCTCCTGTTGCTCCTGGGTCATGGAGCTCGAGTTGTCCACCACCCACAGGATGTCGATGGTGGGCGCCTCGGCCTGGCGGAACACGTCCACCACCTGGCCGGGCGGCGTGCGCACCCGGAAGCGCACCTCGTCGCAGCCCGAAAGCGAGATGGCCCACAGCCACACGGCCGCGAGCGCTGCCTGCCGTCCTCCGACCATGCGGGCCTTTCTCGAGATGCCGCGGGCGAAGCGCGCGGGATCATCGTTCGGCTTCTTCATCGCATCATACCCTGTCGTGCCGCCGGGTGGCGCACCGCATCCATCATCCTGGATGCCAGTCTGCAACGGCACGCCCAGGGTGTCAACGGGGGGATGGCGGGCCGGTGCAACGCCCGGCGCCTGGCACCGTCGGTCCCCCCCTCCTTGGCCCCGAGGAGAAAGGAGGCCCTGTTGACTCGCGGGCCCGCCGCGGCCTAATGTCCTTCGCGAACTCCGAACCCCGGGAGGACCCATGGCTCGTCACCCCGCGCTCGCAAACTCCGACCCCGAGATCGCCCGGCTGATCCAGGCGGAGGAAGTGCGGCAGTTCGAGAAGATCCGCCTCATCCCCTCCGAGAACTACACCTCGCCGGCGGTCCTGGAGGCCTGCGGCAGCGTGCTGTGCAACAAGTACTCCGAGGGCTACGCCGGCAAGCGTTACTACGAGGGCCAGCAGAACATCGACCCCGTCGAGCGCCTCGCCATCGAGCGGGCCAAGCAGCTCTTCGGCGCCGACCACGCCAACGTCCAGCCCTACTCGGGCTCGCCGGCCAACCTGGCGGTGTACCTGGCCTTCTGCAAGCCGGGCGACGCGGTGATGGGCCTGGCGCTGCCGCACGGCGGCCACCTCACCCACGGCTGGAACGTCTCCATCACCGGCATGTTCTTCCGCCCGGTGCAGTACAGCGTGCGGCGCGAGGACGGGCGCATCGACCTGGACCAGGTGCGCGAGCTGGCCCGGCGCGAGCGGCCGCGCATCATCTGGTGCGGCGCCACCGCCTACCCGCGCCTCATCGACTTTGCCGCCTTCGCCGAGATCGCCCGCGAGGTGGACGCGAAACTGTGCGCCGACATCGCCCACATCGCCGGCCTGGTGGCGGGCGGGGCCCACCCCACCCCGGTGGGGCACGCCGACGTCATCACCACCACCACCCACAAGACCCTGCGCGGCCCACGCGGTGGGATGATCCTGTGCCGCAAGGAGCTGGCCAAGGACATCGACAAGGCGGTCTTCCCCGGGCTCCAGGGAGGCCCGCACAACCACACCACCGCCGCCATCGCGGTGGCGCTGCACGAGGCGGCCCAGCCGGCCTTCGCCGAGTACGCCCACCAGATCGTGAAGAACGCCAAGGCCCTGGCGGCCGAGCTCCTGGCGCGCGGCTTTGCGCTGGCCACCGGCGGCACCGACAACCACCTCATCCTGGTCGATCTCACCGGCAAGGGCATCCCCGGCAAGGTGGCGGCCAAGGCGCTGGACCGGGCCGGGCTGGAGCTCAACTACAACACCGTGCCCTTCGACCCGCGCAAGCCCTTCGACCCCTCGGGCATCCGCCTGGGCACGCCCTCGGTCACCAGCCGCGGCATGCGCGAGCCCGAGATGAAGCACATCGCCCGCTGGATCGACGAGGTGTGCCAGGCGCCGGCCGACGAGGCGCGCCTTGCCCGCATCGCCCAGGAGGTGCGCGAGCTGTGCGCGGCCTTCCCGGCGCCCGGGATCTGCATCGATTGACCATGCCCCCTCCGGCCCACCGCCACCCGCTCGCCGCGTGGCTGACCGCCGCCCTGCTCTTTTTTGCGGCCGGCTGCCGCTGCGAGCGGCCCGAAGTCAGCGAACTGGCCATCGACGAGTTCGCCTCAGCCTTCTCCGAGGCGTTCTGCAAGCAGCTCTTTGGCTGCTGCAATGCCGAGGAGATCGCCGACCTGGGCGGGAGCCGCTTCTCAGATGAAAAGACCTGCCTGCGTTACCACGAGGGTCTCACCCGGCAGTACCTGATCGCGCCGCTGCAGCGGGCGATCTCCGAGGGCCGGGCCCGCTACCGCCCCGACCGCGCCGCGTCGTGTCTTGCGCTGGCGCGCCGGCCGGGCTGCACCGGCTGGACCGACCTGAACGCGCTCTTCGAGTCCTGCCCCGACCTCTTCGAGGGAGCGCGCGCCGCTGGCGAGCCGTGCCAGAGCGCTCTGGACTGTCCCAACGAGCACGCCTGCTTGAAGAGCGGCGACAAGAAGACCTGCGCCGCCCTCCTTCTGCCAGACGCCGCCTGCCGGCCCGGCGTGGGGCCGGGCTGCCGCACCGATCTGTTCTGCGACGAGGAGAGCTTGCGCTGCGCCCCGCGCAAGGCCGCCGGCAGCCCCTGCCGCGGCTACGGCGAATGTCAGCCTGGCCTCGCCTGCGAGCGCTCCGCCTGCCGGCCCGTGCGCACCCGCTGCACCGGCGCGCACTGAACATTGCAAAGAAAGCGCCGTCAGCGTGTTTACGTGCGATGTCGGGTGCTGCACCCTCGCGTAGCCTCCGCCCGACCTTTGCTGTCAAGGGCCTGCGGTCGCCCTGCGACTCGCTTCGCTCGCCCTTGACAGCGGTCGGCTTCGGCTGAATTGGCGAATATGAGGAGCATGCAGGCATGCTCCTGGTGTTCCAGGAAGATCTGGGAATGGGGCTTGGGCGCCCGGCAGCACCAGACGCTACGGCAGAAACAGGTAGAGCGTGAGCGAGCGCCGCCCTTCGGCGGCGAAGGTGACCGCGTGGGCGCCGCGGCCGAGGCGCACGTTGGCGAGCGGAGTGAGGCCCCGCGGCTCGCCGTCCAGCGACAGGATGGCGAACGGCTCCGACTGCAGGGCCAGCAGGTAGCCGCCACCCTCGTTCTCCAGGCGCACCCGGATGCGCAGCCCCTCGTCGTCCTCGACCGACAGCAGGTGGGCGCCGGCGAGCTCCGCCCCGGCGGTCAAGGGACAGGGCGCGGCCGGGCCGTCGTCCAGGGCACAGCGAACCTCCCGGTCGGCCCGGACCGATAACCCGCGCACAACCGCGCCCTCGGTCCCGACCCCCGCACCGCCATCCGCGTCCTCGTCCCGGCTAGCGCGAGACGCGTCTGGCGGCGCCGGATCTCCGCCAGGGCCCGGCTCGTCTGGTGCGAGCGAACTCCCCTTGCGCCCGGGCGATCGCGGCCCGGCATCCCGGGTCTTAGCCGAAGCGACCCCGCCGTCATCGACGGCCGCCTCCTCGAGCGATCCCGCTCCTCCGAAAGCTGGCACGTCCGAACCGACGGCAGCGCTCGCCGCGTCCGGCGCCGTCCCGGCATCCACCGTCGGCAAGGGACTCTCGGTCGCCGGCGGCGGCACGGACGAGTCCGGCCAGGCCCACCAGGCCGCGGCCGAAAGAGCCACCAGGCCGAGGATCGTTCCACCCCACGCAAGCCGTTGCCGGCGCGCCGATCTCACCGGCGGCGTCTTGGCCACCAGCGTCGGCGATACCCCGCTGACCGAGGGTCCCGGCGGCTGAGCCATGAGCGCCTGGCAGAAGTCCGCCACCACCCGCGGCCCCATCTCGGCCCGCTCGGCGGCCGCAAGGCGCACCAGCGCGTCCTCCATCTCCTGGGCGGATGAAAACCGTCGGGCAGGGTCGGCCGCCAGCGCGCGCTGGACGACGTCGGCTGCCGCGGCGGGGATCTCGGGCCGCAGCGCCTGCAACGGCGGGATGCGGCAGCGCCGGGCGCTCTCGAGCAAGAACTCCGAAGGGTCCGTGGGCTCGAGCGGGCCGACCCCGGCCAGCAGCTCGTACAACACGGCGCCGACGGCGAAGAGGTCCGCCGCCGGGCCGGCAGGCTCGCCGAAGGCGACCTCCGGCGCCATGTACCCCGGGTGCCCGCGCACCTCGTTTTCTGCGCCGCCGGGGTGCGCCAGGCGCGCCAGGCCGAAGTCCAGGATCTTCACCTCGCCAGAGATTCCCAAGAGGAGGTTCGCGGGACAGATGTCGCCGTGGACCAGCGGCGGCTCGAGCCGGTGGGCGTACTCCAGACCGCGCAGGCAACCGGCGGCCACCGCCAGGGCGAGCGGCCGCGGCACCGTCCGCGCCAGCGAGCGGGCCCGGTCCAGCAGGCGCGCGAGGTCCAGGCCCTGGACGTACTCCATGGCCAGGAAGCACTCGCTGCCGAGGCGGCCGAAGTCGAACACCTGGATGATGTTGGGATGGTGGAGCTGCGCCGCCAGGCGGGCCTCGCTGGCGAACATCTCCCGAAAGCGCGCGTCCCTGGACAGCTCCGGCCGCATGCGTTTCAGCGCCAGGCGCCGGGTGAACCCCTCCTCGCCGCGAAGCTCGGCCAGGAACACCTCGCCCATGCCGCCCCCGCCGAGGCGTTCGAGCAGCCGGTAGCGCCCGAGTTCCGAGCCGAGATCGTCCACGGCGCCGATGCTAGCAGAGGGGTCCGAAAAAACAACCGCGCAAAAAAAAAGGAACGGCTAGCGGCCGTTCCTTTCATCCCGGGGCCGGCCCGCTCAGCGGACGCACACCCCGTTCATGCAGCGCAATCCGGCGGGGCAATCCGAGTCCGCGCGGCATGGCGTGCCGCAGTCCTCGTCCACCAGGCCGTCGCAGTCGTTGTCGAGGGAGTCCCCGCAGGTTTCGGCGGCGCGGGGGTTCACCGCGGCGTCCGCGTCGTCGCAGTCCTCGCCGGCGCAGAATCCGTCCCCGTCGCGATCCTCGCAGGCCGCCTGGCACTGGCAGTCCACGCACACCTGGCCCGCAGCGCAGTCGGTGTCGGCGCTGCAGTGGCACTCCTGTACGCACACGCCGTTCTGGCACACCTGGCCCGCCGGGCAGTTGACGCCCTGGCAGGGATCGCCACCAGTGCACACGCCCCGCAGGCAGCGCTCGCCGGCGGCGCAGCTCATGCCGCAGGCCCCGCAGTTGCGCGGGTCGAAGAGCACGTCCGCGCACAGTCCGGCGCAGCAGGAAAGACCCGCGCCGCAGTCGCGGTCGGAGGCGCAGCGGCCGGGCACGCACACGCCGTCCCAGCACATCTCGCCGGCGGGGCAGTCGGCGTCCGAGGCGCACGGCAGGCCGCCGCAGCCGTCGTCCACGATCCCGTCACAGTCGTTGTCGAGGCCGTCGCCACACACCTCGGCCATCGCCGGATTCACGGCCGGGTTGCGATCGTCGCAGTCGCCGCGGCAGGAAAAGTAGCCATCGCCGTCGGCGTCGGGGCAGTCGCCGGGCACGCACTGGCAGGCCTGGCAGATCATGCCGGCCGGGCAGTCGGCGTTCATGGCGCAATCACACACCGGCTGGCACTGACCGTTGATGCACGCTTCGCCGCGCGCGCAATCGGCGTCCGAGGTGCAGGGCTCCGAGGTGCAGTCCTCGTCGATGAGGCCGTCGCAGTCGTTGTCCCAACCGTCGCACACCTCCACCATGGGCTGGCAGGACTGGACGCAGAAGCCGCGCAGGCACACCTCGTCGGGCAGGCAGTCGGAGTCGGCGTTGCACTCCACGTTGCCGTCGAAACACAGCCCCTCGTAGCACACCATGCCGGCCGGGCAGTCGGCGTCGGCGGCGCAGGCGAGCGGGTCGCCGCAGTTCTCGGAGCAGGAGAGCGCGAGTTGGAAGGTCCCGGTGTGTGGGCCGGAGGCCACGTCCACCAGAATGAGGTAGGTCCCGGTGCGGGGGGCCTTCCAGCCGGTGATGGAGAGCTCGCGGGCGTCCGCGCTGGTCCAGGCCAGCGCCTCGCCAAAGGTCTGGCCCTCGAAGGCATACACCACCTCGGCCGGCACGTCCGTGCCCGAGATGCGGGTGAGCACGATGTCGTAAGCGGCCCCGGCGACTCCTTGGAAGATGAAGCCCAGGTAGCGGCCCTCGCCGGGGAACCGCCCGCTGTAGGATTCTCCCGAGGCGAGCGGCTGGTCCGAGATGGAGAGCGCGCCATCGTTCTTTCCCAGGTCCGGCGGCGTGTAGCCGGAGGTCCCCGAGCTTCCGCAGGCGGCGAGGAACAGACAACACAGAACACCCGAAAGGCACCGCTTCATCATCGCATCCTCCTTGAATGGTTGACCGTCACGGCCGGTGATTTTTGCAACGGCCGTGCCAGCAGGTCCTCGGGGACAGGCCTGCGGATAACAAGCTGACAATAATCGAGTTTTTAGAAAGTGGGCCTGGTGCACATCGATGATATCCACCCCGGGCCCGAGTTCTTTTCCAGCAAGCAGAGTTTACAGGGCCGGCAGGCACTCAACAAGTGATTGAAACGACTGGCGATCTGTACCTGGTCTCCCTGTGCAACCGCGCCCGACAGGTGACAACTTCTGTTGTCGCCTCTGGCTGAAAACCATCCTTAATAAGGAAGAACGAACCAACCTATTCGGACCCCCCGCAGAAAATCCTGACATGGCCAGCACCTATAAGCAGCAAGAAGTGATGGCGCTCGAAGAAGCACTCTTCTCATCCGCCGGCGCCTCCCACCACGAAGAAGGCGGCCTTGGCCTCCCAGGTCTTCTTTTCCCCGGTCACGCGGATGAGGGCCTTGCGCTCGCCCTCCCGCGCCAGCGCGTCGATGAAGAACACCACCTCGAGCCTGCCCTCCGCATCCAGGCTCCAACGGTCCGGCAGCCGGCACCCCTCCCCAAAGCTCACCTGGCTGACATAGGCTTGCCCCGCCTTCAACGAGGACTGGATCTCGGGGCCGAGATCGGCCGTCACCGTGACGCTCTTCCCGCGCTGGCCGAAGTCGGGCGAGAGGCTCATCCGCACCTCTTCGCGGCGCAGCGATTCCAGCGAGGAGAGCCCACCGCTGCAGCCTGCGGCCACCGTTCCCCAGAAGAGCGTGCTGACGACCAGTGCAGTGTTCCGGTTCATGGCTGGCGAACGCAGAGGTTGTTCAGACACATCTGGCCCGACAGGCAGTCGCTGTCCAGGCGGCAATAGATGCGGCACAGGCCGTCCAGACAGGCCTGCCCCGCTTCGCAGTCGTTGTCGCTGGAGCAGCGCGCCGTACACCATCCCCCGCCGCAGCCCTGGCCGGCTGCACAGCTCATGCCGCAGCCGCCGCAGTTCTCGGGATCGCTCGAAAGATCCAGGCACACGCCGTCGCAGCAGCTCTGCCCTGCGGCACAGTCGGCGTCGGAGACACACACCCCGCACCCTTCGTCGACGAACCCGTCGCAATCGTTGTCGAGCCGGTCGCCGCAGATCTCTGCCGCGCCGGGGTTTATGGATGCGTCGGCGTCGTCGCAATCGACGCTTGCGCAGTAGCCGTCCCCGTCGCGGTCCTCGCAGCTCGTCCGGCACAGGCCCGACTGGCATTCCTCGCCGGCGCCGCAGGCGTTGCCGCAACGGCCGCAGTTGGCGCGGTCGTTCTGTACATCGACGCAACGCCCGGCGCAGCAGCTCTGGCCGCTCGCGCAGTCCGAATCCGCGCGGCAGGCGGCGCAGCCCTCGTCCACCATGCCGTCACAGTCGTTGTCGATCCCGTCGCAGGCCTCCGCCTGGCAGCCCGACGGCAAGCGGCACGTTCCCGCCTGACACACCTGCCCCGCCGGGCAATCCGCGTCCGTGGCGCAGGCGCTGCCCGGGATGCAGGTCCCACCGGCGCAGAACTCGTTCGCCGCGCAGTCGGCGTCGGAGGCGCAGGACGCGCCGCACCCCTCGTCGACCAGCCCGTCGCAGTCGTCGTCGAGCCCGTTGCCGCAGATCTCGCTCGGCAGGTAGGCGTCGCAGCGACAGGCGAAGGCCAGGGCCGCGCCCGCGCAGCGCAGCTCGCACAGGTTGGCGTAGGTGCGCCGGTCGGTGCCGCACACCGGCTGGTAGGGCTCGCCTTCGCAGGCGCAGGCTGCCCGGCAGAGCCCGGCCAGACAGGCCATGCCGGCGGGGCAATCCGCGTCGACGGAGCACTCGCTGTGGCAGGGGCCCGTGTACTGTAGCGCCACCCCGGCGCACGCCAGCCGGCAGGCGTTGGCGTAGGTCCGGCCATCCGCGCCACACACCGGCACGTATTGCTCGCCGGGGCAGCTACAGGGGTCCTCGGCCTGGCACATCCCATCGCGGCACACGAACCCCAGGGCACAGCCGGCGTCGCTTGTGCAACCCACGGCGCACTGGCAGGTGGGGCAACCGTTCTCGAACACGAAGCCGGATGGGCAGTAGTTTCCACACAACCGCACCGGGCAGGAAGACGTGGCGCAACCGGCGCTGCAATCGTACGACAGCGCGAAGGCTACGCCCGCGCCTCCCGCGACCCGCGCAAGAACCAGGTACTCTCCCGCGCCGTCGAGAGACACGTCGAAGAGCCCGGCCTTGCCCTCCCCGGCCGAGAAGAACCGCGCGGCGCCGAAGAGCCCCCGTGCGTCCCGCGGGCCGTAGAGCGCGATCTCCGAGCGCACCTCGTGGTCGGCTGCGCTGAGCTCGAGTTGAACCGTGGCAGGTTCGCCGGTCCCGAACAGAAAGCCCGAAAAGCGTGCGCTGTCGGGCATCGAGGCCGGGCGAGATTCGCCCATGACGAGCGCGGGGGGCACGATCTCGACCACGCCCGCGAGCCCGCCCGCCCCCGCCAGGAAAGGCGGCTCGAACGACTGAAAGCCTTCCGAGCACCCGAGAACCGCGAACACGGCAAGGACAAGAAGAAATCGTCGGAGCATTCGTCTCCTCCGACCGGCGTCGTTGCACAAATGATACCAGCCAGGCCAAGCCCTCACAACAACTAAAATTCTCAAGGGTTATCCTCGGCTGCGCGGGCCCAGATCGCAGGCCGCGAGCGAAAAGAAAACTTGTCACCTCGCAAGGCGGGGCCTGTCCCCCAAAAAAGTCTCTTGATTTCAACAGGCTACATTTGGCACCCGGCGCACAGCAAAAACCACAGCCGACAACGTCGCTTGTCATGCCCCCAACTGGCGGAATGGCCGGGTCCGTATTGGATTCAAAGAGCCATCCGAAGAATCTTTACAAGGCTCCCTGGCGCGGTTATTCTCTGGCGGGACTCCACCCGACAGGGGGTCTGCACATGACCGTCACGAAAGACCAGATCCTGCTTGGCAAGCTCCGCTTCCAGCTCACCGTCACCTCGGCCATGCTGGGAACGCTGGAACTCGACCAGATCCTGTACATCATCCTGTCGGGGATCACCCACGGCGAAGGGTTGGGATTCAACCGCGCCTTCCTCTTTTTATCAGAGGACTCGGGCCAGGAGCTCAAGGCCTACACCGCCGTCGGCCCGACCACCGCCGAGGAGGCCCACCACATCTGGGAGAGCATGGAGCAGATGCACCTCGACCTGGACCGGCTGCTCGCCGCCTACGAGGCCTCCGCGAAGGATCCGCGCGCCCGCGCCCTCACCCAGTGCCTGGCGGGCTTCTCGGTGCCCCTCTCGGCAGCCTCGGTGCCGATCCGCGAGGGAGACAGCGGCGTGCCGCTCCAGGCGCTGGTGGCGCGCGCGGCGGCCACCCGGCAGGCCTTCTTCTTCAATCGCGTGGAGGCGCAGTTCGAGCCGCCGCTCCCCGGCGGCGGATCGCTCATGGTGTTCCGCAAGATGGCCGTAGTACCGCTGGTGCAAAAGGACACGGTGATCGGCGTCATTCTGGCCGACAACACCTTCAACGGGCGGGACGTCCGGCCGGAAGACATGGACGGCATGACCACCCTGGCCAACCTGGCCGCCATCGCCATCGACCGGGCCCGCGCCCACCAGCGGCTCAAGGAGATGGCGGCAGTGGACGGGCTGTCCGGGGTGTGCAACCGCCGCCACTACGAGCTTCGCCTGCAGCAGGAGATCTCTCGCGCCCAGCGCAACGGGCGGCCGCTGTCGCTGCTGCTCTTCGACATCGACCGTTTCAAGAACATCAACGACTCGGCCGGTCACGAGGCGGGCGACCGAGTGCTCAAGGACCTGGCCGGCATCCTGCGCGGCAGGGTACGCAACGAGGATCTGGTGGCCCGCTACGGGGGCGACGAGTTCGTGGTGCTACTCACCGGCGGGGCCACCGCAGAGGAATCATCGCGCGTGGCGGAGAAACTGCGCCAGGAAATCGCCGAGAGACCGCTGGGCGACCAGCCCGTGGGCGCGGTCACCGTGAGCGTGGGCGTGGCCTTCGGCAAGGCCGAGACCATGGACGGCACCGAGTTGTTCCGCCTGGCCGATCGCGCCCTCTACCGCGCCAAGCAGGAAGGCCGCAACCGCGTCTGCTCTGCCTCGTGAGCTCGGAACCTTGGGCGTCCTCAACCCCATCCGGGATCTCTCCGATCCGCCGCGTCGCGGCCGGCTGGCCGTGGCCATGGGCTTCTTGCTCGGAATGGCGGTTGGCGGCCTGGGCGGCTTCTTTCTGGGGCGGACCCTGCCGCCCTCGGAAGAGCCGGCGCTCCCGGTGATCTCGACAGCCGATGAGAATCCGACGGCGCCCGACGGCGGGGCCGTGGACGG
>JAAZNF010000052.1 GCA_012798435.1 Myxococcales bacterium | reverse complement strand
TCGCCGGGTCTGGTATCACGGTCCGCCAGATCAGCGAACCGCCGTTGGCCGACGGGGCGGAAAGACCGGCGGAGGTGGGGGAGACCGATCCATTCACTTGCCAGGGACCATAAACCGGATCAATCGAGGTCAAGTAGTCCGTATAGAAATACTGGTACGCGGCAGGCAATTGGGCCGCAAGCGCCAACAGGAGGACGGCAAGTTTGCATTTCATCGCGTCACCGTCCTCAGTTCATCCATCGAGAAGTTCTTTCGATGCTTGCGGAATTCCTGCTCGATGTCGTCGCGTTGGTCGTGTCCCTTGCGGAACGAGCGCACATCCGCGCGCCCGGCGTTCAGGATCTCTTTGAACGCTGAACGGTCGCGCGCCACAAACTCGACCACGGCCATGTTGCCGTCGTCGCTGAGGACGAACGACCATGCCATGATGCCGTCGGCGCGCGGTCCTTCCTTCCCCGGAAGGGGCGCAAACATGGGCCGCCGGGGGTCATCCGCCGTGCCTTTGCCCACCATCGGCACCACGCAGATGACGCGTTCATACATGTTGTGAAGGTTCACTTTTCGCTGCGCCATCATCAAGGCGCTTGAAAGCACAAGTAGGGCTGCGAGTTTTCTGACTGGTTTCATGCGCTCACTCCGGCTTCGGAAGGGGACTAAAGGGTATAATTCTCCTCTCTTCCGCATTTGTCAAGGAAACTTTCGAACGATGCCACCATTTGAGGGGAGAGCGGATAGGGAAAACTGTCTGGAATAGTCAGGAATCAGCCTCCGAAGAGGCTCGGATCGCTCTTGGTTCCGCCGACTTATGACCTGGAACCTGAGCGCTGCCCAAACATGGCGTAGTAGCTTTCCGTGAGGCGTCCGCACCCCATGGATTGTGGTTCCAGTGGCCGTGGGTTCGAACCCCACCACCCACCCCACGCGAAACAAAACACGTATCGGTTTTCACCGGACGAGCACTGTAGCGGTTCTCACTTCACGCGCCGCAGTTTCGCCGCTTGGCGCCGTTGAAGTCGAGGCAGCCGAGGTCAAAGCAGCGCCCCCGGTCGCCTGGAGGCTCGCTGTCGGCCATGTAGGGCAGCGCCAGGCCGAAGCTGTCTCCGAGGCAGCGTTGCCGTTACCTTGATCACCGACTGCACGACGCCAATCCCGGCCGCCTCTACAAGAGAACCACACCGACTACAGGACATATCAGCCCAAGCGTCGCCGACACGCCGGCCGCTTTCCGCCACCGACTCCCGGGGTAGTACTCTCGATGCGTTCGCACAACCCAGCGCACATGTCCTGGGTGCAGGCAGAAACGGTATGTCACTTTCGAGTCTTCCGGCTGTTTTCGCTTGATGTCGGCAACCAAGCGAAGATAGAACAGGATCGCCGCTACCACCAGGGAAAGCGCATTCAGAAGCAGCACTACCGCCGCCAGGAGAGCACCTGGATCTGACTCAATCTGAGTCTGAGCGGTGGGCCGCGTAAAATCCAGAGTGTAAATTAAAGGCTTGACAAGGGCCACCCGCTACCGGGTCCAGTGGAAGTATTGCCAACTTTCACGAAAGGAACAGGACACGGATGGCCAAGGACAGAATAGACCGTGAGGAGCTCGCCGACAAGCTGGTTGAGCAGGTAAAAGAGGCGGACGACCCGATCCGGGCTATGGCGCAGTTGATGGCGGACTTTCTGCTGGAGTCGGAGGTCACGGCCAAGGTGGGCGCCGCGCCGCACGAGCGGAGTGCCGAGCGAACGACGTATCGCAATGGTTATCGACCGCGGCGGTGGGACACGAGACTGGGGACGCTGGAGTTGCAGGTGCCGAAGGTGAGGGAGGGCGGGTATGTGCCGAGCTTCATCGAGCACCGCAAGCGGAGCGAGCAGGCGCTGATCAGCGTGATCCAGGAAGCGGTGGTCCAAGGGGTGTCGACGCGGAAGATCGAGACGGTGTTGGAGCAACTTGGCATTGCCGGGGTGTCGGCAGGCCAAGTGAGCCAGTTGTGCGCGGCACTGAACGACAAGGTGGGGCAGTTTCGAGAGCGGCGGCTGGGCGAATGCCGCTACCTGTGGGTGGACGCCGTCTACGAGAAGGTGCGGGAGGATGAACGGGTCGAGTCGATGGCGGTGGTGATCGCCACCGGCGTCAACCCGCAGGGCCGGCGCGAGGTCGTGGGCTTCGACGTGATCCCGACGGAGAGCGAAGAAGGCTGGACGCAGTTTTTCAAGGACCTGAAGGAGCGCGGTCTGCACGGGGTGCGGCTGGTGGTCTCCGACGCGCACGGAGGGTTGAAGAACGCGGTGAGGAAGGTAATGAAATCGGAATGGCAGCGCTGCAAGGTGCACTTCTACCGCAACGTGTTGGTGCAGGCGCCCAGGCGCAGCCAGGCCGAGGCGGCCGAAGCGATGAAGGCGGTCTTCGTGCAGCGCGACGAGAAGAGCGCCAAGGCCAAGGCGGCCGAACTGGTGCGGCAACTGCAGAGCCGTTTCGCCAAGGCGATGGAGATCTTCGAGGCGGGCATCGACGACGTGCTGAGCTACTTTCATTACCCGGCTCCGCATCGTACGCGCATCTCGTCGACCAACCCGCTGGAGCGGCTCAACAAGGAGATCCGCCGGCGCACGCGGGTAGTCGGCATCTTCCCGCACCGCGGCGCCTGCCTGCGGCTGATCGGCATGTTGTTGATCGAAACCCACGAGGACTGGTTGACCGATGACAAGGCCTACCTGACCTTCGACGACGCACCGGCCGAGGAATCCGCGGCCAAGGTGGTTACCCTGGCGGCTGGCCAATGAGAAAGGAGGCACCGATGCTGGCGAGGGCGCTGCCCTCGCGCACCTGGGATTTATCGCTTTCGCGCCAGAATGACTGCGGAGCGGGGCGGCTCGCGCCGCCCCAGCCATTCCGGCCCCTGAGTCGGCGCTCGGGGTCGCGGTAGGGATGGCCATCGCTGGCCACCCCCCGCACAGATCCGTACGGGCGGAATTACCGCATACGGCTCTTCCCTTGGATCCGAGCGTCGAAACGCACGTCGGGATAAGGATGAAGAGTACGGGGC
>JAAZNF010000051.1 GCA_012798435.1 Myxococcales bacterium | reverse complement strand
TGCAACGGTCTGGACGACGACTGCGACAACATCGTCCCCGCCAACGAAGCCGACACCGACAGCGATAACTGGTGGGTGTGCGCCAACGACTGCAATGATATCGACCCGCAGGTCTACCCCGGGGCGACGGAGCGCTGCAACAGCCTCGACGACGACTGCGACAACGTGATCCCGACCAACGAGGCCGACGCGGACAACGATGGCTACCGGATCTGCGCCAACGACTGCAACGATAACGACCCGGCCATGAACCCGAGCGCCACCGAGCGCTGCAACGGCCTCGACGACAACTGCGACAACGTGGTCCCGGCCAACGAGGCCGACGCGGATAGCGACGGCTACCGGATCTGCGCCGGCGACTGCCTGGACACGAACCCGGCCGTCAACCCCGGACGTCCCGAGGCCCCGTGCAACGGCCTCGACGACAACTGCGACAGCATCCTGCCAGTGGACGAACGGGACCAGGATAGCGACGGCTTCCGTCCCTGCAACGGCGACTGCAACGACTTCGACCCAGCGGTCAACCCCAACGCCGTAGAAGTTTGCAACCGGATCGACGACAACTGCGATACGCTGATCGACCGCACCGTCGCGGGCGGCCTGTGCGGGATCGGCCAACTCTGCGACATCCCCGTCAACCCGGGGGACGAACAGTGCGCCTCGCCGCTCTACTGCCAGCACAACGGGGTGGACAACACCAACCGCTGCACCCACTGGTGCAACAACTCCTACGACATGCCCGGCGACACGGACGGCGTCCACGAGTGCCCCACCGGGTACGGCTGCACGGCCTACTCCAACACCGACTCCGCGGGGTTCTGCTGGGCCGCGAGCGGCACCATCCTAACGGGCCAGGCCTGTTCGGTGGACAGCGACTGCCGCAGCGGCTGGTGCCGGGACATCGGGGGAGGGGTGCTGCGCTGCTGGGACGTGTGCGCCAAGGACGCGGACTGCATGCAAGACTCGACCACGAACAACTATCGTTGCGTGCTCTACGACATCACCAGCCCCAATGGCAGCATGGTCCACGGCCTTTGCCGGCCGGAGACGGGGACGGGGAGCACCGGCGCCTCGTGCACCAGCCACTCGCAATGCCGCGACGGGTTCTGCAACCCGTACAGCTACCGCTGTGTGAACCTGTGTTCCACCGAACTCGACTGCACGTCACCGTACATCTGCGATTGGTGGCCTGGAGAGGATTACTCGGGGCGCGCAGACGATTCTACGTTCAAGGCGTGCTGGAACTACTGGACGACCCGCGGCACCTGGCTCTTCGGCACCGCATGTACCCCCAACCCGTCCGGTAGTATCTACCAGCAAAACTGCCGCTCCGGCCTGTGCTTCAACTTCGACGGCACGGGCACGAAGTGCGGCAACTTCTGCAACCTCAACACGGATTGCCCATCCGGGTACCACTGCGACTTCTTCTTCAGTGTCGGCACCAACGGCCTGCTCCGCGCTTGCGTACCGAACTGACCTGTGCTCTCAATCGGAGCGGAAAGCGCCAACGGAGGAGAGAGAGCCATGCTCGACAAGATCCACCGCATCAACCACGACTGCTTCCGCATCGATGGCCCTGTCACCATCTACACGGATCCTTTTCACTTGCCAGACAAGCTTCCCAAGGCCGACCTCGTCCTCATCTCGCACGACCATTTCGATCATTTATCAACCGAAGACCTTCAAAAGATTGCGAAAAAAGACACGATCTACGTGGCGCCGGCCGCCTGTGGAAAGCAGCTCTCCAAGCTGCCTGGCTCGGTCCGTGAAGTCGGGGTGGGGGACATGTTCGACGCCAAGGGTATCAAGATCGAAATCGTCGCGGCCTACAACACGAACAAGAACTTCCACCCCAAGAGCGCGGGGCACGTCGGGTACGTGTTCGCCGTCTCGGGAAAGAGAATCTATTTCGCAGGAGACACGGACCGGATTCCCGAGATGAAGTCCATCCGCTGCGACATCGCGCTGCTTCCGGTCTCGGGCACATACGTGATGACCGCCTCGGAGGCGATTCTGGCTGCCGCCGACCTCGGAAACCCGATCGTCATCCCCATGCACTACGGCGATATCGTCGGCACCGAAAACGACGCCAAGAAATTCGAAAAGGAATATCGGGGAAAGACCGAGATCAAGTAGGCACAGGGTACAGTAAATTCCTGAAGAAAACTTGACCTGTGATCTCATGTAGGATATAAGTATACATGAGAACACACGGAGTGCTCTCGAGCCCAAGGAGGGTTGTGATGGACCTGTCCCTGGAGAAAAGAGTCGAGACCCGAAAGAACCTGGATATCTACCTCAACAAATACGTCGGCGACGAGCCCTACATGGTCAGGGCTTCTGACATCTCGCCTACAGGGATATATCTGACCAAACTAATCGAACCCGATTTACCCGAGGGTTCCATGGTCAGTCTGGAATTCGAGCTTCCCAACTCGACCGAAGTCATCTGGGCGCGTGGCGCTGTCGTCCGTGATGCCAGCAGGTGGGGAAGCGATGGAGTAGGGGTGTGGTTCACCATCATCCCCGAAGGATACCGGCGCATCATCGAAGACTTCGTCAGCGCCTGTTGATTGTACCTTTTGATTAATAAAAGACTTATTCTCCTGCAAAGACTGAGGCGAATACCTTTGCGTCAGAGACAAGATTCTCGATGAGGCAGTATTCGTTCGGGGCGTGTGCCATGTCATCCAGTGTGGACCAGACGGCGGCCGGTATGCCCTTGCGTCTGAAAAGAGCCGCGACGGTACCCCCGCCGATACCCACCACTTTCGCGTCAAGGCCCTTCACGTCTTTGATGGCCCTTGCCAGGACCTTCACTACCTGTGAATCCGGTGAGGTTGGCGGTGCGGCTGGAGAGACGTTGGGCTTCGAAAGCTCGACTTTCACTTTAAGCTCTGACTCGATCTTCAATACAGCTTCACTGATGACTCTTTCGACTTCTCCCAGCTCATAGCGGGGCAGGATCCGGCAATCGAGGTAAAAGACCTCCTCTCCGGGGATGGTGTTCACGTTCTGGACATTGGCATCGTGCTTGGTGGGCTCGAAGGTGGACTCCGGAGGGTCGAACATCTCGTCTCGAGCCGAGAATGTCTGGTGCAGCGTCTCATCGAGCAAGACCACGAGCCTCGCCGCCGCGCGGTGGGCGTTGATCCCCTGGTGCGGAGTGGACGCATGGACCTGTTTTCCCTTGACCGTGAACCGGCACCACAGGATCGACTTTTCGGCGACCTCGATCATGCTTCCATCGGGGTTGCCCGCATCTGGGACGATCACCAAGTCATCATTTCGAAAAAGGTCAGGACGCACGGAAAGCACATGGTCGATTCCAAAACCGCTGCCGGTCTCCTCATCGGCGACCAGGATGATTCCGACATCGGTCGAGGGCTTCATCTTGCACTCGTGCAGCGCGCGGAGGGCAAAGAGCGGGCACAGGATTCCCTGCTGGTTGTCCTCCACTCCTCGCCCAATAATTTTCCCATCTTTTACAACGACTTTATATGGATCGCTCTCCCATAGCTTTAGATCTCCGGGGGGCACCGTGTCCAGGTGCGCCATGACCCAGACGGTCTTCGAATGAGAACTGCCTTCGATGTGCAAGACCAAGTTGGGCCGGATACCCTCTTCGGCTCTGGGATCCGGGGCGTTTATATACTCGACCTCGGGAAAATGCTTCGCCTTCAGCCAATCCTGGATGAATCGTGCCCTGGCGAGCTCGCCCTTGCCACCGTTTTCCGGAGCCAACGCCTGGATGGCGGTGAGGCGGGATTGGAAATCGATCATTTCTCCTCTCTGGTTCTCAATCACAGAGAAGACCTTTTCGAGGGGTTGGTTTTTCTTCATGGTTTTCTCCTTGGGTAGGACGGAGAGTAACCCATACGCCAGTTTCGAACAAGCGGCATAAAAAAGATCATGGCGTCCATGCATCTCATCTGATAGTTTTTCGCGGGATCGGCTAGTGAGGCGGACAGAACACATAGAGCGCGAGAGCGCCAGCCTGGAGCAACGCTGCTGGGTCCGTCTGACCCGCTGCTGCAACAACCGCTGCGCGTTCTGTCACGACTCCGAGGTCCAGGACGGGACCGTCCGCTCGTTCTCTGAGGTTGCGAGCGAGATCCGCCAGGGCCGGAAGAACGGCGCCAGGCGTTTGATTCTCTCGGGCGGCGAGCCGACGCTCCACCCGCGCTTCGTCGACTTTGTGCAGTTGGGCCGGGACGTGGGCTTTTCATGGATCCAGGTCGTGACCAACGGTCGCCGGTTTTCCTACCCCGGGTTCGCCACGCGCGTGCGCGCTGCGGGTCTCGACGAGGCCACTTTCTCCATGCACGGTCACAACTCGGCCCTTCACGACGAATTGGTCCGAGTGGACGGAGGTTTCGAGCAGAGCCTGCGCGGAATGAAAAACCTCATGGAGGAGGGGTGTGTCGTCAACGTCGACGTGGTGCTGAACTCCAGGAACATTCGGCATCTTGTTGATATCCTGTCATTTTTCGTTGGGTTTGGAGTCCGTGAATTCGACCTGTTGTGGCTGGTGCCATTTGGCCGAGCATGGGAGAATCGCAACCTGCTTTTTTTCGAACCTGCATTCGGGCTCCAATGGATACGGCGAGCCATCCGCTACGCGCGCCGGAAAAGACTCACCGTCTGGACCAACCGTCTCCCGCCCTGGTTGCTGGAAGGTGCGGAGGAACTCATTCAGGACCCGCACAAGATCCACGACGAAGTCAACGGCCGGCGGGCAGAGCTCGAGGCCTGGCTCAACCACGGACAGCGGCTACGGTGCCGGCAACCGGCCCGGTGCCGGCAGTGTTTCCTGGAGCCTTTTTGCGGCTGGCTGGAGAACATCCGAAACAGCCACCGCCGTGCCTCCTGGACTCATCTCGTCTGTGATCCTGCGTCGACCACCGATGCCTTGCCGCGCTGGGTGAGGAACGTCCGCTTGCTGGCGCGGGATCAGGATGCGGCGGCACGGTTCTGCCTGGCGTATGGGGCTCGCGGCAGACGGGTCGACAGGTTGGTGCTGCTCCTTGACACCCCGCCGTCTCGCGCCCTGCTCGGGGCCGCTCGCGCTGCGGGTCGAGAAATCGTGCTGGCGACCTCCAAAATCGCATGTGTCCGAAAAATAATCGGCATTCGTGCAACGAACCTGGAGATTATCCTGAACTCAGGAAACATGAAGGGAGCACGCCTCGCGGCTCCCGCCGGAACATGCTTTTCTTTCGAGAGCTGTGCGACCGCATCCGAGACTGCGAGACTCGCATTCAATCCGCTGTATGCATTGCCGGTGCGAGCCTCGGGGCCGATCTACCTCGATAATATTCCATTGTGCGTCCAACCGAAGAAGAGCTTCGGTCGCGTCTTCAACATGATTGGCGCACAGTGCCTTACCGGAGACAAGACGTTCGACCTCGATCAGCTCACGGATTGGTTCATCCGAGAAGGCTATCGAGTTCGCTCGTTGCGATGCAGAACCTGCTGTCTGTACGGCGAATGTCCCGGATTTCCGATAAACTTGGTCAGACACTTCGGATTTTCGGTTTGCCGGCCGCTGGAAATGCCTATTTGACAAGGCTTGGACCAACCGCTACCTTGCCGCCCATGGCGCTCATCCTGCTCACCAACGACGACGGGTTCGGGGCTCCGGGCCTGTGTGCGCTGGAGACTGCCTTTGCGAACGAGGGAGAGGTCTGGATCGTGGCCCCGGCCACCGGGATGAGCGCGTGCGGCAGGGCGGTCAACCTCCACCGCCCCCTGCGAATCGTTGAAAACGCCAACCGGCGCCTGTCCGTGGATGGCACGCCCACCGACTGTGTGCTGCTCGCCTGCCGGCGCCTGCTGCCGCGGATTCCGGACGTGGTGGTCTCCGGCATCAACGACGGGTTCAACATCGGAGAGGACCTTGACTATTCGGGCACCGTGGCGGGAGCGCTGGAGGGCGCGTTGCAGGGCGCGGCATGCCCGGTGGCGGTGTCGATTGCCTACGGCTCAAAGGACGAGGCGCTCGCCTGGGCGGCACGGGCGACCGTCTCCCTGGTTCGCCAGCTTCGCGACCGACCCCTGCCGCCCCGCGTCGCTCTCAACCTGAATTTCCCCGGAAAGATCACGACAAGGCTGCGTTTCACCCGCCAGGGGGATTTCCTAGGCACCGGGACGGTCGAGGCCCGGACCGATCCCCGCGGGCGGGACTACTTCTGGATCGGCCAGCGCCCGCATCAGGAGAACCCACCTCCAGACAGCGACCGGGGCGCACTTTCGGACGGTTGTATCTCGGCGACGCTGGTCGCTCTCGACCGGACGTATCGCGGCTCCTTCTCGCGTCCCGAACCCACCGGGACCGGCCTGGAATTCGAATGAGCGCGCCCTGGGGCAGATGCTCTGTGAGCATCCCGTTGCTCTTTACGGTGGCCTGCATCGCCACCGGGTGCTCTTCACCGGTATACCGGCTGCTGGGCCCCGTTCCAGACGCGGAGGTCGAAGGCATCTACCACGAGGTGCGCCAAGGAGAAACCCTCATCTCCATCTGCCGCGGGTACGGCGCGGATCTTCAGGAAGTGGCGGAGATCAACGGCATCGAGGACCCTTCCTCCATCCGTGTCGGCGACCGGGTGTTCATCCCGGACGCCGCCGCCCCGCGCTCGCCGACCCATTCCGAGGCCCACGCGCAGGAGACGAGGGACGAGGTTTTTATCCAGCGCTTCCCTGGCGAGTTCATCTGGCCCGTGGATGGCGTGGTCACCTCGCGGTTTGGAATCCGTTGGGGAAAGCGCCATGACGGTATCGACATCGCCGCCCCCGAAGGAACTCCAGTCCTCGCGGCGGCTGCCGGCACGGTGCTCTTCGCGGGTTCCGAAGGCGGTTACGGCAAGCTCATCATCCTCCAGCACGAAAAGAACATGATCACCATCTACGCCCACAACCGTGAACTCGTGGTCCGCGAGTCGGAAACAGTGCGACAGGGACAGAAAATAGCCGAGGTGGGGCAGACCGGCCGCGCCACCGGGCCGCACGTGCACTTCGAGATTCGAGAGGGACGCACCCCACGAAACCCTTTGTTTTTTCTACCCAAAAAAGACTGAAGCCGGATTTTTACAAGGAGGCGCCATGAAGGAACTCGATAGATTCATCCGCGACATCCCGGATTTTCCGAAACCTGGCATCATCTTCAAGGACATCACGCCGCTCCTCGGAAACGGTGAGGCATTTCGAAGGACCATCGACCTTCTACACGACCGTGCCAAGAAGATGAAAGCAGAGGCCATCCTGGGCATCGAGAGCCGCGGATTCATCTTCGGCGGCGCCCTGGCCATGCGCCTGGGCTGCGGCTTCATCCCGGCGCGTAAACCTGGCAAGTTGCCATACCACACCGACAGGGTCTCGTACTCGCTCGAGTACGGTGAGAATACCCTGGAGATTCACAAGGACGCGGTCGCGCCGGGACAGCGCGTGCTCATCGTAGACGATCTCCTGGCCACGGGTGGCACCGCGGCGGCCTGCGCCAAGCTGGTGCGCGGGCAGCAGGGGATCGTCGCCGGCTGTCTGTTCGTGGTCGAGCTTGGATTCCTTTCCGGCCGGAAACAACTGGCGTCGATTCCGACGGAAAGCCTCCTGCTCTACTCCTGAGCCTCGGCCCACCCCTGGAGAGTCGTTATCGTCACCTTGACATTGGCAAAGCCCGTGCATTACATAGGCCGCGCCGGTTTTTGCGCCGGTAAGGAGGATCTGCCCCCGTAGCTCAGACGGATAGAGCATCCGCCTCCTAAGCGGAAGGTCACCTGTTCGAATCAGGTCGGGGGCGTTTTTTTTCTTGAGAGAATCATGCACTCGAAGCCCTTCCTGCTGGCAAGTATCCAACGCTACGAAAATCTCAAGAAAATATTGGATGCAGGTCTATCTGGAGTGCATCCACTATTTTCGAATCAGATGATCAGAGCGGCATTTGAACGGGTGAAAACCAGGGTCACCCTGACCGAGGAATTCTCGGAAAAGCTCAAGTTGGCGGTGGCGGGTATGCTTCGCTGCAAGAACCTGGATTCGGCGCGCGATTTTGTCAGAACCCTGGAGGGTGAGGTCCAGGATACCCTCGTGGTGATGTACTTCGATTTCTTGGAGCAGTATCGCATGTCCATGAATAAAAAGGAGATTATCCACTGAGGCGCAACGAGAAGCACCTGAGAATCCCCCGGGCGGTGCGAGAAATCGTCGTTCGACTGACACGCCTGGATAGACCTTCCTACGTGGTGGGGGGAGTCATACGCGACCTTCTTCTGGGCCGAAAACCTGTCGACTGGGACGTGGCCACGCTGGCTCGGCCGGAGGAGGTGTGCGGTGAGTTCGAGAAGGTCATTCCTACGGGTATCGCCCACGGGACCGTCACCGTGCTGAACCGGGGCATGTCGGTCGAAGTGACCACCTTCCGGGGAGAAGGTGCGTATTCCGACGGCAGGCACCCGGACCGGGTGGTATTCCTGGAGTCGCTCGAAGAGGATCTGAAACGCCGCGATTTCACCATCAACGCCATCGCATACGACATCGAACGAAAAACGCTCCTCGATCCCTTTGGAGGGCAACGCGACCTCCAGAGGAGAGTGGTTCGAGCCGTGGGAAACCCGATGGCGCGGTTCTCCGAGGACGGCCTTCGTCCTTTGCGAGCGGTCCGTTTCGCTAGCATTCTCGGGTTTTCCATAGAAAAAAAGACCTTCAGCGCGATCCGGAAATGCTTGCCGGTCTTTCGCAAGGTCGCGCCTGAACGCGTGAGAGAAGAGCTCCTGAAAATGCTCGCCGGCCCCAGGCCAGAGCGGGGGATAGAGATGCTTCGCTCTTCCGGGCTCCTTGGCGAGATCCTGCCGGAGCTGCTGCCGGGGTTTGGCTTCGCTCAAAACCGTTTTCACCGTCATGACGTGTACCGGCATGCGCTCGCCTGTCTAAGACATTCCCGGGGAGACCCGGTATTTCGCCTGGCAGTCCTTCTCCACGACATCGGCAAGGTAATGACCGCAGCCGGTCCGCCAGGGATGCGCACCTTCTACAACCACGAGAAGGTCTCCGCACAGGAGGCCGACGATGTTCTCGCTCGCCTGCGCTTCTCGAACGACGAGCGGCGCAGGGTTCGTGCGCTGATCGAAAACCATATGATCCACTACGAGCCGGCGTGGAGCGACGGGGCCATCCGCAGGCTGGTGAGACGCATCGGGCGGGAAAACCTCGAGGACGCCTTCAGAATGCAAGAGGCCGACGTGCTCGGGCGTGGGAGACTCGTCCGGCAAGGCCTTTCGAACCTCCGCCGCCTGAAGGCCAGGATCCGCAGGGTCCTCCGGCAGGACGCGGCATTGAAGGTTACCGACCTCGCGATCAACGGGTCCGATGTCATGCGTCTGCTACAGATCGAGCCCGGGCCGCGGGTAGGCAGGATTCTGACGGCTCTCCTTGAACACGTGACCGATTCCCCAAAAGACAACTCGAGACAAAGACTGGAAGAGCTCGTGCGTTTGTATGACCTCTGAACATCTATAGTTTTCCACAGGGCGGCAAGATGTGGCCAAGGGATGATTATGATTTTATTAGGAAAAAATATTCTATAGGATCAGTCGCGTCTTGAAGACATAACATATTGATTATAAATGACTTTATATTTTTCTCCAGAACATGCATTTCTTTAATGTTTCTATTATTGCTTGATGGCTAATGCCCCAATTTTTTTTGATATGTTGACAAATTGTGGGAAAAAAGCGCGTGCCTTGAGCCGCTTTCCCTTCGTAAAGAAAACTTACTCGCGAATTATTGTCCGGTTGAGCTTGCGGTTCAGCAGAATTCGTTCGAATGCTGCACCAGCGTCGATTGAGAAAAGGTGCAGCGTGCTCAGATCCGTAGAAAATCCCCTGCGCCTGCCGCAGTCACCATAAAGAATCGCGATCGGCCGGTGGCGGATGCTGATGGGAATGAGGATGACTTGTTCCGGTCGGCTCTGTCCAAGAGCCGCCAGGAAGGTGTCGTTGACCATGGTCCTCGGCATGGTGCCGAAATAGTCCGTGCCGGTGTCGCGCACGGTCTTGAATACCGATGGGGAACCCAACGGGACCATGATGCCCTTGACCTGAATGTCGACAAATTCCGCCCCGCCGCCCAGCCAACCCACCAGCATCTCGTTTTTTACAGCAAGGAGAACCACCCGTGGCAGCAGGTGGGCCGCGTATCGAACGATCAGGCGCGCCACCTCGTCACGGGAGGTCGCCTCGCGGATCAAGGCGAGCGCCTGCTCGGTATCCTGAATCGGCGTCATGACAGCCGTCGTTTTTTCGATGGACGGTTCGGTGGGTGGTGAAGGCAAAGAAGGAATCGAATCGCTGGGCGGCTGAGGCGCCGGGAAGGTCGGAGCAGGTTGAGGTGGAGCCTTGGCGTAGTCGACCATTCTCTGGAGAACGGCTTCCGCAATCCCACCTGTGGTTTGAGGCCGGCTCTTCTTGGGGCGTTCGAGGGTCACGATGGATTCAGCGCCAGCCTGGGAAGAGAACAACTCTGTCAGATCTCCCTTGGCTGTCGCTGGCGGATGCAAGTCCAGGTCTCTGGTGCTTGGCGGCGGAAACGAGAACACCGAGCGCGACCTGGAGGATGTGCCCTCTGAGGCGGGAACGTCCTGAGCCGGTGGGGCGGAATAGTACCGGGTCAGGGCCGAGGTCAGCAGGCTCACCGGGGCGACGACGGGCGAGGCAATGTGCCCGGTTATCATGGCGATGTCCTGCAACACCCTGCGTTCGGTCGGATCCGACATGGCCACGTGGAGCACGCCGCGATCCAGGAGCAGCGGAACGGTGCGGTGAGTCCTGGCCAACCCGGCAGGCACCAGACGAGTCACGAACACCGGCAGGTTGTCGAACTGTATGCTCTCCGCGAGCGGCAGTGCGAATTCTCTGGCGAGCAGACGCGCCAGGTCCGACTCGTCGCAGAGCGAAAGACGGACCAGGGCCTCCACCAGGTTGCCCCCCCGCGCCTCGCGGTCGGCGACGGCCCGCTCAATTCCCGCCGCATCCACGATGCCGGCTTTTAGCAGAACCGTTTGGAGATCCGGAAGCATGCGAAAGACAGCCTATTTTCCACCTTGCTCTGTGTCAAGGTATTGAACCTTTTTCCGATTCGGTTACATTGGTCCGGTGCCAGGATTTCGAATACATGTCCGGAGCCTCGGTTGCAAGGTCAACTTGGCGGATACGGCAGAGATACTCTCATGGCTGGGTAACCTCGCTCAGTTGGAGGAGAGTCCCGAGTGCGCTGACGTCGTTCTGCTGAACACCTGCACCGTGACACACAAGGCCGACCGCGATGTCCGCAAGATACTGGGTTCCCTGGCGAAGCACCATCCTTGCCTGCCGGTGGTAGTCGCCGGCTGCGGTGTGAAAACAGCCGGGGCGCAGCTTGCCAAGTATCCCAACGTGAAATTCGTCGTAGGCTCCGACAGGCCAGAGAGTGTTGCACAGGCTCTGGCAACAACCGCGGGCGTGGACGATGGGGCTGCGCGTCTGATGAATGGGATGGAAAGCTGCGGCCAACTCACCCTCGGAAGAAGACGGGCATTCCTCAAGGTTCAGGACGGATGCAACTCGAGTTGCACCTACTGCGTCGTACCGCTGGTTCGAGGCCGGGAGCGCTCGTTGCCCGTGACCGAGATCGAGACCCGTTTTTCAAAGCTGGTCGAGGCAGGGTTCTTGGAGGTCGTTCTTGTCGGGATCCACCTCGGACGGTACGGTCTTGGCGAGGGCCTTTCCCTGATCTGGTTGCTACGCCAAGTGGACCGGTGGGCTGATCGTCTTCAATGGAATGGCCGGATCCGCCTCAGTTCCATCGAGCCCGGCGAGTGGAACGATGAGCTGATAGACTTTCTTCGTTCTTCCAAGAGGATTTGCCCTCATTTCCATGTTCCGGTTCAGAGCGGTTGTGCCGACGTTCTGTTGCGAATGGGTCGTCCGCACAGCCCGGATTCGACCGCCAGACTGATTGAACGCCTGGCGGCGAGTTTCAAGGACGTCGCGATCGGGACCGACGTGCTCACCGGATTTCCGGCAGAGAGCGATTCTGAGGCGCGCGAGACGGAACGCTGGCTCGTGGCACTGCCGTTTTCTTACCTGCATGTCTTTACCTACTCGAAGAGACCGGGAACGGTCGCGGCAGAACTATCCGGCTCGGTTCCTGCAACGGAAATTCGCGCTCGTTCGGCAAGGCTTCGAGAGATCGGGCGGCACAAGTGGCTGGATTTCTTGGGAAAAGGCATTGGGTGGCGACACGAGGTGATCCTGGAACACTCGACCTCGGGCGGATATACTGGGAGGAGCGAGAGCTACCGCAAGATCCGCGTGGAACAGGCGTCGCCCGATGGCATGGCCCGCATCGTTCGAGTCATGGGACGCGCGGTACGAGACGGATGGCTGGTATGTGATGGGCTCCAGGAGGCATGAGCGTGGCCACGACCCGGAAGCGAAAGGACGATCTCGGCTCCCTCTGCCGACACCTGGGGTATCGCTTCAAGGATCCAGAGCTTCTGAAGCGGGCGCTCACTCATCGCTCGTTCGCCAACGAGTCCCCTGGCAACCTCCACAACGAGCTTCTGGAATTCGTAGGTGACGCGGTGCTCGGTCTGGCGGTGAGTCAGGCCTTGTTTGTCCACGACCCCACCGGCGACGAGGGGCGGTGCTCCCGCGTACGTTCTGCGGTGGTCAACCAGGCCTCACTGGCGATGGCAGCCCGCGCACTGGGACTCGGCGCGCACTTGAGATTGGGACGCGGGGAAGATCAAACCGGCGGCCGCGATAAAGACTCGTTGCTGTCGGATGCCTTCGAAGCGCTGCTCGGGGCGGTGTTTCTCGAGGGCGGGTTGCGGTCCGCGTTGAAGGTCGTCGAGCGCACCCTGGGAGACCGACTGCGTACTCTGCTTCTCGACTTGCAGGGTTTCGATCCCAAGAGCCGGTGGCAGGAAAGCCTGCAACGCAGCGGTCTGCCGCCGCCTCAGTACCGAGTTGTCGAGGAGAGCGGGCCCGAACACCAGCGGCACTTCGTCGTTGTGGCCCTGGTCTGTGGCCAGGAGGTGGCCCGTGGAGAAGGCGGCAACCGCAAGGAGGCCGAACAGGACGCGGCGCGACACGCGCTGAATCACGCCAATCGGCAAAAGGAGAAGACGTGAGCGTCGTCGCCCAAGAAGGATTCCGGTCAGGGTTCGTCTGCATTGCCGGCCGTCCTAACGTTGGAAAATCCACTCTGGTCAACCGGCTTGTCGGCGAGACGGTTTCCATCGTTGCCCCTCGACCGCAGACCACGCGCACGCGGGTGCGCGGTATCGTCAATCGACCGGGAGCCCAACTCATCCTGGTGGACACGCCCGGAATTCACGACCGGCCCCGAGCTGTCAACCAGTACATGCTCAAGGAGATCCGGGCCGCCATCGAAGAAGCGGACGTCGTCTTGTGCCTGGTGGAGGTGCTGGGGAGAGGGGGAGGGAAGCCGGACCCAGAAGATGACATCCTGTGGCGTGCGGTTCAGGGCTCTCAAAAACCGATCCTCTTGGCTATCAACAAGATCGACCGTTTGAAGCACCGCGAACAACTCCTACCGCTCATGGCCAGGTACCACGACATGGGTACCTTCGCAGAACTGCTGCCGCTGTCGGCGTTGACCGGCGAGGGAACCCAACGGCTCGAGGAGGCACTGATCCGGCACCTGCCGACGGGACCGCGGTTCTTTCCGGAGGAGATGTACACGGACCAGACTCAGCGTGCTCTCGCGGCAGAACTCATCCGGCGCCAGGTCATCCTGCATGCCGAGGAGGAGATCCCCTACAGCACGGCGGTGGAAATGGAGAGATTCGAAGAGATACCCGAGCGAAATCTGATCCGCCTCGCGGCACTGATCTTCGTTGAAAAAGACAGCCAGAAGGGCATCGTGATTGGGCGCGGAGGCGACATGCTGCGAAGCATTGGCACCGCCGCTCGCAAAGACATCCAGCGTGTCCTGGGCCAGCGGGTCTTCCTCGAACTGCGTGTCAAGGTGGCGAGAAACTGGTCCCGCACCACTCGCGGCCTGCGCAGCGTTGGATACTCGAAATGAAACCGGTACTTGCGATCGTCGGTCGGCCCAACGTGGGCAAGTCAACGCTGTTCAATCGTCTGACCGGACGCCGTCTTGCGATCGTCGATGACGAGCCCGGCGTGACCCGGGATTGCCTGTACGCTGACGTAGATGTGGAGGGCCGGGGCGCCATGCTGGTCGATACCGGTGGGTTCTCCCCCGGTGCCAAGGACGAGATCGGCTCCGGTGTGCTACGGAGCATCGAAGCCGCCATCGCCGAGGCAGACGTGCTCCTGCTGGTGGTCAGCGCCCGGGATGGGCTGCATCCGCTCGATCGGGAGGTGGCGACGCTGGCGCGTCGGCGAGGGAGACCCGTGCTGCTCGTCATCAACCAGGCCGATCCGGGCATGTCTTTCCCGGACTGGGAATTCGACGCCTTGGGGTTCGAGGGGGTGTCCGTCTCGGCCCTTCACAACCAGGGGATCGATGGTTTGCTGGAGCGCTTGGGGGCCCTCTTGCCGGAACCCGGAACGGTTTCCGACTCGGACGGGCCAGCAGGGCTTCGTGTGTGTCTGTTGGGGCGTCCCAACGCCGGGAAGAGTTCTCTGGCCAACCGCTTGCTGGGGGCCGAACGTCAGCTCGTCAGCGCCGAACCTGGCACCACCCGCGACGCGGTGGACCTGCATTTTGAACATCAGGGCTCTCGCTATGTCTTGATCGACACCCCCGGCGTCCGCCGCCGCAGTCGAGTCCACAAACGGCTCGAGGTCCTCAGCGTCATGGCGGCGCTGCGGACCCTCGAACGCACGGACGTAGCGATTCTGGTCGCGGACGGGTCGGAGGATTTCTCGGAACAGGATCAGCGACTCGCGCATCTTACACTGGAGCGGGGCAGGGGACTGATCATCGCCGTCAACAAATGCGACCTGTGGTCCAGCACCCGCAAGAAGGCGTACCTGGACACCCTCGATCATGCGCTGCGATTCGCACGGTTCGTCCCCCGCTTCACGGTATCCGCCCGGACCGGAGTGGGAGTCTCGGCGCTCCTCCCGGCCGTGGCAGAGGTATATTCCTGGTGCGGCAAGCGGATCACCACCGGCGAGATCAACCGTTTTTTGGAAGTGGCCACGGAGAATGTTTCTCCACCGTCCATCAAGGGCCGGCGGGCACGGCTCTACTACCTGGCCCAGACGAATGTGCGCCCACCGACTTTCGTATGCAGCGTGAACAACCCCGTTCTGGTCACGGATAGTTACCGGCGCTACCTGGCCCGCAGCCTGAGAGAACGATATCCCTACCCCGGCACGCCGATACGCTTTATCTTCCGCTCGCACAAGTCGGATGATGGCCCGCGCCGGCCCGTGCGCAAGAAGGGCCGGAAGAGATGAAGGGTCTTCTCGCCACCGGCGCGCGTCTCTGGTCCCGCTGGCGCGCGCTCGTGAGCCGGTTCTACCGCCTGCCCCTGGTGTATCCCACCCTCTCGACCATCGGCCACACGGTTGGCGGGTTCTTTCGCGCCGACGGCCTGATCATGGCCGCGGCCATCGCGTTCTATGCCGTGCTCAGCCTCATCCCCTTCTTGTTGCTGCTCTTCTCCATCGCCGGATTCATCCTGAAGGGCGTGGGCGAGCAGTACGGAGATCCTCAATCTCTGTTCTCTCACCTGGAGACGTACATCCAGGCGGTGGTGCCGTTCATGGGCGCGGATGTGCTGGACCAGCTTCGAAACATGGCTGTACACAGACAGTTCCTCGGCGTGACGGGCCTGCTGATGCTTTTCATCACGGCCGGCCTGGTGTTTCGTACGATGGAGGTGTCGTTCGCGCGTATCTTCGGGACTCGTCCGCGCCCCGTGTTTGTCACCCACGCGCTCTTTGCGGTGTTCGCTCTAGTGGTGGTGTTCCTCTTCCTGGGGCTACACCTCCTGGGTTCCTTCAGCGGCTCCTTGATCTCGGCCCACGACACCTCGACCGGCCGCGAGCTCGCGAACTTCTTGCGAACGCACAGCCTGCTGCGTCATGGGGTCACCTTGTTATCGGCGGCGATCGTGTTCTTCGTGCTGCAAAAAGCCTTCAATCGAGAAAAGGTCCGTTTGCGGCACCTGCTGGCCGGCGCCGGGTTATTCGCGATCCTTTGGATAATCGCGGCAAAGGCCTTCGGTTACTATACCCGGCACATCGCGCAGTTCAGCTTCCTGTACGGTTCGCTAGCGGCCCTGGCCGTGGTCGTGGTGTGGATCTTCTACGCGGCCTGCGTGCTTCTCCTGTGCTCCCAATTCATCGAGGTGCTCCATCACCGTCGGGCGGTTGCACAGGGCGGCGGCTCCGAGGGCGGATCGTCGCCGCCAGGCCCGGGGCCCGACCGGCCGACGACAGGAATCAATGGGGCAGCCTGATTCCGAGCCTCAGGGAAAAACCGGCATGGGCGGGGAAGGAATCGAAACTGGTCAGTAGGCCCAGGTACTCGGCGCATAGGCCCGCAGTCAGATACTCTGTCACCAGGTAATCGAACCCGACGGAAACCGAAAGAGACAGGCCTCCGTCGAGGAGGCCATCGCCATCGCCCAGGCGCGCCAGGTACCCGACGCGCAGGGCGGCGAAGGGTACGATCGCCAGCACGTCCAGGTTGTAGAGAATGCCCGCGCCAACATTGAACAGGCGGTAACTCTCGCCAGAACCAAGGGAGTGCTCGTAGAAGGCCCCTGCCAGGGAAAGAGACATGGTGTCCGAAAGTCCCAGAGCCCCGTAGGCCGAGGCTCCGAGGCCATCTTTCTCGTTCTGGTCGAGGGTTGTTCCATAGGCGAATGCCGCGCCCAAGGAGAGATCGAATGGTTCCGCGCGGACGGTCGTTGCCGGCAGCAAATACCCAAAAAGCATGACCGCTACCGGGACCCCGTGTTTCATGGGTACGCATGCTACCAGCAGCACAGACCTGGAATCAAATCGCAGTCCAGCTCGTTACAGGAAGGGCCTGGGAGGGTTTTTCGTTGACAGAGACAGAATGGCTGAGCTAGTTTCGTCGCCCGCGTTCGACGACATTGGAGGATCTTCCCTTGACAGAAAAAACCTCGCGCAAGGATCTCAAGGAGCCAGACGAGTTTGTATCTTTCAGCCAGCGTGCCTTGCAGTGGCTCAAAGACCAGAAAGTCCCGCTGATCGTGGGAACGGTGGCTCTGCTGCTCGTGGTATTCAGCTTCATGGGCCTGCGCTGGTACCGGCAGAGCCGGGACATGGCGGCTTCGAAAGCCTTCATGTCGGCTCGCCAGGTCTTCAACGCCCGGGTCATCGAGCGCGCCAACGCGGAAGAGACCACCCAGGCAGATGGGACCTTTTCATCCGAGCAGGACAAATACCGGGCCGCGCTCGCCGAGTTCGAGAAGGTCATGGGGAACTTCTCGGGAACGGGCGCCGCGCTCCTGGCGCAGTACTACGCCGGGGAATGCCATCGGATGTTGGGCGAGTACGACAAGGCAAAGGACCTGTTTCAACAGTACTTGGCCGAGGCGGGACCGGAAGGGGAGCTTTCCGCATTCGCCGTGGAAGGCCTGGGAGCCATTTTCGAGGAACAGAATCAGCTCAAGGAAGCCAAGGAGCAGTACAACCGCCTCACCCAGCCGCCGTTCGAATATGCGCGGGACCGGGGACTTTACCACGTGGCCCGGTTGGCGCAGCGCTCTGGCGACGTCGACGAGGCATCACGGATGTTCTCGGAAATTCTAGAAAAGCACCCCAAAAGCATGTTCGCACAGGATATCAACGCTCGCCTCAACCTGCTCCCCAAGGTATCTCCGAAGAACACCACACCCCAACCGCAGGTGCCGCCCAAGGTAGAGTAGTGTTTTTTTGGGGTTCACTGGAAAGAAGCCGCTGATGCCGATTGCCGCCCATTCGATCCCCGCGATTTACTGGCTCGTGCTGTCGTCGCTGGGAATGCTGAGCCATGTGGCAGCCTGTACCTCCGGCATTGACAGTTCCACACGGATGGGAGGTACCTGGCTTCGCGAAGCCGCTGGCATGCAGCAGACCTCGAACCTCGGGGTCGTCTCGGTGCGTTGGCGAGTGCCATTGTTCGAGGGCCGCTCCAACGTTGTCCGGGAGTCATCAGAATCCGATTCTCGCGCGGGCCTCGGCAAGAGTGGAGTCATCGACTCGGACTTTCCTATCGAGACACGCCGGATGGGTGCTCCCGCCATGAGCCGCGACGGGCGCAGGGTTTTCGTAGGCGGTCTTGACGGGACCCTGCGCTGTCTCGACGCCGAGGACGGCCGTACCATCTGGATGAAGGTCTCAGGAGGGGCTTTCGATTCCACGCCGGCAATCTCCAACGACCTTGTCGCTGCCGGAAACAGCGATGGTCTGATCGGCGCCTTTCGCCAGACCGACGGCAAGACGATCTGGCAACACAAGGTTCAAGGAGCATTCGTGGGCAGGCCGGTATTTGCATCGGACCGGGTATTCTTCATGATGGGGAACGACAACCTCATCGCACTGGATATCGCAAGCGGGGATTGGAAGTGGGCCTACAAGAGGGACCTGCCGGTGGGACGGTTCAAGGTTGCCGGCACCGGTAATCCACTGGTGGAAAAAGATCGCATCTACATCGGGTTCGCCGATGGTTCCGTGGCATTGCTTTCCTTCGCCGACGGCAACGCGATCACGATAAAAAACCTCTCGCAAAGCGGGGATCGCTTCACCGACGTCGATACCGAACCATTGATACACAATGGAACCCTGATCGTCGCTTCCTTTTCGACGGGGGTGTTCGGACTAGATCCCGCGACGCTAGACGAGCGTTGGCGATTCCCGCTGGTCGGTGCTTCCAGCCCTGCGGTCAGCGGATCCACGCTCTACGTCTCCGACGGAGAATCCAGGGTCGTGGCACTCGACGTATCTTCTGGGAAACCGCATGTCCTGTGGGTTTTCAAGTCCGAAAAGGGCGATCTGAGCCGTCCGGTGGTCGCCGGTCGCTGGCTGCTGGTGTCTTCCTCGGTGTATTCTTTGATCGTTCTGGAGCGGAGTAGCGGTAGAGTGGCCCAGGTTTTCAACCCGGGGAAGGGCGCCACATCGCCTCCGACCGTGGAGGGAAATCGTATCTTCTGGGTTTCAAACGGCGAAACTCTCTATTGTCTGGATATCGTTCCATGATGGATACGGGTACGCCTGGATGCAGAAGGTGTGTACGAGTCGTAGCGGCACTCATCGAGTCTGGAGGCAAGGTGTTGATCACCCAGCGCAGACCCCAGGCTTTCATGCCGCTCAAGTGGGAGTTTCCCGGCGGCAAGGTCGAACCTGGCGAGTCAGACGCGCAGGCGTTGCGTCGTGAGATCCAGGAAGAACTTGGCGTCGCAGTGACCGTTGGCAAAGAGTTCATGGGCTTGGTCCATCGCTATCCGGACTTCGACGTGGATTTCCATGTCTACCGGTGTGAGATTCCGGCCTCAGAATCGCCTCGCCGGATCGCTGTCCAGGACTTTCGCTGGGTCGAACTCGCAGAGCTCTCGGGCTTCGATTTTCCGCCGGCCGACCAGCCGACGATCCAAAAACTACTTGAGTAGGGCAAGGGAAGAGGAGCGTGTTCGGAATTCCTGAAGTGCTCCCCGTGTGATGTGTACCGTTAGTTTACATAATATATCTTATAGGACCCGAAAGCTAAATCGATATTATTCTTCAACGATTATTCTCGGCGCCTTCGAATCATCTCGATGATTTCTTCCGGGGAAACAAAGACCGGGTAGAGCTCTTCTTCTCGATATTTACCGCCGAGATCGTAAAGACCAGCACAGATATGATCGAGAAAGCATCGCTTGCACACAAATCCCTTCTCGTGAAAGAAATCTGTCTGGCGGATCGAACCTTTTTCATCGAGAAAATGAACCGTGCGTTCCTCTTTTTTTACAATCTTTCGAGTCTCGGTCGATGCGAAAGCGAAATCGGTCATGTAGCAGAGTGGCAGGCGCTCGACTCGAAACGTTCGTCCAACGGAACTCAAAAATCTTAACGCCCTGAATAGCGGCAACTCGACGTCTGCAAGACGTGCAACCGTATGGGGGTTCTCTTCCACTCTGTTCATTTTGGGGTCAATCATGTTGAAGACGAAATGCCGAACATGAGGGAAATCTCTCACTATTTGGATTACGTTTTTGTCGAGGTGGGCGGCGTTCTGGGCGCAGATCACAGTGTTGACATCACATGAAAGACCGAGATTGCCAGCGATTCGAAGAGTCTTCCTGATGTTTTTTAGCGACTCTCTGTTTCCTGTAAGATGAGCCTGAACAGACTCCTTCATCGAATGAATAGAGACATGGAGATGTTCAAGACCTGCTTCCATCAAGCCTTTGAGATATCGCCTGTTCGCCGTTCTCTGTCCGTTGGTAATCATTCGAACGGCTATTCCCAGTTTTACACAGCTTCTAATGATCTCTCTCAATCGGGGGTGAAGAGTTGGTTCTCCTCCGGTCAAGATCACCCCATCGTACCCGGATTTCAGAAGAGTTCTCGCCTGTTCTACAGCCTTTTCTGAAGATAATGTCTGCTGGTTTTCTGGATTAGAACAGAACAGACACTTCTGGTTACAGATTCTGGTAACTTGAATGTATCCGAGGTTGGCCATTAGTTTACATAAGCATGATTATGTTTATTTCTTTTTGAAATACCTAAATTCTTCCCAACCATATCTTTCGGGATATTCCCTCCATGGTCCTTCACAGATATCGTCTCTCTTGCACTTTTCGCATGGCGGTCCCTTGGCCTTGCCTTCGACCAAACGATATCTTCTGTACTCGTCGATGACTCCCTCTGCATCGAAAATCCTTGTCGAAGGCATGATGCGTTCTCCGATGTAATCCTCGTAACCATCCATGAAACAATGAGGAATTGCCTCCGTCATCACGGTCTTGTCAGATGATATCCCGACATCCAGGGCGGCTTTGACGTACGGCTCGATCATCTCGAATCGAGGGACGATCGAAGAGAAGTTGGAAAGCGCTGTTCCTACGGGGTGGACAAAAGCGAGCTGATACTGATCGACGCCAAGATCAACAAGTAGTTCGGCCAGTTGGGGAAGGTGCCTGAAGTTCGACCGCGTGATCACACTGTTAGTGACTATGAACTGTCCGAGGTGCTTGAGATTTCTAATACCCGCCACGGTCTGTTCGAAGGATCCCTCAACCGTCGTCAGGAAGTCGTGCAACTCGGCGCGGTGACCATGCAGTGCCGGGGAGAACTCGTTGGCGCCAGCTTCTACGAGCCGCATGCACAGGTCTCGATATGCGAACATCCGGCCGTTCGACTGGATCTGGATCGAGCGATACTTGAGCCGTCGCGCCTCGGAGATCAAACGGACGAGCGCCGGGTGCAGCGTCGGCTCTCCACCCGTGAATACCACACCGTCGTAACGCTCGCGGCTCTGTTCGAGAATCTTTCGCAGTTCGTTCTCGCTGCGTCTTCCAAACCGCTCTCGCTTGTCTCCCTGGACACAGAATCGGCAGCGGTTATTGCAGGCAAAACCGATCTTCAGATCGATTCTAGCGGGGACCGAAAGGGGTTTTTTGCTGGATTTCTGGCCGCTGCTCATCCGAGCCCTCAGTCACCTGAGTTGCCTTTTATCACGATTCGTTGAGATGGACTACCTTTGCAAGTGGGTCTATCATAAGATGTCGTTCCCGGCCTTGGTCGGGCGAGGGCGAAGTTGAACCGACAGCTTCGAAAAGCCATCCTCAAAGTCGGATACCGCTGCAACAACAACTGCTTGTTCTGCCATAGCGCTCCTCACCGCGGCCACGATGCTTCGACACGGGAGCTGAAGAGAAAGATCGGGCTCGCCAGGCGGCTCGGAGCCGAGACCCTGGTGCTCTCCGGTGGCGAGCCTACCATCCGTGATGATTTCTTCCGCCTCGCGACATCGATTGAAAAGAACAAGATGAGCATGGGCCTTGTCACCAACGGCAGGATGTTGGCTTACCCGGATTTCATGGAGAGGCTCGTACGTCTTCCACTGGATTACGTTCAGCTTTCTCTATGCGGGCCGGATGCGGCCACACACGATGCCGTGACACAAACCCGCTCGTTCGTCCAGACCCTAACGGCGATTCATGGCCTTGCGGACCTTTCTGTCCCAAAGCTCACAGTCAACGTCGTTGTGACTGCTCATGTGATGCCCCGTCTGGACAACATCATCGCTATTCTCCCCTCCCCTGACCGCTTCAGATTGAAGTTCTCTTTTGTCGAGCCCGAAGGCAACGCTCTCGACGAGTTCTCGGCGGTTGTTCCGAGGATCTCCGAGGCGGCATCAGCGGTGCGGCGCGTTTTGGAGGCGACCCGCAGCAAGCCGGAGAGCTGGCGGTTGGCCTGGGATGGCTTTCCCTTGTGCCTGATGCCGGGTTTCGAGCAGGACGAAGCAGCGCTGCGTGAAGACGGTTTCTTCCTCATGTCAGAGGCCTTCGAGGAGGGTTGGCATCCGATCGATGATCGTCACCGCACCCACGCGCCCGTGTGCCTGGAATGTAGTCTGCGCCGCAAGTGTCGGGGGGTTTTCCGCGGGTATCTCGAGCGCCGAGGCCCTCACGAACTTCGTCCGATCAAACGTGCAGGCCCGAATTCATTCAACCTGATCCGAGGCCATTCCTCCGAGCCCCTGGTGCCAAGTCGATGCGCAATCCGCGCCGGATATCGCCCACCACCGGACCCGGTGCGCGGTCTTCTTTTATCTTACAAGAAGGGCCGCGTCTTCCGTTGCCAGGTGGAGTCCTTCGATTTCTCCGACGAGACGTTGAGTGCTGCCATCGGTGACTGGGAGCAGATCTACCGGCTGGCCAAGGGACGTCTGGTCCCGCAAGACTTTTCCAAAGATCTCCAAAAACTCGTGCCGCACAATGAATGTCGCCGCTGTCCCTGTTACCGGCAACAATGCCCAGGATTGTACCAACCAGAGGAGCGGCCCTCTTTCTCGCAAGCAGAAGGCATCCTTGGCACAGAACTCGGCCGCCTTTCGGGCAACGTGCTCGATGTCGGTTGCGGATCGATGCCGTACCTCCATGCACTCGAACCGCTTGGGCGCCAGGGCCGTTTGCGTTTTCTTGGAATCGATCCCAGACCGGGCCGGCTCCCACGCCGGGACCGCTCATGGGCTCAGGTGGTCAAGGGTTCCCTCGGGCTTTCTCGTCTTTCACGGCAGCGATTCGACGCAGTGCTGGCGCTGCGCAGCCTGGCCCATCTGCCTTCGTTGCGAAAGTCACTGGAGAGGCTCGCGCAACTTACCGCTCCTCGTGGGACTCTATTGCTCGCGGACGACGTCGTGTTCGGCCTGGAACGGCTTCCTGACGACCTGAAGCGGTTGAAGGCAAGCCGCCGGCTTGCCTTCGAACACTACAGGACCCTGATGCCCGAGGAGATCTTAAGCCTCGCCGAAAACCTGCCCGGGATGCGCCTTGGCCGGTTCTACTCCCCCGCAGACACGTCCAGCACTCTTTGGCTATTGCGGCTTGAAAAACGATAAGACGCTGGCGGCTACCAGGACCCGTGCGAGCCGTGGGACCCGTGCGAGCCGTGGGACCCGTGCGAGCCGTGGGAGCCGTGCGAGCCGTGGGAGCCGTGCGAGCCGTGGGAGCCGTGCGAGCCGTGGGAGCCGTGCGAACCGTGGGACCCGTGCGAACAGTGAGAAAGTTCCTTGGTCGAAAGGCCCCTTTTCCCTCTGCCCTTGGGGAGTTGGCCGTCAGCAGGAAGAATGTTGGCTTGGGCACCCTTGGCTTTCATGAGGGCAGAAGCACCTGCCGCCAGGACCAGGGCGGTTCCAGACTTCGCGACCAGGTCACGCCGGGTCAACTTCTTCTCACCTGGAGTAAGATAGGCATCCAAGCGCTTCTCTGGCTTCGGAAGCTTTTTTCTCGCCATGGGTTACTCCTCCAGCGGAATGCCTTACACCCTGTTCTATGAGATACTAGAGAAAACCGTTGTCAATTGTCAAGGTAGCGGCAATTTCTTTCTGGGGGGCAGCAAGCCCCCGTTTTGACGGCGAGCGCCATCATGGAGCGCCTTTTGAGCCAGGCTGTTGGAAAGGCGCTGGATCAGCCCCAGCATCCCGCGAAAACCCATGAACGGAGCATCGTGGAAGAAATGGGTGTGGTACGAAGGATACCCAATCTCCACGACGGCCGGAGGTGTTTGTTGTCGCAACAGGAACAACAAGCCGTCGCTATTGGACAGGGCCAGATCCACACCTTCGTTTTCCATGATTCGACCGAGCTGCTGGGCGAGCTCGCGGTGGCTCGGTCCCACGACGGTTCGTGCGTCTGCCGTCGGTGTTCCGGGTCGAGGATCGTTCCAAAACACCCTGAGCGCCGTGTCCACTCCCACCTCGAGAAGAGCCTTCGTCAGGGCGCTCATCAGATGCGCGTCACCCAGCAACAGCGCGCGCCGTCCCTGAAGGGCGAACGGGAGCAGCCATTGGAGCCGCGGGACGACGTCTGATAGTTCTTTTTCGATCATCGCCTCTGCCCGGTCTTGCCTTCGTGTGGCGCGGCTCACCTCTCGTAACCAGGCACAGGTTGCCTCGAGACCCACCGGGAGATCGCATTCCACCAGTGTGGCGCCGGTGCGCCGGGCGAGAATACGAGCGGCGGCTCTGGCATACGGAAAGCTCAAGATCGTCTGCGCCTTGGCGATGTCCTGCAAACCACGGACGCCGGTGCCCGACAGCCAGCAAGAGGTCAAACGCAAATCGAGCCCGGCCAGCAGGCGCCGAAGCTCCGCCAGGTTGCCTCGATGGTCGGCCTCGTTGCGATCCCAGAAATACCCAACGATAGCAACCTGCCGCGGATCGCGGCGCATTCTCTTCAGGGAAAGACCCCGCGCCAACGTATCCATGACCGCGGCGTAGCCCGCGAGCCAGTCTCCGCTCAAGGAGCCGGGAGGAACGAACAACACCGGCACCTTCGGGCGAGGATTGAGCTGAGACAAGATGCGATCGTACTGTTTTCCGGTGAGTGACACCATGGCCATGGCGCTGAGCAAGATCACCTTCGCATCGGGCAGCCGGGCCACCTCCTGCAACCGCTCCAGCAACAGGCGTGAGTCCCCGATGGCCGCCCGCTCGGTGGTGCAGTCGGTGTCCGCCACCCGGTGGAGGCCATCACTTCGCACAAGATCGGACCACCAGTCGTGATTTCCCTGAATCTGGGCGCTGCGAAAGAACACGCAGTTGGGGCCGTCCACCACGAGGTAAGCGTCCGGAATGGCGTTCAACGCCAGATACACGCCGGTGAGATACGGATATCGGCAACGGGTTTCGAGGTCGGAGCTCATGGATTGGCGACCTGTGTTTTGCCCAGGTAACGGGCGTAACGCCGGTAGAACGGCCAGCGGCACAGCGCGAGGAGGCGGCGCATCGTCCGGAGCGCGCCGGATAGGCCCGGCTCGATCATGCCCAGGTGAAACTGACTCTTCCCGGCCGAGGTCAGGCGACGATCGAAGAAGACTTCCGAGTACACCGCGGCGCATCGACTCTGCCGCAGTCGCGCGTGGAGCGTCACGGGATCATTGAAACTGGCCACCTTGAGATTTTTAAAGGTCCCCCAAGCGGCATTCAGCGCTTCTTTCACATGGCCCGATGCCTCCTGAGGACCGTAAACCAGGATCTCGAGGCCAAACCCCATTTCATCGAGCATCGGCAGCATCGGTACACCGTAGCAACGAGAAGGATCGGTCAACCGGAAGATCTCATCCTGGGGTACCACCACTCCCAGAGCGAATTCTCGCGCCTCTCGAAAGAGCGCCGCAAACTCGCGGCGTTCCTCGGGCCGGTCCAGAACCTTGCGTACGTCTTTCTTCACCTGGGCCAGCGCGGTCACCCGCTCGAACCAGCGAAGACTGCCCTCTCGCCCGAACGGCGCCGGCAGAACCTCGCATGGCGGGCCCAGTGGCGCCAGGATGCTGCGGGCGGCATCGATCCAGGACTGGGTGGGATAGACCACGCTGAAATCGCCGCGCCGATATTCCGCCAGCCCACGCAGGCCCACCTCGGGCAAGAGCCAGGTGTTGACGCGGATCCCGAGCTGCCGGAGCGCGTCCTCGATCTCCGGGCGACATCCCGTCGGTGGAAAACCGACCAGGTTGATCCCGGTGCCGGCATCCCCCGCCCTTGCCTTCCTCGCTTGAGGGGCGGCCTGTTTCGCCTGGTTCAAGAGATTCGAAAAAGTCGCCTCGGGTGAGCTCAGGTCCGTGTTCATGGAGAGGATGGGCACGGCGCCGTGCTTGCGGTGGCGACGGATCACCGAGGTCACGTCATCTCCGGTGATCTTGGGCATGCAGGTGTTGTTGACGCAGACGAAGCGCACCCGCGGGGCCGCGAGCGCCTCTTGCAGTGCACGTTCGAATCGGGTCAGGCCACCATGCACGGCTTCTCGCTCGGCCAGGTTGGTGAAGAAGCTGACCGAGCCGGGCTCGTGCGGCGTGGGCTCGGCGATCCAGGGCAGGTTGGTGTAGAAGACGGGACGAGGGAAGGCCGTCGGTTCCACGTGAGTGCACTCGCCTTCGCCGTGCGTGATCCAGGCAATGGGATCGGTGAAACGCATGCCGCAGATCCCCGCTCGCTGGATCTCGAAATCCGAGAAGAACTGGCGCCATTGCCGCGGATTGCCGAATCGGCTGGTGGAGATGGGCTCGCCCGACATCGCCGCAGCGGGCGGCGTCCTCGGCCGCATCTTTCCGTGCACGGCGCGGTTCAGCAAAAAGCCAACGAAGCGCTCCACTTGGTGCCGCACCTGGGCACGATCCGCCACTGACCGGCAGTCCTCCACTAGGGCCAACGAAAACAGCGGCCCGGCGAACACCACCTCGGCGCCTGGCGATGGCCGATCGCCTGCGGCGGCGACCCTGAAACGCAGCGGGCCTGGCTGGCCCGTGAAGACGATTTCAAACTCGGCCTCCCGCTCCTGCCGGCAGTCGGAAAAACGCCAATCGAACCAGGCCGTGCGCTCGGGCACGAACCGCCCGGCCAAGAAGACGTCGACGCGCTCGCCGTCGAACACCAGCTCTTCGAGCGAGCGATTGTAGAAGTGAAGCAAGCGAAACGCCTCATCCTGGCACCAGCCGCGGATTGCGCGAGCCAGGTCCTGGCGGAGCCGCGACAGGCCTGGTGGGCTCTTCTCCCGAGGACCACTGAATGCAAGCTGCGGTAGGACTTGCTCCTTGCGCCGCTGCTCCCCAATCCAATCGCAGCGCAGGCTTCCGCAGTTCCATTCGAGATCGAAGTACATCGTGCCGTCGATCCGCGGCATCAGCCGGACGCAACGAAGGCCCGCGAGCGGCGCATGTCGAGCCCAGCCGAGGTTCAGGCGGCGCAGCGCCTCTCGCAAGACATCGTTGCCGCAAAACGGATTGAACGGACCGAAGGTCGGGTTCGGCATCACATCACGTTCCCCGCATCACCGCGCGCACGCCCTCGAGATCCAGCGGGCGCGGCGGCCGACACTTTCGTTTGTTGATGCGCAGTATGGTCTCGGCCAACTTGGCGATGACGCGGGCCGCTTCGGAGCGCGGCGCCATCTCGACCACCGAGCGGCGTTCCAACTCGGCCTTCTGGATGACGGCGCTGCGCGGGATCTCGGCCAGAATACGTGTTCCGAGACGCTTGGCCAACCGTCGGATGGGCGCACGATCCGCGTGGTTGTCCCGAAGGTTGACCACCATCCCGGCGAGGCAGACGCCGTTCGGCAGGTAGTTCTTGACCGCTCCCGCGATATTGTTGGCCGCGTAGCCCGCCATCATCTCCTCGGAGGCCACGATCACCACCTTGGGGGCGATCCCGGCGCGAAGCGGTGCGGCGAATCCTCCGCACACCACGTCGCCGAGCACGTCGAAGATGGCCACGTCGTATCGGTTGGGATCCAGGATATCGAGCTGCTCGAAGATCTCGAACATACGGGAAACCGCTCGTCCGCCGCAGCCCACGCCGGACTCGGGACCGCCGGCTTCCACGCAGTCGATGCCCAAGACGCCCGGCATGACGATGTCCTCGCGCCGCAGCGCCTCCACCGGGCGTCGGAAGAGCTGCTCCAGCACGGTGAGTGTCGGTCCCCCGCGGGCGATGACCGCGGTGGAGTCGTGCTTGGGATCGCAACCCACATGCAACACGCGGCGGCCCGCGCGCGCCAACGCCAGGCTGACGCCCGCGGCCACGGTGGATTTTCCGATGCCGCCCTTGCCATAGAAAGCGATGGTTTCCAAGATGCGATGTCCTCCGTCGTTCGCGCCCGGATTGTAGCACAGGCCCGTGTGGATTCCACGTTGGGTTCCAGCGGCTTGCATGGATCCCGATCTCTGACCTAGCCTATCAGGGCTCATGTGTGCATGCTCGAACCCGACCGCCCAGCACCGCCCACCCGGATCGCACGCGCTCGCCCTGTGCCTGGCGGGACTTCTCCTGCTACCGGCGTCGAGGCTTGAGGCGCGGTACTGCGCCGGCGACCGTGAGCTCATTCTGGTACGCATCGAAAACTGGATGTGGTATCTGCAATATGGGCTACGCGAGCTGGAGGGGGCCGTCCGCTCCCAGGTCGTGCCGGCGCTGGTACGACACGCGCAAAAGACTGAGCTCTGGAGCGTCTATCTTTCGCTGCGCGGCGAAATCGAGAAAGGAGTGCCGGGCGACCCTGATCGGCTTTCCCCTGCCCGGTTGGCGCCCTGGCTCGACCGCGCGGCTCAAGCCCGGCAGGCGTTACTGAATGTCGCTTTTCGACCGCAGACACGACACCTGATCATCCCGGCGATTGTCGCGGCGAACGTATGCGCCGTCCTGCAACGGCCGGAACCCGCAGACTGCGCCGCCATCGCGGCCTGGGACCCCGAACTCGCCGGACGGTGCCAGACCCCGGTGATCGACGTGGGAGGATATGCTCGGCTCTGTTCCCCCGCGGCCCGTTCGCTGCTCGGCGACCTGGCGCGACTGGCCGAGACATCGTGTCGCACGGTCCTGGGTGAAGCCGCGCTGCCTTGCGAACTCGAACTTTTTCTCCCGCTCGAACGATTCGAATCGAACTGCGCGGCGTTCGAGCGCGACGATTTGGAGGCGTGCAGCGCTTCCGGCCCAGACCAACGCCTTTCGAGCGAGTGTCGCGCCCCTATCTTGACCCGGCGCCTGCTCGCAAGACGCTTGTCCTTCACGGAATACGCCGAGCGGACCCCCATCGACTCACTCTATCTGCGCGCGCTGGAGGCATTCCTACGCTTGCGGGGGGACTGCCGTGGGGTAGCCCTGGGGGTCTTCGATGAAGAGGCACGAGAGTTCTTCGAAACCTGGCCTCGCTGGGACAGCCGGCGGTAGACGCTGGAGCGGTCTCGGCTCTCGGTCCACTTGCGAAAGAACTTCAAGACGGCGGGGTCCCGCATGCGCTCGAAGAGCATGTCGAAGATGCCCATCTGAATGCGGCAGCGATCGTTCAACGGAGCCCGCGCCACCAGATCTCGCTCCATGATGTAGTTGTAGACCGGACACACGCCGCAGTAAGGAGCGTAGGCGCAATCCGAGCAGCCGGGCAGCCCCTCGAGGCAGGACGCCACGCACATGGCGCGGACGCCGGGGTTGCGGATGATGGCGGCGTAGTCGTCCTTGCGCACGTCGCCGATGCAGAAGATGTCGTCGCCCATGGCCCCGACCATGCGACCCTCGTCGCAGGTGTACACCCGGCCATCGTGGTTGTAGGCCAGCTGGCCGAGGGCCGCGCCGCAGGGCGAGCGCAGGTCCATGTAGTTGGGGTTCTGGTCGGTGAGGATGCGGGTGAGCATGAGCGAGGCGGTCTTCTCCATGATCTCCACGCCCCGCCGGTTGAGCGCGATCATGTGGTCCAGCGCGCGGCGGTAGAAGTCCAGGAACTCTTGCGCGCTGTACCCTTCGCGTTGCCACACGTGGTATCCCATCCCGAACGGATTGAGGGGCCGCAGGTGAACGGCCTTCTGTCCCAGGGCCACGTACTCGTCCACCAGGGCCTCGGGTTGCGACAGCGCCGCCCGCGATATTGTTGCCAGCGCGTTGACGAAGGCCAGCGACGGGTCCAGGCCGCGACGGAGGTAACCTTCTTCAAAGAGCGCCATGACCCGGCGGGTTTCCTGGTAGGCGCTGCGTTTTGCCAGGTGGCGGTTGCGATCGTGGAGCGGCGCCGGGCCGTCGATGGAGGTGCACACCATCACGCCGTTGTCGATCAAGAAATCGACCTCGGCCTGGCGTAACGGGCTCAGGTTGCTCACCAGGCTGAAGTAGAGCTCGCGCCGGGCCGTCTCGTTTCTGCGATAGGCCTCCTCCACCATGAAGCGCAGCACATCGAAGTTGAGGCTGGGTTCGCCTCCCTGGAACTCGATGGTGAGGCTGGGCGAGGGGCTCTGGAAGATGACGTCCAGCACCCGCGCGGCCGTGGCCCGGCTCATGTCGAAGCCCCGCGCGGTGGGCGATTTACGGCTGGCGTGGCAGTAGACGCAGGCCTGGTTGCACCGCAGAGTCAAGATGACGATGTGCAGCGATGGACCCAGCGTGACATGCTCGCACCGCCGGCGCAGGCGCTCGACCAGGGCACGCTCGACCTTGGGATCTTTGATAAGCCCCGCGCGAACCATCTCTCGATAGGCCGGGCCCGCGCGCAGTTTTCCCTCCAGAAAGCGCCGGAAGTCTCCAGCCCCCAACAGAGCGAAGCCACCGGCCTCCCCGGTGACCAGGACCCTTTTTCCGAGTCGCCGAAACCGCATCGGGAGCAGCTTCGATGCATCGATCAGGTTCTGAGCGGTTTTCTTCATGATTCGCTCACTGTGACAATCAGCACGAAGTTGGCAAAATCGTCCAGAAGCTCTGCTGGATCCTCCGCCACGATCCTGGAAAACCGGATGCTGTGATGCTCGGGGGTGCTCTCGACGCGGATCTTTGCCAGGGCACGGTATTCTCGGGCGGCCTTTTCCACCGCAACGCGCGGGTACACCACCGCGTCCAGGATCAGCTCATGGCGGCTACTTTTTCCGCTCGCCTTGTCTGCGCTTCTTCTTTGTCGGCTCGGGGACACTGTCTTCGCAGCCGCACTCCGCTTGCGCGGTGCCATATTTCTCCTCCCAGGGAACCGCGATCCCGAGGGGATCGTCTAGGTAGCCGGCGGTATCCGAGCCCCCGGCGTTTCCATCCAATGCCGTAGGGTTTCCCTCGGCGGCCTGGAGCGCGGTGCGAACCAGGACCTCGCGTATTCCGGCTGTGGCCTCTGCCACCTGATGGCGCATGAGCTGCTGCAGAAGCTCGTCATGAAATGAATCTTCGATACCGTCCGGGGCCATCTCCGTGGCCGAGGGCCGAGGTTTGAATGTGAACCGCAACCGCTCCGGCGGCACTCGCTCCGCTCGGACGTAGAAACGGTCGAGGAAGCGGTACGCCGCGGCCAAACTCACCTCTCGCGGGTACAGTTTCTCATCCACCAGCACCTCGAAGCGGCCGGAGGGTTGGCCAGACTTCCCAGAACGTGCACGGCTCATGCGCACCTCCCGTCTGTGGACCTCTTTACGGGCCCGTCGATGCGATGTCAAGGGAGGCCGCCGTCTGGTGATTCGTGCAGAGCCCGGCAGAGGAGCCTACTGCGTGAAGGAAATGTTGAGGATGTAGCTCGAACAGGTGACCTGGGTGGCCACTCGGTATACCCGGATCCAGTACCTCGAGGAGTCGTCGCGGCACAGCGGCGGGCCGGGCGAGGTCGTGGCGCCTGAGGTGCGGCATTGCGTTTGCGGCGGAGTCAGCGCGTAGTAGTCGTAGGTCGTATCCGGCATTGAACACACCGGCGAGCCCTTGGCGGCGCAGCCGGCACCGGGGTTGGGGCTACGGTAGATCTCGAAGGCGAACTCCCCGTCGGGATTGCCGCTGCCGGGATCGAAGGTGATTCGAACGTGATAGAAATCCGTACCGCTGGTCCCATCCGCCGTATGGTTGTCGGGGGCGGTGAAGGTGTACCAGTCCTCGTCCAGGATGGGGATGAGGTTCCCGCTCGCCTGGCGCGTCTGGCCCGAGGTCAGGATGCCGAGGTCGGTGATCAGCGCATCGTCGCACACGTCGGACACTGTGTCGGCGTGGCACTCGCAGCCATTTGTCGGGTTCCCGTCCGCGTTGTAGTACCCGGGGTCGCACGGCCCAAGCGTGCAGGTGGAGGCCTGGCACAGGGGCGTGGCGTGGGCGAAGCTGCACTGGTTGTCGCAGAAGCCGCAGTAGGCCGGGTCGTTGGTGAGGTTTCGCTCGCAGCCGTTCGGATGCTGGGAGTCGCAGTTGCCCCAGCCGTTAGCGCAGGTGTCCACCTCGCAGGTGGAGTTCACACAGCGAGCCGTGGCGTGGTCCAGCGAGCACATGTTGCCGCAGGCGCCGCAATTGTTGACGTCTGCCGACGTCTGCGTCTCGCAGGACACCCCGTCGTGATCGCAGTCGGCCCAGCCGGGGTTGCACGAGGAGATGCCGCAGATCCCGCTGTTGCAGACCGGCGTGCCTCCCGACGAGGGGCAGACGTGGTTGCAAGTCTGGCAGTTGTTGGGATCGGTGAGCAGGTTGACCTCGCAGCCGTCACCGTCCTGGAAGTTGCAGTTGGCGAAGCCCGGCAGGCAGTAGTCCAGGTCGCAGGTGGTGCCCAGACAGCGCGCCACCGCGTTCTGGAACTGACAGCGCAAGCCGCAGCTGCCGCAGTTGTCCACGTTGTTCCAGATGCTTGTCTCGCAGCCGTCGGTCGTGCCCGAGTTGCAGTTGGCGTACCCGTTCTCGCAGCTACCCATCACGCACTGCCCGGCCAGACAGGAGGCGCTGGCGTGGGCGAACTGGCACACCTGGTCGCACTGGCCACAGTTGTTGACGTCCACGCTGGTGTGCGTCTCGCAGCCGGTGACCTGATCATTGTCGCAGTCGGACCAGCCTTCCAGGCAGGTCAAGAGGACACAGACCCGGTTCTGGCAGGCGGCCTGGGCGTGCGGGAAACTGCACACTCGCCCGCACACACCGCAATTGTTGATGTCCGTGTTGAGGTCGAAGTCCTCGTCAGTATCGCAGTCGCAATCGTTGTCTCGCAGGTCACACACCTCGACCCCGGTCGGAACGCAGGGCGTCTCGCATTCGTCCTGGGGATCGCCGTTGCAGTCGATGCGGCCCGCAGGGCAGCCGACCCCGGTGCCGGAGAGGTTCAGCACCACCTCCGGGTTGCCCAGGTCCGAGGAGCGGATGGCCAGGGCGCCGCTGAAACCGGCCAGGTTGAGAGGCCGGAAGCGGGCCTGGAATTTCACCTCCACCATGGGGTTGGCGATCACCATGGGCAGCGCCGGAAGGTTGTCCAGCGAGAACTCCGAGGCGCTCCCCGGGGTGAGCAGGATCTCGTTGAGGACGAGCGGCCCGAGGCCGGCGTTCCGGATGGTGACGTCCGCTGACACCAGACGACCGAGGTAGGCGTTGCCGAAGACGATCTGCGAGGCCGGGGAGACGAAGATGGTGGGGTCGATCCCGGTGGCGGACATGTCGATCTGGAACCTACCGACGACCCCCTCCAGAGAGAGGTCCGGATCGTCGGTGTCCACCAGCAGGGCGCCCAGCTTGGGGCCGTCATTCTGGGGAGCGAAGGCGATCCGCAGCGACGTCTGCTCCCCCACGTCGACCGGGGGCACCGAGGCGGGCCGGAAAGTGTACTCGCTGCTGGTCGACGAGGAGCGCTGGATCTGGGTCAGGTGCAACGGTTCGCCGCCTATATTCTCGATGGCGAGCTCCAGCTCCTTGGTCTCGCGTTGTCCGGTGAGCATGTCGAATTGGACGTTACCGAAGACGAGTGACGCCGGGTCGGGGATGGTGCGCACGCGCGGCGGGATGTACCCGGTCGCACGAACCATCACCTGCCGCAGCGGCTCGGGCGAGGTGTTGCTGATCTCCAGGTGGCCCTCCTGTAAGCCGGCGTCGCGTGGATCGAACCCGAGCAGAATCGTGACCGATTGGGTCGGCTGGAGCAGGTGCGGGTTGGTCCCGAGATTGGCGATATCCAGATCGGCGCTGGAAAGGCTCCAGTCCTGGCTCAGGCCGACGAGGGCAAGTCCCGTGAGCGAGAAATCGGCACCGCCGGCATTCGAGATGACGAGGGTAAGCTCGCCGTGCCGACCGACCCGGACCCGGCCCAGGTCGGCCGGGCTGGGCTGGACGGAGAGATCGCCGGTGACCCCGTTCCCGCTCACCGCGACTTTAAGTTGCTGGTCCGCGGGATCGGGATCGTCGGAGATCACTACCACGTTGTCCGAGAGCGCCTGCTTGATCGTTGGATGGAAGACCACCCGGGCGGTGAGAGCATCGCCGCGATTGACCAGCGCGGGGAAGGTCACCGGATCGCCGTTCGCGTCTTGCACCGCAACGGAGAAGTCGGGGTTGGCGGGGATCTCCATGCGGACGTCCTGGAGGGTCAGCACCGCGTTGCCGGAGCCCTGGTTCGAGATCAGGAAGGACAGGGGCTGGCTGGCCTCACCCACCGGCACGTCCCCGAACTGGAGCGCAAGGGGCGACACCGTCGCTCCCGGCTCTCCTTTGAACTCGCTCAGGAGATGGATCTTCAACAGGGGCTCGTCGGGGTCGTTGGAGATGATGTCCAGGATGGCGTTGTCGGTGAGCCCGTCCGAGGCGCGGTAATTGACCCCGATGGTGGCCTGCGCGCCCGGCGTCACCACGATGGGCAAAGAACTCACGATCTCCGGCGGCAGGGAGAAGTCCGCGGCGCCCGGACCCATCTCGAAGTTCAACTGGAGAATGCGCAGGTCGGCCGTACCGCGGTTCCCCAGGATGATCTCTCCCGAGACCGTCTGCCCGACGAGCACGTTGCCGAAGTTGAGCTGGTACACTGGCGGCTCACCGGAACCGGCGGGTGATTGCACGAAGACGTCGGGCTGGGGCCCCAGATCGGCCCCGCTGTCTCCCCCATCCCCTTCCCCGTCTGCGTCCGTCCCGGCGTCGCCGTCGCTCTCGACCGGGACGCAAGCGCCGTGCCGGCAGGTGAAACCGTCGGGGCAACTGCCACCGTCTCCGCACTTGTTCACCACGTCTTTGCACACGCCCTCGTCACAGTACTGGCCATAAGGACATGCCTCGTCCCGATCGCAGGTGATCACGGACGAATCCGGTCCCGTGGTGGAATCCGAACAAGCCGCGACCACCAGGGCTGCAAGACAGGTCCACCGCAAACGGCTTACGAACATTGCCGCCTCCTCAGGGCAAATCCCGAATGCCCTGCGTGCCGGATCTTGTGAATGCTAGCGTTACCGGGCGATGCGGGTCAAGGAGCCCCAAAAAAGAAAGAGGAGCCCGAGGGCTCCTCTCGATCGGGGCGACTGGATTTGAACCAGCGACCACTTGCACCCCAAGCAAGTGCGCTACCAGGCTGCGCTACGCCCCGGCGCAACCGAACGGCAGGCTTCTAACAGACCCGTCCCCCGCTGTCAAGCCACTGCCTCACCGGCGTTGACAGGTGCGAACGTGGCTGGTACACAGGCAGGCCCATGGATGCACAGACCATTCGCGACATCGTGGCCGAGCGCATGCTCACCCCTCCCCCGATCGACGTCACACCGTACATCGAGCGCATCCTGCAGACCTACGGAGACAGAGTCGTCGGCATCTTCATGTACGGTTCGATGCTCTCCGACGTGACCAAGTCGCAGACCAGCTTCCCGGACTTCTTCGTCATCACCGACGGCTACCGCAAGGTGTTTCGCAAGTTCAGCCACTGGCTGTGGGCCCACTTCCTGCCGCCGCACATCTACCACCTGCGCCTGGACGAGCGGCGCAACTGCAAGTACAACCTGGTGTCGGAACGCCGCTTCCAGCGCGAAACCTCCAGGCGCGCCAAGGACATCTACATCCTGGGCCGGTTCTGCAAGCGCGTGTCACTGGTTTACGCTCGTGACGAATCCTGCCGACGGCGTCTGCTCGACTGCTGCGCTTCTTCGGTTGCCAGTTGTGTACCCTGGGCGCTGCGCGGGATGAGCGAGCCCTTCGACCGGGAGCAGTTCATCCTGGCCACGCTGAACCTGTCCTACGCCGGCGAGACACGGGTCGAGGCGGCCTCCAAGGTGCCCAAGCTGTACGCCGCCGAGAAGACCTACTACGACGCGGTGATTCCGGCCTTGCTCGAAGAACACGCCGCACAAGGTCGTTGGGTCCGCAAGGTTTCCGAAGAGAGGTACGAGCCGGCGGGAGGACGCTTTTCCCGCTTCTTCCGCAGGTTCCGGCTGGCCTGGTTTCTGAAAAAGAGTCGCATTCGCGGCATCCTGCGCTGGCCGAAGTTCCTCATCACGGTCGATGAGTGGATCGACATCATCCTGGCCAAGATCGAGCGCACCAAGGGCATCAAGCTCGAGGTCACGCCGCGCCAGCGCAGGCACCCTCTGATCTTCGGCTGGCCGCACCTCTTTCGACTCATTCGTGCGGGAGCCATCGGTTCCACGCGAAGGCCACCAGAGAAGACCACGCTTGAAAAGAAATAGCTAAACATCTGTTCCATTCCTGGCCCCCACGCACGCGAAGATAACACTTTGTATATGTTGAATAAAACATGGGGACAGGCCCCGGGTTCTGTGGGCTGCGCTGGTGACAGGCGCCGGCTGCTTTGCGCCGTGTGCTGAATTTAGGCCTGCAATGACTCCTGGAAGAGAAAGTTGTTGACATCGGAGTCAAAGTCTTCTTAGACTCACTGCGTTATTTACTTACCCCCCTATCGAGGAGGAGCCGATGAGCCCATTTGCCGTGGACAAGCGTGACATCCAGTTCTGCCTGTACGAATACCTCGAGGCCGAGAGGCTCACCAAGTTTCCCAAGTACGGCGAGTTCAACCGGGAACTCTTCGACATGGTGCTGGATGAGACCATCAAGTTCGCCACCGAGAAGCTCGCCCCGCTCAACACCGTCATCGACCGTCAGGGCGTATTCTTCGACAAGGGCAAGGTCACCGTTCCGCCTCAGCACAAGCAGGCCTACAAGGAGTTCTGCGAGGGCGGCTGGGTCGGTGTGACCGCCTCGCAGGAGCACGGCGGGCAGGGCCTGCCCATGGTGATCTCCACCGCGCTGGGAGAGATCCACGCCGCCGCCAGCGTGGCCTTCTTGATGACCCCTGGTTTGTCCCGCGCCGCGGCACACGTCATCGAGACCTATGGCACTGACGAGATGCGAAAGACCTACCTCGACAAACTCATCTCCGGCGTATGGAGCGGCACCATGTGTCTCACCGAGTCTGGCGCCGGCTCGGCCGTCGGCGATCTGAAGAGCAAGGCCAGGCGCGAGGGCGATCACTTCCTCATCGAGGGCGAGAAGATCTTCATCTCGGCCGGCGACCACGACATGACCGAGAACATCGTGCACCTGGTCCTGGCCCGCATCGAGGGCGCCCCCGCCGGCATCAAGGGCGTGAGCCTGTTCCTGGTCCCGAAGTTCCTGCCCGACGCGAACGGGAACGCCGGCCAACCCAACAATGTCGTCTGCGGCAACATCGAGCACAAGATGGGCATCCACGGCTCCCCCACCTGCACCATGGTTTTCGGCGGCGACGGGCCGTGCCGTGGCTGGCTCATCGGCGAGGAGAACGAGGGCATCAAGTACATGTTCCTGATGATGAACGAGGCCCGCATCGGGGTGGGCCTTCAGGGCGTGAGCACCGCCTCGGCATCCTACCTGGAGGCAGTGCAGTACGCTCGTGAGCGTATCCAGGGCGTGGACATCGCCGCCATGAAGGACGTCAACGCCCCGCGCGTGCCCATCATCCGTCACCCGGACGTGCGGCGCATGCTACTCACCATGAAGGCCTTCACCGAGGGCATGCGGGCCCTGCTGTACTTCGCCGCCTTCGCCGCCGACGTCAGCGAGGCCTCGGATGACGAGGACGAGCGCAACCGCTACAAGAGCATGCTCGAGCTGCTCACCCCGGTCGTCAAGGCGTACCTGTCGGACCGCGGCTTCGAGATGACCGCGCTCGGCATCCAGGTGTTCGGCGGGTACGGCTATTGCCAGGAATACCCGGTGGAGCAGTACTGCCGCGACGCCAAGATCGCCTCCATCTACGAAGGGACCAACGGCATCCAGGCCCTCGACCTCCTCGGCCGCAAGATCTCCGCCAAGGGCGGCCTGTTGTTCATGACCTTCCTCATGCGGGTGAACGACTTCATCAACGAGCACCGTGAGCATCCTATGCTAGGGGCCCACATCCAGAAGCTGGAGAAGGCCCGCGACCAGCTCACCCAGGTGGTCATGCACCTGCAACAGGCCGGCATGCAGGGCGACGTGTACTACCCGGTGTTGTGGGCGAGCCCCTTCCTCGACCTCTTCGGCACCGTGACCCTGGGATACTTCCTCTCGGACATGGCCGTCCTGGCGCACAAAAAGCTCACCGAACTCCTCAAGGGCGCGGACACGCCGGAGAAACAAAAGCAGATCATCGCCGCGAACCCCGAGGCGCGCTTCTACGACGGCAAGATCCACAGCATGAAGTTTTTCATCGACAACTACATGCCGCACGTCGGCGCCGTGGCCGAGTCCATCATGTCCGGCAACAAGAGCCCGCTGGAGATCGAGTTCTAAAGGGGATCGGTCGCCCTTCTCCCGCGCTCTCGGTCTCCGACGACAACAAGAGAAAACCCGCTGCCAAGCAAAAGCGAGGAGCGTGCAGACATGCTCGTCTTCGCAGGAGAAGGCATCCAGTGTTCCGGGTTTTCCTTTTCAGAAGGTTTTCTCCGGTAAACGCGTATTCTTTCCGGCGAATCCTCCCGACTGCTCTTTGCCGAGCCGGCTTGGAGATCACTCAGATGCCACGCCTGGTGCGCCATGCTCAATACTTCAATGCCCTTTCTGGGTTTTTACCTTGCCAGAGAGGTCTTATCGATTTTTTCTCTGGGTCTTCTTGGCAGCAGGTTTTTCCGGTATTCAACTCGGGGACGTGAGGGACATGCCCCTCGCTGAAATCACTTCTTGTGATGCGGAGTTTACTCGTAGCGTCGAAGTTTCTCGACGAGCTTCTTTCCCTCGGCGTCGAGTCTTTTGGGCACCCGGATGCGCACGCGGGCGTAGAGGTCGCCCCGCGAGCCGCCGCCGGCGGGCAGTCCCTTGCCGCGGAGCCGGAGGCGCTGCCCGCCCTGCGTCCCCGGGGGGATGCGCAGCTCGACCGTTCCTTCCAGTGTCTCCACGGTGGCCTCGCCGCCCAGGGCGGCCACGGAGAACGGCACCTCGACCTCGATGGTGAGGTCGTCTCCTTCGCGAGTGAAGCGCGCATCCGGCTCATAGCCGATCTCGATCAGCAGGTCGCCCGGGGGGCCTCCCCGCCGCCCCGGCGCGCCCTTCCCGCTCAGGCGGATCTTCTGACCCTCGCGCACGCCGGCGGGGATGCTGACCGCCAATGTCTGCTGTTCGCCGTCATCGTCGGTGAGGGTGATCACGCGTTGGGAACCCTGGACCGCCTCTCGCATGCCGATGTTCATCTGCGAGATGCGATCCTCCCCCCGCGCAGGCCCCCGCGATGTCGAACCCCGGCGGCCCCTGAAGCGTTGGCCGAAGAGCCCCCCCAGGAGGTCCTCGAAGGATCCGCCCAGGTCCTCCACGCCGTCGAAGCGGACGCTGCCGCCGAAGCCCGGGAAGCCGTAGTAGCTCCGCGTCTGGCCGTCCTTGCCGCCGAAGATCCCGTCTCCCGAGAAATTCCCGGCGCCGGGCGGGGGCGCATTCTTCCAACCGGCCTTCCAGGCAGCATGTCCCACCCGATCGTACTGCTCGCGGAGTTTCTTGTCGGAGAGCACCTCGTAGGCCTCGGAGATCTGCTTGAAGCGCTCCTCCGCCGCCTTGTCGCCGGGATTGACGTCCGGGTGGTACTTCTTGGCCAGCTTCCGGTAGGCGCTCTTCACTTCCTTCTCGGAAGCGTTCGAGCCAATGCCCAGGATTTGATAATAGTCCGCCACGGCCTCATGCCTCGGCCGACGCCACCGGGATCTTCTTTTCCTGCGTGTTGCCCGGGTACGGCAGGTTCACGATCAGCACGCCGTCGGTGTAGCGGGCCTGGATGCGATTGGCGTCCACCGCCATGGGGATCTCCAGCACGCGGCGGAACGGCCCGTGGCGCCGCTCCATGCGATGGACCGTCGCCTGGCCGGCGGCGAAGGTCAGCGTGCGGTAGCCGCGGATGATGAGCTGCTTGCCCTGGAAGTTGATCTCGATGTCCTCGCGGTTCATACCCGGGATCTCCAGCTCGAGCACCAGCCCCTCCTCCGTGGCGTAGAAGTCCGCCACCGGCGCCCAGCTCTCGTGACCCACTCCTTCGACAAGCAATTCTTCCCGGAAGGAGCGATCCACCAGCTCCATGAACCGGTTACGGATGTTCAGCAAATCCTGGAACGGATCCCATTTTTCACGGGGCATGAGCGGTTCTCCCGCGGCCCGGCGGCCGCTTCAGCGGATCTTCTGTAGCCAGCCGAGGATGGATCGGCACAGCTTTTGCTCTTCCGGGCCGCCCTCGGACGAGGTGAACTTGCGGAGAAAGGCCTCCAGTTTCGGCGCCTGCTTGCGCTGGCGGAACTCCTCCGCGTACACGGCCAGCGCCGGATCGGTCTTCGGGTCCTTCACCAGGTTCTTGAAGGCGTTGGCGAAGCGGTGCGGGCCCAGCTCCGCCATGTCGTAGAGCGCACGTCCCATCCGCCCGCGCATCTCCGGCGGCGCGCCGGCGGCGACACGAAACATGACCTCGTTGGCCGGGGGATCCTCCACCATGGCGCCCATGTTGGATACCTTGGTGATCATCTCCTCGAAGATGGCGCCATCCGCCCGCTGCAGCGCCCGCAGGCCCTCGGCGTCGGTGGGGAAGTTCTTGAGAAAGGACTCGTCGAAGCCGTCCAGTTTCACCCGCGCCAGACCGAGCCCCAGGCGCACAACGGGGTTTTGCACCGTCTTCTGCGAGGCCACGATCACCCCGCGCTCGCGGCTCTGGGCCAGCGCCACCGCCGCCCGCAACCGTTCGCCCACGTCGGCTGTCTCGTCGCGGAGCAGCACCTTGACCGAGAGCAGCGAGGGCTCCGCGGCGCTGGCGGGCAAGGCCTTGGCGGGCGAATTCCAGTCGCCGGTGGAGGCGGTGATCTCGGAAAAGCGCATGGCCTCGCCCTCCTTGACCACCGGCAGCCCCGCCTCACCGGCCTTGGAGTCGAGGACCAGCAGCAAGCCATCCGGGGTACTCTTCAGGCCCTTGACCTGGATGCCCTCCAGCGCGGCGCGCCGCTTGGCGAAATTCTGCAAGCGTTTCACGAACTCCGCCTCATCCACTTGCAGCAGCACCTGTCGCGAGAAGAACCGGGCAGCGACGAGCGGGTCCTTGCCGAAGACGGGGTCGAGGATCGCCTGCGCGTAGTCCGCCCAGAGCTTCTCGGCAAGCTGGCGCTCGGCCGGCGCAGCGTCCGGGAACTTGTCGAACTTGCTCTTGGTACATCCCAGCAGGCCGAGAAGGACCGCGCTCGCCATCAGCACCGTAGGAAGCCTGTGCATGATACGCCCTCCACCAAGGTCCGGCCGGATTATAGTGTCGCCCCGATCCAATGTGCAAGTGTCGAAGCAGTCGCGACCGACTTCCCACGCGTCTCCACATCGCACCGCCGCATGGCGCGTAACACATTGTATTATAATGACAAAATATCGGCACAAATGGATTGACTTCGCGGCGGACGAAGACTACAAGAAAGCCGCCAGAAAGCCTGGAGGGTTCGAGATGATCTGGTCCAAGCTCCGTCCGAAGGAATACGGATTCTTCGAGCTTTTCAACCGGCACGCCCAGACCTCTCTTGCCGGCGTCAAAAAGCTGGTCGAGGTTTCCGCCGAGTGGCCGAAGGAAGCCGAGGCGCGCGTGCGCTGCATCAAGGAGCTCGAACACGAGTGCGACAGCGTCACCCACATGACCATCGACCTCATCCACCGCACCTTCATCACCCCGTTGGATCGTGACGAGATCATGGAGCTGGTGAGCAAGATGGACAACGTGATGGACTGCGCCGAAACCGCCGCCAGCCGCATGGTGCGCTTCAAGCTCGTCTGCGTGCCCACCCGACTGGTGGAACTCGCGCGGGTTCTGGAAAAGGCGGTGGCCCAGGTGGTAGTGGCGGTCGAGAAGCTCCAGCACGGCCGCAAGCACGAGGCGGAGCTCCGCGAGATCTTCAAGGAGATCCACCGGCTGGAGAACGAGGGGGACGAGATCGTGCATGCCGGGGTGGCCGCGCTGTTCGACGACTTCGCCGACAAGCCGCTCGAGGTGATCAAGCTCAAGGAGATCTTCGAGATCGTGGAGCGGGGAATCGACGAGTGCGAGGACGTGGCCAACGTGATCGAGGGCATCACCATGGAGCATTCCTGAGGCGTATCGCCCATTGCACGGAGAAGCCATGACCGCCCTCATCGTGGTGACCTTCCTGGCCGCGCTGGCCTTTGACTTCGTGAACGGCTTCCACGACGCGGCCAACTCCATCGCTACCGTGGTCTCTACCCGCGTGCTCTCTCCTCGGCTGGCGGTGGCCTGGGCCGCGTTCTTCAACTTCGTCGCCGCATTCACCTTCGGCACCGACGTGGCCATGACCGTCGGCAAAGGGGTGGTGCACACCGAGTCCATCACCGTGGCGGTGATCCTGTGCGGGCTCATCGGCGCCATCTCCTGGAACCTCATCACCTGGTGGTTGGGACTTCCCTCCTCGTCATCCCATGCGCTGATCGGCGGCTATGCCGGGGCGGCCCTAGTATATGGTGGCACGGGACTTCTCATCGGTGTTGGCCTGACCAAGGTCATACTGTTCATCGTGCTCTCCCCCGTCATCGGCGTGTTATTGGCCATGGGCATCCAGAAGATCACCTACCGGCTCTCGCGGAAGGCATCCCCGCGCAAGGTGAACCAGATCTACCGGAAGCTCCAACTCCTGTCCGCGGCCATCTACTCCTTCTCGCACGGCACCAACGACGCCCAGAAGACCATGGGGATCTTGTTTGCCCTGCTGGTGGCCGGCGGCCAGCTCTCGGTCCACGATCACATGCCGGTGTGGATCATCTTCCTGTGCCACGCCATGATCGCCGCCGGGACGCTCTTCGGCGGCTTCCGCATCGTGCGCACCATGGGCATGAAGCTCACCAAGCTCGAGCCGATCAACGGTTTCGCCGCCGAGACCGGCGGCGGCGTGACCATCCTGGCCGTCTCGGAGCTCGGCATCCCGGTGTCCACCACCCACACCATTACCGGGGCCATCGTGGGAGTGGGCCTGGACAAGGGCTGGCGCTCGGTGCGCTGGGCCCTGGCCGGCCGCATCGTGTGGGCCTGGATCTTCACCATCCCCGCCTCCGGGATCATCGCCGCTATTTCGTACTGGCTCCTGGGACGATTCCTCGAAGGGTGAGCTGTTTCCGGAGCGGTTGACAGGGACCATTTCGGATGTATTGTGTGGGGAATCCGGGCCAGCCATTGCAAGACGCTGCCCGAGGGAACTTCTCGCGGGAGGAATCATGGCTGTGGAACTCATGAAGGACGTTTACTGGACCGGAGTGGTGGACTGGGGGCTGCGCCTCTTCCACGGGCACGAGCTCTCCACCCACCGCGGCTCGACCTACAACTCCTACCTCATCCGCGGCGAAAAGACCGCCCTGGTGGACACCGCCTGGGGGCCGTTCGCCAGCGAATTCATCGATAACGTCCGCTCCGTGATCGACCCGGCCGCCATCGACTACGTCATTGCCAACCACGCCGAGCCCGACCACTCCGGCAGCCTGCCCGAGCTCATGCGCCTATGTCCCAAGGCCACGGTGGTGGTTTCCAAGCGCGGCGCCGAGAGCATCCCCGGGCACTATCACCAGAAGTGGAACTTCCAGCCGGTGAAGACCGGCGATCGCATCGCCCTGGGAAACGGCATCGAGCTCGTGTTCGTGGAGGCCCCCATGCTCCACTGGCCCGACAGCATGTTCACCTACGTAGCGGGCAAGAACCTGCTCCTCTCCAACGACGCCTTCGGCCAGCACTACGCCACGGCCTTTCGCACCAACGAACGGGTGGACACCGAGGAGCTGTACGAGGAGGCCCTCAAGTACTACGCCAACATCCTCACCCCGTTCTCGGACTTCGTGCTCAAGAAGATCGACGAGGTGCTGGCGCTGAAGCTCCCGGTGGACATGATCGGTCCCAGCCACGGCGTGATCTGGAAGGAGCGGCCGCTCCAGATCGTGGAGAAGTACCGGGAGTGGGCGCAGCAGAAGCCCCGGCCGGTGGCGCTGGTGATCTACGACACCATGTGGAACGCCACGCGCCGCATGGCGGAAGCGGTGGCGGCCGGCCTCGCCGCCGAGGGCGTGGCGCACAAGCTGTTCCACGCCGCGACCACCGACCGCAACGACCTCATCACCGAGATCTTCCAGGCACGCGCGCTGGTGTTCGGCTCGCCGACCGTGAACGGCTCTTACCTGCCCACCCTGGCGCCGCTGCTGCACGACCTGCGGGGGCTCAAGTTCAAGAACAAGATCGGCGCCGCCTTCGGGAGCTACGGCTGGAGCGGCGAGGCGGTAAAGCAACTTGAAGAGCACCTTACGGCCTGCAAGATCCCGCTCGTGGCCGAAGGCGTGCGCGCCAAGTGGCAGCCCCGCGCGGAGGACCTGGCCGCCTGCGAGGCGCAGGGGCGCAAGGTGGCCGCCAGCATCCGGGCCGGCGTCGAGGCCAAGGTCGCCCCATGAACGAGATCCTGTGGATTGGTGTCGGCGTAGCCGCGTTCGTCGCGCTGGGGTGGGCCGTTTTGCTGCCCTCTATATCGAAAGAGGTAGCTCGCTACCAGAGGACCGGCGATGTCGCGCCGCTCCTCGCCCGCATCCGCAGCCGGCGCCCCGCGGCCCGGCCCGCGGCCTTCGACCTGGCCATCAAGACCATGTGGAACGCCTACCAGCGCGAGCTGTGCCCGCCGCTCATCCGCGAACTGGCGAAAGATCACACCCGCGAACCCGTGGCGCAGTACTGGCTCTCCCAGCTCATGCAGGTGGAGCCGAAGATGGCCCGGGAGCATCTCGACCAGAACTTCGTGTCCCGCTTCTTCTTGCCCGACCTGGCCGCCCGCTGCGGCCGCGCGGGTTGAAGCCGCTGACCTCCCGCCGGTCGGCGGGAAGCAATTCGATAACGGCAAGCACGGCCAGCCGATTGAGAATCATAAAATCCTTCTGGATAAAGAGGAGCATGCCTGCACGCTCCTCATATCAGCGAATTCTGTCGAAGCTCGGCTGCGGTCAAGGGCGAGCGGAGCGAGTCCCGAAGGGACCGGAGCGGGCTTGGCCGCGGAGGCCTTTGACGGCACAAGCCGAGCTGAGGCAAGAGAGTTTTACCCGGATGCGGGTTCCGGCGGAGGACAGGAGATGTTCTCCTGCGGCGGCGCGATGTCCGCCTGGCGCAGGTAGTAGATCATCAGGTACTCCTCGGCGGTCTTCTTGGGGCCGGGCAGATCGTGCAGGCTGCGGTGGTAGGCGTTCACCTGCCGCTCGCGGAAGGTGAAGAACATGTCCTGGGTGTTGCTGATGGTCTGGTGCAGCCGCTCCTCCGGGACGTTGAAGATGCGGGCCACGTCCTTGGGCGCCAGCACGTCCTTGCGGTGACGGCTCATCCAGCGGCGCATGGTCTGCAGCTCCTCGTAGGTGGCGTTGAACACCAGCTCGAGCAGCGCCTGGCGCTCGTCCTCGGAGATGTGCTCGCGGGTGAAGTAGTCGATCACCTCGGGATCGCACCCCTCGCGCATCAGGCCCAGGATCTCCGAGGTGCCGGACAGGGTGCCGTAGGAGATGGTGACACGCGTCTTGGCCTCCCACACCGAGTCCAGCAGCGGGAAGAAGTCCTGCACCGTGCGCGCCTGGCGGTGTTCCCACAGGTCCACCAGCAGGTACACCGCCTTGCGGCGCAGCTCTGGTTCGGCGCGCACGTCCGCGGCGATGGCGACCAGGATGTCCTCGGCGATCAGCGTGGTGATGAGCACCCGAAGCAGACGGGTCAACTCCGGCTCCAGAGAAGGGCCCGAGGCCGGCTCCGGGAAGAAGTGCCGCGAGATGCGCAGCAGGGTGCGGAACAGGTTGATCTTCGCCACCAGGTAGGCGCGGCCCACCACCGCCCGGGTCGGCATGTGGGCCTCGATGGTGTAGGGGTTGCTCTCACAGATGGCCTCGACCAGTGAATGCACGTCGCGGAACTGACCCGCCACCCGGTACGGTTTGAGCAGGGACGGGTAGTCGGTGACCACCTTGCGCAGGGTGATGAGGTTCTCCATGACCTCGCGAATCAGGAGCGCCGAGGCGTGCGCATCCGGCTCCTCGCGCTCGTCGAGTCTGGCCAAAAGGTCGCGGGCCAGCCGGTCTTCATCGGGTTCGAAGGTTCTGCCGGGCATGGCAAGACCTCACCGTTTGTCGAAGGAAACGTGCAGCGTCCCCTCCCCCTCGACACGCACCACCCGCTCCCAGTACAGGTCGCCTTCCGGCGAGCGCGCGCTGGCCGAGACGCGGTAGGCGCCGCGGGGCAGGCGCAGCGGATGACGCAGCGACGCCGGGCACGCCCCATCGGCCGGGCAGCGAAAGACGCTTTCGCTGACGAATGCGCCATCACTCTCGGAACGGATGGCCACCACAAGCTCCGGCGCGCCCCGCAGCCGCTCGCCGGAAAACTCATACTCCAGGGTGACCTCGACCGGGCGGCCCCGCAGGTACGTCAGCAGCGCCAGCCCCACCCCTACTCCCAGGCACAATACGCCCGCGACGCGGCGCCAGGGAGCCCGGCCCCGGCCCAGCGAGTCCTGCGTCGACGGCGTCTCGGCGGCCATGAGCTACCCCTTCTCGCAGTAGCGCGGCGTGCCGCCGCCGCAGAACATCCCTGCCACCGGGCAATCCGCGTCGCTCTCGCACACCACGGTGCAGTACGGCTCGAAGCCGCCGGGATGAAAGCAGATGCCGCTCACGCAGTCCGGGGCGCCGTGGGGACAGGGGTCACCGAGATCGCCCTGCCCCAGATCGCGGCACCCCAGGATGGAAAAACTCGCCCCCGGCCAAGGGCTCACTTGTAGCGGCACACACTCGAAAGGCGCCGGGCAATCGGCGTCCGTGCGGCACAGGCGGGCGCAGGTGCCGTGCGCGGGGCAGAAGCGGTTCTCGCACTCGAAGGCGGCGCCGCAGGGGGTGCCGAGCGCGCCCGAGGGCCAGCGCACCGCGCAGCGGCCCTCCAGACCCGTGCCCCACGGGTTGAGCTCGAGCGTGCACGCTTCGTTCGCCGGGCAGGCGCCGTCATAATCGCAGGCGCGCATGCTGCCGGGGTCGGGCACGCACAGCGTCGAAAAGACGCTCTGGCCGCTCTGGAGGTACGTCGGCACGAAGTCACAGATGAACCCCGGCGGGCAATCCGCGACGCCGCCGCACACGGCACCACACAGGCCGCCGCTGAGGCACAAGAAGTTCGCACAAGGGGCTGTCGCGCCACAGGGTTCCCCGGGATCGGCGCCGCCGGGAAACGGTTCCCGGCACTCGGGACCTGCCAGCGTCCCGGAGAGCGTGCACACCTGGCCCGGGGGGCAATCGGCGCTCGCGGCGCAGGCGCCGCTGAGCACGTCGGGCTGGCACACGTCGAGGGGAGGATCACCGGCCGGCTGGCACAGGAAACGATCGGGGCAATCTGCACCGCCGATCCGGCACGGCACGCTGCAGAAGGCGTGCGGCCCGCCGGCGGGGAAGCGCAGGCACAGTCCACTCTTGCAGTCGGCGTCGCCGCCGGGGCAGATGTCGCCGACGTCTCCCCGTACGCTGCCACGGGAGGCGCAGGCATGGAGCAGGTGTGCCTCGCCCAGCGCCGTCACCTCGATCTCGTCGCACAGAAAACCTACCGGGCAATCGAAGTCCTCCCGGCAGACGGGCGAGCAGAAACCCTCGGCGGTGCACACGCGGCTCTGACAGCGCGCATCCTGCGGACAGGGTTGGCCACTGGCCGTGGCACAAGCGAGGGGCTCCTGGCAACGCAACTCGAGGTTTCTCTGAGCGTCGAGTAGCGGCGAACACACCCGGCCGGCCGGGCAGTCCGCGTCGCGCCGGCAGGCCCCGCCCGGTGGCGGCGTCTGCGGGATGGCGCAAAGCTGCCGGCAGGCGGCATCGAAGCCGCACTCGAACCCCACCGGACAAACGGCGGAATCCGTGCACAGACGGCTGCAGCGCAAGCTGCCATCGGGACGAGCGGCGCACACGCCCTCACGGCACACCGCGTCCCCGCCCCGAGAACAGTCTTCGCCGAAGGCGAGCCCGATGGGCAGGCAGGCGGAGTGCCCCAACGTCGTGTCCTGCAGGCAGCGGGTGCGCGGCGGGCAGAAGGAGTCGTTGAAGCACGGATCGCTGCCGCAACCCTCGATGGCGGCGCAGGCACCGGCGCGGCACTCGAAGCAGCCCGGACAATCATCGGAGGAAACACACAGAGTGCAGCCGACCGTGCGGCGGCATTCCCCGGGAGAGGCGCACGTCTGGCACGGCGCGCAGTCCGTGTCGGCAGCGCAGGTGACGCAGCCCGCGACAGGCGAGCATTCGCCCGCGCCGCAGCGCTGGCAGGCCAGGCAGTCGGCGTCCGTCCCGCATACGCGACACCCCGGCAGCGCCTGGCATTCGCCCTCCGTGCAACGCTGGCACGCGTCACAGACGCTGTCGTCGACGCACGGCAACGGGCGCTTTCCGGGGAAGCAGTGGCGGCCGTACTCCTTGGCGCAATAGAATCCGCTGGGGCAGCCGTCGTGGTCGCGACAGGAGATGGAGCAGAAGGGCGCAAGGTCCGATGGTTTCAGGCAGGCCTTGCCCAGACAGTCGCTGTCCTTCTGGCACGGCTGGCCCACCGCGAGCTTGCACTCCCCGTCGACTTCCAGGAACCCCACATCGCATTTGCCCTGGCTGTAACCCGAGGAGCACCCGCCCGCGGCGGCGATGAGAAACATCGCTACCATCCTCGACCGAAGCCGTCCGAATCCCCGGTGCACATGAGTGGGCTTGGCTGATTCTCTTTCCGGTTCGCACTCCAACAAACTCCCGTCGGGAGCCTGACCGGCGGCAACCGTCCGCACGTGATTCAGCCATGGACTCAGGTTCTTCATATCGGGTCCGCGGGTCAGGGAAGCCTCAGGCACCCTTGCCGTCCGTCCCCTGGAAGCGATCCGCGGGCGAGTCCGTTGGTGTCTCCTCCGCCGTGTCACCGCCATCCTCGGCCTCGCTTTTGCGCGAGCCCTTGTGCGAATGCACCTTCACCCGCGTGCGCGTGCGGGGTTTGAAGCTTTCGCCGGACGGGACGAAGCGCACCGTGGTGCGGATCTCCACCGCGGTTTCCGAGAGCAGGCGTTTCAGCTCCTCGGAGAGCCGGGCCGACTCGAGAAACTCGCGCACCTCGTGCGCCAGCGCCCGGAACAGCTCGTCCTTGGTCTTGGCCGCCTGGTTGAGGATGAACTGGGCCACCTCCTTGGGAAGCTTGAGGTCACCCAACACCGAGCGGATCCCCTCCTCCGACATGAACAACGTGCCCACCCCGGCCAGCACGGCCCGCTTGATGCCGTCGGGGACGATGCGCTCGAATCCCCAGGAGGAGCTTTCCGGCGGTTCGTTCGGCATACAACACCTCCCGGCGAGTCGAAGGGACTTAGGGCGCCTCAGGGCGCGGCGGCCAGCAGGATGATGCGCCCGGACTTGAGGTAGCGCCCGTCCTTGTGGAAGTTGTAGAAGTCGGTGAGCACCGCGCCCACGTCGGGGTAACGCTCTTCAGGGCGGTCGCGAGTCATCTTGTCGAACAGGGTGTCGAGGTCCTTGGTGAGTTCTTTGTTCACCTCGGAGGGCAGTGGCGAGCGCCGCCCGGGGAGGTTCCCGGTCAGCATCTCGTAGAACATGATCCCCAGCGAGTAGATGTCGGACAGCAGAGAGGGCTGCCCGCCCGGCCGCATCTGCTCGGGCGAGAGGTAGCCGAGCGTGCCGGTCACCACCTGGGGCACCGGCCGGTCGGAGTCGGTCTGGAGGAGGCGGGTCATGCCGAAGTCCGCCACCCGCACGTTGCCCTGGGCGTCAAAGAGGATGTTCTCGGGCTTCAGGTTGCCGTGGATCACCGAGGCCTGGTGGGCGGCTTGCAGAGCGTAGCAGATCTGTAGAAAGCAGATCAGCGCTCGCTCCACCGGAATGGGCCCCTTGGCGATGAGCTGGCGTAGGTTGCCGCCGGGGAGCATCTCCATGACGAAGAAGGGGTGCGCCACGTCGGCGTTTTGGTCCAGCACCCGCACGATCAGCGGGTGGTTGAGCAGTGCCATCTGGCCCACCACCTCGCGGAAGTGCTTGACCACCTCCGAGCGCTGCAAGAAGTTGAAGTAGCTGAACAGGTCCTTGATCTCCTTGATGGCCAGATCCAGCGCCAGCGAGCTGTGGCGGGCGCGGTATACCGTGCCGATGCCGCCGCTGCCGATGGCCTCGTAGCGCACGTACTTGGGCTCGGTCTTGCCACCCATGGGATAGGGCACGCCTTCCTTGCGCGGATCGGCGGCGGCCTTGACCTCGGGGCGCGAGTCGGCGCGGGCCTCGGGCTTGGCCTCGGGCTTGGCCTCTTTCTGCTCGACCCAACCGGAGCGGGCGGTGCCACCGCTGGCCGGCGCCACCGGCGGGAACGGGGCCTCCTCGCCGCTCCCCTCGATGGGGAGCTTCTGCTCGCCGGTGTCCTCGGACAGATCGATGAGCTGCTCCTCCTGCTCGTCGTTGATGAAGCGCGCGAAGTGTTGCGACATGTCCTTGTTGAACTCGTCGTCCGGGCCCTGATCCACGATGGACTTGCCCTCGTTGGTGAGCTCCAGCGACTGGTCGGTGCGGTCAATGGCCACGTAGTTGTAGCGGCGTAAGAACTTGAAATAGTCCACGAAGTCCAGAGACAGCGGGATCTTGATGAGCGAGCCCGCCTCGGAAAGGCGCGTGCGGTTGCCCGCCTTGGCGGCGGCGTACAGGGCGCTGAGCACCCCGCGGATCTCCTCGCGCAGCTGCTTGGTGGTGACGGTGTGAGCCGCTTCGGCCATGATTTCCTCCGTGGATCGGTTTTGGTCGTCCCGGCGCTAGAAAGTACCAGACCGGCGGCGCGAGGGTCAACCTTTCAGCACCGCCAGGGGCACGAAGCGCGCCACCATCTCGGCCAGGCGGGCGCCGCACACCGTCTCGATCACCCGGTCGATGTCCTTGTAGGCCGCCGGGGCCTCCTCCTTGATGGAGCGCGCGTCCTCGCACAGCAGGCACACCCCGGCCATGCTCTCGCGAAAGGCCTCGTCCGAGATGAGCCCCCCGCCGCCCCGCCGGCGCTTTCCCCTCCCCTTGCCCGCGGCCGCGGTTCGCGACATCACGCGGCCCGCCCCGTGGTTGGTGGAAAAGAGCGCCGCCGCGCCCTCGGGGACGCCGCGCAGCAGGTAAGAGGCGGTGCCCATGGAGCCGGGGATGAGCACCGGCTGGCCCAGCTCGGAAAATGGCGTGCCCTGCATGCGCTCGGCGGGGAAGGCCCGGGTCGCACCCTTGCGGTGGATCACCAGGCGCCGCCCGCGGTGCTCCTCGATGGCGGCCAGGTTGTGGGCCACGTCGTACACGGTGCGAAGCTCGATGCCCGGAAAACGGCGGCGCAGCACCGCGCGCGCCAGCATGGCCATGGCCGAGCGGTTGGCGAAGGCGTAGTTGGCGGCGGCGTTCATGGCGCCGAGGTAGCTCTTGGCGAGCCCGCCCTCCAGCGGCAGGATGGCGAGCTGCGGCGAGGGCACGGGGATGTTCTTGTCCTGGTCGTAGCGGCGCGCCGCCTGCATGAAGTGCCCGCCCACCTCGTGACCCAGGCCCCGCGAGCCCGAGTGGATCATGACCACCAGCTGGCCCTGGCATATCCCCAGCCGCTCGGCCACGGCCGGCGCGTACACCCGATCCACGCGCTGGAACTCGATGAAGTGGTTGCCGCCCCCCAGGGTGCCGAGCTGGGGTGCGCCGCGCGAGAGCGCTCGCGGCGGCAGGGCGTCCGGGTCCCCCGGCAGGCTGCCCTGGCGCTCGATGCGGGAAAGCGCGAGTTGTTCCCACTCGAGATCGTCGTCCAGGATGGCGCCTGCGTTCTCCACCGCTCCTCGGTCGGCGCGCCACACCTCGAGCAGGCCGGTGACGCCCTCGGCCAAGGTGCGCCGCAGCGCCCGCTCGGAGAGCACCAGGTTGGTCTTTCCTTCTCCCAACGGCACGGCGCGGCGCATGGCCTCGGCGAGCGGCCGCACATCCACCTCGCGCGCGGCGAGCGGGGTGGTGAGCAAGCGCATGCCGCAGTTGATGTCGTAGCCCACCGCCGCCGGCGACACGAAGTCCTCGGCCGCCACCACCGCCCCGATGGGTACACCGAAGCCCACGTGGATGTCGGGCGTGGCGAGAACCTGCGCCACGCCCGGCAGCGAGGCGGCGTCGGCGAGTTGAGAGAGCGACTCCGCTTCCACCGGCACCCCCTCGCCCAGGTACACCTCGGCCTCGACCCGCATGGCGCCGGAGCGCGGGATCACCAGACGGAAAGGGTCCTTACGGATGGGGCGGACGGCGCGCACGACGCGATCATGGCAGAGAGAACGCGCCGGGGCAAATCGTCGTCTTCTCCGTCACCTGACCGATCATGCGACACTTGACCGACTCCGTCGCGGAAATGATGGGCCATCCTGGAATTGACAAGGAGGCCGCCATGAAGCCGAGACGCTTGTTCCTCATCCTCGGGGCGTGCGCCCTCGTGGCCGTCGTATTCGGCACGGTGCTCTTGCTGTCCCTGAATCCTGCCCTGGCCTACGACTGCCAGGCCATCGCCGCCAAGGCGAGGAGCTGTTATGTGAGCTGCTGGAACCGCATCCAGTCCGGCCCGATGCGGCCGTGCTTCACCTCCACCATGCACCGCTGCCAGTCCGAGTGCCGCCCTGAGGCGGGCGCGGCGCACGCCTGCCGCCGGGAGCTCCCCGACGTGTTCCGCAAGTGCTGCTTTTTATGCGCCCCGGAACCGGTAGAAGACTGACCGCAAAATCCCTTCCGGGAGAAGACCCATAAAAAACACCTGCTACCATGGAGAAGCCTGAAACAAGACCTGCTGAATGCAAAAAACGAAGGAAGAAACCGAGTGTTGCTCCCTGTGGGTGAAAAACTCGGGTTTGGCCTCCCACCTTCGCCCTATTCCCTCCAATACTAGCGATTTTTTTATTTGGTTTTTAGTAAAGCTCTATTGCTGGATTCAGCGGATTTTTCCTCCATCCATGCAGATAGATGCGGCGTTCGGCCGGGTTGTTGACATGCTCTCTGTGCTGGGCTAGAAGCCACGGGGGAGGAAATCCACGATGACGATCCAACGGGTTGTGCTTTGGGCCTTTGCCCTCGAGTTCCTTCTGACCACCCCGACCGCGGCGCAGGAGGTGCCGGCCACCTCGGCGCGCTACATCTTCTGGCACCTCACCCCCATCGAGGGGGCCACCCCGGAGCAGGCCCAGACGGTCGAGCGCTCGCTGCGCACCTTCTTCGTCGAGAAGCGTGGCAAGCTCCTCATGGACGTCGTGGTGATGGACTCGCTGCTCATGGTAGAGGGCAACGAGAAGTTCCTGCGCTGCGGCACCGGAGCCGGGTGCCTGGCGGGCCTGGGCGAGGCGGCGGGCGTGCCGTGGGTCATCACCGGCAACCTGGCCATCGTCCAGGGCCGCTCCCGGCTGGAGCTCCTGCTGGTGGACCGGCAGAAGAAGACCGTGGCCTTTTCCGCGCGCATCGCGTTGGCCGGCCTCCCCACGCCGGAGCAGCTCACCGGGCTCGACCTGGCCATGTTCGAGCCGGAGAAGTTCGTCGGCGGCATCGACCTCACCTGCCAGGTGCCGGGCGCCGAGGTGCTGGTGGACGGGCGCAAGGTCGGGGTGACGCCGCTCATCGGCCCCCTGTCCGGCCTGCCCGCGGGGATCCGCACGCTGGAAGTGCGAAAAGAGGGCCACCAGACCTTCTCGCGCGAGGTGGACATCCCGGTGAACGCTGCCCGGACGGTGGTGGCGCTGCTGCCAGAGCTACCCACTTTGGTGTCGGCGCGCCAGACACCGTTCTGGCGCAACTGGGGGTTCTGGACCGCCACCGGGGTCGGCGTGGCGGGCCTGGTGCTCGGAGTAGCCATGCACCTCGACGCCAACAAGCAGCAGGACTCCGCAGACCTCTACAAGAAGAACGGCTACGCCGAGAAGTACTGGCGTCCCTACCAGGACAAGGCCGACCGTGAGTACCTGACCGCCTACATCGGCTACGGGCTCGGCGCCGCCGGGCTGGTGGCGGCCGGGGTGCTGCTGGTCCTCGATCTGGCCACCCGCCCGGACGAGGAGAAGCCCGCCGAGAGGCAGAAGATCGACGTGGCGTTCCAGCGGCTCCCGGACGGATTCGGTTTCCTGGCCACGCTGCGCTTCTGAAACGCGGGACAAGGCGATGAGACATTTCTCCTTTGCGCTTCTTCCTGTCCTGGCGATGGGGTTCGCCGCCTGCGGCGGCGGAGGTGGTGGCGGTGATGCCGGCACGGACGATGGCGACGGCGGCCCGACGCTGTGCGACCAGGCGCACCCCTGCCCCACTGGCCAGCGCTGCACCAAGGACCAACGCTGCCTCTCGGCCGAGGAACTGCGCATCACCACCGAGACGTTGCCGGATGGCCGGGTGGGTTTTGGCTACAACCAGCAGGTGGAGGCGGCCGGCGGCCTGCCGCCCTACCGCTTCTCCATCAAGGATCGTGATCCATCGCTGGCCGCCCTGACTATCAGCGAGAGCGGTCGGATCACCGGCACCGTGTCTCAGCCGGTTTCCGGCGCCGCCATCACCGTCGAGGTCGCCGACGACGGCTTCGACGGCGGCGAGAAGGCCAGCCGCGCCTTCACCCTGTCGTTCACCCCGTGTCGCGACGGCGACGTGGAGCTGTGCTATGTCCCCGGAGGCGACGGCGCCTGCCACCAGGGTTCGCGCACCTGCCAGAACGGCGTCATGGGCGAGTGCATGCCGGGCGCCGATTTATCTTCGGACCGGCGCCACTGCGGGCCGGCCTGCGCAGCTTGCGACACGGTGCTCTCCGACGGCTGCATCGCGGGCCTGTGCGCCTGCGGCGGTGGCTCTCCCTGTTCCGACGGGCGCAACTGCTGCAGCGGAGAATGCCGCGAGATCAGTAGCGACACGAAGAACTGCGGCGGCTGCGGCAACGACTGCGCCCTGCGGGTGGCCCACGTCCAGACGGCCGAGATCTTCTGCAACGCGGCGAGCTGCGACTACGGCGGGGATTGCGATCATGGCTTTCTCGACTGCAACGGGCGACGCGACGACGGTTGTGAGTTGGCCGTCACGCTGAGCAACTGCGGCGAGTGCGCCCTGGACTGCAATACCCAACTCTCTCACGTCTCGGCGTCGCAGCGGCAGTGCCGCGACACCGGAACCGGCTTCGTTTGCGACTACACCTCCTGTCAGCCGGACTTCGGGGACTGCAACGGTGACCGTAGCGACGGGTGCGATACCTGGCTCAACCAGGACGCCCACTGCGGCGCCTGCGACACGGACTGCGCCGCCGCCAGCGCCGGCCATCTGTGCCTCACGCTGGACAACGCCCATCCTTACGACCATACCTGCGGCTGCCGCAAGGACACGGCCAGTGGAACCAGTCTGGGTTGCGACGGGGCCGACATCTGCTGCGCCAACGTGTGCACCGCGAGCGCCGCCAACGCCCAGAACTGCGGCGTGTGTGGCGCGGCGTGCGCGGCCGGGGACTGCCAGAGCGGGGCCTGCGCCTGCCAGAGCGACGGCGACTGCCCCAAGCCCTCCGGCGCCACCGCCTGCGGGCCGCAGAACCGCTGCGTTTGCCCGGACTACCATTCCAGCGTCTGCCCGGTGGGAAGGTATTGCTGCGATGGGAACGCGGGCGGCAGCGGCGGCCCCGAGGAGAACCCAGACATCGGCTGTTGCCCGAAGCCTTGCGGTCAGAACAGCAAGGACACCCCCTGCCAGGGTTGAGGCCATGAGACTTCACATGTCTACCATTAGGGGCGATTCTCCCGTTGTTTGGGCCGGGTTTACGCTTCTGGTCTTTGCCCTGTCCCAGCCTTCCGCCCGGGCTCAGGATAGAGATCGAGACGATACCGGCAAGGCTACGGCACTCATCGGAATCCTCCGCCCCGGCCAAGACGCCCACGGTCTGCGCGAGCTGCTCCAATCAGCCGAGCGGCAATTGCGCGTTCTCGACGACCTCCGCTGGCTCTCGAGCCGAGAGCTGCGCGAGCGGCTGGGCCGCCACGACACGCCAAACGAACCGCGGCTCGAGCTGGACCAGATCGACTCGCTGTTCAGCGAGGGCCACACCCTCACCTACTCGTTTGAGTACGCGAAAGCGGTCAACGCCTTCCAGCGGGTGCTCGAGGGCCTGCTGCGGCTTCCAGACTCGACTCGGCGTTGGGTTCTGTTCGTGAAGGCATACCTGTGGCTGGGCGTAGCCAAGGCCGCGCTCAAGGATGAGGACGGCTCGCGCGAGGCCTTCTTGCGGGTGCTCAAGACCCGGCCCGGAATGGTGCTCTCGACCCAGGACTTCGCCCCACGCTTCATCGAGCGCTTCGAGGAGGTCAAGAAAGCGCTGCCCGACATCCCCCGCGGCAAGATCGCAGTGGACAGCGAGCCGCCCGGCGCCGCCGTGTCTGCTGATGGCGCGCCGCTGGGCAAGACACCCTGGATCGGCGAGCTTCCGCATGGTTCGTACCTGCTCGTCGTTTCCCACCCTGAGGCCGGCACGGTGGTCCGGCCGGTGGAGGTCGGTCCTGAGCTGTGCCGCGTGAGCCTTCAACTCGCCTTTGAAAGTTCTTTGGACCTCGACGGCAGCGTACCGCTGGTGCGCCTGCCGGCCGGCATGGAGGACCTGCCGGTCCAGTGGTGGCCATGGCTCTCGGCCAGGCTCGGCATCCAGCGTCTCATTGTCCTGGGCAATAAGCCCGTCCAGGGCCGAGAGCAGGTCTTCGGGGCGCTGGTGGACATGGGTCGCTACCGGCGCGAGCGCGAGGGCTGGCTCGACCCGTCGGAGCCCGAGCGGCTTGAACAGGACATCGCGGACCTGCTTCGTTTCCTCGCCACCGGGCGAGCCCAGGGGCGGCTCAAGGTGGCCAAGCTGGCGGAGGCGGGTTCACCGCCAACCGATGTTACCGGACCAGCGGCGGCGACGGCACCGCGCGTACTCACTGGGGTCTCGGCCGCACGCCCCTGGTACCGCAAATGGTGGACCTGGGCCATGGGTGGAGCGGCGCTGGCGCTGGCCGGGGCCGGCTGCCACCTGGGCGCGGTGTACTGGGATCAGCAGGCCGAGAAACACACCACCGTCGCGGCCATCGAACACGACCGCGACATCGCGCGCTCGCTGCGGGGTGTGGCCATCGCTGGCTACGCCGTGGGAGGCGCCGTGTTGATCACCGGGTTCATCCTGGATCCGACGATCTTCCGGCCGACGAAAAAGCCAGGCACGAGCAACACCCAAGGTGCGCTGGCCGTCGAGATCGAGCCCTTTTTCGGCGGGGTGATGGTGACGGGCAGGTTCTGATCAGAAGCGGAAGGACACGCCGAGCCGGCCGATGGTGGGGATCACGTTGTAGCCGGGGAACACCTCGACGAAGTACGGCATGATGTCCACCTCTCCGAACAGCCCCACCGAGCCCCACACGATCTCGTAGCCGACGCCGAGCAGCAGCCCCACCAGCACCCGCTTGGCGGCGTCCGCGTCGTCGAGGTTGAAGTACAGCGGGAAGGCGGCCCGGAGATAGATCGAGCGGTGGAACAGCAAGGGGAACACCAGCCGGATACCGGGCCGGACGCCGGCCATGTAAGAGACGTAGTCGTGGCCGGCGTAGTCGTAGTAGTCGGTGGCCCAGTTGGCCGCCAGGTCTAGGTACAGGAAGCGGTTGAGCCGAAAGCCCAGCGTCACCTCGAACTCGAGCGGCGCTGCGATGTAGCTGTCGCAGCCATCGCAGTAGTCGTAAGAAAAGTAGGCTCCCTCGGCCAGAGAGAAGCCCAGGTAAAAGCGATCGGTCGGGCCGCTCTGCGCCGATGGCGTCGTCTCCCAGCCATATCCATCCTGGGCCAGAACGGGCGCCGACAACGCGAGCAGCGAGAGCACACACCCCATCACGGGAAATTTCTTGATCTTCATGACGGTCCTCCTGACTCGCCCGTACGGGCGATCGGTTTCAGAATGCTGCCGATCTTCTGGCCCATGCGGATGGTGAGCCCCGGATCGGGAAGCTCCCATTCGACGGCGCCAGGGGAAAAGAGCAGGATCACGGTCGAACCCATTTCAAAGACGCCAAGTTCATCGCCTTTGGAGACGCGGATACCGTCCGGGAAATTCAGGCGTTTCGGCCCGACGCCGGCGCGGTTGGTCACCAGGTCGGTGAAACTCAGGCGGATGCTCCCCACGCAGTGGGCACCAACCAGGGTGAGCACGCACAACCCCGCGGCGGACTCGGCGTACACCATGACCCGCTCGTTGTTGGAGTACAGGTTGTTCACCCACCGGACGGCCGGGCCGTTCACCGGATAGAGAACGCCGGGCATGTACCCCACTGCGCGGATGGTGAGATCGAGCGGGGCATGGATGCGGTGATAGTCCTGCGGGCTGAGGTACAGGGTGGCGAACGGCCCGCCCTCCAACTGGCGGGTGGCCTCGGCGTCCCGTAGCAACCCGAACAGATCATACTGACGGCCCTTGATCTGGAGCAGCCGATCCTGCTCGCACTGGCCCGCCTGGGCCACCTTCCCATCCACCGGGGAGATCACCGCGGCGGGGTGGGTATCCAGCGGCCGCAGGCCGGACTTGAGCCGCCGGGTGAAGAAGGCCCCCAGGCTGGGGTACTCGTGCGCTGGCCGCTCCGCCTCGGCGAGGTCGATGCGAAAGGCACGGGCGAAGTGCGGAATGAGGTTCTTCGACCAAGCGGTGTGGCTGAGGCGGCCCCAGCCTCGCGAGATCAGGTTGGTGGGGAGAAAGCGAAAACTGTGGGCGAAAAGCCGTTCGATGTGATCGCGGGCGGCCATGCCTTGTTCCTTTCGTGCGGGCAAACTATCATCGAGCGCGCTGCATGGCAAGAAAGCCTTCGGGCCGTTGCCGCCGCGTTCCACGCGTGATACATACCTCCCCCGTATGAAACTTCGGTTCTCCATCGCCGGAAAGTACTCCGCGCTGGTCACCGGCTCGGTGCTGCTGCTCGCCGGGATGTTGGCCTGGCTGCTCCAGGATCTCATGGCCCAGGCTCTGCGCGCGGAGCTCATCAAGCGCGGGGAGAGCGTGGCCCGACACCTGGCCACCCTGACGGCGCCGCTCATCCTGTCCCGCGACGAGGCCAAGATCGGCGCCGCCCTGAACAGCATCATGAAGGACCCGGACCTCAGCGGCGCGTCGGTAGTGGATGCCGACGGCCTCATCCTGGCGGACAACCAGCCCGGCCGTCGCGGCCTGCGTCTTTCCGCCGGCGAACGAGCCGCCTTGCCTGAGACTCGCACGGTGCGCCTGCCCCGGACGGAGGACAGCGACATCGTCTTCGTGGAGCCCTCGATGTTCGGCGGGGTGCGGGTGGGAACGGTCACCATCGCCATGAACCAGCTCGGCTTGAGCCGGTCCATGCGCGAGTTCGGCCTACGTCTGCTCCTCACCACCGCGGCGGTGGCCCTGTTCGTGCTGCTGCTGGGGATGCTGGCACTGCGCCGCACGCTCTCGCCGCTGCAGAGAGTCACCGAGGGTACCGCGCGCGTGGCGGCCGGGGACTTCAGCTTCCGCCTGCAGGTCAAGAGCCGCGACGAGATCGGCGACCTGGCCCAGGCCTTCAACCTGATGGCCGCCCGCACCGGGCTCTTCTTCCGTTACCTGGACAAGGGCATCGCTGAGCGGCTGGCGCAAGACGAGAGCCTGGCTCGCCCCGGTGGAGTGCAGAAGCCCATCTCGGTGCTATTCGGCGACATGCGCGGCTTCACGCCTCTGTCCAACCAGTTCCCGCCCTCCGAGGTGGTGGCCATCCTCAATGCCTACTTCGACCTCTTCTTCCGGCTGGTACACTGCTTCGATGGCGTGGTGGACAAGACCGTCGGCGACTCCGTCATGGCGTTCTTCGAATCGAGCCGCTCCGCCGACCTGTCCCATGCCCGCCGCGCCGCCATGGCGGCGGTGGGAATGCGCACCGCGGTCAAAGCCCTCTCACGCACGCTGGAGCGCGCGCGCGAACGTGGACTGGCCCCCGCCTTCCCGGCCCGGGAGTTCGGCTTCACCGTGGCCACTGGGCGCCTCATCGCCGGAAACATCGGCAGCGAGCGTCACCTCAACTACACGGTGTGCGGGCCGGCGGTAAACCTGGCCGCGCGTCTCCAGGCGGAAGCCGGCCCCGGAGAGGTGGTGGTGGATCGCTTCACCGCCATGGACGTGGAAGAACTGGTGGAGACCCAGGCCCTGCCCCCGGTCTGTCCCAAAGGCTTCAGCGAAAGCCAGAAGGTCACCCCGTTCCGGGTGCTCGCTCTGCGCCCGACCGAGATCCGTCGCATGCAGGCCATCGTGGCCGGGGTCTTCGACGAGGCGTACTTCAGAACCCACCTCGAAATCTTGTTGCGCGAACCCGAGGTCGATCGCCGCGGCGAGGACCGGGGCCGCAAGGCGGTGGTGCTGTACCAGGCCTTTCGAGACATGTCGGATCGCGATCTGACGGGGATCCTGGAGCGCGGCTTCAGTGCACGTCCCGAAGAACCAGCCGGCGGAGCGCGGTGATCCAGCTCTCAGGCTCGGCTCGCAGCCGCTCTAGCGCGTCGCAGTGAAGCCTCTGGCTGAGCGCCTCGGCGTCGGGAAGGTCGTCATCGTACAGGGCCAGGATGGGCGTAGCGGCATGCTCGCGCAGCTTGCTGCAGATGTCCTCGACGCCGGGCAGGCCAAGATCGACCACCGCCGCCCGGATGTCGCCGAATTCCAGCAAACGCTGCTCCAGCGAGGCGGCGTTGGGGCACTCCAGCACCCGGTAGCCGAAGCCATCGAACAGGATGGCCAGCAGGCGGCCGCACTCCGGATCAGCGATGGACAGGATGACGCGGAACTCGGGCCCAGCCTCTTCGACTTCGAGCATGGCGGCGCAGGATACGCCCTTTGCCACGGATGTCAAGGGTTGTCGCGGTCAGGCGCCCCCGCTGTATCAACGCACCGGGCAGCGTGCCGATCGCGAATTACGAATCCGCTCACGGGTCAGTAATTCGGGGCGGCCTCGATCTTCTGCACTCCGTCCCAACTCCCCTTCCAGGCGCCCTCGACTGGCAGGTTGAAGTTGAACAGCATCTCCTGGTCCTCGCCCGACACCGCGCGGCTCTTGATGCGGAACTCCATCTCCAGCCGCTCCGCGTCCGGCGGCGCCGTGGGCGCGTAGAAATAGTTGACCATGGCGCCCGCCGGGAAGGTGGCCACGTAGTCCGAGCCGTCGAAGTCCGGCAGCACCGGCCGGCCCGAGCCCGCCTGGCTCTGGGCGAAGGGCATGTTGGCCGGATGCTTCGGCTCCTCATCGCCGGGCTTGGCGCGCTTCTTGAACTCTTTCATGCGCGTCTCGTAGTCCTTGAGTTCCTCGGCTGTCGGCGATTTGAAGTACTTCTGGGTCCAGCCGCTGTACACCACCGGCCCGATGCCGCCCCACAACACCACCTCCCAGCGCAGCTTGCCTCCCTCGTTGCGCACGGAACGCACGTCCATGCGGATCGAGCCCTTGAAGTCCGAGGCCACCACGTTATACTTCGCCCCGCGGAATTCGTCGAAGATGGCCCGCACCATCTTGTAGCACTCCTCGCGGATGGGCAGGTTCCCTTGAGCCTTGCGCTTGTTGGGGCCCTCCTCGGAGGCGGCCCGGCGCGCCTCCTTGATGATGCGCTCGGGGTCGGCGGCGGCGGGATATTCTTTCTCCAGCGGGGCCACCACCTCGCGGAAGTACCAGGCCATCAGGGTGTTGACCTCGTTGACGTACTTCTGCACGTCGGGTCGACCCTGGCTGTCGGTGATGGGCCGCAGCAAAGAGTTGTTGCGTAGGAACTTGATCTGGGCCGCGTGCAGGTCGGATTCGAAGCCGTATCGGGCCTTGGCCGCGCCGCCCACGGTCCATGAGGTGAATGTGTACGCCAGACCGGCGGCGATGGCCATGAGGATGATGGGCAGAAGCAGCTTCTTCATTGGTCCTCCCGGGGTTTTTTGTCCTTGTATCAGAGGAAGGCCGCCTGATTCAACTCTCGTGGCCTGCCACGCCGGTGGCCTGAAAGTGCATCCGAAAGATCGGTGAAAACGAATCCCAATCCGAGAAGGTGAAGTCGGCCCGGGTGCTGAGAATGTGCCGTCCGCTTCCCAGCAAGGCCGCTCTCATCCCGGCGCAGCGCGCGCCCGCCACGTCCGAGTCCTCCCGGTCGCCGACATGCAGGATCTCTCCGGTGGGCAGTTCCATGCGCTCCGCCGCCGCCCGGAAGGCTGCCGGGTGTGGCTTGAGCGCGCCTACCTCCTCGCAGCACACCTTGGCCGCGAAGGGGAGATCGGCAAGCCGGAGCAATGAGAGTTTGGGCTCGATGGGATACTCGGAGACAAGCCCGAGGCGCAACCCGGCGCGGGCCAGCTCTTCCAGGACGTGACGCAGTCCCCTGAAGGGCTTCACACGTGCGAACACCCGCGGCCAGCGACGATCCACCATGTCCTCGACCAGCGCCTGCGCCTCTCCCAGCGAAATTCCGCGCAACTCAGACAGGCGGCGGGCCTGCTCGGCCCGAAAATCCGAGAGCGGCCCGAGGCCTCGCATCCCGTCTCTCACCCGGAACAGATCGAAAAAATCCCGCCGCAGGAATAGCAAGCCAGGAAATCCCGCGCGCATCATGGTGCGAAAATCGTACAGGGTCCCGTCCACGTCCAGGGTCACTCCCCGGATGCAGGGTAGCGTCATCCGGCGTCTCCTTCCAGAACGCGCTCGAGTCCCAGGCGCTGTATCAACGCCGGGTCCGGTGTGAGGTGCGGCAGTTTCACGTGGGCGTCGGGCGCTCCCGCGGCCACCCGCTCGCGGCGCAGCTCGTCGAACGCCCCGGGACGCACTAGAGCGAGGAGCGGCAAACCCAGCCGGGCGCTCTCGCGTTTGGCGCGGTACTCGATGTTGGCATCCATGAGCCGGCGGTCACAGGCCCGGGCCAAGGCGCGTAGTGCCGCGTCCGGCTGCGGCCGGCTCGGCTCCACCGCGATGAGGTAGCGGGGCATCTCCCCCTCGAGGTGCACGGTGGCCGAGAACCCGAGCAAGGACACGCCGCTGTCGGCCTGGGCGCGCGTCACCGCCTCGATCATCTGGCTTTCGCTGAGCTTCTCGCCGGTGATGGAGGTGACGTTCTGCCCCTTGTGACAGAAACGGATGACGGGGGTGCTCCGGTAACGCCCGCTCACCTCGACCACGTCGTTCATGTCGTAGCGGCACAGGCCATTCCCGGCCGTGACCAGCACGAAGTAGCGCTTGCCCGGCTCCAGCTCTTGGGCCGTCAAGGCGATCGGGTCACGGCTCTCCCGCTCGGACTCCGGCACGAACTCCAGAAAGTGCCCGAGCAGCGAGATCACGCCGCCGCCGGTTCCCGGCTCCATCACCACCGAGAAGTTTCCCTCGGTGGCGGCGTAGCCGTAGTCCATCACGGGGAGCGCTTCGAACCAGTCCGGGAACTGCCGCAGGAAGAACGGCGCCGCCCCGCCGGTCCAGCACAGCAGGCCGCACAGCTCGGGCCACACGTCAACGGGGCGCACCCGCCCGTGGGTCGAAAGCGAGCGTTCGAGCCGCTCCGCCACCTCCGGGCGCGGCCGCAGGCACGAGCGCACCGATCGAACCAGATCGCTTGAAATACCGAGATCCGTTCGTAGCGTTCCATCGCGGCACTCCGGAATGAGCGCCGGCGCCAGCTCGGTGAGCTTTCGGCACAGGAGCAGCAGGGTGCTGGGGTTCACCGCCGCCATCAAGGACACCGGGACGCCCACGGCCAGGCGCAGCAGCAGGTAGTAGCGGGCCTCGAAGTCCTCGACAAAGAACACCTCGCGCGGGATGGACTCGAGGCCGGAAAAGAGCTTGCGCCGCCCAGTGGCGGCCACGTCGGAGTCACCCATGGCCACCGTGATCGAGCCGTAGGGGATGCCCGAGTCGGTACGCCCCTCGATACGTGGCGAGTGCACCGTGAGCAGGCTGCCGCGCACCAGGCCCGGGAAGGCCTGGGCCACTTGGCGCGCCCACACCCGCCGCCCACGCCGGAACTCCTCCACATAGGAAGCGGTGACCGGGATGTACTTGGCCGCGCCGGTGGTGCCGCTGGTGCGGCCGAAGAAGATCACCGGCTCCGTGGTGAGCACGTAGGCCTCGCCACGGACGGCCCGCTGGATCCATGGCTCCAGCTCGTCGTAGCCGCGGATGGGCACGCGGCGCTGGAAGTCCTTCACCGACGCGATGTCGGAGAACCCGTGCGCGCGGCCGAAGGCCGTGTCGCGGTTGCGCTGGAGGATATCGAACAGCCGCTCGCGCTGGGTCGCGCCGGGGTCGGCGGCCGCGCGCTCGAAGGCGCGGAAGGATTTCGAAAAGAGCAAGCGCGCGCCCGCGCGCACCAGCGCCTTCGGCAGCGGCCGCACCAGCAGGCGCCACAGGAGCGTTGCGGTGCGAGATGGGGGATGGGCGCCTTGCGGCTCGCTCATGCCGCGGTATCTAATCACAGGCGCGACCCGACGACAATGCCGGGCCTGTCACGGGTGGCACTAGGCTCTTTGAGGCTCAAAAAAACCGAAAGCTCAACTTGTGCTTTTCGCAATTTTACTCACTCTCATCCCGCGGCGTGATAGCAAGAGGATGGGCACCGCCGCAAGCTGTGTCCCCATGGAGAAAGCGATCAGGGCCCCCACCGACACATCGAACAGCACGCCGATCAGGGCGCTGCCCAGGAACCAGGCCAGGCCGTATCCCGCGTTGAACAGGCCATAGGCGCTTCCGCGGCGGTTCGCTGGCACCAGCTCGGCGATGGCCGCCCGCAGGATCGACTCCTGCGCGCCCATGCCGATGCCCCAGCAAACCATCCCGACCACCACCAGCGAGAAGCCCCCGAGGAAAACGAGCGGGGCGAACGCGGCGGAGGCGACCACCACCACCGCCAGCACCGGCAGGCCAAAGCGATCGAACATCTTGCCAAAGGCCAGCGCCGCCAGCGCGTCGACCCCCATGGCGATGGCGTAGAGGACCGGGACCCAGGCGGCCGGGGCGATGGCGTCCTTTTGAAGGCGGAAGGCGATGAGCGGGAAATCGGCGTAGCCGGCCGCGACCAGGGCGGCGGCCGCGAGGTACAGCCAGAAGGCGCGGCCCAGGCCTTGGCCCTCCAGCGGCGCGCGCTCCTCGAGCTGGCTGGGATCCGGATAGGTGATGCGCGCGGCGACCAGGGTGAGCAGGGCCAAGGCCGCCGCGACTCCCAACAAGGCGAAGGCCTGCGGGTAGCTGCCACCGAGCGACAACACGCCGGCCGCCAGCAACGGACCCAGAACGGCCCCGATCTGATCGAGGGCCTCGTGGAGGCCAAAGCCAAATCCGCGCCCGATGCGCCCGGTCGCATGCGAGAGCATGACGTCCCGCGAGGGGTTGCGGATGGCCTTGCCGGTTCGTTCCAGGATCATCAAGAGCGCGGCCACTTGCCAGCTGCCGGCCAGGGCGAGTGCCGGCACCGCCAGGAGGTTCAGGGCATACCCGAAGATGGCGATCCCCCAGTAGCGCCTGGTTCGATCCGCGAGGTACCCGGAGGCGAGGCGCAGACCATATCCGACGAGCTCACCGAGGCCCGCCACGAAGCCGACGACCGCCCCGCTCGCCTGTAGCAGCAACAGGAAGGGGCCGGTGATGCTGCGCGCCCCCTCGTAGGTCATGTCCGCAAACAGACTGACGATCCCGAGCAGCACGACGAATCCCAGGGCCCGCCGCCGCAGCTTGTTTCCGGCCTCGGACGCATTCAGCGAGCCGCCGGCGGGAATGCTGAACTGGTTTTGCTCGTTCATGAGCCGCCTCCCGGGACCGCGGCAGAATAAATCACTCGGTCTGGAATTGCCACCCTGGGCGTGGTATGGGACGCCTGTGACGGCGAGTTCACCGGACAAACCCCGCTGGCTCCGCCCGCGGCCGCCGCAGACCATCAAGAGCTACGTCCGGCGCCTGGCCGGATGGAATTTCTTCTTCTGGTCCCTCTTCCTGTGGTGGAGCGGCAACGTGGGCTTCTACTGGCTCAACCGCGATGGTCGACTGGATCCCAACGAGGCCGCCACCGCGGCCGGCTGGAGCGGGTTCGTATCCGTGTTTGTGGTGGTGTGCGCGGCCACCATCCAGGCGCGGCGCCGGTTCTTCTTCGGCCGGCTGGAGCCGGACGCGTCCGAGTGGCGCGACCTCGAGGCGCAACCGCCGCGGACGCTGCGGGCCGGCTTCTTCGTGCCGGCCCTCATCGCCGCCACCGCCTTCTCCTGGGCGATCTACGGCCTGACTCGCCTCGGCTCCTGGATGGTTGGCTGGGGCCCGGACCGGCGGGAGTTCCTGTTCGCCGCGGCCTTCCTGCCGGCCCTGGGGACCGCCTGGCTCGCGCCCTGGGCGGCGCGGCGATCGCTGCGGCGTCTGGTCCCGGCCATGGAGCTATCCCCTCCCCTCGAAATCCCCCGGCGCCGCTACATCCTGCTCCACAACGTGTTGCCGTACGCACTGTTCAATACCGCCTTGGGCGTCGGGCTGGCCTTCGCTCGCTTCGGTCGGTCCTATCAGCAGGGGCTGCCGGTCGCTTCGCACGATCTGGCGCTGCACCTAGCCGTCACCTCGTTTTTCATATGCCTGTTCGTGGTGGGCGCGGCCCGAGTCAAGGCGCGGGTGGACTTCTTGAGCCCGCTCGTGCTCACCGGCCCGCGGCCGGCCGGCCGGCAACGGCGCTACCGTCTGTGGCTCCCGCTGGCGCTGCCGTTCGTGGTATACCCGCTGGTGCGCCTGCCGCTCGCTGTCGCCTCTCTCGATCTCCTTTCGGTGGACCTGGCCATCCTGGTCAAGGTGCTGGTGTGCTTCGTCATCTCGCTATCGGCCTCCGCCTGGGCGGTCTCGTCGGTCCTACGCGACATGGAAGAGAAGGATCTGTCAAACCACCCCTACGTCATGATCCATCGAGTGCTTCGGAACGCTGGCTGGACCCGTCGGCCCACGCTTGACAGTCCGAGCCGTGTCGGATAACCCTCACCCATTCCAACCCGGGACCATACCATGACCCGACAAATGCTCATCAACGCCGTCCTGCCGGAAAATGTCCGACTGGCCATCGTCGAGGACGGTCGTCTCCAGTCATACTTCAACGAGTCCGAGGAGCAGGCGCGTATCCGCGGTAACATCTACCTGGGACGAATCACCAACGTGGAACCATCGCTGGACGCTTGCTTCGTCGAGTTCGGCGGTGAGCGCCACGGTTTCCTACCCATGGACGAGATTGCCGAGGTAGCCAACCTCGACGCCAACGAGCGGCGTCGCCGGCTGCGCCGGGGAATGACGCTGCTGGTCCAGGTGGACAAGGAGCCCATCGGGACCAAGGGCGCGCGCCTGACCAACTTCCTGTCCCTGGCTGGGCGGTACCTGGTGCTCATGCCTCACTCCGAAACGCGCGGAGTGTCCCGCCGCCTGGACGACGACGATCGACAGCGCTTCCGCGAGATCGTGTCCAAGCTGGAGGTCCCCGCCGGCATGGGCGTGATCATCCGCACCGCCGGCCAGGACCGGGGGAAGCGGGAGCTCGCCCAGGATCTGGGTCACTTGGTACGCCTGTTCAACGATATCGAAAAGCGCGCCCGGTCGGCCCAGGCGCCGGCGCTGCTCCACGGCGAGGACGATCTGATCGTGCGGGTGCTGCGTGATTACTTTCAAAACGACATCAGCGAGGTATGGATCGACGAGCCGCGGGCCTTCGAGCGGGCGCAGGAGTTCTTCCGGCGCTTCATGCCTCGCCTGCAGTCCTGCGTGCGCCAGTGGAGCGAGCCGAAACCGCTTTTCTCACGCTTCGATCTGGAGGAGCAGATTCGCGCCATCCAGCAGCGCCGCGTCCCGTTGCCCTCCGGCGGTAGCCTTGTCATCGAACAGACCGAGGCGCTGGTGTCCATCGACGTGAACTCCGGCCGCACCCGCGGCGCGCCGGGCCAGGAGAACACGGCCTTGGCCACCAACCTGGAGGCAGCGCGAGAGGTGGCGCGCCAGCTTCGGCTGCGCGACCTGGGCGGCATCGTGGTGATCGACTTCATCGACATGAACCAGCCGCGCCACAACGCCGAGGTGGAGAAGGCGCTGCGCGAGGCCATGCGCCCGGACAAGGCGCGTTTTCAAATCAACAAGATCTCGAGCTTCGGGCTGTGCACCCTCACCCGCCAGCGGCTGGGGCAGTCAAGCCGCGTGTTGGGCTACGACCCCTGCCCGGCCTGCGGTGGCGACGGCCGGGTCCGGTCGCCCGAGGCGGCGGCCCTCGACACCTTGCGCCGCATCGCCGGCGAGCTGTCTCGGGGAGAGGGCGGCGAGGTGCGGGTGACGCTCCCCATCCCGGTGGCCAACTTGCTGGCCAACCAGCGCGAGCGGCTGATCGAGCTGGAGCGCCGCTACCGCGGCCGGGTGGTCATCGAGGCCGCCGTGGCGCCAGATCCCGCTCGCGATCCTGTTCAGATCGTGACGCCCCCGGCTCCCGTGGCCACGCAGAGAGCGCCGTCCCCGGTCGCGCCCCCGCCGGCTCGTGCCCCCGCCTCGCCCGTCGCCAAGCCAGCATCCGAACCGCCCCCAGCTGCGTCACCCGAGGTTGGAAATCATCCTCCGGCAACGCCGGGAACTGCGGCGGACGCGGCCGGACCGGCACCCAAGAAACGCTCCCGCCGCCGGCGGCACCGGCGCCGGCGCAAGCCGGCCCAGGCCGAATTGAAGGCGCCGCCCGCCTGAGGTATGATCGGTCCGGCCGCTGGGAAAAATGTCGAGCATGGGACAGAGCATGTCGCCGGATTCCAACAGCAAGAACGACGCCTCGCCGGAGCGCGCCAGCCCGCGCGCCCATGCCGAGCTCGACGTGGACGTGGAGGTCGCCGGAGAGAAGCGCCGGGTGAAGCTCGTAAGCCGCGACATCGGGGCGGGTGGCATGTTCCTGCACACCGACCAGCCCGCCCCGCTGTGGAAGCGGGTCAGGCTCTCCATCGCCCTGCCGGACGGAAAGAACTTCGAGATCGGCGGCGAGGTCGTCCGCTCCATCCCCCGGGAACGCGCCAACGACAAGCAGTCGGCGGGCATGGCGGTGGCCTTCGACGAAGTGTCCCGCACCCGCCACAAGATGCTGCTCCAGGTGGTGCTGGATCTGTGTGCCCGGCGCCCGACGGCTCCCGCGCCGGCCGCGCAGGCGTCGGCACCACAGGCAACCAAGCCCGCGGAAGCTCCCACGGTCGAAAAACGTGACGCCGACGAGAACGATCCGGACGCTCTGCTCTCCGAGATCGACGATCTCTTGGACTCGATGGAGTCCGAGATCAAAGCCAAGAAGCAGCCTCCGCCGGCACCGCCGTCCACCTCTCGCAGGACCCCGGTCCCTTCCACAAAGGCCCCATCTGCAGCGCTCGCCTCTCCGCCCTCTCCACCGGCACCACCCAAGGCGGCAGTTGCACCGGCTCCGGCCAAGCCGGCCCAGCTTCCGCCGCGGCCCGGCGCTGACATCGATCTCGTCGCGACGCTGAAAAAAGACCTCGCCGCCTACCAGAAGGCGCTCGAGGACGACAATTATTACTCCATCCTCGGGCTCAAGAAGACTGCGACCGCCGAGGAGGTCCAGGCGGCCTACCAGAGCCTGCTGGACCGTTTCAAGCCGGCCTGCCCACCGGAGGCCCTGCCGCGAGATCTGATGCGGCAGCTTTCGGAGACCCTGGGCCGGATCCGCAAGGCCTACGCCATCCTCAGCCACCCCGACCGGCGCAAGGCGTACGACTTTCTGATCGAGTGATTCACCACAAGACCCACCGCCAGTGCCGGGTAGAGCCTTTCATACACAGGATGGACGGGTTCGAGAATGAAGTTCTCCGGCGCGACCGACCGCGGGACCGACGAAGCCTGCGCGGGGCGGGCACGCGCTCCCCAATGAGAACACCCGGGTTGACGGTTGCAACCGCGCCGCAACGAATCAATCGTCGGGAAGGATCCAGTCGGGTTGGACCTGCTGCACGGCCAGCTCTTCCTGGGCCTCGCGCAGACGCTCGTCTGCCGTGCGCAAGCGCAAGGTGAGGATCTGCAAGAAGCTCCACAAAAGCTTCAGACCGGCGGTGGTGTCCTTGCGAATGTAGTCGTAGAACGGTTTGCGCCCGATCACCAGCAGCCGGGTCGGCTCGCCCGCTTCCACGCTGGCGGAGCGCGGGGCGTTGTCGATTAGCGCCATCTCTCCGAAATGGCTCCCCTGCCCCAACCTGGCGATGGTCTGCTCCCCCTTGAGCACCCGGGCGCTCCCGCTGACGATGAGAAACAGCTCGTCGCCTGTCACTCCCTCCTCGATGATCCGCTCCCCCGCTCGGGCGCTGCGGGTGTACGCCAGGTTCACCAGCGTGACCAGCTCGCGATAGCTCAGATACTTGAACAGCGGCGCATTACGCATGGTCTCCAGCCGCTGGCGGGCCTCGCGCGAGGCCTCCTCGTCCCCCGGCGGCATCTCGAGGTAGATGACCGAGATGTTGTCTCGGCCGCCGCGCTGGTTGGCCAGGTCAATGAAGCGCTCGGGGATTTCCGCGGCCGGGGCACTCCCGGTGATCTTCTCGACATCGCCCGGCTTGAGGTAACCGTGCAGGCCGTCGCTGCACAAGATGAAACGGTCGCCCGGCAACACGTCCAGGTGCAACGTGTCGACTCGCACCCGCTCCTGGATGCCGACCGCGCGGGTGATCACGTTCTTGTACCGGGCGGCGGTGGCCTCCTCCTTGGAGATGACCCCGCGCTTCAGTTGCTCGTTGATCAGGGTGTGGTCCACGGTGAGCTGGTGGACGAGGCCCTCGCGCAGCAGGTACACTCGGGAATCACCTACGTGGCCGATGAACGCCTCCTGGCCGGCCACCAGCAGCAACGACAGCGTCGTGCCCATGCCGTGGCGCGCCTTGTTTTCTTGCGCCAGGCGGTAGATCTCGCCGCAGGCCTTCTGCACCGCTTCCTCGACAAGCTCGAGGATCTGATCGCGCGTCTCCACCGTTGGTTGGGCACGGTATTGAGCCAGGCGCTCGACCTGGGCGGCCAGGTGCCCCTGGATGACTTCCACCGCCTTGGCCGCGGCGACCTCGCCGGCGGCGTGCCCCCCCATGCCGTCGGCCACCATGAAGATCCCCAGCTCCTCGTCGATGAAGAACGCGTCCTCGTTGTGCTCCCGCTTGCGCCCAACGTCGGTTTTTCCGAAGACGATCGGCTTCACGGCCGTGCTCTCCCCTGCGCTCGCGACGGATCGCCGCCGCCTTGCCGCGAACCATAACAAGGCCCCCGGCGCTGCGTCAACGGATTTGAACGATGCTATGCCCGGGAGAACAGATCGAGCTGGCCACGCTTCCCGGCACCGGGAGTAGCCACCGCCTGCTCCCAGCACGACTCGCCAGATGAGGGATCGTGGCAAGCGCAGACGGATATCGACATGTCCGCACGGCGCGCGGCGGCCCGGAGGCGCTCGTACCCCTGGTTGCGGGTGGACTGGGGCAGCATCCGCACCTGGGAGTACAGCCCTTCCTTCTGCCAGGCCTGCCCCCGGAAGCTTCCCTTGATGAGATGATAGTGAGCGATGGGCAAGAGTTCCTGGAGCCGGTCCAGGATCTGGGGCCGTAGCACGAGGTAGGCGGCGGTGGCGCGCTGTACGCCTGCCGAGCGAAGGTGGCGCAAGAGCTCATCCAGGTGCCCAGCGGTATCCGAGACGAACGGGATGAGAGGCTCGATGCGTCCCCGCACGTCAACGCCCCACTTCAGGAGCCGCCGGATGCTCTCGAGCCGCTCCAACGGGTCGGGGGCCCCCGGCTCGTACAGCCGCGTCAGCTCACGGCTCATGGCAAACATCGAAACCTGGGCGTGCACCTTCCCCGGGTACGCCGCAAGCAGCTCGCCGAACCCCTCCGGTACCAGCCCACGGGTCTGAAACGACACCTCCAGCCCTTCGGAGAGCAGGATGCGCAGCACCTCGTGCGTGACCGTGAGGAGCGAGCCGATAGGCTGGAACAGGTCGGTCGTGGTGTTGAGAAAGACGGCCGCTGGCAGGTGGCCGTTCTTTCGCCGAGCCTGGATCTCGCGCTCCAGGACGCCGGGCAGGTTCACCCTGAGCTGAATCTCGTTTGTCCGCGAGAGCCTGTGGCTGAGTGGACAGAACAGACAACCGAACGAACAGCCGGCGGCCACGTTCAACACCAACATCCCTTGCTGGCACTTCCTGAACGGGCGCTCGAAGGCACGTTCCACCTCGACGCCGATGACCTTGGGACCATCAGGCGCCGGAAGGTCTTGTACAACGCCTTTGCGACCACTGTACATGCGTACAGCTTACCTTTTCCAAGCTCGATTGTCAACGGCAAAATCGGTTTTCAGTAATACAAGAACTTTGTTTCAAGAAATACACCTTATTGTTATAAATAATATATTCAATTAGTTATCGCCAATACAAAGATTTGGCTTGCTGGCTCAAGTTAACCAGTGTTACATAGGCCGCAATTCTGACTGGAGGAAAACCATGAGAAGGAAGTCCTTGGGGCTCTTGTGCATCGTGGCGCTCGGTCTCGTCCTGTTCGGCTGCAAGAAGAAAGAGCCTGCGGCGGAAAGCCCAATCACTGTTCCTCCCGCCGCGGTAGATTTGATGAGCTCGATCTCGCTTCCAGAAGACACCGTGGGAGTGTTCGCCTGTGCAAGCCCGGCGACGCTGGTCGCCGATGTAGAGAAAGTGCTGGCGGCGACCGGGCTCGTCATGCCCGGCATGCTCTCCATGCAGCTCAACCGGCTTCTGCTGGAGATGGGGCTCTCGAAGACACATGTAGTGGATCTGACCCGGCCCGCGGCCGTGCTGATCCTGAACCCCAAGGAGTATCCCGATCCGGCAGTCCTGCGCATCAGTGTGACCGGGAAGGACGATTTCGTCGCGGCCCTCTCTCCTGCCTGGAAGACAATCGAGGAGAAAGAAGGCGTCGTCGAATTGCAGAGCGGCGGCGTCGACACCTATGCCGTATTCAAGGGTGGCGCCGATGCCGAAGCGGTGCCGCGCCCCAAGGAGAAGCTCTACGTGCGGGTCGACGGAGGCCGGGCCTGGCTCGGGGCCTCGCGCGCGGCCGTCCTGGTGGCCTCGAAGGCCGATCCCGCCGCCGAGATCAAGTCCCGAAATCTCGTGTTCCAGCTCCAGGTCGACCGGCTCCGCAAGCTCTACGGCCCGGAGATCCGCGCCTCCCTGCAGCAGACCCGGCAGTCGATGATCCAGTTGCTCGAACAATCGAACCTGGCGACGCCACCGGTGGTGTTCATGTACGGCTGGATGCTCGACAAGACGGGCTCGGCCATCGAGCAGATGCGAACGGTGCAGGTGGTGCTGGGCACCACCGATGAGGCGCTCATCCTCAAGGCGGGTTTGTGGTGCGAGCCGGGATCGTTCTTTTCCAAGCTCCTCGCCGCCCAGAAGCGCAACACGCCCCAGCAACTCTACGTCCTCCTGCCGGCGCAGGGTTTCCTGGCCATGGGCATGAACATCCAGTGGGACCTGGTGAAATCCGATCTACTGGAGTTCTCGCAACAGTTGCTCGGCACCGTCTTCGACGAGGGCGTCGCTCCCGAGTGGAAAGCGGTGATCCAGGACATGCTGGACTCGCTGGGCGACGAGCTCGCGGCGGTGGAGGACATCTCGGCCGACGGGCTCGGCCTGGACGAGATCGTGGCGCTCCGGGACGAGGCCAAGGCCAAGGCGGCGCTGGCAAAGACCCTGAAACTCGTCGAGGCGGCCGCCCCGAAACTCACCGTGCCGGGGATCAAGTACCAGGTGTCGCTACCTGGAAAACTCGGGGAGCATCAGGGCGTCGAGCTCACCGGCTTCGACTTCACCTTCGACACCAGTGAGATGGCGCCGGGAGAGGCCGAGATGCTCAAGCGCATGTACGGCGAGCGCATGCGGCTGGTGTGCGCCTTCTTCGATGGGAAGATGCTGATGTCCATGGGCAAGGATCCCGTCGCGCGCATCAAGGCCCTGCTCGATCGCGCGCGGAAAAAAGAAGCCGGGATCAGCGCCGCCCCATACTTTCAGGCGGCGGCGGGAGGGCTCGAAAAGCAGAGCGGGGCCTTCATGTTCATTTCCATCAGCGGGATGATGAACAACACCATGGGCATGCTGAACCCCATGCTGGCCGGCGGCGCCAAACCAGGCGCCAAGATGCAGAGCGGGATCTTCCTCTCCTTCGACTCGACCCCGGAGCGCCTGGCCATGACCCTGCGCCTTCCATCGGAGCATCTCAAGGAGACCGGCGAGGCGATGCGCTCGCTCACCCAGATGTCGAACTCGAGTCCGGCGTCCCCCTAGGCTCCAGGGCCTCGGCGTACAAGCGGGCCGCGTCCACCCGCTCGCGGAAGCGATCCCGATAGCGGAAGCAGCCGACCCGCAGGCGATCCAGGATCTGCCGTCGCGGGGGCCGACCAGTGGCGCGATGCTCCTCGACGGCGCGCCCGATGACCCGAACCGCCGCCGTCGGGTGCACCAGGAAGTTGCCCGAGAGGAACACCAGCCCCGGCTCCCGCGGAAACAGCCGCGCCTCGAGGATGTCCTTGGGGCGCAGGCCGGCCAGGTGTCGCCGCTCGTTGACCTTAAGCGGCTCGTTGAGGAACAGATCCCGTAGCATCACGCTGCCCGCGCCGAACTTCTCCACCCGGAACAGGCTGTGGCGGTTGGCGCTCAGGGCGATGCACAGCGCGCGCTGCTCTGGCGTGCGTTCGGGTTTCGCCGCGTACCATTGCAGTGGCGTGACCGGTTGCCCTTCCAGCGGGCGATCGAGCACGAACCAGCTCAGGAAGAACGCCATCAGCGCCTCGAAGGAGGGGTCGTCCTCTCCCAGATCCGGGATGGCCGCGAAGAACTCCTTGCGGGCGCGCTGGATCTCGGTCAGCTGCGGTGGCTGGCTCATCTCGGAGAGGATGGGGTCGAGCGGTGTCTGCTCCATGATCAGCCTCGATGTTTCCGGCGCCAGAACAGGCAGCGCCCCGCGACCCAGGTGGCCACCACCCGTCCCCGGACCCGCCGTCCCAGGAACGGGCTGTTGGCCGATTTCCCACGCAGGTCGCACTTTCGAACGGTCCAGCAAGCCGCTGGGTCGAACAGGCACACATCGGCAGCGCCCCCCAGGCGCAGGTGCCCTCGATCGAGGCCCAGTACCCGGGCCGGTCCCGCGGCCAGCAGCTCCACCCAGCGCGCGCGGGAGATGGTCCCGTCGCGGACCCGCTCGAACAGGATCGCGGCCGCCGTCTCCAGCCCCACCACGCCGAACGGCGCGGACGCGAAAGGCAGGGCCTTCTTTTCGGCGGTGTGCGGAGCGTGATCGGTCGCCACCGCGTCGATGGTCCCATCGCGCAGGGCCTGGAGCAAGGCGGCCCGGTCCCGCGGGGTCGGCAGCGGCGGGTTCATCTTGAAGCGTGGATCCGGATCCGCCATCCCCTCCGCTCGTGACAGATCACGATCCGTCAGGGCCAGGTGGTGCGGGGTGACCTCGGCGGTGAGGTGCAACCCTTGGGCGCGCCCCGCGCGGAGCAGTTCGAGCGAGCGGGCGCAGGAGAGGTGCTGCAAGTGGAGGTGCCCAGGGGCGCGGCGCAGGGTTGCAAGGTGCCGCTCGATGCTGCGCCACTCCGCTTCGGCGGGCCATTCCGGCAATTTCCACCGGCGCGCCGTGGGCCCCTGGCGCGCCACCCCGCCCGCGCTGAGCGTCCGGTCTTCGCAGTGGACCATGACGGGGATCCCGTGGCGCAGGCTCGCCCACAACGCCGCGGCCAGCACCGCTTCCCTGGCGGTCCCCACGCCGTCATCGCACAGCGCCCCGGCCCCGGCGCGGATGAGCGCATCGAAATCTCCGGGCCGCTCTCCCGCCAGATCGAGCGACAGGGCCGCCGCCACGATCACTCGCACCCCGGCCAGCCGCTCGGCGCGTAGCACAAGGTCCCGCACGCGCCGGGCGCGATCGAGCGGCGGGCGCGTGTTGGGCATGCATACTACGGTGGTGAACCCCCCCGCCGCAGCGGCCCGACTTCCGCTTTCGAGATCCTCGGCTTCGGTCTGACCTGGATCGCGCAAATGGGTGTGCAAATCGACGAAGCCGGGCACCAGCCACAAACCCTTTGCCCGGATCACGGACTCTTCCGGCAGCGCGGGGGGCAGCCGGCCGACCGGCGCCAGCGCCGCGATCCGCCCTCCTTGGATCCAGAGATCCGCCGGTTGGTCCAGCCCCTGGGTGGGATCGATGACGCGCGCGCCCAGGATCCGCAAGGACCCTTCATCAGTCGGCGGGTCTGCGCCGTTAGAGTTTCTGCTGGGCATCGTTGGAGAAATCCAGCGACAAAGTCGCGCCAAACGGCTTGAGGACCACTACGCGCCGGTAGCGGGTGCGGATGGAGATGGAGGATTTTTCCGCATCGCGCTGGATGGAGATATCGTCGCCGAGAACCTGGATGCCGAGGGTGGTGGCCTCCTTCTGGATCATCGCGAGCAGCACGTTGTCGTTCTTCTCGATCACCGAATGCCGGGCGACCGCGTCGAGCGCCGAGTCGAACTTGAAGTTCTCCACGTAGGGCGGGATCAGCATCACCCCGAAGTACACCGCAGCGGCCAGCAGCAGAAACACCAACACCTTGGCCACGACCCCGCCGCCGCGCCCGACAAGGATCGCTGGCAACCCCACCGGCTTCATTCGATGGCGGTGAACATTCGCTCCCATTGCACCCGCTCCTCCCGGTACGACCACCAGATGAACTCGGCCCGTCCCTTGATGAACTCGAGGGGCACCGGTCCCCAGAAGCGACTGTCGCGGCTGTTGTCGCGGTTGTCCCCCATGCAGAATACATGCCCCTCGGGAACGGTCCAGGGCCCCCACAGGCGTTGCTCGGGATGGTTCAGCTCGGGGTGAAAGGTGTAGTGGCCCTGCTGGCACAGCTTCTTGTCGTGGTCACAGGCGGCGTCGATGCGCAGGCAGTCGCGGTCGCTTTCGCAGCTCTTGCGCAACATGGGGTGGGGTCGGCCACCGTCGAAGGTCTCCTCGAAGCGGCGCGTCTCGACCACGCCCACGAAGCGACCGTTCTGATCCAGCTCGTTGTACTCGAAGCCCCCGCGGTCGTCCTGGGCTACCGGCTGGCCGTTGACGATGAGCTGGTTGTCCTGGATGGCCAGGGTGTCGCCGGCCACCGCCACCACCCGCTTGATGTAATCCTCCTCTTCGTTCTCCGGCGTGATGAAGACGATCACGTCTCCCCGTCTTGGCTGCGACCAGTTCCACGCCACCGCGCCGATGCGTTTGCCGAAGACCTTCAAGGGGAGCAACGGCAGCCGCACCCCGTAGGCCAGCTTGTTGACGAAGATGTGATCTCCGACCCGGAGCGACGGGATCATCGATCCCGAGGGGATCTGGAAGGCCTCGATGAAGAAGGCGCGCAAGAAGAGCGCGATGAGCACCGCGAAGCCGATGCTCTCCACGTACTCGCGCACCACGCTCTTGCGGAAGCGTCGCAGATGCTCTTCGGCGAACTCCTCCATCCGCCGCCGCTCCGCGAACAGCTCCTCGCGGCTGGCCGCGGGGTTGCCCAACCCATCGGCCAGGCGCTGAATGCCCTCTTCGAGCCGGCGCAGCACCACCGGCTCCAGGCGGTCACGTTTCCGCCGGGCCACGCGCCGCAGCCAGCGCAACAGCGCCCGTCCCGTGCGCCGCTCCTGCCGTCTGAGGCCCTTCTCGGTGCGGTACTTGCGATCGATGAGCGTCCCCAGCCAGTAGCCCCCCATGTATCCGGCCGAGACAAAGGCCCCCAGCGAGATCAAGAACACCCAGTAGCCCATCTCGAAGTTGGAGAGCACCAGGTACGCCAGGACCAGGGCCAGCGGGACCGAGATCCACCACAGGCGTTGGCTCCAGCACTTGGGCATGTTGCCGGACGGATGGGTCATCTTCATCGCCTCTCCAGCTTGGTGCGGAAGTAGTCCAAGGTGGTCCGTAGCCCCTCGCGGATTCCGACCGCGGGTCGCCAGCCAAGGCCTTCCCGCGCCCGGCCCGGGTCGATCACGCTGCGCCGCTGCTCGCCGGGACGCTCCGGCAAAAACTCCGGCTCGCGCGAGAACCCGGCCAGCTCGGCCATGGTTCGAAACACTGTCATCACATCGGTCTCGACGCCGGTGCCGATGTTGAACACCCCCCTCACCTCGCGCTCCAGCGCCGCCTGGTTCGCCGCCACCACGTCGCCCACGAACACGAAGTCCCGGGTCTGCCGCCCGTCACCGTAGATGCGGGGCGTGCCCCCCTGGAGCAAGGCCCGGGCGAAGATGGCCACCACGCCCGCCTCGCCGTGCGGATCCTGGCGTGGGCCGTACACGTTGGCGTAGCGCAGGGCGACGGTGCGCATGCCGGCCATCTCGCCGAAGTAGCGCAGGTATTGCTCACCGCAGTACTTGGAGGTTCCGTACGGGCTCACCGGCCGGCAGGGATGGTCCTCGCCTGCCGGAAAGCGCTCCTGCTCACCGTAGATGGCGCCGCCGGTGGAAGAGAACACCACCACCCGGCAGCCGGAATCCGCGGCCGCCTGAAGCACCCGGATGAACCCCCGCACGTTGATGTCGGCATCCAGCATGGGATCGGCCACCGACTTGCGGACGTCCATCTGCGCCGCCAAGTGGAATACCGCCTCGGGCCGCTCGTCCCGGATCAAGCGAGCGCACTCATCGCTGCGGATGTCGCAGCGAAAGAACTGCGCGCCCGGGGGAAGGTTCTCTTGCTTTCCGCTCGACAGGTCGTCGACGATCAGCACCCGATGCCCGAGCGAGAGCATCCTCTCTGCCACGTGCGATCCGATGAAGCCGGCGCCGCCGGTGACCAGGATCTTCATCGCTTGGCTCCGATTCTTCGAAAATACTCGATGGTGTCGCGCAGGCCCTCCTCGAGCCCGATGCGCGGCGCCCAGCCGAGGAGGCTCTTCGCCCTGGAGATATCCGGCCGGCGGACGCGCGGGTCGTCCTGCGGCAGCGGCCGATGGACGATTCGAGAGGAGCTTTTTGTCAACTCCTTTATCTTCTGAGCGATCTCCATGAGGGTGTTCTCGTGGTCATTCCCCAGGTTCACCGGATCGGAGTCGGCCCGCTCCATGGCGAGCACGAGACCCTCGACGAGATCGGACACATGACAGAAGCTGCGAGTCTGCGTCCCGTCTCCGTAAACGGTGATGTCTTCGCCGGCCAGGGCCTGGCAGATGAAATTCGGCACCGCCCGGCCGTCGTTCGCGCGCATCCTGGGCCCGTAGGTGTTGAAGATACGCACGATACGGGTCAAGAGCCCGTGCTTGCGGTGATAGGCCATCACCAGCGCCTCGGAGAATCGCTTCGACTCGTCGTACATCGAACGGGGACCGATCGGGTTCACATGCCCCCAGTAAGACTCCTTTTGCGGGTGCTCCTCCGGATCACCATACACCTCGGAAGTCGAGGCGATGAGAACACGCGCTTTCTTCTCCCTCGCGAGCCCCAAGACGTTGCGCGTTCCCAGTGAGCCGACCTTCAAGGTCTCGATGGGATACAACTGATAGTCCACCGGGCTCGCAGGAGAAGCGAGATGATAAATTTCATCTATTTTTCCAGGTACATAAATGAAATTAGCAATGTCTTGCTTTGCAAATGAAAAACCATCCTTGCCAAACAAGCCCTCGATGTTCGCGAGCGAGCCGGTGATGAGGTTGTCGACACAGGTCACCCTGCTGCCGGCCTTCAGCAGGCGCTCGCATAGATGGGAGCCGATGAACCCGGCTCCCCCTGTCACCAGGGCGTGTGCGCTCATTCGAGGCCTCAACGCGGAGGATTGACCAACATGATCTGCCCGGGGAGTTCGTTGACGTGTTTTTCGAGCACGAGATCGATCCCCTCGCGGATGTATTCGGACACGGGCACCTTGGTCTTCTTGTGCAGGAGTTTGAGCTTGTCGGCCTGTTCCTGGGTGATGTAGACCGTCGTCGAGATCTTGGTTCGGGCCATCCTGTTCCTCCAGTGAGATCCGCAGGAAAAACCGATGTACCATACATGACAATACCATTACAGTCAAGGTGCCGGTTACGCTTCTGAAATTTGTTGCATGAGAAAGCGAATACAAATATGTTACCGAGCGGTAAACAGCCGAGCGGCGAGCACCAGCGACTTTACTCTGCGGCTGTGAGGTGAGGCGGATGAGCCTGACACGCGTACCGCGTTCATTTTCGCTTGGAGCGGGCACGCTTGCGATTATTCTATTTTTTTCCGGGTCTCAAGCCGCGGATGGGGCGCGCCGGATCAACCTGGAGGAGGCCCTCGAGATGGCCTTCTCCCGCGATCCCTCCCTCATTTACGCGAAAAGCATGCTCGAGGCCACCATCGAGCGTCAGTCGGCGACCTCAGCCGGATACTCGCCAGTGGTCAACCTGGAAGCGGCCTATCTGCCGCAGAGCGGCAACTTCGTCCCACGCCCGGGCATGAACTTCAAACAGTTCGCCGCCGATCCCAGCCTGACCCCGTACCATTACTTCAACTTCTCGCTCGCTATCCGCCAGACGGTGTATGACTTCGGCCGGACGAACGGGCTCTCGGAACAAGCCAAGAGCCTTGCCCATGCCGCCGAATCCGACCTGACGCGTTCGCGCCTGGACCTCTGGTCCCTCGTGGTCAGCCGGTACGTGGCGGTCCTCTCCGCTCAAGAAATGGTCGGCGTGGCCGAGCGCTCGCGCGATCAAGCCACCCGATACGCAAACCGGGCGAGCGCCATGTTCGAGTCCGGCCTGCGCCCCCTCATCGACGTGGTGCGCACCGAGGCCGATGCCCAGAACGCCGCCTCGTCACTGCTCCAGGCCCAGGACACCCTGGCGCTCTCCCAGGCGGCGCTGGCGGCGACCTTCGGCAGCGGCGCACGTTTCGACTTCGTGGTCGAGCCGCTCCCCGCCTCCTTCGGCCAGGAGCCCGTTCCCGAGATGGAAAACGCCATCTCGGAAGCCCTGGCCAGCCGGCCCGAGGTCACGGCGCTCCTCCACCGGATCCGGGCGCAAGAAGCCGTCGTGCAACAGCGGCGAGCCAGCTACTACCCGGTCTTGTTCGCCCAGGCCGGATTCAACTACGGCGGGACCGAAATCGACGCGCTGGTGTACAACTGGTCGCTCGGGATCGGGATCTCTCTGCCGTTGTTCTCGGGGTTCTCGACCCGACACGAGATCGGCGAGGCGGAAGCCGTGCTGGGTTCGCTGCGCGCCAACCTGGAGAGCCTGCGCCTCCAGATTCGCATGGAGGCGGAGCAGGCCCTGCGCATGCTCGTGGACGCGCGCACGCGCCTCGGGCCGGTGAACGCCGCGGTCCGGGCGGCGCGCGAGGCGCTGCGCCTGGCGGACGGCCGCTACGAGGCGGGCACCGGCAATCAGGTGGAGCTTCTGGACGCCCAGGCCTCGCTGGCGAACGCCGAGGCCTCGCTGGTGCGGGCCCGGTACGAGCTGGCCGTGTGCTGGGTCAACCTGCAGCGGGTCCTGGGCCGCCTCCCCGAGCGCTGGAAGGAAAAATGAGAACCGGAGCCAGAATCATGACGCCCGTATCGCTGCGATCGCCGGGAGCGCTGTGCGTCCTATTTTTCACCCTCGCCTCCTCGGCCTGCTCGTCCGAAAAAGCGGCGGCCGGAAAGGACGCCGGGGCGCGCTTGCCGCTGGTCCAGGTGGTGACCGTGCAGCCGGTCGACGAGCAGATCCGGCGCAGCTTCCTGGTCACCTTGCAACCCCAGGAGCAGGTCGGCGTGTCCGCCAAGACCTCCGGGTACGTGACGGCCTGGTTCGTCGATCGCGGGGACCGCGTGCGCCGCGGCCAGCGCCTGGCCGTGATCGAGCGGGACGAGCTCACCGAGCAGCAGCGCCAGGCTGCCGCCGGCCTGCAGTCGTCCCAGGCCACCCTGGAGAACGCGCGCCAGAACCTGGAGCGGCTCGAGCGCCTGCTGCGCGACCAGCTCGTGTCGCAGGCGGAGGTGGACGCCGCCCGCACCGCCCTGCGCACGGCCGAGGCGCAGGTGGAGGTGGCCCAGGCCAACCTGGGGCTCAGCCGGATGCGGGCCGGGTACGCGGACATCCTGGCACCCTTCGACGGCGTGGTCATGAAACGCAACGCCGAGGTGGGCAGCCTGGTGAGCCCCGGGGGACAGCCGCTGTTTTTGATGGCGGCCATCGGACGCATCAAGGCGGTGGCGGCGGTACCCCAGGCCGACCTGCGTTTCCTGCGGGAGGGTCACCCGGTGATCCTCACCGTGGACGGTCTGCCGGGCCGCCTCCCGGGCGTGCTCAAGAGGTTCTCCCCCGGGCTGGACCCCGCCACCCGGACCATGGAAGTGGAGATGGAGTTCGACAACCCGGAGCGGGCTCTCCTGCCGGGGATGTTCGGGCGGGCGGAAGTGGTGCTCGAAGAGCTCAAGGGTGTCTTGCTGGCGTCTCCGCTTTCGCTGGCCCGGCAGGAGGGCGGGACCGGCCGCGCCTACGTGGTGGAAGGCGACCGCGCCCGCGAGGTCACACTCCGGCTCGGGCGGACGCTCCCCGACGGCCGCGTCGAGGTGGTCGAGGGCCTGTCCGCGGGCGACCGGCTGGTGGTGGTGGGGCGTGAGCTGCTCCGGGACGGTGTGAACGTTCGAACCGTGGACGCTCCGGGCGGCGGGAAGTAGCGCATGCTGACGCGGGCCGCTCTCAAGAACCCCGTGGCGGTGTTGATGATCGCGGTGGTGTTGGCCGTGCTGGGCTGGATCTCCCTCAAGCGAATCCCGGTGGATCTCTTCCCGGAGATCACCGTCCCCATCGCGGTGGTCGGGGTGGTGTACCCGGGCGCCGGGCCGCGCGACGTGGAGGCCTCGCTGGTCATCCCGCTCGAGCGCGCCCTCTCCAGCGTGCCCAACGCCACCTACATCGAGAGCACCGCCCGCCAGGGCATGGCCATCCTGCGGGTGTACTTCGACTGGGGCGCCGACATCAACACCGGCGCCACCGACTGTATCCAGAAGGTGCAACAGATCATGGCGGCCCTTCCGCCCGGGACCCAACCTCCGTTCGTGGTCAAGGTCGACATGTCCAACATGGCGGTGATCGGGCTCACCCTGTCGGGCGAGACCCATGACGATCGGGAGCTGTACGACCTGGGCTACAACACGGTGCTGCCCCAGCTGGAGCGCTTGCCGGGGGTGGCCACGGTGAACATCAGCGGCGGCCGGGTGCGTCAGGTGAACATCCTGGCCGACCGCGACGCGCTGGCGGCGCGCAACCTCTCCTGCGCCGATCTCACCGCGGCAGTCTCCCAGGCCAACTTCCTCATGCCGTCGGGCAGCCTGCCCGTCGGCGAGGTGGAATACAGCCTCTTCACCGACACCCAGATCGACGAGGTGCAGCGCTTCGCCGAGCTTCCGGTCAAGGTGAGCGCCGACGGCGAGGCGGCGGTGCTGGTACGCGACGTGGCCGTGGTCGAGGACGGCGGAGAGAACCTCACCAACCTGGTGCGGGTCAACGGCAAGCGCGGCGTGAACCTGTGGGTGCGCAAGCAGCCCGGGGCCAACACGGTCGAGGTGGTGGACCGGGTGCTCGCGGCCATCCCACGCCTGCGGGGAATCCCCAGCGGGGTGAGCGTGGCCCCGACCTTCGATCAGTCCCAGTACATCCGCGCCTCCATCGACTCGCTGGCCAACGAGGCCCTGATGGGCGCCGTGCTGGCCATCCTGGTGATCTTTCTGTTCCTGCGCTCCTTCCGCTCGACCCTGGTCATCGCCCTGTCCATCCCGCTGTCGCTGCTGGCCACCTTCATGCTGCTCTTCTTCATCGGGCGCCAGAGCCTCAACACTTTCACCCTGGGCGGCCTGGCGCTGGGCGTGGGGCGCCTGCTGGACGACTCCATCGTGGTGCTGGAGAACATCTTCCGCCACCGCTCCCGGGGAGGGGCCGCGGTGCCGGCGGCGCTCTCGGGCGCGCGCGAGGTGGCCATGCCGGTGTTGGCCTCCACCGTCGCCACCATGGCGGTCTTCTTGCCGGTGGTCTTCCTGAGCGGGATCGCCAAGCTGCTCTTCATCCCGCTCACCCTGGCCATCGTGTTCGCGCTGGCGGCCTCGTACTTCGTTTCCATGACGGTGATCCCGGCGCTCTCGGTGCGAATCATGGACGGCGCCCCGGAAGAGAGCGCGCGTTCCCGGGGCCTCGCCGCCCGGCTCCGCGCCGCCTGGAAGGGATTCTTCGACGGCCTGGAGCGCGGCTACCGCTCCCTGCTGCAAGGGGTGCTGCGGCACCGGGCTTTGGCCACGGTGTGCATCGCGGTGGCCTGCGCCTTGCCTTTTTTGGGCCTGTCCCGCATCGGGTCGACGTTCTTCCCGGATTCCGACGAAAGCCAGATCATCGTCATGCTGCGCAGCCCGGTGGGCCAGCGGGTGGAGCGCACCAGCGCCGAGCTGCTCGAGATCCAGAACATCGTGCGCAAGGCGCTGGGGCCGGAGAATCTGGTGGCCCTGGTCAGCGACTCGGGGGTGCGCCAGTCCGGCGGTGGCGCCATCTTCGGCGGCAACACCGGACCCCACTCGGGAATGCTGCGGGTTCAGCTAGTGCCCCCGAACCGCCGCCCCTTCAGCGACCAGGAAGCCATCGCGCGCGTACGGCGGGCCCTGGGGGATCGCTTCGCCGGCCGCCGCTTGCTACTGGACGCCGGGGGTCTGGTGCGGCGCATGCTCTCCTTCGGCTCCGAGTCGCCCATCGATGTGGAGATCCTGGGCCAGGACTTTGCGCAGGCGCGGCTGCTGACCCAGCGGGTGATGGCCCTGGTCGAAAGCACCCCGGGGACGGCGGACGTCCGCACCAGCCGGGAGGAAGATTACCCCGAGCTCGACATCCTGGTGGACCGGGAGAAGGCCGGCCGCCTCGGCCTCACCACCCGCGACATCGCCCAGACCGTGCTCACCTCCATGGCCGGCAACCTCAACCAACCCTCGATCTTCAGCGATCCGATCACCGGCAAGGAGTACAACGTGGTGGTCCGTTTGCGCGAGCAGGACCGGACCAGCCTCGCCGATCTGGAGGCCGTGCCGCTGTCCACCCGCGCCGGGCGTGTGGTGGAGCTGCGCACGGTGGCGGAGGTCGCGCCCGGTGCGGGGCCGGTGCAGGTGGATCGGAAGCACCAGCAGCGCATCGCGCACGTCACCGCCAATGTGTACGGGCGGCCGCTGGGCGACGTGGCGGCCGACATCGAGCGCGGCCTGGAAAACCTGCCGCGGCCGGCGGGCTTCGAGCTGCGGCTGGGCGGCCAGCGGGAGCAACAGACGGAGTCGTTCCGCTCCCTCTTGCTCGCGCTGGGGCTGGCCCTGTTGCTGGCCTACGCCACCATGGCGGCGCAGTTCCGCTCGCTGCTCGACCCCTTCATCGTGATGTTCTCGGTGCCCCTGGGGGCCTCGGGCGTGGTGGCTATCCTGGCCCTCACCGGCACGCCGCTCTCCATCATGGCCTTCATGGGCATCATCATGATGGTGGGCATCGTCCTCTCCAACGGCATCCTGCTGGTGGAATTCGCCAACGTGCAGATGAGCCGGGGCCTGGATCGTTTCGCGGCGGTGGTGGAGGCCGGCGCAGTGCGGCTGCGACCCATCTTGATGACCACCCTCACCACCCTGCTCGGGCTGCTCCCCATGGCCATCGGCATCGGCGAGGGCTCGGAGTCGAACGTGCCGCTGGCGCGGGCGGTGGTGGGAGGTCTCACCGTCTCCACCTTGTTGACGCTGATCCTCATTCCGGTCCTGTTCAGCGTGTTTCGGCGCCGGCCGCGCACCGAGTGGCTGCCCGAGGACCGCCCGGCGGATGTGCCATGACCACACGATTTCGACGGGCGCGCCTCAAGGCCCCGGTGAAGCTCTCCGGGATCATCGAGCGCCAGTCCCGCAAGCTGCGTTTCCACTCGCTGCGGCGCCTGGAGGTCATCCGCTCCTGTTGGCGGCAAGTAGCCGGTGAGATGCTGGCGCGCCACGTGGTCCCGGTGCGCCTGGTGAGAAAGACGCTGCGGCTGTCCGTCGCCGATCACGCCTGGCTCAACGAGATGTCCTACCTCGCCGGTCCGCTGCTGGAACGCCTGCAGCAGGCGTTGCCGGGCCAGTGGGTCGAAGAATTGAAGTTCGTGGTGGGTGAGCCGGCCCCGGAGATCCGGCCGCACGAACCTTCCGCAACCGCATGCCTTGCGCCGGTCACCGACGCCATGATACGCGAGGCGGAGCAGGCAGCCGAACAAGTCAGCGACGAGGCGCTGCGGCAGGCCATCCTCCGCGCGAGCCTGGCCCGGCTGCGGCGGCTTGACCGGCGAGGCCGCAGCGGGGTAGACCATTCATCGGATAGCGAACCGGGAGGAAAGACATGAAGCGGGCCATGGCGTGGACGGCGGCAATCTGGCTGGCGGCGTGCAGCGGCGGCGGGAACGGCGGCGACGCGGGGCTGGACGCCGACGGCGCCCACCCGACCGACGACAACGGAAATGCTTGCGGGACCCAACAATGTCTGAGCAGCGAAATCTGCGTCAACGCCTCGGTGTGCGTCTCGAAGCCGGACACCGCCGCCCAGGGTTGCGTCGAGGTGCAGGAGAACGTGTATCAGTGCACGGAGGCGGCGGACCTCTCCTGCCACAACGTGGCGCCTTGCACCGCGGACATCGATTGTCCCCAGGACGCCGCGGGGAAACCGCTGCGCTGCCGCGGCGGGTTCTGCGCCGTCCCCCTGCCCGACGCCACGCCGGCCACGGTGACCTACCGGGGGTGCGTGGACGCCTTTGGCATCAACCAGAACACGGTGGGTACGCGCCTGGCCGTGTACAGCGGTTCCCAGGATCCCACCAAGGCCTCGTCGCTCGACGTCGAGGTGGTCGAGGATCGCGAACACTGCTCCAGTTACGGTTCCTTCTCCATCGCCGACGTGCCCACCAACACCCCGCTCATCGTGAAGAGCTATGACCCCAACGGGGGATTCGTCACCACCTACAAGTACAACGTGGTGCTGTGGGCGGATCTGGCAGTGGACGAGGGTGGCGGGAACTTCGTCTTCGACGCCCGCACCAAGGTCCAGGATCCGAGGACCGGGTCCGAGATCGAGCTTCTGCCCTGGCGCGGCTACGCCATCTCCCAGGCCACCTACAACGTGATTTTGCTGACGCTCGGGATTTCCCGGCTGCCCACCGGCCATGGCGCGGTGGCCGGCACCATCCGCGATTGCCGCTACCGGCCCGTCAAGGGAGCGCGTTGCGGCTTCGTGCAGGCGCCCGACCAGATCGCGTACTTCAACAACGCCGAGAACCCCCGGCCCGACAAGGCGCAGAAGTCCACCAACAACAACGGCCTGTACGCGGGCATCGATCTCCCGGCCGGGGATCACCGCCTCTCGTGCGTGGCCCAGGACGGACAGGGCCAGCTGGTCCCGCTCGGTGAGATCCGCTTCAAGGTGTTCGGTGACGGGATCACCATCGTCAACCTGGACTGGGCACCCGGACTCCCCTGACGGGTGACGGTGGCGGCTTCTGCGCGAGCCGTCCGCGGGCCGGGTACATCCACGCCTGGAACTCAGCGGTCGCGTGCCCATCCGCGTCCTGGATGAGGAGCGGCGGTTCGATGTCGAGCGCAGAGCGGGTCGCCAGACGGGCCTCCAACAGGACGTGCCGGGGAGGAAGATCCGCTCGCGGATGAACGAACCGCAAGCGGGTCGGAGAAAGACCTTCCGAACGGCACGCCTGCAGCGCCGATTCCAGGCGGCGCGGCGAAAAGACCAACACCAACCGGCCCCGGGGGACGAGCATGCGATGGGCGGCGCTCACGAAGTCCTGCAACGTGCCGCACCGCTCCTCGCGGGCCAGCGCCCGCTCCGCGTTCGGACAGGTCCGCCCCCGCCCGATCTCGAAGAACGGCGGGTTGGCGGTCACCAGATCGAACCCTCCCGCGGGAAGATCGGTCGGAGGCGTTCGGATGTCTCCCTCGATCACCACGAAATGGCGGGCCAGACCGTTTTTGCGCGCCGAGCGGCGCGCGCGATCGCACATGGCCTCTTGCAGCTCGATGCCCGTGGCGCGCCGGGCCTTGCCGCTCCACAACAAGACCAGGGGGATGATCCCGCAGCCGGTCCCCAGGTCGAGCACGCACTCCGCCCGCCCCGCCACGAACCCGCACAAGAACAGCGCCTCCATCCCGAAGCGGTACCCGTCCCGCGCCTGGATGATGTCGAGCGCGCCGCATACCCGATCCAGGGTCTCGCCGGCCCGCAGTCGCCCTGCCCGGGTCTGGGAGGCGCGCCGCATTCAGTACCCCCGCTGGGTGAATACCGCGATCAGGGTCCTGGCCAGGATGCGGATGTCCAGCCCCAGGGACCAGTTCTCGAGGTACTGGATGTCGAGGTCGATCATGGCGTCGAACGGCAGCCGGTTGCGACCCGAGACCTGCCACAAGCCGGTGATGCCGGGGAACACCTCGAGCCGGCGCCGGGCCCGCTCCGAGTACATGGCCACCTCGTACGGCAGTGCCGGCCGGGGGCCGACCAGGCTCATGTCCCCCTTGAGCACGTTGACGAGTTGAGGGAGCTCGTCCAGCGAGTAGCGCCGCAAAAAGCGACCCAGCCGGGTGATGCGCGGGTCGTCGATCATCTTGAAGAGCGGCGCCTCCCCTTCCTGGGCCGGCGCCTGCCCGTCCCGGATCACCTGTTCCATGACCTGCTGGTGCTGGCGATCCCGGGCGCCGGCCACCATCGTGCGAAATTTGTAGAAGGGGAACTCCCGGCCGCGCCGCCCCACCCGCTTCTGTACGAACAGCACCGGCCCGGGAGAGCTCAGGCGCACCAGGAGCGCGCACGACAGCAGGATCGGCGACAGCGCGACCGCCAAGGTGGCGGCGGCCGCGAGGTCGAAGAGGCGCTTGATGAGCCAGTTGAGGCCCACGATGTTGCTGCCGCGCGGCGACAGCACCGGCAATCCGCCCAGGCTATCCAGCCGCAACCGGTCGGAGAAGGCGGAGGCCAGGTACGGGACCACCGACCACTCCACCCGGTGGCGCGCGCAGGTCTCCAGAAGCAGGGTCATCTCCCGACGGGAAAGCTCGGATTCCTGGAACAACACCCGCTCGACGGGCTCCCGCGTCAACACCCGGCCCAGATCGTCGATGAGCCCGAGCTGCCGGACGCCGTCCGGCGGGGGTTGGCCCTCCCGGAGAAGGACGCCCGCCAGGCGAAAGGGCCGCTCCGGCGATTCCAGGCGGCGGACGAGGTCCACAGATTCCCGCGACCAGCCAACGAGCAGGACCCGCTCGCGCAAGATCTCTGAGCGCATCAGGCGCCCCCGCGTGAACGCGAAGAGTCCGCGCAGCCCGAAGGTGAACCCCATGGAGAGCGGCACCAGGAACAAGGCGGCGCCCCGGGAATAGGAGAAGCCGCGGTAGAAGAAGGTGGTGGCGAACATGAGCAGGAAGAAGGCCACCTGGGCCTTGAACACCTGCATCTGCCGCTCGCGCCAGTCGGGGCCCTGCCGATACACGCCGAAGATGCTGAACATGACGAACCAGCCGAGCAGCAGATAGGGCAAGGCCTGGTACAGTGCGCCCCACGGGGCCGGCCCGGCCTTCACCGGCAGGCCCAGCTCGTGCCAGTCGAGGAAGTGGTAGCGCAGGTCGAAGGCCAGGTTGGCCGCGAGGAAAAACGAGAGCAGGTCGAGCACGACCAGGATCAGGCGCTCGCCGGAGCTGTCGCGGTGGATCGGCATGGCCGCGGTGCGCTCAGGGCATCCGGCAACCCAGCTCCCGGTACAGCCCGAGCAGTTTCTCCCTCTCTGTCTCCCAGGAAAAGCGCTGCACCTCGCGGTACCCCTCCGCCGAGAGCCGCCGCCGCGCATCCGGCCGCAGCGCCAGCTCGTACAGGGTGTGGGCCAGCGCCGCCACGTCTCCCGGCGGCACCAACGCCACGCAGTTCGGGAAGGTCTCGGCCACCAGCCGGGTGGCGCTGGCGACGACGGGCACTCCCATCTGCATGGCCTAGAGCAGCTTGGTGGGGAAGGCCAGGTCCATGATGCCGCCGGCGCGGTTGGGCACGACGGCGACGTCCGCCGCGGCCAGGGCGGCCGCGATCTCCTCCTGGCTCACCTCGCCGTGTAAAAACACCCGGCCGCGCAGCGGCTCGACTGCGGCCATGCGGCGCAGGCGCGGCAGCAGATCACCCTCGCCGTACACGTGCAGACGGGCGGAGGGCACCCGCTCCTGGAGCAGCCGGAAGGCATCGAGCAGAACGTCCTCGCCGTACCGGTGCATCAGGGTGCCGTGGTGCACGATGCGGAACTCCCGCGCCTCTCGAGGCAGCGGCTGGACCCGGCGCCGATCGAAGACTTCCGGATCGGGTGAGTTGTGCACCACCCGGATACGCTCGGCGGGCACGCCCCGCTCGGTCAGGCAGCGGCGGAAGGCCTCGGTGGCGGTGACCACGCGATCGCAGGCGCGGCAGGAGCGACTTTCCACCGTCTCGATGATGCGCCGGATGGCCGGGCCGCCGGCGCCGCGGAAGCGGCTCTGGTACAGCTCCGGGGTGGGATCGTGATTGTCCAGGATCAGGCGGGTCCCCTGCAGCCGCAGCGGCCAGGCCGCGCCCAGCAGGAAATCCGGCGGGGTGTGCACGTGGGCCACATCGAACGGCCGGCGCGCGGCCAACCACAGCACGGTCGCCGAGGCCGCCGCCGAGAAGGCCAGGTACTCGGCCAGGTACACCGGCAGCGGGCTGCCCCGGTGGCGCTGGACCGGCAGGCGCACCACCGAGATGCCCTGCCAGGTCTCGCGGGCCGGCTCGCCGGGCCGGCGTAGCGCCAGGACCGTCACCTCCAGGCCGGCGCGGGCCAGGGCCAGGGCCTCACGCCGCACCCGCGGATCCCGCGGGAAGTAGTGGTGCACCAGCATACACACCCGGCCCCCACCCGCGGGTTGGCGGGGATGTCGGCTCATTCGTCAGCTCGCCTCGTAGCGGGGGATGATGTCCTCGGCGCGCCCCTGGGCGACCAGCCGGCCCCGTTCCAGCCAGATCACCTTTGAGCACAGGGAGCGGATGGTGTCCATGTTGTGCGAGACCACCACCAGTCCCTGGCTCTTGTGGATCAACTCGTTCATGCGCGCGGCGCTCTTCTCCTGGAAGCTCAGATCCCCGACCCCCATGAGTTCGTCCACCACCAGGATCTCGGGCTCGATGGAGGCGGCGATGCTGAAGGCCAGACGGGCCAGCATCCCGCTGGAATAGGTGCGCACCGGAAAGTCGATGAACTCCCCGAGCTCCGAGAACTCGACGATCTCGCGGAACCGGGCGTCGATGTCCTGGATGCGGTGGCCCATGAAGGCGCCCTGGAGGTAGATGTTCTCGCGCCCGGTGAGATCGGTCTGGAAACCGGCCCCGAGCGAGAGCAGCGCCGACACCCGGCCGGCGATGTCGACCCGCCCCCGCGTGGGCGAGAGGATGCGCGACAGGATGAGGCACAGGGTGGATTTACCCGAGCCGTTCTTGCCGATGATGCCCAGGGCCTCGCCTCTACGCACGGAGAAGCTCACATCTTGGAGCGCCCACACGTCGACCCGTTCGTCCCGCAGCAGGAGGGTGCGGAACACGGCCTCCCGCAGCGAGTGCCGCCGGGAGCGGTACACGCGATAGCGCATGTCGAGGTTTTCCACCTCGATGAGGTTGGCGGCATCCATCGCTCACAGCCTCTGCACGAAGGTGCCTTCGCGGGCCTGGAACAACCAGTGACCCGCGCCAAGCGTAACGACGCTGATCGCGGCCGCGATGCCCAGCTCGAACATCGGCGGCGCGCTGTCGTTCATGACGATGGCGCGGTAGCTCTCCATCAGGCCGCAAAACGGGTTGAGTCGGAACCAGCTCCGCAACCCCGCGGGGATCTGGTCCAGGCTGTAGAGCCCCGGAGACAGGAAGTACCACATGCGCAGGATGTGCCCGGTGATGTTGGCGGTGTCGGAGAACAGCACCCCCATGGTCGAGACGAAGAAGGCGACGCCGCAGGTGAAGAGGAGCTGGACGAGCAGCACCAGCGGCAGCCACAGGTAGGCCGCTCCCGGCCAGGTCCCATACTGGGGACCGTAGGCCAACGAAAGCAGAATCAGCACCACCAAGCCGAAGGCGAAGAACACCAGATTGGAGAGCACGAACGAGAGCGGCAGCACCGCCTTGGGGAACGGGATGGCCTTGATGATGCCGGCCGAGCCTTTGATGGCGCCCACGCTCTGGCCCACCGAGTCCGAGAAGGCCTTCCAGGGCAGGAGGCCGCACATCAAAAACAGGATGTAGGGCTGGTCGTGGCCGCCGCGCCGGAACAGGATCGACACCACCACGTAGTACACGCCCGTCATCAGCAGCGGGTCGATCAGCCACCACAGGTATCCCAGCGCGGAATGGCGGCTCTGGCGCTTGAGGTTGGAGGTGACCAGCACCCGGACCAGGTGCCGGCGGCGCCACAGGTTGGCAGGCGATGAGCGCACCTCGAAAACTCACTGGTACAGGATGTAGTTGAGGGCGTCGAACTGCCCCGGGAAGAACTCCATCATGGCGTTGGAGCCGGTGAACAGCATGTACACCCGGTCGTCCTTGGGCGAGGTCTCGCCGGTCTCGCTGGAGAGGTCGACCGGGAGGAGCGGCCCGGCCGCTCCGGCGCGCACCGAGGGCGCGAAGACCAGCGGGCTGAACCCGCTGTCGCTGTTGAAACCCCAGGTGGTGTCGCGCGGGATTTGCCGCGGCTGCCCGTTCTCGTCCGGCCCGGGGTCGAACATGGTGAGCGCGATGTAACCGTTGTCGTACACCGGCTGCTCCGGGGGAGGGTCCGAGAACGGGACCGGGTGGATGCGCGGCATCCAGCGCGGGGTGCCCAGCGGAATCTCGGTGTACACGGTCCAGGCGTTGTACGCGCGCACGTTGTAGCGCAGCGCCTCCGGCCAGCAGGCGGCGGGCGCCATTCCCTCGACCGGAGAAAGCTCGAGGAAGTCCGTGCCCACGGAGGCGATCTCGAACTCGCTGCGAACGCTGTCCGACTCGGTGGCGCCGCTCCCCGGACGACACGGGTCGTCGGCCCCGCTCCCCTGCGGAGCGGAGGTGACCACCAGCCGGTCGCCCACCTCGACCCCCGAGGCCACGAAATCCAGGCCCGGCCGGTCGTCGCGAAGGAGCCAGCCGTCGAACCGCCCCGTGGTGGATTGTTCGCTACCCGCCAGCGTGCCCTCCCAGGTGAATACCCAGGGCGCGGTCGGCGTGATGGATGTCTTCATCCAGACACCATAATAGATGGGGCGCTGCTCGGTCTCCCCCTTGACCTTGTCGTAGTCGGCCAGCTGCGGGTACGGGCAATGGGCATCGTGGACGCAGGCGTCCAGCTCCTCGGTGGCCACCGCCGTGCCGGACACGGTGAGGCGCGGCGCCCCCAGGACCATGGCCCCGATGAACGGTTGCGAGTCGATGGGTCGGTGGTTCTCGGCGTCCAGGAAGTACACGTTGCCGTTCATGTTCGAGAGGTAGGCGAAGGTGGTGACCACGTGTTCGACGAACTCGGGCTCCTGCGCTTTGCGTGCCTCGAACTCCTCCGCCGTCAGCAGCTCAGTGGTGTAGTCGCGGGCCTGGCCGGCCTCGCTCAGGACCCGCATGGGACTGCCGCGCACGAAGGTGATCTCGCGAGGAATGCCGGTGAGGTAGATCCCCTCGGCGAGCCCCGTGGCGGGGTCCTGCGCTTCGGGCCGGACATCGCCCGGCGCGCGCAGGGCGAGGCTCGCCGTGTCGAGCAGCATCACCCGGCCCCGATCCAGGCGCAGCACGTACACCACCGAACCATCCGGAGCCAGCGCCAGGCGCCGGCTGGGGCCGCCCACGGGCACTCGCGTCACCGACCCCGTCGCCACCTCCACCACCGCCACGCTGTCACTGCCCTCGTCGGCCAGGTACACCCGGACAGCGTCGGGGGTGACCGCCATCCCCGAGGGGACTCCACCCACGGCGATGCGCCTCTGCAGGCTCAGGCGCGGCCGGTTGTCGGGTTGCGATTCGGGGTAGCGAAACTCGAGCACCGCCAGCTCGCCGGTCCCGGGCAAACTCACGAACACGGGCAACGGATCGGACGGGTTCCATACGGGATCACCGCTTCCCGCGGGAACGACCACGGCCTCCGGCAAGGCGAACGGGTCCTCGGAGAGCGAGACCCGGCTCACCCCGGCGCGGCAGCGATCTCCGCTCGGAGGGAGTTCCGCCGCGCAGGTGGCCGGGTCGGCGTCGGTGTCGATCTCCACCAGCCGGTCCGGCGAAAGATCCACCAGCGAGGCGTTGGCCAGCGCGGAGTTCGCCACGAAGGCGTACCGCCGGAGCGGGTCGAGCGCCATGCCGCGCGGCCGCTCCCCCACCGGCACCGCCAGCGGAAACAGCGGGTCGTAGGAGGCAAAGAAGTTGCGGGCCTTGATGTCGAAGACCCGCAGCTCGTCGCTCAGCGAGTCGGAGATGAGCAACAACGGGCGTCCCTCGCTTATCCTATCGCAGGCCGGGTTGGACTGCGCGCACCCGGTGAACAGCCCGAGGCCCATGGGCCCGGCCAGGCGCCCGGTCATGGTGGCGCTCGGCTCCTCGCAACCACCCAGGATCGCGGCCAGTAAAAGAAGCCGCCACGAAAAAGATCTCATGGTCACTCCTCGGGGCGGCGCTGTCCCACCCGAGCCAGCGTTTCGAGGAAGGAGGGTGAAGCGGGATCGGCGTCCACCACGGCCACCACGTCCTCCTCGAAGCAGCTTATCAACGCCCACTGGCGGCCCGCCTCGTTCCAGAAGTCCACCTCGAACGGGCCGCGGCATACGTCCTCGCGGACCGCGTACAGGCGCCGGCTCGGGGCGTGCACCACGTACAGTGCATCGTCCTCGGTGGCGGTGACGTACAAGAAGTCTCCGTTTCGCCGCAGCCGGGTGGGGCCGTGACCGAGCACCTCGCTGCCCTGGTAGCTGTTCGCCGGGTTGCCGTCGAGATCCAAGCGGGTGTCCAAGAACAAGATCAGGTTGGGGTTGCGCACCAGAACGCCCAGGGTGGTGCCATCCGCCAGGAAATCGGCACCACGGGTCTCGCTGCCCATGAGCAGGGAGAAAAGGTTGAGCACGCCGACCGTCGCGTTCGAACCCGCCGCCGGATCGAAAAAGTAGATGGCGTTGGCGTTCGCGCCCCGGTAGCGATCCGTCAAGTAGGCGCGGCCGCTCACCGGGGACCTGGCGAAGGCGTTGACTCCGCGGGCGTAGGTCGAGAGGCTGTACGCCACCCGTGGCGGATCCTGACTCTGCGTGCGGTCCGGGATCTGGACCCGGTCCAGGTCGCCCGAGCGCAAAAACCCGACCAGCACCTCGTACGAGAAACCGGCCGTCGGGGGGAGGAACATCGAGGCGAACGGATCGATCCCGCTGAGGGGCACCAGGTGTCGGCCCCCTTCGCACAGTGGAAACTTGCCAGCGGGACGAGTCCCGCTCCAGCACGACAGTTCCAGGCTGGCCTGGCCACCCGCTGACATGACGCGCAGGTCGATCAGCGCCAGTTCATTGCTCTGCCGCAAGGTGACCGTGGCCAGGGTGCCGTCCGGGGAGATGTGGATCTCCCCGGCGAACGCCGGCAGTCCCACCGCCTGGTTGTCGTCGATCAGATCGCTGAAGGACTCGCCGGCCGGGGCGCCCGCGTCCAGCCGGGCGGCCAGGCGGTTGAGATCGATGGTGCGCAGCGATCCCCCGGCGTACCGCAGGTCGAAGTTGCTGCTGACCACCAGCGCGAACCCCTGGGGATGAACGGCCAGCCCCACCGGGAACTGGAAGGATCTCTCCGGAATATCCTCGCCCAGGGGTTGCGCCCCGCAGCCGGCCAGGAGCGCGATGGCACCCAGGGCGAGGGCTGCCTTGCGGCATCGCTTCACGATTACCTCCGCGCCTCGCGGGCTGAAACCATCCGGCGCCGGGCTTTCTTCCCGGCCGGCCGGCCGGAGGGTCTACGGGCGGCGCTCCTCGATGCCTTTGGGGCTTTGTGCGCCTTCTTCACCACTGTCTTCTTACCCTTCTTTGCCAGGGTCGCTTTCTTGGCGGTGCGGCCCGCGCCTTTCGCGGCCTTGGCGGGCTCGTTCAGGGCTGCTTGCGCGGCGGCCAGGCGAGCGATCGGGACCCGGAACGGCGAACAAGAGACGTAGTTCAGGCCGACCCGGTGGCAGAAGGCGATGGAGCGGGGATCGCCGCCGTGTTCGCCGCAGATACCCACCTTGAGCCCCTGGCGCCGTCCCCGCCCCTTCTCCACGGCCATCTGGATCAGGCGGCCGACGCCGACGGTGTCCAGGGTCTGGAAGGGATCGTCCTCGAGGATGTTGAGGTCGCGGTACGGCCGCAGGAACTTGCCGGCATCATCCCGGCTCAAGCCCAACGCGGTCTGGGTGAGATCGTTGGTGCCGAAGGAGAAGAACTCGGCCTCCTCGGCGATCTCCTCGGCGGTCAAGGCCGCGCGCGGCAGCTCGATCATGGTCCCGACGGAGTAGGCCACCCGGACGCCCTGCTCGGCGAAGACCTTCTCGGCCACCTCTCGCACGATGCGGGTCTGGTGGCGGAGCTCCGAGAGGAACCCCACCAGCGGGATCATGATCTCCGGGTGGGGCGTGAAGCGGGCCTCCTTCTTGACCAGGCAGGCCGCCTCCAGGATGGCGCGGGCCTGCATGGCGGTGATCTCGGGGAAGGTGATCCCCAGCCGGCAGCCGCGGTGGCCCAGCATGGGGTTGGCCTCGTGCAGCGCCTCCACCCGGGCGCGGATCTTCTCCGGTGGAATGTTCATCTGTTGCGACAGCGCCGCGATCTCGTGCTCCTGGTGGGGCAAGAACTCGTGCAGCGGGGGATCCAGGGTGCGGATGGTCACCGGCCGCTCGCCCATGGCCCGGAAGATGCCCACGAAGTCCTGGCGCTGCAGGGGCAGCAGCTTCGCCAGCGCCTTCTCCCGCGAGGTCGCGTCATCGGCCAGGATCATCTCCCGCATGGGGCCGATCTTCTGCTCGCCGAAGAACATGTGCTCGGTCCGGCACAGGCCGATGCCCTCCGCGCCGAAGGCCACCGCGATGGCCGCCTGGTCCGGTTGATCGGCGTTGGTGCGGATACCCAGACGGCGCAGGCGATCGGACCAGGCCATGAGCTGTGCGTACTGCTGGTAGATCGGCGACTTTTCGGGCGCCAGGGTCTTCTCCTCGAGGACCTGGAGCACCTCGGAGGGTTTGGTCTTGACGCGCCCCTCGATGACCTCGCCGGTCGTACCGTCGATGGAGATCCAGTCGCCCTCCTGGATGGTCTTGGCGCCCACCCGCATCTGGCGCATCTTGTAGTCGATGCGCAGCTCGCCGCAGCCGGCCACGCACACCTTTCCCATCTGGCGGGCGACCAGCGCCGCATGCGAGGTCATGCCGCCACGGGCGGTGAGGATGCCCTGGGCGGCGTCCATGCCGCGGATGTCCTCGGGCGAGGTCTCGATGCGGACCAGGATGACCTTCTCGTCACGGCGCGCCCAGTCCTCGGCGTCCTGGGCGTTGAACACCACCCGCCCCGAGGCGGCGCCGGGCCCGGCGTTCAGCCCCTTGGCCAGCAACCGGCCGTGGGAGAGGGCGTGCGCCTTGTCCTCCCGGTCGAACACCGGGCGCAGCAACTGATCCAGCGCCTCCGGGGACACCCGGCGCAGCGCCTCGCGCTCGTCGATGAGCCCTTCCTTCACCATCTCCACCGCGATGCGGACCGCGGCGAATCCGGTGCGCTTGCCGTTGCGGGTCTGCAGCATCCACAGCTTGCCGCGCTGGACCGTGAACTCCATGTCCTGCATGTCGCGGAAGTGGCGCTCCAGCCGCTCGGCCACGTCCTTCACCTGCTGATAGAGCCGCTCGTCGATCTGGGCCATCTCCTCGATGCGCCGCGGGGTGCGGATGCCGGCCACCACGTCCTCGCCCTGGGCGTTCATCAAGAACTCGCCGTACAGGCGCCGCTCCCCGGTGGCCGCGTCGCGGCTGAACATCACCCCGGTGCCGCTGTCGTCTCCCAGGTTGCCGAACACCATGGCCTGGACGTTGACCGCCGTGCCCCAGCCCTCGGGGATGCCGTTGAGCTGGCGGTAGGCCTTGGCGCGGTCGTTGTTCCACGAGCCGAACACTGCCCCGATGGCGCCCCACAGTTGCTCCTCCGGGTCCTCGGGGAACTTCTTGCCGGTGCGCCGCAGGATGGCTTGCTTGAAGAGCGCCACCAGGTCCTTCAGGGCCTCGACGTCGAGGTCGGTGTCGAACTTGGCGCCGACGGCGTGCTTCTTCTGCTCCAGGATCTCCTCGAACGGATCGATGTCGTCCTTGCCCTCGGGCTTCAGGCCCAACACCACGTCACCGTACATCTGCACGAAGCGCCGGTAGGAGTCCCAGGCGAAGCGCGGGTTGCCGGTGGCGGCGGCCAGCCCCTCCACGGTCTGGTCGTTGAGCCCCAGGTTGAGCACGGTGTCCATCATGCCCGGCATGCTCACCCGCGCGCCCGATCTCACCGACACCAGCAGGGGATTGTCGCGGGAGCCGAAGCGCGCTCCCATGACCTTCTCCACCCGGCGCAGGCAATCCTCGACCGCCTTTTTCAAGCCGGCCGGGTAGGTTTTGCGGTTCTGGTAGAAGGAGGTGCACACCTCGGTGGTGATGGTGAAGCCCGCGGGGACGGGGATGCCCAGCCGGCTCATCTCCGCCAGTCCGGCGCCCTTGCCCCCGAGCAGGTTCTTCATGCTGCCGTCGCCCTCGGCCTTCCCGTCACCGAAAAAGTACACCATCTTCGTCGCCATGCGAATCCTCCGGTTTCGTCGCGCCTGAGACGCGGCGCGCACGCGTTGGCTATCCCTCTCGCACCTGGAGACGGTTGAAATCCGCCACCCGCGAGAACATCCCGTTGATGCGGTGAAGCAGCGCCTTGCGGTTGGCGCTGCCGCTCGCGTCCGCGGGGTCGTTGACCAGGATCTTCTCGAAGAAAGCGTCCACCGGCGCACGCAAGCGCCCCGCCAGGAGCGCGAGCGCCTCGGAATACCGGTGGGCCGCAAGGTGCTCCTCGAACACCGGCCCGATCTCGCTCACCACCTGATAGAGCTGCCGCTCCTCGGGGTGCGAAAGCCGGGTCGGATCGAAACCGTCCTGCGCGAACCCTTCCAGGATGCGGCTCACCCTGCGGAACGCCACCACCAGGTCCCCGAACGATGGATCGGACGCGATGGAGCACAGGCCACGCAAGCGCAAGAGCGCCGCCACCGGGTCGTCGAACCCGGCCGCCATCACCGCCTCGACCCGGTCCGCCGGCGCCTCTTCCAGCAGACGTTGGCGCAACCTGCCGCCGAAGAACTCCAGCAGCTCCTCCACCTGCTTGTCCTCGGAGAATTCCGCGGGTCTTTCGGGCGCTGCCAGGTCCTTCTTCTTCTGCGCGGCCCGCCGGGCCTTCTCCTCGGCTTTCTTCCGCTGGTAGACCTGGATGCGGTCGGCGACGCCCCGGACGGCGTGTTGCAGCATCTCCCGCAGCGAAAGGTGCAGGGAGCGTTCGAACAGGATGGCCAGGACGCCGAGGCAGGCCCGGCGCAAGGCGTAGGGATCGGCGGCGCCGCTGGGTTTCAGGCCCACGCCGAAGCAGCCGGCCAGGGTGTCCAGTTTGTCCGCGAGGGCCAGCACGGCGCCCTCGGGCGACTCGGGCAGCCGCCCGCCCGAGGCGCGGGGGCGGTAGTGCTCCTCGATGGCCTGCGCCACCTGGGGTTGTTCGCCGCTCCGGCGCGCGTACTCCGCGCCCATCTCCCCCTGCAGCTCCGGGAACTCGCCGACCATCTCGCTGAGCAGGTCGGCTTTGCACAAGATGGCCGCGCGCGCCACCCGCCAGGAGATGCGCTCCGCGTCCGTGTGCAGGTTTTCCTGGGCGTAGGTCAGGATCTCGATCACGCGGTTCATGCGCTCCCACGCACCCAGGCCCATCTTCCAGGACAGCCACACGGTCAGGTTGGCGACCCGCACCGACTTTTCGTAGTACGAGCCCAGGTCCGCCTGGAACAGCATGTCTTGCAGGCGCGGCACCCGCTCCGCGAGCGGCACCTCCAGGTCGTGCTCGAAGAAGAAGCGAGCGTCGCTGAGGCGCGCGCCCAGCACGCGCTCGTTCCCGTGTCGCACCACTCCCGGGTCGCGCACCGGCGTGTTGCCCACGGCCACGAAAGCGTTCAGCAACCTTCCCGCCGAGTCCTCGACAGCGAAGTAACGCTGGTGGTTGCGCATGGCGGCCACCAGCACCGGTCGCGGCACATCCAGGAAGGCCGGCTCGAACCGGCCGAGCACCGGCACCGGGAACTCGACCAAGTCGGTGACCTCGTCGAGCAGGCCCTCGTCCATGACCAACCGGCCGCCGACGCTCTGCGCCAGCCGGGCCGCCTCACGTGCGATCAATTCCCGCCTCTCGGCCGGATCGACCAGGACAAAGCGCTCGCGCAGGCGATCGAGGTACTGGCGCGGATGTTCGAGCGGGAGCTCGCCCCCGGGCGCCATGCGGTGTCCCCGGCTGTGGCGCCCCGCCTCCACGCCGGCGAACGAGAACGGAACGACTTCATTGTCGAGAAGACAGACGATCCAGTGCACCGGCCGCACGAAGGAGAACGTTCCCTCTCCCCAGCGCATGCTCTTGGGAAAGCTGAACTGCGAAAGAATCGCGGGGAGCTCCTCCGAGAGCACCTCGCGGGTCGACCGTCCCCGGATGGTGCGCCTGAGCCCCACCACGGTCCCGCGGGAAGTCTCGATCTTGACCAGATCCCCGACGGCGGCATTGCGGCTCTTCAAGAACCCCTGACAGGCGCGGGTCGGCTGCCCGTCGGCATCGTAGGCGGCCTCCAGCCGCGGACCCAGGATCTCTTCGTCCTTGTCTTTTTGACCTTCGAGCAACCCGCCGGCAATCCATGCGAGCCGGCGTGGGGTGCCCAGCGAACGGACCTGGATGCCCTCCCCCAGCCCGCATTCAGCGCACCGCCGCTGCAGCAACTCCGAAAATGCCGCCCGCGCCGGGGGCAGGAATCGAGCCGGAATTTCTTCGCATCCAATTTCAAGAAGCAAATCCATTAGTTGGCCCTCAGGGCTTCTGGTATTCCTTGAGGCCTTGTTGCGGCTTCGAACAGCCCGAAGACTCGCGGTCGAACTCCTTGAGCTGCTTCTCGTCATGCTTGGGCAGATCGACCACGTCCGGGCGAAGCACCGCCACGAGCACGCCGGAGACCACGGCCAGGATCCCCACCACCCAGAGAATCCGTTCGAAAACGGAGGGAGTCTCTTCCACGAGGCGGCCCCTGCGCATGATGACGGCCACGATCAGGGCCAGAAGGCCTCCTCCCAGGAGAATGATGATCTTGCTGTCCATGAGCGATTCGATGTCTTGCATGGATCTCACGCGGCGCCGGTTCTGCCCAGGGGCCATCCCAGCCGCTCGCGCTCCGAAAGATACGCCATGGCGCACTCGCGAGCCAGGGCGCGGACCCGTCCGATGTAGGCCTGCCGCTCGGTCACGCTGATGGCGCCCCGCGCATCCAGCAGGTTGAAGGTGTGCGAGCACTTCAGGCAGTAGTCGTAGGCGGGCAAGACCTGGGAGCGGTGGCATTCGGTCCCGTGCGCCAGGATGCGGCGGCACTCTTTCTCGTAGGTGTCGAAGAGACCGAACAACATGTTCGTGTCCGCCACCTTGAAGTTGTACTCGGAATACTCGACCTCCGCCTGGTGGTGGACCTGGCGGTAGGTCACATGGTCGTTCCACTTCAGGTCGAAGATCGAGAGCTTATCCTGGAGGAGCATGGCCAGGCGCTCGAGCCCGTAGGTGAGCTCCACCGAGATCGGTTTCAGATCGATGCCGCCGGCCTGCTGGAAGTAGGTGAACTGGGTGACCTCCATGCCGTCCAACCACACCTCCCAGCCGAGCCCCCAGGCCCCGAGCGTGGGGGATTCCCAGTCATCCTCCACGAAGCGCAGGTCGTGGTCCTCTATCGGGATGCCGATGAACCTCAGGCTGTCGAGGTACAGGTCCTGGACATCTCGCGGCGACGGTTTCAGCAACACCTGGAACTGATAGTAGTGCTGCAAGCGGTTGGGGTTCTCTCCATAGCGCCCGTCCGTGGGCCGTCGGCAGGGCTCCACGTAGGCCACCTTCCAGGGCTCCGGGCCCAGGCAGTGCAGGAAGGTGGCCGGGTGAAACGTGCCCGCGCCCTTCTCCAGGTCGTACGGCTGGCGCAGCAGGCAACCCTTCTTCGACCAGAACTCCGCAAGCCGCAAGATTAATTCCTGAAATGTGAGCACGGTGGGTTCCCTTGTTTTCGCGGCGCAAGCTAGCATCGACCCCGATCCAAGTCAAGCACTTGAAAAGGCCACCGGCGTTGAGAAAAATGCTTCCGTATTCTTGCAGTATCCGATGGATTGGAATAGCATTTTTCAAGGTTTCCTCATGGCCCAAAAGAACGACGAAGACGACTCGACGCAGGCAGAAGCGAAGCGTGCGAAACCCAGGGCGCGCCTGCTCCACGAGCTACTCGAGTCCGAGCTGGAGTCGGATCTCGAGACCACGGTCGTTCAGGAGCGGACGAACGAGCCGGATAGGGATCCCAGAAGCTCGAGGAGCTCGGAAAAAGACTCCACGGCGGCGCAAGACGCCATCGACATCGACATCGATCTGCCGCAGTCCTCCGACGAGGATTTCCTCCCGATCTTCGCACCTCCCGTGACGAGCCCGAGACTCCTCAAGCCCACGCCCATACCCTCACGCGCGACACCTCCGGCCGGGAGCAAGAAATCCAGACAGCCCAGCGAACCGCTGGAGAGCATTTTCGAAGAGATGGAAAACTCGACGGCGCCGCAAAAGACCGTTCCTCCCGTCTACGCGAAAGAGAAGAGTACCCCGTCCGGCCAGATCCCCAGACCGCCGACACCGCGGGAGGGTGTGCCGACGGGACCGGCCGAAGGCCGCGAAAGACCGCGCTTCGCCACCGGGACCACCGGCGGCATCCAGCCGCTCGATATCAGCGAATTCGAGGGGACTTCGTCCTCCCGCCGGAGCCGGAGCCATGAGAAAGAAAAGAAGGTGCTCATCATCAGCGGGCCGGCGCCCATGGCCAGCTCATCGAGAGTCATGCGGCAGCGGTTCACTCTGAGCCTCCGAGACGTCCTCTTGCTCGCCCTGGTGATCCTCCTCGGTATCGGAATCTGGCTCGGATATCGGATATACCAGGACCTTCAAATTCGAAGCGACTTGAAGAAGCTGCAAGAAGCGACCAAGCTGATTGATGAAAAGAAGCAGGAAGAACTGAGAAAACTCCTCCCCAAAACCCCGGCTCCTGAAAGGTGATCCCCCTCCTCGACCAACGGTGTTCGATCCTCCCCCGCCTCAATCTCCCGTCAGGTCACATGCTCCCAGTCTTTGAGAAGCTGTCTGTCGTCCACGACCTTCGGACTTCTCTTGTTCGTCGACGCCGCAAGGCTTTTTTTCTTTGTTGCAGAATTTTTCACGCTGCCCGTCTTTCGGCAAGTTTTCTTGGAGACTTGTCCCATTTCTCCTCCTCTGATTCTGCAAGTTTACAGATGTGAAGCCGGGACTTCGTCCGAGCGAGGCATGGAGAGCATTGTCATCAATCGCAGTGAAAAAGTCAAGAAAAATAACGATTAGTTCATCCAAAACAACACGTTACGAGCCGGCTGCAACGTCCAATACCCGGATCGAGCCACTGCGGCCTCTCGGTTGACACGCGGCGCGAGCCATAATATCGTCGCCTCCCGATGAGAGAAGAGAACAGAACCGCATGTCTCCTATGGCTTTTTGGCGTGCTCTCGGCGGCCTGCGGCACCATAGATTCCGGAGAGGAAACCCTGAGCAGGAACATGCGCGTTCCGGATCCCGTGGTGTTCGCCACAGCGGTCCAGCCTCACCTCGTGGGTTCGTGCGCCCTGGCGGACTGCCATGCCCGGGACACAACCTTCCGGCTTCGCCCGGCTTCCTCCCCGTTCCCCCCCCAGAGCGCCATCTCCCATCCACGGGAACTTCCCGAGCCTTTTTTGGGTGACTATTTTCTGGTGCTGTCCTTCTGCGATCTGAGCATCCCGGAACGCAGCGCGCTCGTCCGCTGGGGCAGCGGACGCGAGGAGGCCCACCCCGGGCTCTCGGCCCTCACCCCCGCCGAGGAGACCGAGGTGCTGGCCTGGCTGCGCTCGGGAGGGGCATCCCCGTGAAGCGAATGGCGTGGGTTCTGCTCTGCCTGGTTCCGGTCCTGCCGGCCGCCGCCGCAGCTCAGGGCATGAGCCGTGTCCCCGTCCGGGTGAAGCTGCGGGTGATGGCGCAGAGCGTTCCGGTGCGGAGCGGGCCGGGCGGCTCGTACCTGGAGATCGCTCGTGTCGGCCGGGACCAGGTCTACGACGCGATCGATCGCAGCCCGGACGGAGCCTGGTACCGCATCCGGCTGACCCGCGGCATCTCCGGCTGGGTGCTGGGCGAGCTGGTGTGGCCGTTCGAGGTGGTGGATGAGGCGGGTTCGGGCGAGCCGGGCCTGCTGGCGCGCCTCTCGCAGAACTCCCCTTTCGGCGATGGCCGCCTGACCATCTCTCTCCAGGGCGGCACCCTACAGAGCGAGGGCCTGTTCACCTTCCGGGTCGGGTACCAGCCGAGCCAGTACTATGCGCTGGAGCTTTTCGCCAGCGAGTCCCCCGGCAAGCTGGGGAACATCCTCACCTACGCCGTCGAACTGTTGGTGGCCGTGGGCCCCTGGCGCTTCATCGTTCCCTTCCTGGCCGCCGGGGCCGGCGGCGGCACCAGCCTGCCCGGCCAGGATGTCCGGCTCTTTTCCTCCCGCACGCAATTCATGCTACTGGGCGGAGGGGGCGTCCTGATCGCGCTGCCGGGGATCAACCTGCGCCTGGACGCGCGGCGCCTGGTGCTCCTCACCGCCGATCAACACTGGGGCGCGCTGGCGCTCTCCGGCGGCTTCATGCTGTCGTTCTGAGAAGACCATGCTCCATCACCTCACCCGACTCCTGCTGCTGCTCTCGGCCTTCGGCTTCACCACGCTGCCACCGAACCCGGCGATGGGCGCCTGCCCGGAGCCGCCGGAGACCGAGACCGGGGAGCGCAAGGGGATCGGGCAGCGCGACTTTCCGAAGAGCCTGCGCCACGAGTTGGACCTTTTGGGCGGTGTGTACTCCAGCGAGATCATGGGGCTCGGCCCGGTGGCCTCCGTGGCCTACAGCTTCCACCTGAACGAGGACTTCGCCCTGGAGGCGGACTTCGCCTGGGCCTATTTTTCCTCGGCGCTCTCCGGCCCGGTGCAAAGCTACACCGGGTACTCCTTCCTTCCGGATCACGATGCCCGCATCTACCTGGGCAACCTGGTGTGGCACCCCTTCCACGGGAAGTTCATGTTCTTCCAGTCGGGTGTGCCCCACTTCGATTTCTTCTTCCTCGCCGGGCTGGGGGTCACCGACAGCCGCACCACCGTCGGCCTCACCTACTGCGTGGGCATGGGCGTGAAGGTCTTCGTCAATTCCTGGCTCTCGGTCCGGATCGAGCTTCGGGATCACATCCACGTCCAGGAGGTCCTGGCCGAGCAATCCCTCACCAACAACCTGGCCTTCTCGCTGGGAGTCGGGGTGTGGTTCCCGTTCTTCCCATGAGCCGCGCGCTGTGTGGCTTCGGGCTCCTGGCGTGCCTGTGGGGCTGCGCCGGTGGGGTGCGCCTGTCGCGCGAATCGCTGGCCGACCCGCTCATGCGCTTCGACCCGCCGCCCCAGCTCCGCGGGCCGAGCGAGCCGCGCATCGCACCGGACGCGATCATCGCCCCCAACACGGTGACTTCTCGGATCGTGGTGGCCGCGGAAACAGGCGCCGACGTGGCCGGGACCTCGACCGAATCCAGCCTCCGCGCGGCCGTCGAGGTCCTCTCCGGCATCGCCCTGGAGGCGGGGTACGGCGTGGCCTCCGATCGGCACATCGAGCATCGCCTGGACGGCTTCTTCGGCCCGCTCACCGTGGAGCGCCTTCTGCACGGGCCGGATGCCGCCGTGGTGCTGGACGACGGGACCAGCCTGCTGCGCCTGGGGTACCGCTTCCGCACCGCCTGGGACGGACAGACCCATGAACCCTCCATCCTGGCGCGGACCTTGATCCTGGGCCGCGACACCGTGCTGGAGGTGGGCTACGCGCGCCAGCTTCGGTCGCTGGTCATTCCCGCCGAGCGTCTTCCGGCGGACCTGCCGCTATCCGAGGACGTGCGCGTGGACCGCTTCTCCGCCTCTCTGGAGCAGGGCTTCACTCCCGGGATCAACCTGCGACTGGATCTCGTGGCGGCCATCGAGGAGGGGTTCTTGGCGAGCCCGTACCGCAAGGTCACGTTGTGGAGCCAACACGATCCGGCGCTCCCCGCCGTCGGCGTCCCTCGCAGCGAACCGGAGAACCACCCCGGCGCGAGGCACCGTTTGGAGGGGCTGCTGCGGGTCCGCAAGACCGTGGGCGTCCGCGGAGTCTTCGAGGCCGGCGCGGGCTACGGGCGCGACAACTGGCGGGTGGAACACGAGAGCCTGATGCTCGGCTTCCAGTTGCGGTTGTTCGAACGCCTGGTGGCGCGCCTGTCCGGCGGCGCCTGGCACCAGACCCGGGCCAGCTTCTACCGCAACGACTATCCTGACGGGCCGCCCGGCGCCTACTGGTCGGCCGACCGGCACCTGGCCTCGTACCTGGCCTGGTGGGCCGAGTCCGGGGTGCGGGTCCTTTGGCTGGCCGAGGACCGGCGCCTGCTGGGCCTGTTTCGGCACTTCTCGCTGGACGTCGGCTTCTGCTTCCAGAAGACGCATTTCGACTGGGAAGGCATCGGCTCGCCCAACGGTTTCTCCGGCTGGAACGGCGTGGCCGGCCCCACCCGGACGAGTTTCGCCGGCGGCCAGATCTTCGTGGGAAGCTTGGCCTTCGAGGGAGGTTTCTGATGGAACGGCGCAAGGTCCGACTGTGCATCGCCATCGGCGTGCTGGTCTCGGCGGGCATGCTGCGGGCCGGACCGCCAGAGAGCGCCGCCACCGGCACCGGCCCGGACGGCGCCCCCGCGGCCTCCCCTGCCCCGGCGCTCGACGTGCGCGCCCTGGGCGAGCTGTCGCTGGAGCACAGCCGGGTCCGCGACGTGCTGCTGGCCACGGAGGCCCGGCTGGCCGCGCTGGAAGAGAAAGTCTTCGACTCCCGTCTGCGGGTCCGGCTCCAGGCCGAGATCGATCGGCCTTTCCGCCTGGTAGAGGTCGCGCTGCTGCTCGATGGAGAGCTGGCCTTCCGCCAGGAGTTCTCCGGCCCCGCCACGGTAGAATCCTTGAAGCTCTTCGATGGATTCCTCAGCCCCGGCCGACACCTGCTGGAGGTGCGCCTGGCGGCCCGCGGGCCGCAGGACCCCGAGGCGGGGCCGCCCGGCTACCGGGCCGCGTCGGGCCTGGTGGTCCACTTGAGAGAAAAGTCGACCACCGACGCCGAGTTCAACGCGGACGGAGACGGAGATCCTCCCGACGCCGCCGATCTCAAGGGCAACGAGCCGGACGGCACCTGGAAGGTGAGCTTCAAGGCCCGGTTCGAGACCGTGCCACGTTGAGGCCCGGCGCATGCTGTTCCTTTCCGCCATCCTGCTGCTCGCGCCACCCCTGCCGGTGCCCGGAGGACCGGAGGGCGCGCTGGACGTGTTCCTGCAGCAGTCCAGCGCGGGTTCGGGGTCGGCGACGGAGGAGGAGCTTTCCCGCGTGCTGCGCGAGCAGGAGGTGGTGTGTCTGGACGGCGGCGCGCGCAGCTGCGCCGTCCGGCTGCTGAGCGCGCTGCTCGATCCCCGCCTGCGCTCGCTCCCTCGCGACATGCTGTCCGACAACCTGCGGTTTCTGGCGGCCGGCGCCCTGGCCGACGAGGGGGCCCTGGGGCGGGCCCGCGAGATCTTGACCGAGCTGTGGGAACGAGAACCCGCCTCCACCTTCCGCGCTCCGGCGCTGCGCAAGCTGGTCGACCTCACCGTGCGCTCGGGACAGTTCGAGCAGACGTTGTCGCTGCTCATGCGCGTGCGGCGCTCCCTGTCCAGCGACGAGCGAGACGAGGTGGCCTACCTCAAGGGCCGCGCGCTCTCGCTCCTCGGGCATCGCAAGGAGGCCGACGCCTCCTTCGCCGCCGTCTCCCGCGCCAGCCGGCACGGAGCCGCCGCTCTCTACCAGCGGGCCATCCTGGCGATCGAGGAGGGAAAGGAAGACGCGGCCGAGGACCTGCTGTGTGCGCTGGTGCGGCGTCCTGTGCAGCCGGGGCGAACCGTGTTCTTCTTGTCCGCGGGCGCGGTCCAGGTCATCGAGCACGCCTGGCTGGCGCTGGGCAGCCTGCGCCACGACCGGGGCGAGCACCGCCGGGCGGTCGAAGCGTTCCGCGTCATCGCCGAGGACTCGCCGAGCCACGCCGAGGCCCTGTACCGCGCGGCCTGGTCGCTGTTTCGTCTGAACCGGTTCGCCGAGGCGCGCCGGACGCTGCTTTCGCTGTTCGAACACGCGCCGCGTTTCCCGCGCGCTGCCATGGCGCGCATCCTGCTCGGGTACACTTTGCTGGGCGAGTGTCGCTTCGACGAAGCGGAGCCGATCTTCGAGGAGGTGCTACGCTCGTCGCAGGGTCTGCTGGCCCTGGGGAACACGGGGCAGATCTTCACCAATGAGACGCTGCGTTCGCAGGTGCCGCCGGACGTGGACGTGAGCGCGGCGCTGACGGAACCGGAGCGCATCGAGCGCACCCTGGGCCGGCTGCGCTGGATCGGCCGGGAACTCGAGCGCCTGGCCAGCCCGGTCCCGTCGCGCGTCCCGGAACACCCCGGCGATCGGCTAACCGAGAACCTCCAGGCGGAGGCGTCACACGCCCGGCACCTGCGGCAACGCCTGGGCGCCCTGCGTGCGCGCCTGTCCGCCTTGCCGGACGACCCCGCGGCCACGCAGGCGATCCGAGAATACCTGACGGTCCTGGACGAGGCGGATCAACGGCTGCGCGCCGCCGACGAACGGCTTCGCGCCTCCGAGCTTTCGGCCCCATTGCCGCTGGGCAACCTGCCCCGGCCCGAGCTGGTACGCTACCTGGAGGCGGAGGCGGCCGCGTGGCGAGCCGCGGGACAAGATGGCATGGCCTTGTGGCAACGTTCGCACGCCCTGTCCCAGGCGGCCGAGCGGGACTACACCGCGGAGGTGACCCAGACCGCCTCGGCCTGGGTCCGGCAATCGTCGATCGGCCGCATCGACTCCGTCATCGGACGCAAGCAGGCGCTGGAGCTGGAGATCCAGAACCTGGCGGTGGGCCGCTATCCGCTCTCGCTGCTGCGGGAGCTGGCCGAGGCAGGCCTGATCGACGAGACGCAGGAATACTGGCCCTACGACGGCGAGGAGTGGCCGGATGAGATCCACTAGCTCGCTCGCGCTGCTCATGGCCATGTGCGCGATCGCCCCCTTGTGGGCGGGGGAGCCCTGCCCCGTCCGGCCGGGCGATCCCGCCTGGATGGAACGGCAGATGCAGCGACGCGAGGACGCCGTGGCGGCCGAGCGGGAGCGCGCCATCGAGCTGCTGAACGGCTTCTTGCGAGACCAGCCGGCCGCCCGCGAGCGCGCCGACGCGCTGTTCCGACTGGCGGAGCTCCTGTGGGAGCGGTCCGAGCGCGAGCTCCTCGCCAGCATGCGCGCCTACGAGGAATCGATCGAGGCCTTCCGCGCCGGCCGCATCCGGGAACGCCCCGGCGAGCCGCGCATCGACCTACGGGCCAGCCTGGCGGTGTACGAGCAGATCCTGGAGAAGCACCCCGATTTCTCCCAGACCGACATGGTGCTGTACCTGTACGGCTTCGCGCTCAACGAGCACGGCGACGAGGAGACCGCGCTCTCCATCTATCGGACGCTGCTCAAGCGCTTCCCCAACAGCGCCTTCGCCGCGGACGCCCACCTGGCGCTCGGCGAGTACGCCTTCACCAAGGGCCGTTACGCCGAGGCGCGGCAGGCCTACCAGCGGGTCATGGACGATCCCCAGAACGCCCTGTACGACCTGGCGGCGTACAAGGCGGCCTGGTGCTTCTTCAAGGAGGGGCAGGCGCAGGAGGCGGCCCTGCGTTTCCGCGAGGTGCTGCGCCGCTCCCGTGAGCGCCGCGAGAGTGGCCGGCGGGTCCAGACGGCCGCCGGCGACCTGGAGAACGAGGCCCTGGAGGATCTGGCCCTGACCTTCTCGGAGTCCGGCGGCGCGCGCGAGGCCCTGCGCTTCATGGGACAGGTGGGGGGCGAGGACTACTCCATCCGCGTGCTGCGCTCGCTGGGCGAGGTCTTCTTGCGCCAGGCGCGTTTCGACGAGGCGGTGGACGCCTTCCGCAGCCTGGTGGACAACTTCCCGCTGGCCGACGACGGGCCGGAGCACCAGGCCCGCGTGGTGGAGGCGCTGGAGCGCCGCGGCCGCATCGAGGAATCCCTGAGAGAGCGCCGCCGGCTGGCCGAGCGGTTCGGCCCGGGCTCCTCCTGGCTGGCCGAGCACCGCCAGCGGCCGGAGCTCGCGGAGAAGGCCGTGGCCATGGCGGAGGAGAACCTGCGCCAGGTGGCCCTGCGGCGCCACAAGCAGGCGCAGGAAAAGAAAGACGCCGCCGCCTACGAGGTGGCCGTCGTCGCCTACCAGGACTACCTCAAGATCTTCCCCTCCGCCGCCGAGTCGCCGCGGATGCACTTCTTGGTGGGCGAGGCGCTGTACCAGCTGGGGCGTTTCGAGCCCGCCGCCCTCAACTACCTCACCGCCGCCGAGCACGGCCAGGATCCTGGCCTGCGGCGTGAGGCGGCCTATGCCGCGGTGCTGGCCTACGATCGCCTGCGACCCAAGAGCGCCGGCCCGGTCGAGCCCGCGGCCCGCGAGGAGGTGCTGTCCTCGGCCGAGGCGGGTTTCGTGCGCGCAGTGGAGATGCTCGGCCGGCTGTCGTCGGCCGACGAGAAGCTCCCGGCGCTGCGCTTCGAGTGCGGCCGCATCTTCTACGCCCGCGCCCAGTTCAGCCGCGCCGCGGAGCATCTGCTGGCCTTGGTCCGAAACCACCCCAAGGATCCCCTGGCCGAGGCGGCCGCCGATCTGGCCCTGGACAGTTTCACCCGGCTGCGCGACTGGAAGTCCCTGGAGAAGGAGGCACGCGCCTTCCAGCAGCAGAAGACCTTCGTCTCCGGCGAGATGGCTCGCAAGCTCCCGTCGATCATCTCGGCCGCCATCTTCCGAGGGGCCGGCGAGCACCTGAAAGAGCAGCGCTTTTCCCAGGCCGCCGCCGAGTACCTTCGCCTGGTGAAGGAGTTCCCGGCCGACCCGCTGGCTCCCCAGGCGCTGTTCAACCGGGGTACGGCCCTGGACCAGGCCGGGGAGAAGGCCGCCGCGGTGGAGGCCTTCCAGCAGGTCATCGCCCGCTACCCGGCGCAGGCCGCCGAGGCCAGCATCGTCATGGCCGGGCTGCTCGAGCGCCAGTACGACTACGAGAAGTCGGCGCGCCACTACGCGGCCTTCGCCGAGCGCTTCCGCGAGGACGCGCGCGCGCCGGACGCGCTGCTCCTGGCCGCCCGCCTGGAGAACGCCCGGGGAGCCTACGACGGCGCGGCCCGCCTGCTGCTGGAGTTCACCCGCACCTGGCCGCGGCACCCGAAGGCCCCGGAGGCCTTGCTGGCGGCGGGCATCGCCCTGATGCAGGGCGAGAAACCCGCCGAGGCGGAGCGGGCCTTCCAGGCCTATCTGGAAAAACACGCCGAGAAGCAGAAGCGGGTCCGCGAATCCAGCCTGCTGCTGGCCCGAGCGCTGCTTGCGCAGGGAAAGGCGGCCCGGGCGCGCGAACTCATCGAGAAGTGCGGCGCTTTTCCGGCGCGAAAACCGCCGGAAGGTTCCGAGCTGGAGGCCGCGGCACATTGCCGTTTCCTCCAGGCCGAGCAGGTCTTCGAGGAATACCGTCGCATCGAGCTCAAGCCGCCCAAGACGCGCCTGATCCAGGCGCTCAAGGACAAGGCGCAGCTGCTCGCCAAGGCCGAGGGCCTGTTCGCCCAGGTGGTGGCGGCGGGCCACCTGGAGTGGGCCTCGGCGGCGCTCTTCCGCGTGGGGGACATGTACGCGCAGTTCTCCGAGGCCATCTACCGCTCGCCCACGCCGCCGGATCTCAAGCCGGACGAGGTGGACATCTACCGGCAGGAGCTCCAGGCGCTGGCCTTCCCCATCGAGGACAAGGCCCTGAAGGCGTTCGGCATCAGCCACGAGACCGCGCTGCGCTACCGTTATTTCAGCGTGTGGAGCCAGCGCACCTTGCAGATGCTGCGCAAGCTCGATCCGGCGCGCTTCCCGCCCGAGGAGGAGGTGCGCCCGGGGTACCGCTGGGCGGACTCCTTGACGGTGTTCCCGCTGGTGCAGAAACCGCTGCCGGTGCCGCCCGCGCCGGCGCCCGCCGCGGGAGGTCCGCGATGAGGCGCCTTGCGCTCCTGGCCGGAATTCTCCTCGCCGGCGCCTGCGCCCCGGCCCGGGTGGAGGTGCGGCCGAGCGGGCCCGCGCCGGAGGCGCGGCGGGAAGCGGTGCTGACCTTCAACCGCTCGCTCGAGTACCTTTCCGGGGCGCGCGCCAACTACTTCGAGGCGGTGAAGCTGCTGCAGCGCGCGGTGGAGCTGGATCCTGAGCTCGCCGAAGCGCACTTCACCCTGGCGCTGCTGTCCGAACGCGGCAGCGACTTCGCGCGCTCGGAGGCCGAGTACCGCGCCGTGTTGCGCCTGCGACCCGGCGATCGACCGGCCTCCCTGAACCTATCGGCGCTGTACCTCCGCCTGGGCCGGCACGACGAGGCCCGCCGCATCCTGGAAGAGCTGCTGGACAAGAACCCGACCGACCACGAGGCCCGCAACAACCTGGCGGTGATCCTGCGGGTGCGGCGGGACTACGAGCGCGCCATCGAGCAGGCGCGCATCGTCCTCGACCACGAGCCACGCCAGGTGCTGGCCTACAACAACCTGGCCACCATCTTCTCGGAGCAGGGCCGGCACGCCATGGCCGAGGATCTGTTCCAGCGCGCGCTGACCCTTTCTCCCGACGATCCGCGCGTGCTGAACAACCTGGGCCTGGCGCGGCTCAAGGCCAGCAAGATCCAGGAGGCGCTGGAGCTGTTCCAGCGTGCCGCCTCCCGCAAACCCTACCTGGAGGAGGCGGTCTTGAACGAGGCCGTCGTCCACCTCGACAGCGGCGACTTTGCCGGAGCGGCCGCCGCCTTCCGGCAAGCGGCGGAGCGCATCCCGGGGCTGCTGCCCGCCCTGGTCGGCCAGGCCGTGGCCGCGCGCCAGATGGGAGAGGTGGAAAACGCCGAGAAGAGCTACCAGCAAATCCTGGGGCTCGACCGCACCCACCCCGAGAGCCTCTTCAACCTGGGCATCCTGTACATGCAGTACCGCCAGAAGCCGGCCTGGGCCTGCGAGGCCTTCCAGCGCTACCTGGACTCCGGCCGCACCGAGCCCGAGCTGGTGCAGCGCGTGCGGGGCTACCTGGACGATCTGCGCCTCAAACACCCGAAGGATTGCCCCGGCGCCGGCAACGCGCCCGGAGGATCAAAATGACGCGCGGCTTTCGCCAACCGCTGCGCCGCATTCTCGCGGCCCTCGCTCTGTCCTCGGTGCTTTCGCCCCCCATGTCGCATGCCCGCGAGCCCGCTCCGGCGCCCGGATCCGAGGCCAAGGCCGGCGCGGTGCGGGTGTACCGCTTCGACAACCTGGACATCGAGGGACACATCAAGAACCCGCACCTCATGTATTTTCTGAAGAGGGTGAAAAACTCCTTCCGGACGTTCCGGCTCCCGGAGCAGAAGTTCACCCAGGACGTCATCCGGACGCGCAACGCCGACTTTCTCTAGGCGGGCGCGCGGCGGGGCCCCGACCCTCATGAGCGAGACCATCCTTTACCTCCTGTTCCGCTTGCTCGCTCCGTCGTTGTCGCCGGCCGCGACCGCGCCCGAGTTCGTCCCCACGCAGGAGCAGGCGCGCGAGATCCGGGTCAAGAACGCCCGGGCCCTGCGCTACCCCAACATCCAGCGCTTGTTCGCCGAGGCGGCCCTCCCCTACCCGCCGCGCAGGGTCTTCTTGCGCCTGTTCAAGGATCTCGACATCCTCGAATTGTGGGTACAGCCCAGCGGAACCCAGCCGTACGTCCACCTCAAGGACTACCCGGTGTGCGCCCGCTCCGGCGAGCTGGGCCCGAAACACCGGCGCGGGGACCTGCAAGTGCCGGAGGGGTTCTACCGCGTCACGGCCTTCCACCCCACCAGTATGTTCCACCTTTCGCTGCGCATCAGCTACCCGAACGCATCGGATCGCCTCCGGGCGTTCGGCGCCGATCCCGGCGGCGACATCTTGATCCACGGCGAGTGCTGCACCATCGGCTGCGTCCCCATCACCAACCCACTCATCGAGGAGCTGTACCTCATCGCGCTGGACTCGTACGCCCGCTACCGCCACTGGCCCGAGGTCCACCTGTTCCCCGACCGGCTCGACGACGAGGGCATGGCGCGGCTCCGGGAGCGGTACGAGAACCGGAAAGACCTTTTCGAGTTCTGGCAGGAACTCCAGCCGGGATACCTGCTCTTCGAGTCCTACCGGGTTCCCCCGAAGGTGAGCGTGGAGCGAGACGGGCGCTACCGCATCACCGCGCCAGCCGGCGTCTCGGCGGCTCCCGCCGGGCACTGAAGACCGCCCGGACCTCTTTTGCGAACAGCCGCGCCAGACTCCGCAGCGGCTCCGCGCGCGCGGAAAGCGAGAACTCACGCGCCAGGCCCCGGTAGTACCAGCGCTGCTCCTCTCTGCCGCGCCGAAAGCGCGCCCAGAGCGCGTCGCCATCCTTCTCCAGGTCTTCGCGGATGGAGCGGATGTTGTCCAGCTTGTCGGCCAACTCCACCCGCAAGGCGTCCGGGCTCGCGGTGGCGACAGCCGCCAGGGTCCGGCGTTTGCGCTCCTCCCAGGACAGGGTCTTGTCGGGCTCGGAGGCCTCGGACACCAGGCGGGCCACGCGAGACCCGAAGCGTCGACGAATGGTCTCGAGCCGCACCCCGGCGTCCTCGGTGGTGTCGTGCAACAACCCGGCCACCACGACCTGCCAGGCGCTTTCCGCCTCGATGAGCAGTCGCGCCACCCGCAGCGGGTGTAACAGGTAGGGAACGCGAGTCCCCTTCCGGTATTGGCCGCGGTGGGCGCGGGTGGCGAAGTCGAGCGCCTCGAATATCTTCCGCTCTCCGGCCCCGAGCCGTGATGAACGCTGGCGGCGGGTCTTCATGCGTCGTTGTCGCGTCGACGGCGGAGCCGCGGCAATGCCAGACCGAACAGCAGGGTGAGCTCGCCCAGCGGCGGCGCCGAGCCGCAGCCGCAGCCGCCGCCCTCGACACAGGTGTCGGACCCGGAGGTGCACAGGCCGTTCTGGCAGGTGTCGCCTCGGGTGCAAGGATCGTGATCGTCGCAGGACGTGCCGTCGGCGAGGTTTTCGGCGCGGCACTGACCGGTGGCGGGGTCGCAGGTGCCCACGGCACAAGGCCCGTCGAAGGCCTGACAATCCCGCGCGGTGCCACGGCACTGACCCGCCTGGCAGCGATCGCTGAGGGTGCAGAGATCGCCGTCGTCGCAGGGCCGCTCGTGGTCCTGGTGGATGCAGCCCGTCCCCACCTGACACGAGTCGTCGGTGCAGGCGTTGCCATCGTCACAGGTGTTGGCGGCGCCGAGGCAGGCGCCGGCGTTGCAGGCGTCGTTGACCGTACACACGTCGCCGTCGTCGCAGGTTATCCCATCGGCCTTGGGGGCCGCCAGGCACGCGCCGCTGGCGGTGTCGCACACACCGGTGGCGCAGGCCGAGTCCAGCTCGGCGCAGCTCTTGGGTAGCCCGCCGCACACGCCGGCCGCGCAGCTGTCGTCGATCGTGCATGGGTCGCCGTCGTCGCAAGCGGCCGTGTTGGCCGCGTGCTGGCAACCGAGCGCATCGTCGCACGCGTCGTCCGTGCACACGTTGCCGTCGTCGCAGTCCAGGATGCCGGTGCCCACGCACACGCCGTCCAGACAGCGATCACCCGTGCTACAGAGCTTGTTGTCGTCGCAGGCGGCGGTGTTGTTGGCGTGCCGGCAGCCGAGGCCGCTCTGGCAGGTGTCGTCGGTGCACACGTTGCCGTCGGAGCAGTCGACGGGCAGGCCGCCCTGGCAGATCCCCTGGCTGCAGCTCTCACCCTCGGTGCACGGCTCGCCGTCGTCGCAGGCGACGGTGTTGTTGGTGTGCTGGCAGCCGCTGGCCGGATCGCAGCCATCGTCGGTGCACACGTTGCCGTCGGAGCAATCGCGGGCGGCGCCTGGGACACATGCGCCGGCCTGGCACTGGTCACCCACGCTGCAGGCGTTTCCGTCATCGCAGCCGAGCTGGTTGTTCTCGTGACGGCAGCCGTCCACGGGATCGCACGAGTCGTTGGTGCACACGTTATCGTCGTCGCAGTCGAGAACCGTCCCGGCCAGGCAGGCCTGGTTGACGCAGGTCTCGACGCCGTTGCATACGTTGCCATCGCTGCAGTCTATGTCCTGGACACAGGTGTGGCAGCCCAGATCGGCGTCATCGGTGCGCCCGTCGCAGTTGTTGTCCAGGCTGTCGGCGCACACGGCCGACCCCAGCGGCCCCTCGAAGACAGAGGGGTTGATCTGGCCGTTGTCGTCGTCGCAGTCGGTCCCGCCGCAGGCCACGGGACCGTACCCGTCTCTGTCCTGGTCCAGCGGCTGGCCATGGCAGGAGCCGCTGGCGCAACGATCGGAGGTGGTGCAGGCGTCGCCGTCGTCGCAGGAAGCGGTGTTGGGAAGGTACTGGCACGTCCCCGTGGCCGGGTTGCAGGAATCGTCGGTGCACACGTCGTTGTCGTTGCACTGGATAGCCGTGCTCACGCAGGCGCCACCGCTGCAAATGTCCGTGGTGCAGTTGTCGCCATCGCTGCAAGCGTTGGTGTCGTCGGGCAGGTAGAGACAGCCGCTGGCCGGGTCGCAGGAATCGTCGGTGCAAAGGTTGTGATCGTCACAGGTGAGCGGCTGGCCGACGCACAACCCGTTGCTGCACACGTCCGAGACGGTGCAGGCGTCGCCGTCGTTGCACGACAGGGTGTTGTTGAGGTGCTGGCACTCCCCGCTCACCGGGTTGCACACGTCCTCGGTGCAGAAGTTGCCGTCGTCGCAGGAGACCGCCGTGCCCCGGCACACGCCCAGGTTGCAACGGTCGTCCGTGGTGCAGGGATCGAGGTCGTCGCAACTTGCGGTGTTGAAGGCGTGCTGGCAGGCCCCACTGGCCGGGACACAGCTATCGTTGGTGCACACGTCGCCGTCGGAACAGTCCTTCGGCAGGCCCGCGGAACAGCTCAGGTCGCTGCCGCTGCAGTGGTCCAGCGTGCACAAGTCCGAGTCGAGGTCGCAGGAGGTGTCCGGCGCTGCAGGGATGTGCTCGCAGCCGCTGGCCGGGTTGCAGCTGTCCACGCTGCACATGTTGTTGTCGTTGCAGGAGATGATTTGGCCGGCGCAGGTGCCGTTCTGGCAGGCGTCGTTCTGGGTGCAGGCGTTGGCGTCGTCGCAGGGCGCGGTGTTGAAGAGATACTGGCACTCGCCGGTGGCCGAGTTGCAGGAGTCGTCGGTGCACACGCTTCCGTCGTCGCAGTCCTTGAAGGCGTGCAGGCAGGTGCCGGTGGCCGCCTCGCAGCTATCGGTGGTGCACAGGTCGGAGTCGCTACAGTCCTTGGGGGCGTGGGTGCAGCCGGAGGACGGATCGCAGCCGTCCACGGTGCAAGGGTCGGCGTCGTCGCAGTCCACCGGCGGGTGGCTGCAAGTGCCGGTGGACGGGTCGCAGACGTCGCTGGTGCAGGGATTGCTGTCGTCGCAGTCCACCGGCGACCCGGCCTGGCAAGCACCGTTGCCGTCGCAGCTCTCGGCGCCATCGCAAAGGTCTGCATCGGCACACGAGAAGCCGGCCGGCTGGGGCAGGCAGGCGAAGAGGAAGCACCCCAGACAGACATCGGCGCAGTCGGTGTCGATCAGGCACTGGTTGCCGCGGTTGGCAAAGTCCACCTGGCAGTCGTCGGTGTCGCTCCCCGTCGGCCAGCGGACCAGGACCTGGGTGCCGCTCGGAGCCGGCGTGAAGGCCGTCACGCCGGGGTACACGCCGCTGCCATACACCGCCACGTCCAGGATGGTGTTGGAGCCATTGAGCAACAAGACCTCGTCGCCGGCGTTGTTCAACCCCCAGTCTCCATTGCTCCAGGCGGCAAACTTGGTCATCTTGGAAACCGCCGGTACCGTACTGCCGAACTCGGCATCCGGATATACCCCGAATACGCTGAAGAACTTATCCGCGACCTGGGCGACGAGATAGGTTCCCCCTGCCGGAACGACGGCCCCTGCCGGGAACGAATACATCCCCTCCGAGTTTACGGGCGTCTCCTCGTCGCCGAGCTTGTAGGCCGAAAGGTCGATGTCCAGGCTGGTGCGGTTGCGGATGACCACCCACTCGCCGCTGGAGGTCGTGTTGCTCGGCGCGGGGGCGAAGCGATCGATCAGGATCGGAGAGATCGCCTCGCCGGAGGCATCGGTGAAGGCCGACAGGTGGTAGTCGACCACGCCGTCGGAGACCTCGCTCCAGGTGTTGGGATAGCCCGAGGTGGCCGGGTCGCCGTAGTCGGTGACCACGTCGATGGCGTTGGAGACACCCGGCCCGCCGATGTCCTGGGTGTTGTCGCCCACCGGATCCACCGAGTGGAAGGAGGCGATGGTGAGACCCATGCCGGCCGGCGGCGGCCCGGCGATGCCCAGCATGGTGGCCGGCACGAAGATCTCCACGCCCTCGGCGCCGCGCGCGGCGAGGGCGCCCGGCAGCACCGTCCAGTCGGCGAGGTACACCGTGGCGGCGCAGATGGTATTGCCACACGAGGTGAACCGGGTCTGCACCAGAAACTCCCAGCGGGCGGCGCTGCCGACCTGGGTGTCGCCGTAGCCTCCGAAATCGAGGTTCCCCGAGCCGGCGATCCGGTCCATGTCGATGGCCACCTGGAACTGGGCGTTCGCGTCCGGCGGGGTGGCGGTGCGGATGAAGATGGCCAGGCCGGCCACGGGCCCGAGGGAGCCCACCGTAATCCGCACCACGGTGATGTCCTCGGCGGCGCCGGCGCCGAGATCGGTGCGCTGGTCGCCCGAAGCGTCCTGGAACACGAGCTCGCCCTGGCCGTTTGCGTCCCGCACCACGATGCCCAGGTTGGAGGCGTTGGGCAACCGGGTGGACCACTCGGTGCTGGTCCCGTCCAGGATGACACCGTGCGCCGAGGCCGAGAACGGCAGGGCCAGCAGGATCCCCACAACCAGCGCCATCACTCTGTCTCGCCGTGACTCCATGAATTCCTCCCTTGAGTCGTTTGCTGATAGAACCAAGGTGCCGATACTATACAACATTCTCTTGAACATATCGAGCCCCCGTGGTAATCGGCATCCGGTTCGAAAACCTCAACCATACGGAGGCCTTGGCTCCATGACACGCCGGATCTTGTGTGTGGGCGTCCTCGCGCTGTTTTTCGTCCCGGTCCCCGGACGGGCGGCCGGCCCCAGCGTAAAGAAGCTGGAGTCGGAGGTGACGTCCTGGTGGAAGAAACAATGGCCCGACCAGACCCTGGTCCACGTGGCCAAGAAGACCGAGTGCGAAAAGGGCGAGCTGGAGGACCCGACGCGCAAGGACAAGAGCGGCAAACCGCGCAAGCTCTCCACCTGCCTCATCAAGGCCGACATCTACCTGGAGCGTGGCTTCCGCTTGCTGATCTACCGGGAGACGTTCTTGCACTTCGTGGGGAACACCCTGAAGGGCGTGCAGCTCGGCGAGCTCCAGAAGAGCTGGAAGGACGGCATGCCGCTGCCCACCTCCGAGCAGGTGGCGGCCGAGGTGATGGCCCGCCTGACGGCCGCCGGGGCCACCCAGCCGGTCATCAACATCCGCGAGATCAGCCGCCAGCCCCGCATCGCCGGGGAGAACCTCCGCGCCTCGGCGCTGCTGGACGTGGCCTTCCAGAAGGACGGGCGCGAGGCCAAGTACGAGAAGGTGTTGCTCACCTTCGAGACCGACGGCACCGAGTGGCGCGCCCTGCCCACGCCGCTCTTCTGAGCCGGGAGTGTCTTGACCCCTCCGCCAGAGGATCGCTCACCCGAGAACAGTACGGCGCCGCCCCCTGGCGAGCCGGATGGCACCAATGCGCCGGGTCTGGGCAAGGTGTTGCTGGCCGGGACGCGCAACCTCGCCCTCGAATTGCCGCGGCGCATCTTCGAGATCGACTTCGAGCTGTCAGACAGCCGCGAGGAATTGCGAAAGAAGATCGCCTGGATCATCCGTATCCGCTTCGTGGTGAACCCCGCGGTGTTCTTGCTCATGCTGGTCACCAACTGGCAGGGCCTCACCCGCGGAGCCGGAGCCCTTTCCCGCGAGACCCTGATCTCCACTGGCCTGGTGACGGCGGCCTCGCTGGCGCTGAACCTCCTGTACTACTTGGCGCTGCGGCGGGAACGTTTCGACCTCAAGAAGTTCGTCAGCCTCCAGTTGCTCCTCGACGTGCTGACCTTCTCGGCCTACCTGTGGCGCACCGGCGGCCCGACCAGCCCGTTCTCCTTCTTGTTCTTCCTGCCCATCATCGCGGGAAGCATGCTGCTCTCGCCCGGTGCCGGCATGGCCTTCGCCGGGGTGGCCGGCCTGTGCTACTCCGCGCTCGCCGCCCTGGAACTCGCCGGCTTCTTGCCCCACGTGAGCTACTTCGTGGCGCTGGACCAGTTCGCCCGCCGCGGCAGCTATGTCACCTTGATGATCCTGGTCAACCTGTTCGCCTTCGCGGTGGTGGCCGGGGCTGCCGGGTTCCTCATGCGCACCCTGCACCGGAAGACGCGCCAGATCTCCGAGTCCAACCGCTTGCTCGAGCGCAAGGCGCACCTCCTGGGCATGCTGTACCAGGTGAGCGAACTCTTGCAGCGCTTCCGTACCCGCGACGAGATCCTGGACGGCATCTGCGACATCCTGATCACCGGCATGAACGTGGACCGGGCTTTGATGTACGTCCGCGAAGGAGGCGAGCTGCGCCTGCTGCGGGTGGCCTACCACTCCCGCGTCCCGGAACCGGCGCGCCAGGCGCTGCGCGTGAGCATCCCCATGGACCCGGCGGGCGGCCTCACCGCACGCGCGGCCCTGGAGAACCGGGCCTTCAATGTTTCGGATCCGATGACCCGCCCCGACATCAATCGCGATCTGGAGCGGCGCATCGGGCAGAACCCCTTCGCCGTGGCGCCCCTCGCCCACCGCGGCAGGGTGTTGGGCGTGCTGGGTATCGACCGGGCCACAGCGCTGGGACGGATCGGAGAGGACGAGTTCGACGTGCTGAAACTGTTCGCGCGCCAGGCCGCGCAGACCCTGGCCGGCGCCGCCGTTGACACCCCCGATGGACCGCCATAGGATGGAATTCGTTCGAGGAGGCCTCGCATGCGCGCGCCCGCATGGGGATTGTTGATCATCTCCGCTCTTCTCCCCACTCCTCCCGGCGTCCAGGCGCAGGAGGACGACGCCGCGCTCGACCTGGTGCCGGTGGTCGATCCCAACGCGCCGTTGTGCGCCTGGTTCTTCCTGGCCGATCCGGCGGTCTTGGCCGGCGATGCCACCTCTTTGGACAAGGCCCTGTCCGAAAGTCTCGATCACCGCACCGACGTCCGCATCATGCCCCGTGCCGCCGCCGAGGCCAAGCTGAAGGAAGCCGACCGATCGCTTACGGGCTGCGGCGGTACCGAAGCATGCCTGGTGGACCTGGCCAAGTTGCTCGGCGTCTCCCGATTGCTGGTGGCCAACCTGCGGATGCCAACTCCCAACTCGCTCCGGCTCGAGCTGCTCCGGCTGGACGCGGGCGATCCCCCCGGAAAGCTCAGCGTGCGTTCCGAAGGGACTCTGGCCGAGCTTCTGGCCGGCGGCGCCGCCGGCAGCTTGCAGGCCCTGCTGGAAAACCGCACCCAGCCGCTGATCGCCTCACCTTCTGAACCGGCACCGTCTCCAACTCCAGTCCGCCCGGCCCCGCCTCCCCCTCCGGCCCGCACCGTCGTCGAGCGTCCGCCCGAGCCTCCGCAGATCGAGGAGAAGGCTTCGTCGCGAGGGTTCTTCACGCGGCACTGGGCCTCGATGCTCTCGTTGGGAACGGGCCTGGTCTCCGGGGCGCTGGGGTTGACCTTCGGCGTGATGTCCCAAGGCATCGCCGACGAGATGTCCTACGATCCGTCCGCCCAGCACCAGTTCGACCCGGATCGCGACCGCCAGGGCAAGAACTACGCGCTCGCCGCCAACGTGCTCTTCGGCGTGGCCGGCGCGGCGGCCCTGACGGGTGCGGTGCTGTTTTTCTTTTTCGAAGACGACGCGGATTCGTCCGGCGTCACCATCGTGCCGGCGGGCCTGGGCGTCGGGGCACGCTTGAGGTTCTGAGATCATGCCATCCCGTATCGATTGGCATCTGCGCGGGCATCTCTTGGCGCGTCCGACCGCGGGGCCCCACCTGCCAGCGCGAGCGGGAGCGCCGTCGAGTGGCGGTCGTGCCTTGCGGTAGGAGAAATGCCATGCGCTGTGCGGTGTTCATGTTCTTTGGGGTTGCGGCGATCGGCGTGCTCGGCGTTTGCTGCCATTACGACCCGGCCTACGAGAACCTCATCTGCGCGCCGGGGGCGGTGTGCCCGGACGGCCTGACCTGCGACCCGGTCAGCAAGCGCTGCGTGCGCCCCGGGTCCGAACCCGCCCTGGACGGAGATGGCGGACCGGACGCCTTCGACGACGGCGCGGACGCTGCCGACGGCGGTCCGGACGACGTCGGGCCGGACAACGACGCGGGCGAGGACGGGCAGGATGGTGGCGGCGACGGCGGGCCGGACACGGATCCCTGCGGTGGCTGCCTGCCGGGTCGTTATTGCAACGAGGCCGCCTCGGGCGGCCCCGCCTGCGAGCAGTGCGTGATCCAGCACCACTGCGGCCCACAGTGCCTCGACTGCGGTGACGTGCTCTCCTGCCAGCACCGCGGTGACGTGTGGTGCTGCTTCCCGGAGTCGTGCGGCGCGCCGGAGCAGTGCCTGACGGGCACGTGCGGCGATCCCTTCATCTGCGCCAGTCTGGATCGAGGCGCGACCTGGGACTGGCAGGCCGCCCGCGAAGCCGGAGCCCGGTTCGCCTGCGCGCTCAAGGACGAGACCGGCCCGGTGTCCGACAACCGCTGCTACAACTCGACCAACCTGCAGTTCCACTGCCCGTGGGACGGGACCTGCCAGAGCGGGGACTGCGTGTTGTTGGGCGGCGTGGGCAACCGCCTCCACGCCTGCGTCTTCGGCTGCTTTGCCGATGGGAACACGAGCCGCTGCCGCCGCCACCTGGCCGACGGCGAGGGCTGCCTCTACAACTTCGACTGCGAGAGCTTCTGCTGCTCCAAGGCCCAGAGCGCCGTGTGCATCCCCTACAACGAGGGGAACTGCAGGGGGATGCGAACCCACCACCACTGCGACATGGGTGGCTGCGACGACACCTTCGTGGCCAAGGGCCCCGACGGTGACCGGCACAACATGTCCGCCTGGGCCAGCGTGTCCGGCGACTCGGCCTCCTCGTGCAGCAACGACTACGACTGCGACAGCCAGAAGTGCGGCAGCGGATCCAAGAAGTGTACATTCTACGACACCTGCGTGGGAAACGAACCCAGCGACTCCTCCATCCGCAGCACCTACTTCTGCGCCGCCCCGGGTGGGCACGCCGCCCACCTCGCTGGCGTGACGGATTCCACCCCCGAGCCTCAGGCGTCCGAGTGCGACTGAGAGCATCGCCTGGATTCGATCCGAATCGCAAAGGCCCCTTCAATCCCCTCATCTCCTGAAAAGCAAGTTGAAAAGGCCGGGGGCGGGCTGCCATTGGGAGGAGGAACGCTGGTTCGTTTGGCCACTGGCGGGTATGTGCCGCAGGGACCGGTGCCTCACCTGAATCAACCCGGCGGGCGGGTCCCTCTCATCGTTCGCTGCGCTGGATGGGCCAGGGCCGGGGGACGAACAGCTCCTGGTACAGGTTGGTGGCGTAGCGGTCGGTCATGCCGGCGATGAAGTCGGCGATGACCCGCCGGCGCACCGCCTCGGCGGCCGGCAGCTCCTGGCCCGCGTGCCGCAGGAAGGCCTCGGGGCGCTCCAGGAAGAGCTCGAACATGTCCTTGAGCATCTTGCTGCACTTCTCGAACTCCTCGTGCACCCGGGGGTTCTCGTACACCCGCTGGTACAGAAAAGCGCGCATCTCGCCCAGGGCCTCCTCCATGCTGGTGCTCAGCCGCACCGGCCCGCCCCCGTCGAGGTCGGTGTGCTTGACGATGTCCAGCACCATGTGGCGGATGCGCCGTGAGTGGGTCGTTCCCAGCACCCGCAGCAGGCGGGCCGGCACGTCCGAGAGCTTGAGCACGCCCCCGCGCAGGGCGTCGTCCAGATCGTGGTTGACGTAGGCCACGATGTCCGACACTCGGACCAGTTGCCCTTCCAGGGTGAAGGGCAGCTCGTCGGCGGCCCCGCCCAGGATCATGCCCTTCCCCTTGGAATGACGCCCGATGCCGTTCACCACCTCGCGGGTGAGGTTGAGGCCCCGCCCTTCGCGCTCCAGCACGGTGACCACCCGTACGCTCTGGGTCCAGTGGCGGAACCCGCCGGGGAGCAACTTATCGAGCACGCTCTCGCCGGCGTGCCCGAACGGCGTGTGCCCCAGATCGTGGCCCAGCGCGATGGCCTCGGTGAGCTGCTCGTTCAGGCGCAGGGCGCGGGCCAGCGTGCGCGCGATCTGCGCCACCTCCAGGGTGTGCGTCATGCGGGTGCGGTAGTGATCGCCCAGCGGCGAGAGGAAGACCTGGGTCTTGTGCAGCAGGCGGCGGAAAGACTTGGAGTGCAGGATCTTGTCCCGATCGTGCTGGAAGGCCGGGCGCAGCGAGCAGGGCGGCTCGGGCCGGTGCCGCCCCTGGCTGGCGTCCGAGAAGGCGGCGCGCGGATGGAGGGTGGCGTGCTCCTGCTGCTCCAGCATGCGGCGGATGTTGATCATGCGCTTCCTCCAAAGACCCAATCCAGCTCGACGCGTCGGCTCTCCAGATCGGCGCGGATCACGCGCGTCCGGAGCGGGCTGCCGAGCGTGAGCGCCGGGCGTTCGCCGCGGCGGGCGTATCGTATCCGGCCTTCGTCGTAGCGCCAACCTTTTCCAAGCACCTCCCGCCGGAGCAAGCCCTCGATCCCGCTGGGTTCGAGACGGACGAAGAGGCCGGCCTCGGACACCGCGCACACCCGCCCCTCGAACGTCTCGCCGATCCGCTCCGCCAGGAAGGCGGCGTGGTAGAGCCAGCGCGCCTGACGCTCGGCCTGCGCGGCCCGGCGCTCCAAACGAGTGGCGGCGCGGGCCGCTCGATCCGCGATTCGTCCATCGAAGCGCGATTTTCCGCCACGAGGAGGGTGCGCCAGGTCCACGCCTTCCGGCCCTGCCGATTCGAGCAGCGCCTCGAGCTGGCGGTGCACCATCAGGTCCGGAAAGCGCCGGATGGGCGAGGTGAAGTGGAGGTAGGCCGGGCTGGCCAGGCCGAAGTGCATCTCGCACGAGGCGCTGTACTCCGCCGGCATCAGGCTGCGCAGCAGCGGGCCGTGCAGGAACCGGCCCGCGGGATGAGCGGACATCTCTCGCACCACCCGGGCCAGGTCCGCCGGAACGGGCTCCCGCGGGAGGCGCAGCCGCAGCCCGAGCGCGCGCGCCGTCTCGGCGAAAATTCGCATCGACTGCGGAGCCGGCGGCCGGTGAACCCGGTAGAGCGCCGGGAGGCCGCTATCGCGCAACAGCCGGGCCACCGCCTCGTTGGCCGCCACCATGCAGGCTTCGATGATGCGACAGGTGCCGTGCCGCACCGCCGGGGCCACCGCCACCGGACGGCCCTCATCGTCCAGGCGGATGTCGGACTCGGGCAGGTCCAGGTCCAGCGCGCCGCGTTCGTTCATGCGGTGCCACAGCTCGGCGGCGCAGTCGGCGAGCGTGTGGAGTTGGTGGCCAAGCTCCGCATCGCACGCGGCCCGACCGTCCAGGATGTCCTGCGCTTCGGCGTAGCTGAAACGGCGGCGGCTCTGGATCAGCGCCGGGAAGAGCCGGCCGCCGGCGCACTCCCCTCCCCTCAGGATGAGCTCCGCCACCAGGGCCGCCCGCTCCTGGCCGGGCGAGAGGCAGCACAGCGACTCGGACAGGCGTCGGGGCAACATGGGCACCACCGATCCGGGGAAATACACGCTCGTCCCGCGCCGCGCCGCCTCGCGTTCGATGGCGCCGTCCGGGGTTACGAAGGCGGACACGTCGGCGATGGCCACACGGAGCAGGAACCCGCTTTTTACCCGCTCGGCACACACCGCGTCGTCGAAGTCTCTGGCGTCGTCGGGATCGATGGTGACGAACGGGCGATCCCGCAGGTCCTTGCGGGCAGCCACTCGGCGGCGATCGGCGCCGGCGGCGGCCTCGGCCTCGGCCGCCCCTGGAAAATCGCCATCCAATCCGGCCTCGCACAACAGGCGCGCCATCTCGCCCTGTAAGGTGCCCGGCCGGCCCAGCGCCGTCTCCAGCCGGCACACGGGGATCGAGCCGCCTTGCACGCTCACCGAAACGTACACGCCGTCGGGAAGTTCGGGGGCAGGAAGGCCCAGGGGCAACGCAGCGCCGCCGGAATCCAGCAGGACCACCTGCCGCCGGCCCGCGACGGTCGCGACTCTTCCGACATGGAGCAGCGAGCCGCGGCAGAGCACCCGCTCGACGCGCGCGCGCAGGCGATCGCCCGAGCGCCCGAACAGCGTGAGCACGACCCGGTCCCCCACCACCGCGCCGGCCCACCCCGCCGGACCGAGCCACAGCGGGCCGGTGCAGCGTCCGTCGTCCGTCTCCAGCCATGGCAGGGTGCCTTCCCCTGGCTGAAGGATCCCCTCGAGCTTCCGCCCGGCGGCGGCGCGATACCTCCCCCGCTCGGATTCGATGCGCCCTTGGCGCGCGAGATCCTGCAAGATCCGGCGCAGCCGGCGCCGGGCGGTCGCCCGAAGACCCAACAGACCCAGCAGGCGCGGGACCGACAACGGGCGGCTCGCGCCGGCCAGCAGGTGGAGCAAGGCCCCGGCCACCTCCTGATCCGAGCGCGCGCTCACGATGCCCCGAAGAAGAAAGCCGCGGCGCGGCCGGCCGCCGCGTCCCGGACAATGGCATCGGGCACGCCGGCGTCCTGCATGGCCACGATTGCAGCCGGAACGGCGAACAGCCAGGAGGGGCGGGCGCCCAGGTCGGAGGACAGCAGGCAGCGGGCCTCGGGCCGCGACCCGACCAGGCTTGCGGCCCGCGTGGGGGTGAGCTTGGCCGGGTGGACGCTGAGCCCGAGGGCGCACCCCGCGCCCGCAGCGAGATCGATGGTCTCCTCGTCCAGGTGATCCAGCAAGACGCGCCCCGGCGGCAGGCGGCTCTGGCGCAGGACGTCCAGGGTGGCCTCCAGGACGCGGCGCTTGTCGGCGCGGGGAGTATGAACCACCGCCGGCAGACCGGCATCGGCGGCGATGTCGAGCTGGAGCCGCAGGACCCGGCGCTCGGTCTCGTCGGCCCGTTCCAGTCCGATCTCACCCACCGCCGCGGCGCCGTTCACCTTCAGGATGGCCGGAAGATCCGCGAGCAGCTCGTCCGTACCCTTGGCCGGGAGCGCGGCCGGGTGCAGACCCAGACCCAAAAAGACCTTGAGACCGGCCTTACGAACCCGCTCGCGGTCGATATCGGCCAGGCGACGGAAGTGGTCCCGCAGACAGACCGCCTCCGAGTACACCCCGACACCACCGGCCAGGGCGGCCACCCCCAGACACCCCGCCTCCCGCAAGCGTTCGAAATCCTCCTGCGAGCGGCTCTCCGGGTGCAGGTGGGCGTCGATGAAGGGGATGAACACGAGCGGCGATGGTAGCGCCCGGCCGAAGGAGGGTCAACTGCTAAATCCGCCAGGGGAAAATACCGGGGGGCCTTTGTTGACAGGCCAAAGTTCGTTCTGGTAGCGTACCTTCGCCTCGGTCCGGAAGGCAGGCGAACCGAATCTCTTCCCGGAACGTCCGATCCGGGAAAAGACGCTCCGGACGGGCGGCAAGCCTCCGGGCGTGAGCGAAAGGAGCCCTCCATGACGCCGTCGGTTCGGAAGTTCTGGCCCCAGCCGGTGTCGGCGGTGCTGGCCGCACTGTTCGTATTCCTGGGCGTACCGCTCCCCCAAAAGATGCAAACCGTCGCCGAGGCCGCCGTCAGCAGCCAGGCCAAGATCTATGTCTTCCCCATCCAGGCGGTCTTCAAGGGCGCGCCGGCCGACGTCACCAGCCAGGTGACCGAGCTCATCAAGAACGAGATCAAGCACAGCGAGGAAGTGTCGTTGCAGAAGGGCCCGGTGTTCATCCCGGAGACCGTGACCACGGCGGTGAAGCCCATGTCCGACGCCGAGCTCAAGGCCGCCGAGAAGCTGCGTAAGGACGGCGAGAGGCTCTACAACGAGCTCAAGTTCGCCGAGGCGGCCAAGGCCCTGCAGGCGGCGGTGAACAAGTACGAGGGCTCCCTGGCGTTGCTTACGGACTTCGGCCCCATTGTGGAGGCGTTGCTCAACCTGGCGGTGTGCTACTACCGCACCGACAACGACGAGGAAGGCGCCAAGGTCCTGATCAAGGTCATCCGCCTGGCACCGGACCTCAGCCTGGACCCCGAGAAGTACCCACCCATGTTCCGCAACACCGTGGACGCGCTGCGAAAGAAGCTCCTGCTCAAGGCCCGTGGCGAGCTGGAGGTCGGCGCCAACGAGGACGGCGCCATGGTGTTTTTGGACGGGCGCAAGGTAGGCCCCACCCCGATCCTGCTCAAGGAGCTGGTGCCGGGCGAGCACTACATCCGGGTGGAGAAGGAAGGTTTGCAGACCTGGGCCGAGAAGGTCACCGTCGTCTCCACGCAACGCAAGCAGGTATTGGCCGCGCTGGGCGGCGCCAAGAAGGCCAGCGGCCCCCTGGGCGAGATCGCCGAGGCCCTGCAGAAGAACCGGCTGCCGCCTTCGGTGATCGACGTGGTGGCCCAGCAGGGCAAGGAGATCGGCGCGGACTTCATCGCGCTGGGCGGCATCGCCCGCGTGGGCAACAACTACCGGGTGGGCGTGTACCTGGTCAAGGTCGGCTCGCGCGAGGTCTGCCCGCTGCCCGAAATCCAGCTCGATCCCGACCTTCTCGGCGCCAGCGTCGAGATCTACAACATGGCCTCGATCATGTTCAAACGCGTCGAGGGTTGCCCCGACCCGATCGCCGGCGGCGTGGCCTCGGTGGTGAGCACCGCCAAGGCGAAGCCCACCGAACTCAAGGCTGTGGCGGTGGGCCCCGCGCCCGTGGCGGAGCC
>JAAZNF010000050.1 GCA_012798435.1 Myxococcales bacterium | reverse complement strand
GTACACGCACACGCCGTTCTGGCAGGTGTACCCGGCCGGGCAGTCGCGATCTGTGCTGCACTCGGGCGTATAGACGCACTGGCCGTTGACGCAGCGGTATCCCGGCGGGCAGTCGCGATCGCTCTGGCACTGCGGCGAGGACACGCACTGGCCGTTTTCGCAGCGGTAGCCGGGCAGGCAGTCCGCGTCGGAGCGGCACTGGGGCGAATAGCGGCAGGCGCCCTGGTCGCACACTTCGTTCTCGCCACAGAGGTAGGTTCCGCTCTCGAACGCGCACGCCCCCGCCTGACAGTACGACTTGGTGATCACCACGGTCCGCGGGTCCAGGCAGGCCGGCGGGACCTGCGGGCAGTCGAGGTCGCTGAGGCACTGGGGCGCGCTCTGGCAGCGCCCGTCGAGACAGTAGGTGCCGGAAGGGCAGGGCGACGTCTCCGTCAGGATCTGGCACATGCCGTCCTGGCAGAACGAGACGGTGCGGGCGAGGGTGCTGGCGTCCCGGCAGAAGCTCTGCGGCGGCGGGCAGTCGCTGTCTACGTTGCACTGCACCACCCGGACGCAGAAGCCGTTCTGGCACCTGTACCCGTCCGGGCACTGCGCGTCGTTTTCGCAGTGATCCGGCGGCCGGCAGTGGCAGTTTACGCAGGTGTAGTACGGCGGGCAGTCCGCGTCCGAGCGGCAGTCGCACGGCAGGTACACGCAGCGCCCTTCCTGGCACACGTAATCGATCGGGCAGTCGGCGTCGGAGCGGCAGTATCCCTGGTAGACGCACTGGCCATCGAGGCAGCGGTACTCCTGGGGACAGTCCCCGTCCGAGCGGCACCCGGGGCAAACCCCGGGCAGGCCGGACCAGTACACGCAGCTCTGGCCGGGCGGGCAGCCGGGCTTGTCGCAACAATACGCCTGCACCGGCTCGGGCAGGGCGTCGCTGCAGCGGCCGGCGACACAGGCGATGCCCTGCTCGCAGTCGCAGGCGGTCTTGCAGTCTGCAACCTCCACGCAGCGGTGGTCGCGGCACACCTGACCCGTGGGGCAGTCTGAGTCCTGCTCGCACTCCGGCGCAAAGACGCAGCGGCCTTCGCTGCACACATAACCGTCCGGGCAGTCCGTGTCACGCTGGCACTCCGGCTCGAGAACGCACCGGCCGTCCAGGCACACGTAGCCGGCGGGACAATCCATCCCCTGGCAGTACGGCCCGACGCACACGCCGTTTTCGCAAATGAGCTCGCCCGGGCAATCGGTGTCCTTCTGGCAGCGCGGCGGGATGATCACGCACTGGCCATCGGTGCAAGCGTATCCCTCGGGGCAATCGGCGTCGTTTTCGCATTGCGGGCTCACCACGCACTGGCCGTCGCGACAGGCGTAGCCGCGCGGGCAATCGGCGTCGCTCTCGCAGTCGGGGAGGGCCACGCACGCGCCGTCGCGGCACACCTTTCCCGAGGGGCAGTCACTGTCGGAGAGGCACGCGCCGGGCACGCAGCGCATGAGTCCGCCGCCAACGTCCAGGCAGCGAAAGCCCGCCTGGCAGTCGGCGTCGCTCATGCATATCTCCGGCATGGTCCGCCCGCACTGGAGCAGGAACAGGGAGGAGCAAAGAGCCGCTACCGTCCACAGCGCCTTCGATTTCATGGGGCACCTCGTCATCGAGCCATGCTTGAGATTCTAATCCCGACCCGCCAAGCCTGGCAAGATGATAAAAAAAACCTTGCGTAAATCAGCACCTTGCGCTAAAGGCGCCCCGCCCGCCGCAACGGCGGGATCCGGGGTGGATGGAGCGAGGTCGTGAAAGTCGGCATCTTCGGCCTGCTGGGTTGCGGAAAGAGCACAGTGTTCTGTTCGTTGAGCGGCATCCGCCCGGCGGATGCCGGGCGGCGCGAGATCGTGCTCGGTACGGTGAAGGTCCCCGACCCGCGCCTCGATGAGCTCTCGCGTATCTTCCGCCCCAAGAAGACCACGCCCGCCGAGATGGTGTTCGCCGACATCCCCGGCAGCGCGGAGGCGCTGCTGGACGCGGCGGCCGTCGCGCAGCTTCGCACCATGGACGTGCTGACGCTGGTGCTGCGGGCGTATCAGAGCCCCTTCCTCTCCGAAATGCCCGATCCGGCGCGCGACTTTGTGCGCGTGGAGGAGGAGCTGATCCTGGCCGACCTGGCGGTGGTCGAGAAGCGCCTGGAGCGCCTGGCCAAGGAAAAGACGCCGGCCGCCGCGGGCGAGATGGATCTCCTGCGCCTTTGTCGCGCCCACCTGGAAGACGGCCGGCCTCTGCGGACCCTGTCGCTTGCCGAAGCGGACGCCGCCCGGCTCAAGGCCTACGCACCGCTGTCGCAGAAGACGCTGCTTACGTTGGTGAACACCCCCGAGAGCGCCCCCGACCGCGTCCCGGAGGCGTTGCTCGCCGCCGTCACCGCCCACGCGGGGACGGCGATGCCGCTGTGCGCCCCGGCGGAGGCCGACATCCTGGAGCTCGCTCCCGGCGAGCGGGCGGCCTTCCTGGCCGAACTGGGCCAGCACGAGACCGCCCGCGACCGCTACCTCAAGGTCGCCTACGGCGCGCTCGGCCTGATGAGCTTCTTTACCGTGGGCGAGGACGAGTGCCGCGCCTGGACCGTACGGAACGGCACCGACGCCCGGCGGGCCGCCGGCGTCATCCACTCGGACATCGAGCGCGGCTTCATCCGGGCCGAGGTGGTTTCCTACGCCGACTTCATGGAGGCGGGCGGGAGCGAGAGCCGGGCGCGCGCGGCGGGCCGCTACCGGCTGGAGGGCAAGGACTACCGCGTCCAGGACGGCGACATCATCCACTTCCGCTTCAACGTGTAGCCGGGCCGGTCCCACTCTCCGGGACCTTCTGCCCCTGCAATATCTCGGGGACGGCGCCGGGTTGGATGGTGAGGCCGCCGTCGTGCTCCAGCACCAGCCGGTAGATGCGCCCCGGCACGAAGCGGGTGGCGGGCGCCTCGATCTGGGCGTTCTTCACCCCCGCGGCCTCGCGTTGTTTCTCGTCCAGAGCGAGCGCCCAGAACTTCTTCCAGTAGCGCTCCTCGATCTCCCGCGCGCGCGCGTCGGCGTTCTCCAGGCGGTAGCCGCCGGGGACGTCCAGGGGACGGTTGATGTCGCAGCTCTGGAAGGTGTGCCCCCGCTCGTCGAGCGCGAAGGCCCGCCGGAAGAGGTGCGTGCTCTTGCCCCGCCCGTCCATGACGAGCTGATCGTCCAGGCGGATGACCAGCGCCTCGAAGTGGACGATGTCGTTCGCGGTGAACTCGCAGAACACCGGCGGCAGCGCCTTGCCGTTCGAGCCGTACTCCAGGATCTTGAGCCGCAGCCGCTCCACCTGGCCGTCCGGGCCCGGGCGGTGCTCCTCCACCCACACCTCGGCCACCCGCTCCTCGGCGGTGAGCCGCGAGACGATCTGGCGCAGCACCTCTCGCTCGCGGTACCAGTCGTAGAGCGAGTAGCCACCGAAGGCCGCCGCGCCGAGCAACAAAAGCAAGAAGATCCGCTTCACCCAGCCGAAGAACCCGGTCCGCTTCTTCGGAGCATCCTGTGCGCGTTGCATGAGCCCTCCTGTCGATGGTTCCTTCACCAGATACTCTACTTGGCGTTCGAATACACCTGCGAGCGCGACCGACCGCGAGGCCACAGCAGCCAGCGCGGGCGGGCGCGCATTTCGGAATTGAACAAGCCATTCAAGCAGGCTTCAGTGAAAAAGCCAGCTCGACCCTCCGGCACTCAGGGGAGCGCCGCCGGGGGTTGATAGCGGCACCCCTGCGCGGCCTCCAGGAAGGCCTCGTCGGTTTCGTCCACCGTCCCGGTGCGGTCCAGGTCGGCGCCCTCGCACCAGGCATTCTTCTCGCGGCAGGCGACGCCGGCGTGGCGGGCGGCGCGCTCGAGAAAGATCGTCCGGTCGGCGTCGTTCACCTGACCATCGCCGTCGAGATCGGGCCGCGCGCAGCCGGCCCGGGCCCAGGTGCAGTCGAGGAGGTAGGGCGCCGTCTCGCACAGCGGCAGCGCGTACAGGAGGTGCCCCCCGCCGGTGAGCAGGTGGCGCGGCGCCTCCACCGCCCGCCAGGGGTGCTCGGCCTCGGGCACGCCGCGCGCCTCGTAGCCGTCGGCGCTGCGCCGCACCGGCGGGACGTCGCCGTAGGCGTCGCGGTAGCGGGCCTGGACCGTCTCGCTCTCCCCCTCGAGCTCGCGCGCGATCCTGGCCTGGATCTCCGCGTCGTCGATGAGCGGCCAGGGCGCCGTGTCCGCCATGTCGAGCCGGCTCTCCAGCGCGGCGCTGTGGCCCTCGGGCTCGGCGAGATTCCCCAGGTCGGCGGCCGGAACGTCCGGCAGCCCGGCGAAACCCTCCAGGATGGCGGCGCGCATGGTGCGCCGCGCCAGGGCCTCGGGGTTGGTCTGCGCGTAGATGATGTCGGCGAACTCGCGCATGAGCGCACCGAGCTGGGCCATGGCCAGGCGCGCCTCGGCGAGCAAGGCCTGGTCTTTTTTCAGCGTGGCGTAACGCGCCAGCGCGGCCACCGCCAGGGTGATCTCGTAGAAGTCGTCCTGGAAGCCGCCGATCAGGGTCTCGGCCATGCCCGGCGAGCTCTTCTCCACCTCGCGCACCAGCTCCAGCCAGGGCCGGCCGAACATGGTGAGTTCATTCATCTGGCCCCAGGAGAAGCCGCAGAAGGCCTCGTCCAGCCCGCGGCACACCCGGGGCGCCGGGGGAACGCGGCAGTTCGTGTCCTGGCCCAGGGTTTCGATGATGAGGTTCTCGATGGAGGCCGGGGCGCGCGCCTCGGGCAAGGGCGCCGAGAGCCCGCGCGAGGACACCGCCCGCGCCAGGAAGGCCATCTGGCAGTCGGCCAAGGTCCCCAGGTCCTCGTTCTCGGTCTCGCCGTCCGGGCGCACCTGGCCCGAGGGTGTGAGCTCGCCGTAGGGATGACGCTCGTCCACGGTCATGATGGCGTCGTGCGTTGCGATCAGGTCGCCGATGCGCTGCCCCGCCGCGACGACCGCGCGCGCCGCCTCGCGCAGCAGGGGCGTGGCGCGGCCGTCGGCGGCGATCTCCATGGCGGTGACCAGCCCCAGCGAAAGGTCGGGGAAGTTGTCGCGCGAGTTGTGGTTGCCCCAGTAGGCGCCCGCCCAGGGGTGGCCGCCGGGCGTGCGCTTGATGGAGGCGCAGCAGTCGGAGGAGCGCAGGTAGTCGGGCAGCGCCGAGAAGCTGTAGGTCACGGCGTACTGCCCCGTCTCCACCGCCGGCATGTAGGAGAAGAGGAAGTCCGCCGGGTCCTCGCGGTGGGTGATGCGCACCCCGCCAAAGAAGGCCTCGATGAGCTCCGCCTCGAGCTCGGGGGCGTAGCGCTCCGGCGGCAGCACCGTCTCGCCGTCCCGCACCCGCGTCACGCTGCCGGCCACCCCGTCCACGGTGCGGGTCCAGCCGGGGTACACCATGCGCGCGGTCATGCCGGGAACGCCGCTCACCGCCTCGAAAAAGCGCAGGCCGTTGAGCTTGCGCAGCAGGGCCAGCTCCAGGAAGCGCCCGCCGAAGACGCGGTAGGCCGCGGCCGTGGTCCACACCGCAAGCCCGATGTCGTTGTTGTCGGTGGGGCCCGAGACCGTCTCGAAGTCGCCTCCTTCGCGGCGGATGCCGACCTTCTGCAGGTTCACCCCGAAGTCGACGTCGCCCACGTTGTAGAAGCGCTGGTCGGCCAACACCACCCGCTCGACCCGCTCGCGGTAGTAGAGCCGAAAGGCCCGCGCCGCCGCCGCCGGGTCGGCCACCGGTTTCGGCAGCCCCGCCGACTCCGCGCACCCCGAAGCCAGCGCGCACCAGACGAAACACGCTGCCAGGCACCTTCGCATCTCGCCTCCTTGCGCGCGCGAACGCGCCGGCGGTCTGGGCCTGGCGCTCGCGCGGCGGACACCCCACGCCGCTACCGGCCCCAGCGGGCGAGGTCCTTCACCCGCTCGCAGTCCACGAACCGCGCCCCCGCCAGGTTGCGGAAGGGCGAGAAGCAGTACTCCAGCACGAAGGCCATGTCGCAGGCCCGGAACGTCTGGGGGCTGGCCGCCGGGCGGTAGCCCGAGCGGAAGTCGTACACCCCGTCGGGGACCGCCGCGTCCCATAGATCCCAGTTGGGAAACGTCCGGTGCGCCGCAACCGACTGGCGCAGAAAGCGCATGACCTGGCGCGCCTCATCGGAGGTCAACGGCAGGCCCACCGCGGCGGCCTCCAGCAGCAGGATGGCGATGTCGCGCTCCCAGTTCTCGTTCGACTTGCCCGCCTCGGCCACGTTCGGGTCGCGGTAGCGCTCGATGCGGGTGGCCAGGCCGCGCAGCAGCGGCTCGGCGATCTCGGCCTTTCCGTGGACCAGCGCCAGCAGGACCGCGGCCATGTGGAAGCCGTCGATGATGGCGTAGTTGTAGTAGTTGATGGCCCCGGCGGCCGGGTCGTAGCCGCTGCCCTGGCCGCTGCCGCATTCCTGGCCCAGGCTGTCGCCCGAGGCGAGCAGCGCGCTGGCGAGGCGCGCGTCGCACTCGGCGTCGGGGAACACGTCCAGGTAGTCCACGAAGCTGGCCAGGTCCTGGTCGGGGACGAACGGCCGGCCCTGGGCATCCTTGCTGCGGATGTGGTAGCCCGTGTCCACGATGTCCTTGGCGAAGCCGCGCATGAACTCGAGCGCCTCGCGGGCGGCCTGGCGCACCTTGGGGGTGCGCCCGTCCTCGGCCAGGTACGGCAGCCAGGCGGCGGCGCGGTACATGGCGTGCACGTCGTCCTTGGAGCGCATGGTGGTGACCCACACGTCGCCGAAGGTCGGGTTGTTCGGATAATGGTACCGGGCGGCGTTCCAACCCTCGTAGGAGGAGTACCAGTCGCTGTAGTCCACCGCCTTCTTCTTGCCCGAGGGGAGGGTGAAGGCGTGGTTCTGGGTGATGATGTTCCGGCTGGTGATGAAGATCAGCGCGTCGTTCTGGTCGTACACGAAGCCCTTCATCAGGGCGGTGATGGACTTGGCGTACTGCTCGGCGACCTCTCCCATGGCGGGGTCGCCGGTGAGCAGGTGGCCGGAGAGGGCCTGGGCGAGGAGCAGCGCGGTGGGCTCGGCGTTGTTGTGGCTGCCGCCGTGGCGCGAGGCGTTTTTGAAGGTCACCGTGTCGCCCTGCTTGATGGCGTCCACGTCGTCCCAGTAGATGAGGTAGTCGGGCTTGCCAGTGCTCTCGTCGTTGCCGTGCGAGGTCTCGAGCAGCCACACGAAGAAGTCCGTGTCTTTCCAGAACCCGGTGATCTCGTCGGTGAGCGACTGGACCTCGGGCTCGGCGATGGGTTCGCCTACGGCCGGGCGCGAGAACTCGAACGGCAGCGCGTGCGGGAGCGAGGAGGATTCTCCCCCGCCGCCGCATCCGAGCGCGCTAAGGCATGGTAAAAATGCAAGAAACAAAAACCTCGGCATGACGGCCTCCGGGAACGATGGGGGAATGTTAGCCCAATCCGCGGATGGAGGGAAAGGGGGGTCTTTTGGGCAAGCGGGATTTTTTGTATCATCAGATCCGCGCCCCGTGCCGTCCGTCAATAGAACCGAGCCCGCACGCTACCTGGAGGTGGCCCGTGAGAAAGACGATACTGGTTCCGGCGCTGGTGGCGATCTCGAGCCTGGTGTGCTCCACGGACGCCGACGGCAGGATCTGGTTTTCGGGGAGCCACTCGGCCTCCTCGTACGAGCTGCGCATCGTGGTGAACGGCGTCGAGCAGCCGGTGTACTACCAGGGTGGCTACGGCTACGTCGAGGGCTTCATCGGCTCGCGCTACGCCATCCGCGTCCACAACCGCTCCTGGCGGCGGGTGGAGGCGGTGATCTCGGTGGACGGCCGCGACGCCATCGACGGCCGGCCGGCCGAGCTGGGTAAGCGCGGCTACGTCATCCCGCCGTACTCCTTCATCGACGTGGACGGGTTCCGCATCAGCACCGCCGAGGTGGCCGCCTTCCGCTTCACCACCGTCCCCGACTCCTACGCCGCGCGCATGGGCACCCCGTGGGAGGTCGGCGTGATCGGGGTGGCCATCTTCCCCGAGCGGGTGAACTACCCGCCCCCGCCGCCGCCCTACGCCCTCAAGCGGGGCGAGTACCCCGTGGACGACGCCGAGCGCCAGGCCCCGCGGGCCGGCACCGCCGCGGAGTCCGCCCCGTATCCGTACCCCCGCGGGCGCGACCTGGGCACCCAGTTCGGCGAGCGCAGCTACTCTCCGGTCAGCGAGACCACCTTCGTGCGGGAGAACTGGTCGAGCCCCGAGGTGCGCCTGGGCGTGCGCTACAACAGCCGGCAGGGTCTGTGCGCCATGGGAGTCAGCGCCTTCTGCGACCGGCCCTGGCCGCCCCCGCCGCCGCCGCCCTACTACCCGGAGCGTCCGTACAGCGAGCCGCCCCCGGGGTGGGACCACTTCGGCTCCTGGTATTGAATCCCACCGACCAACCATCTTCCGCAGGCGAGCGGGCCCTGTCGCCACAATCCCCGCCTTGACCGAAAGACCGCTCGCCGGGGGCACGCGAAGAGTCACCGGTCACAAGCTTCGCATTTTCTTGGACAGGTCGAGCGCGTTCGCGCGCGCCCTGGATAGCGACCCCGACCGGTTTCAGCCCTTCTCCAGGATGTCCCGGGCGCACTTGATGTCATTGGGAAAGAGAGAGCCCGGGACCTTCTCCTTGCCGAGCTTGGCGAAGACCATGTACCGCGCGCAGCTCTCGAAGTCGTCCCGGCAGTAGCGCTGCTTGTAGAGTTCGGCCGTCGCAGGCTTGTTCGCCATCTTGTCGTTGAAGAACGGGCACGTCACCAGACGGGGGCACTCGCGCATGACATCGTTCCCTTCTCCCCTCAGAGACCATTTGCCAGGCGAGTCCCGGTCTGTCAAGGGCGGGTGGATTTTTACCCACCGATCGGTACCCGCAGGTTTCTCACCCTTTATGTTGTTTGATGGGGTCTCGATCTGTGGTAGGTTTCGCCGACTTCGCGGGAGCGCGCCATGTGTGGAATCGTCGGCTACGTGGGCGGTCGTCCTTGCCAACCCATCATCCTCTCGGGCCTGCGGCGGCTCGAATACCGGGGCTACGACTCGGCGGGGATCGCCGTCCTGGGCGAAAAGGGCCTCGAGCTGGCCCGGGCCAAGGGCAAGCTCCAGGTCCTGACCGAGCGGCTCGAGAAGGCCCCGCTTTCGGGGAGCACGGGCATCGGCCACACCCGCTGGGCCACCCACGGCAAACCCTCGGACGAGAACGCCCACCCGCACCGTTTCGATGACGTGGCCCTGGTCCACAACGGCATCATCGAAAACTACCTGGAACTCAAGTCCGCCCTGGAGCAGCGCGGGCACCGCTTCGCCAGCGAAACCGACACCGAGATCCTGGCCCACCTGGTGGCCGAGGAGCTGAAGCAGGAACCGGACCTGCACGCCGCGGTGCGGCGGGCGCTCAAGGCGGTGCGGGGCACCTACGCGCTGGCCGTGGTCAGCCAGCGCTGCCCCGGCCGGGTGGTGGCGGCGAAGAACGCGAGCCCCCTGGTGGTCGGCTTCGGCCAGGGCGAGAACTTCCTGGCCTCGGACGTGCCTGCCATCCTGGAGCACACCCGCGACGTATTGTACCTGGAGGAAGGCGACTTCGCCGAGCTGACCGCGGACGGGGTGCGCATCACCGACAGAGAGGGCCAGCCGCTGGAGCGCCGCCGCCGCCGCATCGAGTGGAGCGCCGTGGCCGCCGAGAAGGAAGGCCACAAGCACTTCATGCACAAGGAGATCTTCGAGCAGCCCCGGGCGGTGACCGACACCATCCGCTCGCGGGTGCGGGTCGAGGCCGCCGACGTCGAGCTCGACGGCGTCACCCTCGATCGCGCCGCCGCCACCGGCGTACGCCGAGCGGTGATCGTGGCCTGCGGCACGAGCTTCCACGCCGGGCTATGCGCGAAGAACATGATCGAGGAGCTGGCCCGCCTGCCCGTCGAGGTGGCGCTGGCCTCGGAGTTCCGCTACAGCAACCCGCTGGTGGGCCCGGACACGCTGGTCCTCGCCGTGTCCCAGTCGGGCGAGACCGCGGACACGCTGGCCGCGGTGCGGGAGGCGCGCTCGCGCGGGGCGGGCTGCCTTGCGATCTGCAACGTGGTGGGATCGGCCATCTCGCGCGAATGCGAGGCGCCGGCCCGCGGGGCGCCGGCGGTGTGCGGCACCCTGTTCACCCACGCCGGGCCGGAGATCGGGGTGGCCTCCACCAAGGCCTTCACCACCCAGCTGGCGGCGCTCTTCCTGCTCGCGGTGAAGCTGGGCCGGCTGCGCGGCACCCTGCCGCCCGAGGCGGCCCGGGCGCAGCTCGAGTCGCTGCTGCGCCTGCCGCTCCTCATGGAGCAGGTGATCCGCCAGGAGCCGGCGGTGCTGCCGCTGGCGCGCCGCTGCGGCCAGGCGCGCGACGTGCTGTTCCTCGGCCGGGGGCGGCAGTTTCCGGTGGCGCTGGAGGGCGCGCTCAAGCTCAAGGAGATCTCCTACATCCACGCCGAGGGGTACGCCGCCGGCGAGATGAAGCACGGCCCCATCGCGCTGGTGGACGAGCAGCTACCGGTGATCGTGCTGGCGGTGCGCGAGGAGGCCTACGAGAAGACGCTCGGCAACATGGAGGAGGTCCAAGCCCGCGGCGGACGGGTGTTCGCCGTGGTGTCCGAGGGGGACACCCGGGCGGCCTCGAGGGCCGAGATCGCGATCACGGTGCCCGAGGCACCGCCGCTCTTGCTACCGCTGCTCACCATCCTGCCGCTCCAGTTCCTGGCCTACCACGTGGCGGATCTGAAGGGGACCGACGTGGACCAGCCCAGGAACCTGGCCAAGAGCGTCACGGTCGAGTAACACCCCAAATCATTTTTGAAATCCTTGCACGGGGGCTCTGCCCCCGTGAACCCCCGCGAAAGAAGAGAAAAAATCTTCTGCCAAGGAAAATTCGGTCGGAACCACGGCCGCCAGCCGCCACAATTTGTCAATACGGCGACATCGGTGGGCAGCCGCGCAACGTACTGAATATACGCGGCGCGCCAGATGAGTCCTCCACGCAGCGCAGGCGGCTCTGCGCCGAGCAGTTGGGAGGACTCATCGCCAGCAGCCGCGCCTCAGGCCACCCGTTCGCGGCGCGCCAGGCGGACAATTGCGCCGCAACATGTGCTCAACAGGCGGCCTGTTTAACGCCGACCACCCCCGGCGCTGCTCGGGAGGACCCTGCGCGGCGGCGGGGGGCCCCCGGTCGGCTACGCGGCCACCACCAGGTACACATTGCGGCGCACACCCTCGGCAGCCGCGCAACGTACTGAATTATACGCGGCGCGCCAGATGAGTCCTCCACGCAGCGCAGGCGGCTCTGCGCCGAGCAGTTGGGAGGACTCATCGCCAGCAGCCGCGCCTCAGGCCACCCGTTCGCGGCGCGCCAGGCGGACAATTGCGCCGCGGTCAGTCTTTCAGCGCGCGGGGGAGGAGGTTCGCGATGGCCCGGGCCGCCTCCTCGGAGGGGGAGATGGCGGCGAAGGCCCCGAGCTCGAGCAGGCGCTCCTTCTCCTCCGGGCTCTCGGCGGTGCCGATGAAGCGCGCGGCCGGGTTCATGCTCTTTACCGCGCTCAGGATTTCCTGGTTGGTGATGCCCCGCAGGAAGGTGTTGCCCACCGTCGAGAGCACCAGGCGCGCCTCCCCGACATGATGGTGCCGCAGCGTCTCGGGATCGCTGATGTCGCCGTAGGAGACCCTGAGGCCGTGCTCGCGGATGGCGGGGTGGTTGCGCAGGTTGAAGTCGATGACCCGGATGCGCTCGATGAGCTCCGGGCGCATATCCTTTAATATACGCGCCAGGGCCTCCGCGGTGCGGAAGAACCCGAGGAGGACGATGTCCTTCGCCCCGGCAGCAAAATCCCTGGAAACCTCTTCATTTTCAACATGTTCTTTAGTCCCTTCCACGGCCCCTTCCACGGTGCCACCCACCCCGGTTTCCGACCCGGCGCAAGTTGAAATATCCTTTTGCGATAATGACTTGCGCACGAACAGGCGGTGGATCGCGAGGGCCAGCGGGTAGTTGTACTTGATGCCGTATGTCGCGATGAGCACCGAGAGCATCATGGCATACGAGATGACCGAGCCCTCCTCGGCGGTGAGCATGCCCCCGCCGACCCCCAGCGGCACGAGCAGCAGCGAGAACTCGGAGAGCTGCGCCAGGTTGATGGGCGTGGTCAGGGCCACGACCCCGCCCTGGCGGGCGACGAGCAGCATGGGGGTCATGATCAAAAAGCGGCTTGCGATGAGCACGCCGATGAGGGCGAGCGCGGCGCCGATGATCCCCAGGGAGGGCGGCGGCAGGCTCATGCCCAGGGTGACGAAGTACACCGCCATGAAGAAGTCCCGAAGCGACGACACCTTGGCCATGATCTCGGAGGCCATGGGCAGGGTGCCGAGCGAAAGACCGGCGATCAGCGCCCCCATCTCGGCCGAGAGTCCGATCGAGGAGAGCAGCATGGTGCCAAGAAAACAGAAGCCGAGCGCCAACATGGCCACCAGGTCCGGGCTGCGCGACAGGAAGGCGAACAGGCGCGCGAGCAGCTTGCGCGCGACGAAGCCCATGACCAGGGCCGCGCCGACCGCGCCCCCCAGCATCAAGGCGATGGACCAGACCGAGGAGCCTTCGCCGGACTTCGAGGAGAGGTAGGAGAGCGCCAGCACCGCCCAGATGTCCTGGGCGATGAGCGTCATCACGGTGAGCTTGCCGGCCTGGGAGGTGAGGTCGAACTTATCGGCGAGCAGCTTCACCGCCACCGCCGTCGAGGAGAGCGCGATGGCCACCGAGAAGATGAACGCCCCCTGCGCGCTCGAGGCCAACCCCGGGCAACGGATGTCGAGCAGGAGCAGCAAATGTTGCAGCCCCAGCGCAAGCAGGATGGTGAGCGGCGCCTGGAGAAGCACGGTGAGCGCCGGGCGCAGACCGAGTTTCAAAATCTCGGAAAGATCCAGCTCGAGCCCGATGATGAACAGGAGAAACACGAGCCCCAGGTGCGAGATCTCTTGCATGTGGCTGCTAGACTCGCCCATGATCGCGCGGGCGAAGATGCCGAGCACCAGCCCGGCCACGATGTAGGCGAGCAGCGCCGGCTGGCGAAAGCGGTAGAACAGGATGGCCAGCACGGCCGAGGCGATCACCGCCACCTCGATGGCCGGGATGAGCGAGAGCGGCTGGCCCTCGACCTTGAAGATGTCCACGATCGAAGTAAAGAAGCTTTCCATTTTCTGTGCCTCCAGCTGCGAACGGGCGCATTGTGATCCAAACCACACCAGGGTTCAAGCCGGGAACGCATTGTCCGAAAATCGGACAGGTGTCCGAAATCCGGACGTCGGGAGGGGGGGTGCTTCCGCAATCTCTTGGAAACAAAGGACAAAAATTTTGGCACGAAAGATGCTTCCAAACCTGCCCGCATGGCCGCCACCGGGCCGTCCGGCGGGTGGCGAACGAGGAGGGAAAAATGACGTACAGGTTCTCAGGGCTCATCGCATCCGGAATGTTCTTGCTCTGCTGTTCTTGCTCGGGGGGGGCACCGCTGGACCTGTGCTCGAACGAAAACCCCTGTCGCGAGGGGATGACCTGCAACCCTGAGCAGGAGTGCGTGAGCGTCGAGCCCCTCGAGATCGTCACGGAGTTCTTGCCGAAGGCCTCGGTGGGCACGCTGTTCGAGGCGCAGCTCGCGGCCCAGGGGGGGCTTCAACCGTACCGCTGGCGGATGGACTCGCCATACTCCTGGCTCACGCTCGACGAGGAGACCGGGGTGCTGCGCGGGACGCCGACCGGGGTCAGCGCCACCCAGCCGGTGACCATCACCGTGACCGACAGCTCATACGGGGCCGGGCGGAGCCGCACCCGGCAGCTCCCGCTCTCGGTGGCGGAGTGCGAGAGCACCGAGACCAAGCCGTGCCATGTGAGCGAGGAGGGCGTGTGCCGCAGCGGATTACGCCTGTGCGTGGAGGGAGTCTGGACCGAGTGCACCTCCACGACGCCCTCCGCCGATCTTTCGCACTGCGACGCCTCCTGCTCGGCCTGCCCCGCCGGCGTCTCCGACCGCTGCGCGGCGGGGATGTGCCGCTGCGGCAACGGCCCGGTGTGCTCCGAAGCAGAGGCCTGTTGCGAGAGCGGCTGTCAGGATCTCGACATCTCGACCGAGAACTGTGGCGAGTGCGGCCATGACTGCGACGGGCTCGTGAAAAACGGAATCGGCGTGCTGTGCGACGGCGGCCGCTGCGATTACGAGGAGTGCCAGCCGGGGTTCCTCGACTGCGACGGCGACCGGGAGAACGGTTGCGAGCAGGAGATGGACGCGGCGCACTGCGGCGGCTGCGAGACGAGCTGCCTTGGCCGCTTTCAAAACGTCGAGGGCGTCGAGTGTCTCGTCACCGACGGCGGGTTCGTGTGCGCCTACCGGGCCTGCCGCTCGGGGTACCTCGACTGCGACAACGATCCCGACAACGGCTGCGAGCAGGCCTTCGACGACGCGCACTGCGGCGGCTGCCGCAACGACTGCTCCGAAAACGGCACGAACCGCGCCTGCGTGGGGAACTTCGCCACCGGCAACGCCCACTGCGGCTGCCGCGAGGGGAGCGACTGCCAGAGCGGCGCCGAGCAGTGTTGCGACGACACCTGCGTCAGCATGAGCGACGACGCCCACTGCGGCTCGTGCGCGCTCGACTGCGCGTCCGGGGGCCTGCGCTGCGTGTCTCCCACGCCTGGTGAGCTTCGCTGCGGCTGTCTCGGGGACGGGGACTGCGCCGGCGGGGTGTGCTGCAATTTCGCCTGCCGCCCGCAGGACGACGAAAACTGCGGCGGCTGCGACCGGGCCTGCGGCATCGGCTTCGGCGGGCCGCACTGCGACGTCTCGGCCAGCGAGTGTTATTGCGAGGATGACGGCGAGTGCCGCGACTTCGTGGGGAGTTACGCCTCCTGCGCGCAAACGGACGTGGGCGATCGCTGCGCTTGCGGCCCGAACGCCACCTGTCAAGGGGGCGCGGCATCCCAGTGCTGCAGGAGGATGGTGGGTCCAGGACAGTGGCGTTTCGAGTGCGTGGACACGGCCAGCGATCCCGCGGCCTGCGGCCGTTGCGACGTCTATTGCATCAAGGTGGACGGGACCCTGGGCCAGTGCCACCAGGGCGGCTGCGCCTACGGTGGGGTGAACGGCAAGTGCCCCCGCAACAGCCCGGCCCCGGACGCCGTCGAGGGGCAGGCGACCGGGTACTGCGTGTGCGCGACCTTCGGCGCCGGCAACGGGGCCTGCCCCGGAGGGCGGTATTGTTGCGACGGCTCGGCCGGCGGGCAGGGCGGGCCCGAGGGCGCGGCGGACCGGGGGTGCTGTGTGGAAATTTGTGGCCAAAACGTCCCGGGTGGTTGTATCTTCCAGTGAAAACATCTGTCCCCGGAGGTGGGAACATGAAACGGTTTTGCGTCCTGCTGGCCTCGACCATGGTTTTTGCCGCTTGCGACGGCGGCGTGACCCCGGACGATCTCAAGTGCGCCATCAACGCCGACTGTCAGAAGGACTACCTGTGCAACGCCGAGCAGAAGTGCGTCTCAGGCGCGCCCCTCACCATCACCACGGAGTCGCTGCCAGCGGCGGTGGCCGGTGGGCCGTACCAGGCGGCGCTGAACGGCGAGGGGGGGCTGCTGCCGTACACCTGGGGTCTGGAGGCGGCGAGCGGGAAGACGCTGCCTTCGTGGCTTTCGGTGGACCCGGCCACGGGGGTGCTCTCGGGGACGGCGAG